>NZ_JAUNHI010000021.1 GCF_030524025.1 Actinomyces sp. | reverse complement strand
CGAGACGGTGCCCCCCGTGGGGCTCGAACCCACGACCTTCGGATTAAAAGTCCGCGGCTCATGCGTAGTCACCCCTCCGTGGATCGTTGTAATTGCGGGCAAAAGTCCACATCTTCGAGGGTGCGACAGCGGTTGCGGTAGCCGTACGGGTAGCCATTGCATGCGCCGCTCCAAGCGGGCGGGGTAGCCACGCGCCGAGCTCCCGCGCGCGTTGCGCCTCTGCAACAGAGTCGCGCCCCGCCCAGTATGACGGCTCACCCCTTGACTCTGCACCATATGACGTCATATACTAGGGGCATCGGGACGGACCCGATGGGAAGACCAGGAGGACGCGATGATCGCCTACCGCATCCAGAGCCGCAGCCGGGACATCGCCGACCTGCTCGACGCCGAGCAGCAGCTGTCCTTCCCCATGGACGGTGACGACGACCAGGTCCGCCACGGCGTGTCCGGCTGCGAGACCCTCGCCGACCTGGCGGCCTACATCGCCTGCTACGCCATCCAGGCGGGCGACCCCGTCCTCGTCGAGATCGAGGGCCCCGAGTCCGACGACGAGCCCTGCGACGCCGCCGACGGCGAGGTCCTCATCCTCCCGACCCGCGCCTCCATCATCGAGGACGACGAGGCGTTCTTCACCCTCGTGTCCGACCTGGTGGACCTGCACTGAGAGCAGGGGCTGACCTGCTCTGACCTGCGGGACATCGCCGCCGACCGCATCTGACCAACCCCCGGGGAGGGCGATCCACACGCCCACCCCCTCCCACCGACGCCGAGAGGACGCACATGACCGCCACGACGACCGCCTACGAGCACGAGGCCGTGAGCGAGGACATCGGCTGGAGCGTCCTCGTTCTCCGCCAGGCGATCCGCCACTACGACCTCCGAGCCTTCTTCTACGGGCGGCGATTCACCCAGACGGGCGACGCCAGCTACGAGGCCCTCCAGGCGGAGGCCGCGGACACCGCCGACCACTACCGGGTCACGCTCGCCGGCATCATCCGCGAGCGCGGGCCGTGGGCGCCGGTGCTCATCTGACCGAACCCCCGGGAGGGGCGGGCGCGTGGCCCGCCCCTCCCGCCATCACCACGCGCCCCACCGGGGCGCAGGAAGGAGACAGGACATGAACCCCGCATCCAAGGGTGACATCGCGGCTGCTCTGCGGCGCTGCGAGGACGCCCGCGCCGCCCTCGACGCCGCCGCCGCCGAGCACAGGGAGGCCATGATCGACGCCCTCGACGCCGGCGCCCCGAAGTACCGCGTCGCCGACGCGGCGGGGGTGACGCCCCAGACGGTCTACGGGCTCCTGGGATGGAAGCGGACCCGGTCGTGACCGGACGGTAATGCGTCGACCTCTTGCGACCGCACCATATGACGTCATATGCTAGTGGTGTCGGGACGGACCGACACACAATCGAAAGGACCACCAAATGAACCCCACCTACATCACTCGCCAGGACGCCATCGAGCGCGAGATCATCGCGGTCCTCGACGCCGCCGGCGGCGAGACCAGCAGCAGCGACTACGACGTCGAGGCCATCGCCGACGAGGTCCTCGAGGCTGTTGGCCAGGGCGTCAACTACGGCTACACCGTCGCCGTCAGCGAGGACGAGTACTGGGCCGCCGTCGCCCGGCACGCGATCGTGACGGATGAGCAGCCTGCGGAGGCGACCGACAGGACGGCCGCCGCCCTGTCCGACCCCGCCGTCGCCCGGGCCCTTGAGGGCCCGGTCCGCCTCGCGTGGTCGGGTCCCGCCGTGGGTGACACCTACCAGGTCGGTGCGGCCGGCACCGACCGCGACGAGTGGGCTGTCACGCTCGAGGTGGCGGACCCCGACGACACGGACTCCTGGGTTGCCGTCGAGAGCATCAGCTCCATTCCCCCGGGGTGCTTCCCCGGGCACTGGGACGACGTCTTCACCGACGGCTTCACCGGGGCCCAGGGTGACCCCACCACCCCCGAGCTCTACGCGGCGGCTGAGGACCGGCTCCTCGCACGCCTCGGCATCAGCCGTGACCGGCTCTCCGAGACGGTCACCCCGTGGTGAGACACGACAATGAGGCCCCCGCACCACGGATGGTGCGGGGGCCTCACTCGATTGGTGTCACACCCTCAGGGGGAGGACGGTGTTCGGGGCGGAGCAGATCGCGCCGGCAGCGCCGCGCGCCCACCCGGTCTCGACCTGCTCCCGGCTGCCCGGGATGTGCGCGACGACGGGCTTCCCGGTCGCGGTCAGCGCCTGCCACACCTCGGCGGGCGCGTCCCACTCCATCGACAGCACGTCGATATCTGAGTTGGTGAGCATCGCCTGGTACCAGGCCTCACCCGCTGACGCGGCGTAGGCGTACGCCCACGTACGGAAGCCTCGCTCTCGCCACAGGCGGAAGAGCCAGTCGGCGTCGCCGGCGAACTTCAGCAGCACCCGGCCCCGATAGGGGGCGAGCAGCTCGAGGTACTCGTCCAGCCGGTCGCCGGCCCGGTACTTCGGGTCGAACACGACCGTGTGCGTGCCCCCGTAGGTGGCCAGGAGCCAGTCGAGGGTGACCGGCCGCGCCGACTCCGGGAGCGCCGCCTGGACCTGCTCCCAGGTGAGCGTCGCCGGGTCGACGTCGCCGCCACCCAGGCGCGCCATCGTGCGGTCGTGGTGGCCGATCCACACGCCATCCAGCGTGCGGGCCGCCGAGAACTCCAGGGCCGGGCACCCGTGCGCGACGGCCTGGGTGTAGGCGCGGGCGGTGTGCTCGACCCACGACTGTGAGCCGCCACGATGGGCGACCACGAACCGCGGCGCGGCCAGGAGCGCGTCCACAGTAGGTGCTCCGGAGGGCATCACACCGGCGCGGGTCACCGGCACCTCCCGGGCCCCGTCCCACACGGACACCGTCGCACGCTGGCCGTCGACCTCAGCCCACGGCAGCGCCTCCTCGGCTACCAGCCGGACCGCCGCCCACGCCTGCGGCCCCGTCACCCCTACGGGGGCGGCCGACACGATGCCGGCCCGCAGCGACGACCACGACGCCGCCGTCGACGCCTCACCCGCGATGACCACGGGATCGGCCGGCCACTCGGTGAGCGCCGTCGCCGATGTCGCGTGCTGCTGCGAGACCAGCAGGGTCGGGCCGTCAACCGCCGGGACCGCCCCGGCCCACGCGGTGAGCGTGTGCGACACGATCCCGGACAGGATGATGAGAGCGCCCCGCTGGCGGGCCGCGTCGGTGGCGTTGTCGGACCACCACTGCACGCCCTGTGTCTCGGACGGGTCCGTCACGACACGGGAGGCGATGTAGCCCGAGCGGCCGCCGGCCGAGCCGGTGTGCTGCCCGGTCCACCCCTCCGGTGGTCTGGCTGCGGTGTCCCCGAACTGGGAGCACATGACGATCAGGGCCAGGTCACCCGCCTGCGACACCGCCGACAGGGCGTTGAAACTGCCCTCGTTGGCTTTCACGGTCGCCACCGCGTGGGACCGCACCGTCACCGCCACTGGTCACGCCCCCGTACGGATGACGACCGCGCCCGACGGCGTGCCCGCAGGGAGGTCGGCGCCCTCGGGCAGGACCACCATCCCCGCCCCGGACACGGCCGCGGCCGGCCGGGTGTACGGGATACCGAGCACGCCACCGACCAGGGCGGCGTGCTCCTGGTGCCCCGCGACCGTGAAGTGCAGGTCGTCCGTGGCGAGCAGTCCGCCCAGGTCGTTGGTCGGCAGAGACGTGGCCGCATAGTGCTCAGCGGTGTCCGCGAAGACCACACGGTCACCCCTCGAGCTGACGACCTCCCTCATGACCGCCCGGTACTCGGCCCACGAGTGCGCGCGGCCGCGCATCGTGGCCGCCTCCCACGCCGACAGCACGACCACGACCGTCGTCGTGCTCGCGCCCAGGGCCGCGTCCACAGCCCGCGTGAGCCCCCGCCGGTAGACGTCGAGGCTGACACCGGTCAGGCAGTCGTTAACGCCTACCTGGATGGTCACGACATGGGGCTGGAAGCGTGCGGCCAGAGCCACCAGGGGATCCGGGAGGAACGTGCCGGCGGTCGAGCCGCCGAAGCCATGGTTGACCCACTGCACCCCAGTGGCGGCGGGCTGGAGCGTCGTCGACGCCGTGACCGAGTCGGCGGGCATCCGCTGCGCCGGCGAACCGCACGCGGCCCTCGACAGCAGCGACGGCCACGAGTTGACCCCGCCGGTGCCTGCGCTGGTGCCGTCAGTCTGGGAGTCACCCCACGACATGACACGCACCGGCGTCGTGGCCTGCGCCGGCCACAGTGCCGCCACGGACGGCACCGGCTGGAACGGCGGGGTCTGGAAGCGCCATGCGGGGTCGCCCGCGAGCGCGTCGACCGCCACCGGGACCTCCCGGCTCCCGTCCCAGTACGTCAGGTGGTGCGGGCGGTCGACGGCCTCGATGACCGGCGGGACCTCCCCGGGGATGGGGTCGGCCTCCGGCCACTCCAGGGTGATGGACGTGACGGTCCCCTGGGGGAGGCTCATCACGACGAAGAGCTCGATGTTGTCGCCGCCGCCGAACTTGCTCCGGGCGGTCTCCAGATGGGTCGCCGTGATCGGGACCTTGACGTCGAAGGGGCCGGTCTTGAGGGCCGGCCAGCCGAAGACCGTATCGCTGCCGGGGGTCGCGTAGCCCGTGCCGGTGGCGCGGTCGAGGCCGGCGAAGCGGGGGGCGGGGGTCCCGTCCGCCGTCGCCATGTTCTCGCCGACGATCCGCAGGTACGCGGACCCGTCGGTGGGGACCGACGAGAGGGGCACGCCCACGTCGGTCGTGGCGGGCGACCCAGACGTGTCGGACGCCCCCCGGAATGAGCGGATGAACTGGCCCGCCGCCGTCGTGGTGATCGTCGATGTGGCGTCGGCGTCGTAGGTCCACTTCGCCGACGCCTGGGAGGCGTAGCGCCAGCCGGTCGGCCAGGCGATCGCTGTTTTCGTCGCCATCACGCGCCTCCTCGGATGATCAGGCCCGCGGGCGTGCCCTCCGGCACGTCCTCGTCGTCGGCCAGTGTCAGCATCGCGCCCCCTGCGCCGGGCGGACCCGGCTCACCGGGCGGGCCAGCCGGGACGGCTGCGACCGCCCGAGCGATCGCAGCGTCCGTACCAGCCCTCGTGTAGGCGGTCACGCTCACGGAGCATCGCCTCCTGTCGTCTCGATGGTGTAGGTCAGGCCGTCCTCGGACAGGACGGCCATGTCGGTAGTGAAGAGCTCGCCGTCGACGGCGGCGGGCTGCACGTACGTCAGGCCGTCCGCTGAGACGACGACGGCGCCCGTGTGCCCCTGGTCCGTGCTCAGACCGAGCAGCCAGCCCAGCGACACTGTCCCGTCGGCGGGCAGGGTCACGCCGGCCCGCCGGACCACGACGGTCCCCAGGCACGCCGTCACGTCCCAGACCACCCCAGCGGGCGCCAGGACCTCTAGGTCCAGGCGCCCGCCGGCGTCGAGGGCGGCGGTCACCGGCGCGGCCACCACCAGGTCGCCGGCCGACACCGCTACCGGCGGCGACGGCTCCAGCCGCACCCACCCCGGCAGCGGCACCCCAGCAGGGGAGACCACGCTCCCCACGATGCGCGTCATACCTCACCCCTGCTCATCGCTGTCGTCGTCAATGTCAGTGGCCGCGCGCCACCACCGGGGGAGCACGGACTCGATGACCGTCGGCGGCGCACCATGCTCGATCGCGAGCCGGGCCACGGCCGCTAGGGCGATCTGCATATCCGCGATCCTGCGGAGCAGCCGCTCACCCTCGGTCTCCTGGGCGCGCCGCTCACGACGCGCCTCACGTCCTCGCGCGATCAGGGCCTGCGCGAGAGTGGTCGCCAGGGACGACGTCGCCACTGCGATGACGACTGTCACCCATGCTGGCATCACTCGGCTGCCTCCTCTCGCTCGATGGCCCTGGTGATCGCGTCATCTGTCAGGACGACCTCTACGGCGGCCCGCCGCTGCGAGCGCCGTAAAGGCGTGTCCGGCTCATGACCGGGCGTCCACCGCATCGGCCACACCCGCGCCATGCGCACGCACAGCATCAGGCACATCGCGACGGTCAGCAGCGTGGGGTACCCGATCCAGTGGTCTGTGGAGATCACCCGGATCATGTCGACGACGGCGATCGTGCCCAGCCCGACGGCGGACAGGCCGAGTGCCGGCCCCTCCAGCCATGCCGCGCCGGTCCACGCCGCTGGCACACCGAGCACGCCGCCCCCGATGAGGACCACGCACCCGAGGACGACGTCGGGGGGAGTGACCCGTGGGGAGGCCAGGATGGTGCCGCCCATGACCACGAGACACAGGTAGGTGATGATCATGAGCGCGGTCACCACCCGCGGCTCGTGCAGGGTGTCCCACACCCGTCCTGGCCACCCCATGGTGTCAGCCCTCGGTGGCGGTGGCGATCGCGGTATCCGCGTGCCGCGGGTCAGCGACCGAGGTCAGGACCGACAGGACGGCCGCGGTGGCGGTCACGCCGAGGGCCTGCGCCCAGTCGAGCTCCCAGATCACCGCGCCCGGGACGACCAGGGCGGCGAGAGTCTGGGCAGCAGTCTTGAGGGCGCGCTCGGCCGCACCGGCCGCCCAGGTCTTCGTGTACGCGGTCATGTCAGTTCTCCTTGGTGGTGGTGGTGATTCCGGCCGCGCGCGCGGCGCGGGCCTCAGCTGAGAGGGCCTCGACGGCCTTGGTGGCGGCCGTGGCCTCGTTGATGGCGCGGCCCTGGTTCGTGGTGGCCCACGCCACCTCGGTGCGCAGGGACGTGGTGCCCTTGGCACCGCCGGCGCGCGCGATGGGCTCATCGAGAACTGCCTTGGCGGTCGCCGCAGCGACTCCCGCGATGGCGGTGCCGAGGTCGGTAGCCGCCTTCTCGGCGGCCGTGGCCGCGTTGATCCCCCGCCCCTGGTTCGCCGTCATCCAGGCGATCTCCGTGCGGAGCGTGGTCGTCCCCGTCGGGCCTCCCTGGCGCTTGATCGGGGTATCCAGGATGGTGTCTGCGATCTCTCGCGCAGTGGGCATGTCGTCCTCCTCTGTCGTGATGGTGTCTGCCGGCGGCCGCAGGATGTGCGTCCACCGGGAGCTGGCGGTGTCCGGGTGACCCCAGTAGCCGATGATGCGGGTCTCGCCCCCGGTCTGGTCACCTGGCGTCCCGCCGAGGGTCGCCCCCCGCTCGTTGATCCACGCCTCAGCGACCAGAGAGGTACCGATACCGCGGATATCGCCCACGTACATCGCGACGTGACCAGGCTCCTTGAGCAGCACGTCCCCGGCGTGCAGGGATGCCCCCCTCGACCACGGGATGCTCTGGTATCCGGCGGCGGTGAGGATGCCCCTCAGGTTCCCGGTCCAGGCGTCAGGCCGGTAGGCAGGCAGGTAGCCGGCCCGCCACGCGGCGTAGGCGATGCTGGATGAGCAGTCCGCGTCGACCGCGGACCCCGGGGACGTCACGAGACGCGTGATCGAGTGCCGCGCACTCCCCTGGGAATAGCCCACATTCCGGTTGACCATCGCATCAACCATGTAGTTGATGGAATCCTGAATCCGTCCCATCCTCCTCCTTCCATAGGTAAACCCCGCGCCCGAATGGCACGAGGGACGAATGTGATTGTCGGGGCCGGTCAGTAGGCGGCGACGCGCTCCACCGACAAGCCCGCAACCTTGCGGTCGACCGACGTCGCGATATCCTGACGATTCCGCAGCTCTACGGTGTTACCAGCCTGGAGCTCGGTGACAAATGAAAGCGCGAAGCCGACATAGTCTGCGCCCGACGGCGCGGCACCCTCGACCGACCGCCCATCCATCGACCCATTCGTCGCCACACCGACACCGAGGCGGCCGGTCGACGCCGACGGGCACGTCGTCTTGATGAAAGCCTCGATTCGATAGAGCCCCTTATAAGGGACGACGAATCCTGATCCGTTCCATGTCACTCCACCAACACGAATAGGAGAGGCTGTCTGCCACGCGACCGGATACCACGCATTGGCCGCAAGTGCTGCGGTGCCGGCCCACGCGATCTGGCCGGCGACCTGGTCGGGTGCGTAGGCCCATGCGGAGCCGTCCCAGTGGGCGGTCGCTCCGATGTCGGTGCGGCGGACCGTGAGGACGCTGGACGGTGAGGGGGGTATGCCGGCGTCTGTGAGCGCCCGCACGAGCTGGTTGGCGGCGTTGAGTGACCCGGCGGTGGCGACCGACGGGATCGACAGAGACAGGTCGAGGAGTGACTGCCTGGACGCCTGGTCCGTGCCCTCGGGGACGCGATGGCCGCGGGCGTCGGTGATGGTCATGCCGTGTCTCCTGTCTCGGCCGGCACGTCAGCCGGCTCGTCGTCTGTGATGGTTGTCGTCATGTCGGCGATGAGCTCCGCGAGGGTCGACTCGTGCCATGTGGTGTGCAGCCAGATGTCGGCTATGACCGACCCGCATATCGGGCACACGCTCCACCCGCCGGCGCTCATGCGAGCGCCTCATAGGTCAGGGCCAGGGACATCGACGCCCCCGTCCCGTGGACGGCCCCATAGCTGGCACCGACGAGAGCCAGCCCCCGGCCGGCCATCAGCCCGCCCGCGAGCGCGGTGATGTCGACCTGTGCGGTGGCGGTGCCGGTGATGGTGACGCCGGCGGTTGTGCCTGAGGGGGCGGGGCCGGCGGTGGTCTTGTCGGCGCACTGGATGATGGCGGTCCAGCTTCCGCGGTTGGAGCCGTTGCCTGTGAGGGTGAGGGTGGCGCGTGTGATCTTGGATGCTGCCAGGGCGGTGATGCGCTGGCCGTAGGTGGCGAGGCCGGTGCGGGGGATGCCGGCGAGGGCGCCCTGGTAGAGGTCGGTGCGGCCGCCGTAGCGGCCGATGTTGAGTCGGTCCCATCCCTGGCCGGCTGTCCAGGTGCCTGACCACTCGGGGGTGACTGTGGCCGTGCGGACGACGGTCACCGGGTCCTCGCCCTGCGTGGGGGGGGCGGTGGATGCGCTCTCGAGTGGCTTGGTGGCGGGTCCGAGGACGTGGACGGGTCGGCCTGTGCCGGGGTCCATCAGGACGTGTGCTGTGGTGACGCCTGTCCAGACGGAGGCGGTGGCTGGGAGCTGGACGGGGTCGGCTCCGAGGATGGAGACGGAGACCTGGGTGCCGTCGGTGGATACGGCGGTGACCTCGGCGATCATTACCTGGGCTCGGTCGGCTCCGGAGCGTGGGGGCTCGTCCCGGGGGGCGGTGTCGAGGAGGTCGAGGACTCTCGTGCCGGCGGTCATCGTGACGTCACCTCCACGTCGGTGCGGGCGGTGCCCTCGTGGGTGAGGGGGATATCGACGGAGGCGACGACGCCGCGCATCCGTAGCGGGGCGGTGCCGGCGTCGGGGGAGACCCGGAGGTCGACGACCTCGTCGAGGCGTATGGACGGGTCGGGGGTGTGCTCGACCGGGATAGTCCAGGATCGTCGGACTGAGGTCTCGAGCATCGTCACAGCTGCGGACATCGCCGACCGGGGGGACGTGATCAGGGGGGATGAGAAGAACCTCGTGACGACGCCGTAGGGTCCGCTGGTGGCCATGGGGCCGGTCCGCTGGTCGACGACCGCCTGGAAGGTCGGCTGGCCGGAGTCTCCCTGCTGCTGGCCGCGGGCGACGACCCGGTTGTAGACCTTCTCCCGCGACTCGGTTCGCTTGGCGGCGATGACGGTGCCGCCCTCGCCGTCGGTCATCGTGCGGGACGGTGCGGCGCCCTCGTCGACGGGGGGGAGGACGTAGAGGACGCCGTCCCTGCCCTCCCGCAGGCGGGCGGGCCAGGCGTCGGCGATCTCGAAGAGGGCGTCGATGCGGGACTCGCCCCATGTCATCGACGTAGGGCACGCCCGGTCCGTCAGCCTCGGGTCGACGACGAGCCCCATGTGGCCGCCGAGCAGGCGGCGCATCTCCGAGGCCAGCGTCCCGCCGGCGCGCGGCACCGTCGGAGAGGTGAGCCGGTCCTCTTCGACCCGCTGGAGCAGGCTCTTCCCGGACACGGTCACCGTCCCGCGGGACACGTCCGATCCCGTCACCAGGAAGGCTCCGGCCGGCTCGGTGTGCCGCAGGCCCGTGACCAGCGACTCCACCTCGATCGTCACCCTGAGGACCTGTCCGAAGCAGGCCAGTGGGGACTCCGGGGTCGTCGGCGTGAAGTCGCGGGCCGGCTCGTCCTCAGAGACCGACCCCAGGCGGGGGACCGTCAGCGACAGCGTCCCCTGCACCTGCTGCGACGCCGACCACGACACCGACCCCGACACGACCGGCACCCGCCCCAGCCAGCGCGACCCCAGCCAGGAGTCCACGCGGGCGCCGTAGACGAAGCTGTCACTCAGCAGGTTCGCGGGGATCATCCCCCCACCTCCTGCCACAGCACACGATCGAACTCGTCCCAGGACATGCCCATGTCGTCGACCTGGTCCCACGTGCGCTCGGCGGCATCGAGCTGGTCCCACGTCGACGTCGGCACCACACGATCAGGCTCCGGCACCCCCACGACCGCGGCCTTGAGCGTCCACACGCGCTCCGCCGCGTCGAGGCGGTCAGCCCTCGAGTGCGACATGTCCGTGAGGACCAGGACCGTCACCAGCGGCACATCGCACAGGGACCGCGCGCACTGGAAGCACTTGGCAGGGTTGTGGAAGAGGATGTTGACCTGCGGGCGGGCGGCCACCGCCGCCATCGCCCTCGTGTGCTCCCCCTCGGTCCGGGCCGTCAGCGACAGTGTGCCCGCGCCCATCGCCGGCGCCATCACCACCACCGGTGTAGGGCGCCCCGGCACCTCGTGCACCGTCACCCTGCGATCTACCGCCCGGGCGTCCGCTCCCTGCCACAGCAGGTCCACCACGGACCCGCCCGTGACATCCGTGAGCAGCGACCGGCCCGACCAGCGGCGCACCACCGGCGCAGACACCGCGCTGGACGACGCCCCAGGCCCCCACGTCACCCTGTAGGTGACCGGGACGTTGACGGGGGCCAGGGAGTCACCCAGGACCACCTGGCCCCCGTCCGACACGCGCACCCCGGCGCGCACCGTCCACCTCGAGGATCCGGCCTCACCCGACACGGTGAAACGCTCACCGGCCGGGACCGTGCCGGCCTCGACGACGACCTGCACCAGGCGCGCCTGCCCGGCAGGCACAGAAGCGATGAGCCCCATCAGCGACCCCTCCCACGCAGCTGCTCAGCACGCCGGGACACCCCAGCCGCCACGACCTCGATGTGCGCATCGAGGGCCTCGCCGTCACCGATCACCAGCCGCACCTCCGCGCCGTCGAGCAGGTCCGCGGAGTTGACCCCCTGAGCCGCCAGCGACGAGACATCCCGCCACTGACGCGCGGTGAGCACAGCCTCACGGGCGCCGGTCTGGTTGACCGCAGCAGTCACACCCGGCGGCAGCCATCCGCCCCGGTCGTACTTCCTGCCGCCGTAGCGGCCCGCCGTCGGCGTCCCCCAGACCGCGGTCTCACGGACCGTCGTCCCCGGCTTGGGCGCCTCGACCATCCGCCCCAGCCCCGACACGATTGCCACGTGCCATGCCGGCGACCCCCAGAAAAGCAAGTCACCTGGAACCGCCGACCCCACCGACACCGGCGTTGAGCCCGCCTGGTATCCCGCGGCGGTGAGCCGCGGCCACCCAAGCCCGAGCTGCTGGGCCGACCAGTAGACCAGGCCCGAGCAGTCCACCCCCGGAGGGATCGAAGACCCACCCCAGATGTAGGGCACCCCGATGGCCTTCCGGGCGGCACCCACCAGGCCCGATGACGACCCCAGCCCCGACTCCTCGGTCTTGGTCTTGAAGATGTTCTTCAACGACTCAAAGAGAAGCGGCGGGACCGACTTCATGGCCTGAGCCCAGAATGACGACCCCATCTGTCCGAGGAGCGCCTTGGCGGGGGCGATCACCAGCTCAGCGACCGCACCGAGCGGGTCAGAGACGATGTCCGCGACCGCCGACGCCGTCGACGACACCCAGTCAGCCGCCGCCTCGAAAGTGTCCGAGACCGCGCCCCAGATGCCTCCGTCAGCGAAAGCCACCTGGCCGCGCCTGCGACCGAGGTCACCGATGTTCGCCAGGCCCCGCCCGCGCCACGCGTTGACGCGATCCAGCCAAGGCTTGCCACCGAGGGCGCGCAGCGCGTCCGGACGGATGATCCCCTCACCGCCCGACAGCTTCAGCGCACCACCACCATCCGGCGAATAGAAGTGATACACATCCCTGCCCGGGGTGTATCCCGGTGTCATCGTCTGCCACTGGCCGCCGGACGCGTACCCGGCGATCGCCTTCACGTCAGGCAGCCTCAAAGAGAGGCCGACCTTCTCCGCGATCGTGTCAAACGCCTTCTTAATACCGTCTTTATATACGGTATTAATGACGAAGTTGACCGGCTTCGCCGCGTATTCCTTGACCTTATCCATGGCAGCCTTCACGCCGTCACGGAAGTTGTCAAATCCGTTCTTCGCGTTGTCAATCGCCGACTTGATCTTCGGGAAGACCGTGTCCGACAGGAAATTGATCACCGTGGATATCGTCGTCGAAATGCCCTGGAACGCGGGCTGGACGACATTACGCCACAGCCACGTAATCACCGGGCCGATGACGTTCTGGAACATCCACTTCCAGCCCTCGAGGACCGGCTTGATGACGAAGTTCCAGGCGAACGATACGATCGCCCCGATACCCTGGAACGCGGGCTGGACGACATTCCTCCACAGGAACAGGAATATCGGCACCAGGACGCCCGTGATGAACGACCACAGCGCCGACAGCGCCGGGCCGATGATGTTCACCCACGCGGACTGGATGAATCCTGCGATCGCCGTCCACACGGGCTGGACCGTTCCCGTCCAGAAGGCCGACAGAGCGGGCGCCAGCGTCACCGTCACCCACGACCACAGCGCCGACAGCGCCGGGAGGATGTAGCTGTTCCAGGCCTCCGACACCGCCGCCGAGATCGCGGCCCACACGGGCTGGACGGTTCCCGTCCAGAAGGCCGACAGAGCGGGCGCCAGCGTCACCGTCACCCACGACCACAGCGCCGACAGCGCCGGCCAGATGACGTTCACCCAGGCGTCATGGATCGCCGTAGCCACCGTCTGCACGGCCGGCCAGATCACGTTGGACCACGCACTCGACACGCCCGGCGCGAGCACGTTCACGACCCAGTCCCATACCGCAATCGCGGCATCACGGACCCTGAAGAGGATGTCGACGAACGTCGAGTCCTCCTCCAAGCCGAAGATCGGCCCGGTGAAGTCACCCTTGAAGAGAATGTCAATGATCCCCTGGATGCCCGGCATGAGCGTCCCGGAAATCCACCCCCACACCGTCGCGATCGCCGGCTGGATCGTGTCCTCCCAGACCGCCTTCACTGCACGGCCCATCTCCTGGACCTTCAACCGGAAGTCCTCATTACGCTGGTAAAGCAGGATCAACCCCGTCACCAGGGCCGCAATAGCCGTGATGACAATACCAACGATATTCGCCTTCATCGCAGCATTCAGCCCATGCTGCGCAAGCGTGGTCGCCTGAATCCACGCCTTCACCTTCGTGAGGATCGAGAAACCCGTATACGCCGCAACCGCCACAGTCACGCCACCCGCGAGCGCGAGGATTTCCTGCTTGTGCTGCTTGATCCAGGTGAACGCGTTCTCGAAGCCTGTTGCGACCTCACCCATTGCGGTGGTGACGGCGGGCTTGACCCAGTCGATGAACTCCTTGAAGCCGGATACGAGGGTGGCCTGGAGGTTTCCGGCGGCGCCCTCGATGGTCTTCGTGGAGCGTGCTGCGGCTACGGCGGTCTCGTCGGAGCCGAGGCGGAGGACGGCGGCGTTGAACTCCTCGGCGGTGATCTCGCCCTTTTCGAGGGCCTCGCGGAAGTTTCCGGTGTAGGCGCCGGCCTCGAGGAGGGCCTGCTGGAGCTTGCCTGAGGCGCCGGGGATCGCGTCGCTGAGCTGGTTCCAGTTCTCGGTGGTGAGCTTGCCCTGGCCGGCGGTCTGGGTGAGGACCATCCCGACGGAGGAGAAGGTCTCGGCGGACCCGCCGGCTACGGCGTTGAGGTTTCCGGCGGCCTCGGCGAGCTGGTCGAAGCCGTCCACGCCGTTTGCGGCGAGCTGGCTCGTGATGCTCTGGATGTCGGCGAGGTCGTAGACGGTGGCGTCGGCGTACGCCTTCGCGGACTCTGTGAGGCGCTCGATGGTCGCGCCGTCGAGGCCCGCGAACTGCAACGTGGAGACGAACTTATCGGTGGCGTCTGAGGCGGTGATCGCCTCGGACGCGAAGCCGCCGATTCCGACGGCGGCCGCCATGGCGAGGAGCGGGCCGACGGCGGAGCGAACCATGCCGGACATGGCGGATGCGCCCCGGCCGGTGCCGGTCAGGGCGGTGTCGGCTTCCTTGGCCTCGCGCTCGGCCTTGTCGAGGCTGCGGGCGAGGTCGTCGAGGGCGGGGTCGGCCTGGGCGATCTCGCGCTTGGAGCGGCCGGTGGCGCGGGCCAGCTCGGTGACGGCCGTGTCGGCGCCCCGGCTGGCCTCCTCGAGCGTGCCGAGGGCTCGGGAGTGCTGCGCGGCGGCGTCGTCGGCGGCCTGGTTGGCCTTGGTGGAGCGCTCGACGGCGGCCTTGTGGGCGGCCTCAGCGCGGGCGACGTCGGCGGCGGACGTGGCGGAGCTCTGGCGGGCGCGGTTGAGCGTCTCCTCAGCGGAGGCGGCGGCCTTCGCGGCCGTCTCCTCCTCCTTGCGGGCGGCCTCCAGGCGGCCCGCGGCGGCCACGACCTCGTCCTGCGCGGCGGCGAGTGCCTTCCCGGCGGCGCGGGCCTCGGCCTCGAGGCGGGCGGTCGACTTGCCCAGCGGGTCAGCGACCGCGGCGGCGACGTCCTGGCCTGCCGAGCGGGCGGCGCGCGTGAAGCCGGCCGCGAAGCTGCGGCCGGCGTCCGCCCCGGCGGCCGGCATTGACCCCTTGACGTCGTCCGTGACCGCCTTGAAGAACCCCTTCATGGAAGGGACTACGTCAACGAAGACGGTGCCAGCCTTGAAAGCCCCGGCCATGGGGCACCACCACCCTCCCGTGTGCTGGTGCCCCACGACCGGGGCCTATCCGTCGTGTGTCACATGGCCCACGGCGTCATCGCGGCGATGACATCGTGGGCCGCGGCGAGCGTGCGCTCCTCACGGACCCGCTCAACCTCGGCGGCTACCGCCGTGACGGGCCGCGGGTAGCGCTCGTCGCCACCGAGGGCGGAGACGATGAGGTCGAAGATGTCCTGGAGGACCACCACGACGGGCGTCTGCCCGACCAGCGACCCACCCACCTCCGCCTCGTCGTCCTCGGCGTCCTCAGAGGCGATGACCGCCTCAGCGAGCGCCTCGACCCGGGACCGATCCGAGTCGTTGAGGATCGCCGAGACCGTCCGTGAGGACGCCGGCAGCCCATCGATGAGCGCCAGGAGGAACGTCCACCGCCGCTGCCGGAACAGGGCGGGGGCGTCCCACCCCCGGTCTGCGAGGTCCTGGGTGACCTGCCTCTCGTGCCGTGTCAGGCAGTCGCAGAGGCGCCGCCTTCCCCCTGGTCACCCAGGAAGGACCCGTAGTGCTCCTGGACCGTCTTGAGGAGTGCACTGGCCTGGCGGGCGGTGAGGTTCTCGAGCAGGGCCTCGGCGTCGTCCGCGTCCAGCCACCGGCGGAAGATGCCAGAAAGGGACTGCGTGGACTCCAGGTCCGCGGCGAAGGCCTCGAGGTCCTCGACGCGCATCTCCATGGGGTCCGGGAAGCTGATCCGCCGGGAGCCGATCCCGAAGGTGAACGGCTCCGGGGCGGCCGCCGCGTCCATCTTCTCGAGGGCGGCCAGGGTCAGGGTGGGCTTGACATCGCTCATAGTGGTCTCCTGAGTCGTCAGTTGGTGGTTGGTCACGCCTCAGCGGCGGGCTTCGGGGCGGGCTTGGCGGCCGGCTTCGGGGCCGGCGTCTTGTCGACGTCGGCCTTGACGGCAGGGGACGCCTCCGTGGCCTCCTCCCACCCGGAGACGCGCAGGGTGGCGATCTCCGCGGGAGCGTCGGTGACCCGCTCCAGGGTCACCTCCATGCCAGTGGCGTCCCTGATCGTCTTGGTGAATCGGGTCATGTCTGGTCCTCTCATCGCGATGTGTTCGTGGTCTCTGTGCGGTCTCCCATGGGTGGGTGCCGCCCTGGCAGCGGGGAGACCATCCGCTGCCAGGGCGACGTCATCACTCGGCGCGCGTGAAGCCGATGGCGTCCAGGTGCCGGCCCGCGGCCGTGCCACCGAGGTAGTGCCTGCACGGCGTGCCGACCTCGTTGTCCGTGAAAACAGACAGCTCCAGGTCGAATTTCACGGCCTCGTCGGGCTTCCACGCCTCCTCGGGGATCGTGGAGAGCTTCACGCGCGGGAAACCGCGGCCGACGATCCACTCGTCATCGGCCGGCCCGTCGGCCATGACCGCGATGAGGCGGAGCTCCTCGATCGCCGGCAGGGGCGCCTCATCGAAAACGACCTCCGCGGTCGTCTTGTCCGCCTTCAGGGCCGACAGGTCTACCCCGTAGACGAGCTCCTGGAGGTTCTTCCTGAAAGGCTCCAGGACCGTGAACTTGATCGTGCGGGGGGCCTTCACGATGTCGGTGCGGACCGCCTCCAGGTAGCCCAGAGCCTCGACCTCCTCGATCGAGACGTCCGTCGAGACCGTGAAGCCATCCTTGGTCATCATCCCCACCGGCCACCAGCCGGCCGGCAACTCGGTCAGCTGACCGGCACCCTCCGTGATCGCCGTGGGGAGGTCCACCGTCCGGGGCGCCATGAACACAATGACGTTCAGGCCCTTCCGGATGTTGACATCCTTGTTGTGCTTCTTCTTCTGCGCCTCAATAGTCGTCGCAGCCATTCTTTTGTCCTTTCGTTCAGTGTCGAGGTCGATATGTGATGTCGAGGGTGACAGGCACGACCTCGACCGTCTCGAAATAGGGGCGCACGCCGCCCACCTGCGTCACCGTCACGGCGTCGACATACCCCTCCGACGACGCGAGCGGCTTGTCGTCGACGGCGTCGACCAGCAGCTCAGCCAGCGCCTGCGCGCCCGCCTCACCCCGTGCCGACGGCGTCACCGCGTACACGTCGACCGCCACGGTCGACGTCCGGTCGATGTCACCCAGGGCGGACGACACCAGGGACACATGCACCAGAGGCATCGGCCCCGACGTGAAACTGGGGTCGAGGACGCGCGTTGTAGGTACCCCCGTCGCCTCGGTCACGGCCTCACGGACCGCCTCGACAGGGTCAAGCCACCTGCTCACCGGCGCCGCCCCCCTCGAGCGGCCCGAGCCGCCTTCGTCGCCGCCAGCTCACCCAGGACGTGCGCCCCAGGCACAGCACTGCGGACACCCCCCGCGCCAGTGGCCTTCCCGGACATGTGCCCGAACTCGGTCGCCGCCGCGTGCGGCGCGTCCGTTGTCACCCGACCAGACGCCCTCCGGGACGCCCGGCCACGAGCGACGACCGTCGCCACCGTCGACTCCACGGAGAACGAGGACGCCAGCTGGCCGGTGCGCCGCGGTGACCTGCGCGCCGCCTCAGCAGCCACGTCCTGGCCAGCGGCCAGCATCGCCGCCTGCATCGGCTGAGACACCATCAGCGCCTCTACCCCAGCCCGATCAATCTGCACACGGACCGTCACCGGTCACCTCCTCGACAAGGCGGCGACCAGGCCCATCGGCCAGGCCGCCGGCGTCTCCTCGACCATCCACGCGCCCGCCAGCGGGTGCGTGTCCGGCACCTCGACGATGTCCCGGTGCCTGACAGGAGCCCCCGGCGGGGCGTACAGCACCGCTGTGTCCGACGGCGCCTCCGACGTCACCGCGGTCGTCATCCCCAGGGCCGCGCTCGACCCCGGCACGACATGACAGTCCTCGACCGTCACCGGCCCCGAGGTCGGCACCAGCAGACCGTCCGCGTCCCGGTGCACCGGCCCCGTCACCGTGACCGGCGTCCGCCACTCCCTGTGGCTGCGATGACGCGGCCACCGCCCAGGCGGGGACATCCCGTCACCTCCTCGGGCGCATGCTCACGGAGAAAGCCGCCTGCCGGCGGCGCCCCCGGCGGATGCCGAGGAGGTCCTTCTCCGTGTCCGTCACGAAGAGCTGCCCGGGGTCAGCCCCGCCGTAGGTGACCGACGTCGTCAAAGGCCCAGTGGTCTCCGACGTCGACCGGACCCCCTCGGGATTGGACACCACCCGCAGGACCATCGCGACGACGACGTCCTGCACCCGGTCAGCGAGGTCCGGGTCACGAGCCGCACGGTCCCCCAGGGACGGTGACAGGCCCCGCAGGAGCCGCTCAGCACGGCCGATCAGCCCCTGCAGGACACTGTCCTCAGGCAGGTCCTCAGGGTCGAGCAGCCACGCCCCCCGCACCGCCTCAAGCGACGTGAGCGCCACGACCAGCGTCCCCCTCGGCCGCCAGCTCATCGCCGATGATCAGCAGCAAGTCCGCCTTCGTCGTGGCCCGCCCCAGGTCCACGCCATGGGCCTCCGCCCACTCGCGAATCTGAGCCACGGTCCACGCCTCGCTGGGCACCTCACCCGGCGCATCACCCTCGCCGGCCGACTCGTCACCGCCCCCGTCCCCGACGACGCCGTCGTCGACGTACGCCGCGGGGTTGGTGACCAGAGCCGCGTCCTCGTCACCCAGGACCGCCCCGGCCGGGAGCATGACGCTCCCGGCCGGACGGTGGATGACCACGTGACTGGTCAGACGCTTCATCTCACAGGACCTTCGCGGACATCGAGAGGTTGGCGTTGGCCAGGACGGGGAGTGCGATGGCGTCGACGTCGATCGACACCGTCCGCGGGGTGCGTGAGGCGCGGTCGAGGGACGCGACGATGCCGGGCTGCTCGTCGTCCGGAATGCCCATGTCCGCCTCAGAGGCGGCCAGGGTCTGCCCCCACCAGGTCGCACCGAGCGGGGTCGGGGCCCCGGAGAAGGCGTCAACGGGGGCCGGCAGCAGCAGGACCCTGTCCTCGGAGAGGACACGCACCTTCTTCCCGCCCGAGCTGGTACGGCGGTCGTAGATCGTGAGGGTCGGCAGACCCTCACTCTCGAGAACCGAGTTGACGACGTCGAGCGACGCCGCCCGGGTCGATCCGTCCACCGACAGCACTCGGAAGTCGGCGTGCTGGCGCATGGCGCGGGCGATCTTGGAGGAGACCACCAGGGCGCCCGGCCGATCCCCGTTCAGGTCGGCGTAGGCGTCCGCCCAGGCGACCAGGTCGTCCAGAATCTTGGCGCCGGTGCCGGACCAGACGGCCGACGTCGTGACCGTCATCGACGGGTCGCGGCCGAAGTCGTCCTCGACCTTGAAGTTTGCCTGGTCGATGGTTGCCTTGCCGGTCTCCAGGACCGTGCCGCGCATGCGCTCGGTGCGGTCGGAGACACCCTGCACGGATCGCAGGGCCTCACGCAGGACGACGTCGCGCAGGACCTCGTCGGTCGCGTTGCGCGCCCGCAGCTGGGAGTACTCGGACACCGGCTTGACCGACCCGAGGGCCGGCAGCTCGATGATGATCCTGCGCGCCTGCCCGCCTGAGATCACCTCAGGCTCGGCGTCGAAGGCCCGGTACGACGCCTCGTCGACCAGGCCGGCGTCGCCGGCGTAGGTTTTCACGACGATGTCGTGCACCTCCTGGTTGGGTAGGAAGGTGGCCAGGAAGCCCTTCGCACGCTCCGTCGTCTCGTAGGCCTCGCGCACGTAGCCGGTCAGCTCCGCCGGCTCGATCAGGTCAGTCCAGAGTGCCATCGATCAGCCCTCCCTCGGGACGTAGGTGCAGGCGGTCAGGTCGTCGGCGGGCGCCGGGATCGCGAAGCCCGAGTCGGGCAGGAGCGCGACCTTGACGCGGACGCGGTCGACGACCGGGACCGCGAGCTTGCCGGCGTCGGCAGGCTGGTCGGTCAGGATGAAGCCGCTCAGCTTCTCCTCACCCCCAGACCCGCCAGAGACGTAGGGGACCACCTTGCTGCCCTTGGTGGCGACCGCGGTCCCTGAGGGGATGATCTTGTCAACGACCCGCGCCGTGAAGTCGGCGGGGTCGATCGTGACGGTGCGAGCACTGTCGATCCCGTGCAGGGAGCCCAGCCACCGCTGGTCCCCAGGCGAGGAGTGCTCGATCTTGAGCTTGGGCATTGCCCATTCCTTTCGTGTCGGAGTGTGTGTCAGTCGCTCTTGGGGCTGGGGCTCCCGCTGAGCGCCCGGAAAGCGGCTCGGCCAGCGGCCAGACCCCCGCCCTTGACGCCCTCGGTCGAACCACTCCCGCGAGCGCGGCGCGCTCCGGGTCCCAGCGCCCCGGTCTGTCTGCTGGCGGCAGCGGAGTCCCTCCAGGCCAGGAGGGCGTCGGCTGCCTTGTCGGCCTCCTCGCGGGTCGATCCCGTGAGGAACGCGACCGGCACCCCCTTGGTGGCGGCGACCTCGGCGCGCATCGCGGCAGCCTCGGCCTGAGCGGCGCGGGCCTCGGCCTGAGCCAGGCGGTCGGCGGCGCGCTCCTCGGCGCTCTTGGACGCCTCGGCGGCCTCGTCGAAGGCGGCCGCCTTCTTCTTGAGCTCCTTGTAGTCGCCGTACTTGGCCCGCTCACGGGCCAGGCGGTCGCCGATGATCCGGTTGAGCTCGTCCTGCGACGCAGGGGGCGTCCACGCGGGCTTGGAGTCGTCCGTCGTGGTGGCCTCCGTCGTGGACGAGGGCGCCCCCGCGGAAAGGTCCGCGGCCGGCGCGGTCACGAAGCGAGTGAACTTGGGGATGCGGGCTGACGTGCGCTTCATAGTGTCTTCCTCTGATCGAGTGAGTCCGAGCCAATGCCGCGGCTCGTGGTGCGGAAACCTGTCCCCGCCTGAGGGGCGGTGGTATGATGTGAGGTGACACCCAGTGGGCACTCCTGATACTCGGGAGGGACGCCGCTGGGTGGTCTCATGCCGGCTGAAGTGGGATCGCGGTCATCCGCGTTCCGTTGTTCGAGAGCACCAGGAGGTGCTTGAGCCGGTACTTCTGGCGGCCGCGGTTGTATCCGGCCAGCTGCTCGCTCAGCCCGTCCGACAAAGACGCGTCGCCGATGTCCACGATGAACGCGTCCTTCGTGAGCGGGTCCGTGGGGTGCCGCGCTGCTGATGACGAGGCTTTGAGGATTCTGGAACGAATCTTGTCGTAGTCCGCAGGGGCGGACTTGAGCTCGACCTGCACCCGCTCGGACCCGATGTTGAGCCACATGTCGTTGCGTGGGGCGCTTTTCGCTCTTGGAATCCACTCGACGTCTTCTCCCAGGTCCATGACCGCCTCCATAGAGACGACCTCGTGGCCCTTGGCCGGCTCACCGTGGAAGTCGATCCCGTTCACCTGGGCTCTTCGCTCCCAGTAGTCGGCGTCGGTCTCCCCGGGGCGCCTCTTCACGGCGCGCCCCTTAGCCCTGGCGCTGGTCATGGTCGCTGCCTCGCTGCGCCTAGCAGCGGCGTCCGCCCTGCGCTGGCGGGTCTCATACGCGCTCCAGTCGTCGAGGGTGACCATCTTGGTGGGCGACTGTCGCTTCAGGTCGGCCAGGATGCGCTCCATGCCGGCGACGATGGGGGGCACCCCGTGCTTTGGGAGGACCTCCTGGACCATGCAGCCGCAGTTGTCGTGATAGCGGGACCCGGGCGGCCTCTTCCCCCGCTTCCGGCGGCCGCCGCCGACCGTGAGGGCGGCGTCCCGCGACGTGTAGACCGCGCCGCGGGATGCCAGCATGAGGCAGAAGGCGCAGCAGCCGGGGCGTGGGACCCGGCACCATCCGGTGCCGGCGAGCGCGGTCGACAGCTCGACCGTGTCGCGGGAGGAGTTGCGCAGGTGACGGGTGGTCGAGATCGCCGCCCGGCGCAGGACCGCCTCGGGTGTCTCGCCGGCCTGAGCCCACCCCGCGATCGCCTCGGCAACCTCCATGGTGATGGGGTCGATGACCGTGGGCGCCTCGAGGTCGTACTGGCCTGCGGTGGCGCGGGCCATGACCATTGTGTCGGCGGCGTCCTGGGCTGCCAGGGTCCCCCACTCGGTGTTGACGTGCCGGATGATCCACGCGAGCTCTGTGCGGCTCATCGTCGGGTTGTCCAGGACGGCCCGCTCCAGGGCGGTGACCCCCTGGACGGCGATCTGCTCCACCTTGACCCTGTGGTCGTCCCAGATGGCCAGAGGAGACGCGCCTGCCACGCGGGGCCACCTCCCTAGCCGATCGGGGCACCGTCGGCGTCAGTGCGCGCCGTGGCGACCTCCTGCGCCAGCGTGCTGCCCGATGCCGCGGCGCTCGCCAGGGACGACAGCGTCTGCTGTGCCCGCTGCGAGGCCGCGTCGGCCATCAGCCGGGAGATCGTCCCCGCGTCGAAGCCGAGCTGCTCGTAGGTGACCTCGGACTGGGCCGGCAGAACGCCGGCAGCGACGAGGCCCATCACGGACTGCGCCTGAGCTGCCTTCGTCGGGGTCGACGGGTCACGCCACACGGGCCGCAGCCCGGACATGTCGTCCGGTGGCACGGTCGTGTCCCGGGCCGCCTGGACCGCCAGGAGCGCGATCTGCGCCCACGGCCCCGAGAAGTCGGCCTGCGCGTCCTCGACAACGGCGATCAGGTCAGCCTCGGCGGCCTTGATCGCGTCAGCTGATGACGGATTGTCCTGGACGATGCCCAGGAAGTTGAGCGGAATGGACGTCTCGCCGGCGAACATGGCCGCGACCTGCCGCAGCTCGGCGTTGTGAGGCTCCATCGACGCCTGCTGGAACTGGCCCGCGACGGGGTTCGTCTCCGAGACGTGGTCGTTTTCGTCGATCGGGCGGGACGCCACCATCAGGTGGCCGATGACCGCCTCCCAGCCTGGCTTCAGCTCCCCGGTCTCCGGGTCCTCAAACGCCTCCATGTCGGCACCGAGCAGGTACCGCTGCGGAGCGGAGAAGAACTCCGCCGATATTTCGGTGCGCAGCAGCGTGCGGGCTGCGTGATCGGTCAGACGCATCACCGGCCGGGTGATCCGCGACCGACCGAACGGGCGGGCGCCGTCGGCCTGGTAGGGGGCGAGCACTACCGGCACCCGGCCGAAGCCGTGCGGCAGCCGCTCGGCCTGCCAGGACGCGGTGACGGCGTCGCGGAAGACCTCGACCCGGTCCTGCCGGGTCCAGAATGTCATAGCGAGGATCGCCCCGTACTCGCTGCGCTCATCGATAGTGAGCGCGCAGGACAGATCGCGGCGGCGGCGGTCCCACTCACCGGACGCGTCGTGAGCGGAGTAGACGCTGATGACCGCAGGCGGCTCGCCGGCGGCCGTGTCACCGACCGTCACCGACACGAAGGCGCACCCCTCGCACAGGGCCGCCACGGTCGCCTGACGCACCGAGGACCGCAGCCGGTTCAGATCGAGCACCTCGGCGACCTCGTCGTCCATCTGCGCCCGCCCCGGGACCGCGAAGCCCTCGAGCCGGGTCCGGGCGGCCACGACGTTGCACGTCTTGGCCGGCCACCCCAGGACCGGCATGAGGTGCTCGTACTCGGGTGGCACCGCAATCTGGATGTTGCGGGCCTGCTCCTCGCCGTCGTAGTAGCGGCGGCGCAACCGGTTGCGGCGCCCGTGCCTGGCGATCCTGCGCAGGACCGCACGGAACACCTCGAGGTCCTCACCGAGAGCCAGCGCGACCTCGAGGTCACGCGACGGGTCGACCAGCCAGGTCACAGATGTCACCGGAGCACCCCCCCTCGACGACGACGGCGCCTTGACGACGCAGCACCCGGCCGGACGACCTTCCCGGAGTCCAGGGCGATCTTCGCACCCAGGCGGGCCCCGACCATGCACACGGCCAGGTCGACCAGCTTGTCGGAGTCACGATTGACCTTCCCCAGCGTGTGACCCCACTGGTTGGGGCGCCGCTTCGCGTTGTGCGCGTGCACCCGTAGCGTCGGATTCCCGTCATGCGGGAACGGCGTCCCCTGCTCGGGGTCGTCGATGTCCATTGCGGTCCTCATCGCCATGTCAGTGAACTCCTGGTTGCGGCGCACACCGCCCCGGGCGCTCATCCGCATGTCGAAAAGGACTGCCGATCCGCCGGCCCCCGGCGTTGCCCACACGGCCACCTTGTGCCGCAGGTCCCGGTGCCAGCCGTCGATGTACTCACCCCAGTAGAGGGCCTCGCTCGTGTCGTCTTTGGCCGGGGAGGGATCGACCCCGAACCACGCGACCCTGTACCGCTCGAAGGCCTGCCGGACGACGGCGTCGACCTCCTGGCGCGGCGCCAGCCAGTCCTTGCCACGGTGACCGTGAGGCCGCTGCCACACGCCGAGCACGAAGACGTAGCCGTCCTCCAGGCGGCACCCCACCAGCCCGGTGGCGTCCTCACTCTTCGAGCAGTCCAGGAACAGGGCGACCTTGTCGCCCTCGGCCAGCTCGCGCGGCGACGCCATCGCGTCGAACCGCGCCGGATCGATCCAGGAATCCTCAGCGGCCGCCAGCCCGTTGAAATAGAACCGGATGGAGTCCGACACCGCGGTGCGGGTGTCGAGCATCTCGTCCGAGATGCGCTCCAGGTCCGACCACCTGGCATCGGAGTACGCCGCACGGAGCCCCATCATGCGGGACTCCTCGTCGTAGATGTCGCACGACGGCGGCGCCTCGATCGAGTCATAGAGGATGTCGCGCCGCGGCGCACCTGGCCGCTGCTGCGCCTGCCACGCCAGGTACGACTGCTCGGCGACCGAGTCCTGCCCGGCCATGTGCGCATTGGTCAGCTCGAGCACACGCGCCTGAACATAGGCTGGTGACTTCCCGACATTCCGTCGCGCGACCGCAGCGACCTTGTGGCCACCGGACGCCGACGTCATGTGATGCGACTCGTTGAGAAGAACCGCCGTCGCCGGCGCCCCCTCCGTCGACTTCTCCGACGCCGTCAGCAGCTCGATGCGCCCCGACGACGTCACCGTCCGCATCAGCCCCGCGTCCACCCCGTAGTCGTTCGCGAGCGCGTCGGTGATCATCCCGTTGGCGACTTCGAGGACCTCACGGGCCTGAGCGAGGCTGTTCGCGGCGATCTGGACCTTTGACATGGCTCGCTCGACGCCGACGGGCAGGCCGTTGGCGTCGAAGCCGTCGAGCTGGACGGGCCCACACGCCTCGGCCCATGACAGTGCCGCGGCCGTCGGGTCCTTCCCGGTACCCTTCGCGCCGCGCTTGACCCCGGAGCGGTAGATGAAGCGTCCGGAGGCCGGGTTGATGGCATACCAGAGGTAGATGAATCGCTTCTGGCCGACGGTGAAGCGCCAGGGCTCACCGGTCAGGTGATGCACGAGGTACGCCTCCGCCCAGGCGATCACCTGGGGACCGAGGGTCGGAGGCAGGAGCGCGAGCCGGTCGGCGTGATTCCACGGCAGGCTCGGGTCACCGGGCCACGGGAGAGTCATCCACGCGCCCGTGGACTCGTCGACCCAGTAGCCCGGGGGCATCTCGTCAGGTGAAGTCGTGGACCGCACTGGAGATCGGGGTCACGGTTGCTACCGGGGCGTCTGGGGCTGGGGCGGGCGCGATCTCCCAGCGCAGCCTCAGCAGCGACCACGGGGTCAGTCCGAGGCGGTCGGCGTAAGCGACGGCGAGCTTGGCGGCCTTGTGGTCGCCCAGCTCAGCCCGAGCCTTGGCCCGGCAGTAGCCGGCGACCTCTCGCGTCCACTGCATGGCCTCCCAGCGGGTAGCCATCGGCGTTGTCCACGCCCGGGTCCATATCTTGCGCTCGAGCTCGGCGGCCGCCCTGCACTCAGCGGTGATCTGAGCCGCGGTCCCGCGCGCCCGGGTAGCCCGGTCGAGCATCCGGTTGCGACGGCGACCATCCGACTCGGCCTCCGCCTGAGCCTCCAAGTTTTCAGCCACCGACACCCAGTAGTCGGCCACGGCCTCCTGCGGGTCCGGCGGCAGCGGCCACGTCGGCGTCCGCCCGTGCCGGCCATCCGCCGGCAGGCTCACCATCCCCGGCGACGCGTTCCGCCGAGCTCGAGCACTCGGATGCTTCGGGACCGGACCAGAGGGCATCACACCCTCCCTCCGTCACGCGACACACCCACAGAAAACGGCGCCATACCAACGAAAAATGGTGGCACCAAACTAGTGCCATCCATATTGACGAAACCCGTACACGGTTTGAAGCCCTATGCCAGCCGTGGCCGGGCCCCCGGGCCCCCCTGGGGGGATACCCCGGGGGCCTCCGGCTCTCCGGCCGGCGCCCCTCAGACCAGGCCCGGGTGCGGGGTCGGCGGGCGGAGCCTGGACCGGCGCTGCCTGCCTCGGGCTGCCTCACGCTGAGTCTTCTGCATGTGACATGAGCTGCATGCGGCTTGCCCGTTGAGAGGATCATACATGGCTCCGCCCTCGGCGACCGGCACGACGTGGTCGGCCTCGGTCGCCCTGTGCTGGCAGCCCGGCATGGCCAGCTGGCAGACGAACCGGTCGCGCCGCAGAACCGCGGCCGCCCACCGGCGGTGCGCGGCCGTCGACGTCCGCGACACGCCGCGCCTCCACGCCATCGACCCACCCCCCCGCCGCCATCGATCCCCACCCTCGCCCACGGTCGAGGGCCCCGGCCGATGATGCGGCTGGGGCCCTCCGGGCACAGGTGTCCTGCTGTCACCGAGGATGCAACATGCCCTCGGTGTGTGTCCAACCACTGCGCGCATCATCGGCGTGTCGCGCCCGTCGACGACGGCCAGCGAGGAACGCCACGCCCTCCCGGGCCATGACGTCATCCCACGCCACCCACACCATGCGCCCCACCCGCTGGGTCCTCACGTCCCCCCGGGCCCACCACGACTGGAGGGTCCGGTACCCCAGCCCGGGCACGCGCTCGAGCGCCTCGTCCGCCGGCACCCACTCGACACCGTCCGGCCCGGTGACGCTCACGCCGCCTCACCCTCGCCGGCATCCGCCGTCGCCACCGCCACCGCCCAACGGCGCGCACGGGCCCAGTCATCCTCCGACAGGACACGGCCGCACACCGACAGCGTGCACCGCACCAGCCGGTCAGCCCCGACGACCGCCGGCGGCACGACCACCAGGGACAGGCACCCACACCCCGGGCACCGCACGTCAGTGACCCGACGCTGCGGCTCCTCCACCGGGAACCGACGCGCTGCTGAGGACGACATCGACGCCAGCTCCTCGAGCATGACCGGCGCCCACGACCGGGTGGCCACCCACTCCAGGTGCGGGACCAGCCACCCGACCACACGCCGCGTCGCCCCCCGGCCCGCCAGCCCGACAGGGTCCCCACCATCGGCCGTCCACCGCGTGCCACCCCGAGGGACCCCGACACGCAGCGACGCCTCCTCGGCCACCTCGAGCGCCCACGACACCAGCGCCGCGTGCAGGTCGTCCGCCTGCACCAGCGCCTCACCGTAGAGCGCCCGCTCACTCGGCCGCGACGACGCCTCCCCCACCGACCGGCGCCCCGACGGCGACGACGTCGACGGCTCGGCCACATCGACCAGGTGCTCCACCAGAGACGGCAGCGTGCGCACCGTGGCCTGCAACCGCCCCCAGCACCAGGCGCACAGCACGCCCTGCACCGCAGGCCGAGGCAGACACCCCCAGCACTCGACCACCGCACCATCGTCGCCCGGCACCCACCCCGAGCACCCCGGCGCATGGTCACCACGGACCACGCACCCCGACCCGCAGCCGCTCACGCCCCGTCCTCCCGGTCACCGCGCAGCCCAGCGAGCTTCTCAGCCCGCCACGCCTCAATCATTCCGAGCTGAGCGAACAGCGTCCCGCCCGACTCGAACAGCCAGCCGCCGAACATCTCATCGTCCGACGTGTCAATGCTGGCCGCCTCGGCAACGCACACCCACGCACCCGGCATCATCCCCGGCATCTCATCCGCCAGATGATCCATGAGCGCCGACTCCAAAGCCTCCCTCGTCTCGCAGATCATTCGATCTCCTCCTCACAAAGCCTGCACGGAAACGTGTCCCCGTGGATGTCACAAGTGCTCTTCCTCCGACGCCCCCTTCGACGCCTCCTCCCCCTCGGAGGGCTTCCTGACCGGACCTCACCAGAGCCCTCACCCCAGCGATCCGACCCCTCGCCCTGGCCCTGCCTACGGGCCCGTACGCGCGTCGGGCGCACACGGGCCCGTGCGCGCGCCCGTACGCGTACGCGCGCGCGAAGGGCCGCCGGCTGGGCTGGCAGGCTCGGCCGCGACGAAGTCGTCGAACGCGAGCCCACGGCTGGCAGGCTCACGATCGACAGGCTCACCGACGACGGCCACGGCAGCTCCACCACCAGGCACCCCAACCCCCACGAGGCCGTAGGAGCCATTCTGAGCGCCGTTCTCGGCACCCCTGGTACCTGAGTGCATGTCGCCCCCAATAGCCCCGTCACGCGCCTCCTGGGTGGCCAGAACGGGACGTTCCGGCCCCCAGGTAGGCACACCGCTCCCACCCCCCACAGGCGAGTGCGGCTCGACGAGCGCAGGCACACTGCTCCCACCCTCCACAGGCGGGGCCGAATCTGCGAACCCCTCGACAGGGCGCGATCCACGGTCCCCAACCGACGGCGGGGCCGAATCTGCGAACCCCTCGACAGGGCGCGATCCACAGTCCCCAACCGCCTCGTCACCACCCCCCGACGGCGACGACCACGCCATCTCGAGCAGATCAGCGGGCCCCTCACCAGGGCGCGATCGATGCTCGGCACGACGAGCCAGCGCCACCGAGTGCGGCGACGTCGGATGGAAGCTCATCCCCGCACGCGAGGCAGAGCGATTGCCCTTCGCCCGATTGCAGGCGCGGCACGCGACGGCGACACCGTCGAGACCCATAGCCCGACCGAAGACGTGATCCATCTCCGGCGCCCGATCACCCTTCCGAGTGTCCCGGAACACGAGCTGCTGACAATAGACGCACAGCGCCCTCTCGGGCTCCCCATCATGCGCCCGAGGCAGACCATCACGCGCCCACATCGCATCGTGGAGGGAAGCGTCCTTCCGCTCCGTCTGCAACGCGCGACGCGCCCGATCCTGCTCACCCGTCCGCTGCGACCAGTGCGCCCAGTCATGGAAAACCCATGATCCCTCCGGAGGAAGGTCGCACCGCTCACAACAATGAGACCGATCATGCCACAGACCCGCCTCAACCAGAATCTCAGCCATCCGCAACACGCGCGGATCAGGCATCACGGCGAACAGATCGAACCGGTCAAACCGGCCGTCCTGATACGCCGACCGCAGCCGGGACCCCATCAGCACCCACAGGTAGCCGGCGGCGAGCGCGTCGATGTCTCCCGACAGGCCGCGTCGGACCAGAGCCTGGTGCTTGGGGTGCACGTGGGCCTGGTCGTCGACCACGAAGAAGCTCATTGGGTCTCCTGCTGCTCGTCAATCGGTTTGTGTGGCTGGCTGGCGCTGGGGGTGGGGGAGGGGCTCTTGCCTGGGGGTTGGGCGTGTCCATCAGTCGTCCCGCTCCCCGCGGTTGGATTCCCCGGTGAGGGCTGCGATGGCTTCCTGCACCTCCCGGACGCCGGCGGCGATGGCCGGCATCATCGACGCGATGTGCCCCACGACTGCCGCCAAGGCACCCCCGAGGGCGGCGGACATCGCCTTGACGCAGTCCGAGCACATCTCAGTGCCCCTCACCTGGGCCTCCGACACATCGGGCAGCTCGAGGAACAGGTCGCGCGGGTACGGCACCGGCTTGGCGTCCGGAGGTGCGCACATGCTGACGACGGCCAGCTGGGGCTCCTGGTCTGACCCCACAGTCCTGATGACGTGAGCCAGTCCCCGCCGGCAGCGACTCACCCGATAGGTGGTCATCTCACGCCACCCCCCTGTAGAGGACGGCCACCGGGAACGCGAGGCTGTCCTCCGTCTGCGCGGTGCCGGTGAGGTCCATCAGCAGTCCGCTGTTTGCGACCACGACCTGCACCCCGTCCGCGTCCCGCAGGACCGACCCCGCCGGGAGGCCCGCGAGCCCATCGGCGTGCAGCGCCAGCTCGAAGGCCGGCCACCCCAGCCGCAGGAGGTACGTCGACAGGGCGCGGGTCACCCCGGACGCCCGGAGCCACAGGCCCACCAGCGGCGCCTCACCGGTCAGGAACTGGTCCAGTACCTGGTCCAGCGCCCTCTCGGCCTGGCTGCGCTCACCCGGCGCAGGACCGCCCGTCTCATCCATACTCATTGCTGCTCCTCACATGAAGTCAAAGATCGTCGTCTGCCGCGAGGGCCGCCTTGGTGCGGCGCTCGCTGGTTGTGTTGTCGTGTCCTGGTGGTCGGCGAGGGCGCATGAGCACCACACGCCGACCTCGTGGTGGAGGTCGAAGACTGCTGGCGCCGTAAGGTCGAGGAGACGGCGCGGGCTGGTGATTAGGCTGGATGCCCGGAGTGGCCTCTGGTCCTGTCGTGTCATGCGGCCGCGGGACGCCGGTCCGGGCCCTTCGCCTTCGCACTCCTGGTGCTCGCCGTGGTGGCACGCCAGGCAGACCACCCACCGGCAGGGGTCCCGGTGGAGGACGAGGGTGCGCATCTTGGGGAGCCACGCGTGCTCCCGCACCCATGTGGCCTCCTCGGCTGTCATGGTCGGCCCCTCGAGCTCCCTGCTGCTCGCCCACAGGACCGCCACACATCGGGCGCACACGCGGTCCTCTGGTGGCCCGCTCTGGCGGCGGGAGACCTCCGCGAGGATCTCCGCCCTCGACGCCGGCGGCGGATCGCACGGCGCGTCGCGGTCGTCGACGTCGGCCACCCGGGCGCTGCGGCACAGCGTGCGGCTGTACCAGCCCGACCGGTACCGGACGATGTCGGCGATGTGGCTCGTCTGGTCGTCGAGCTGGCACACCGCCCACCCGATGTGCACCTCGCAGCCCGCGAAGAGCTCCGGGTAGTAGGCCGGTCGCGACCCCGTCCCGCAGACGGCCTGCTGGTGCACGGCGGCGGCGTCCCGCACCCACCCGCGCTCGGGGTGAGAGCGCACGGCCCCGCAGGCCGGGCACGTCCACACCCAGCCGCGGCCCCCGGGGACGACCCCGGTGGTGGCGCGCTCCTTCTGCGCTGTGGCGGTCATCTGGTCACCGGCCCACGTCCAGCTGCTTCCCGTTGCGTGGCGTCCTGTGGGCGCTCACAGGATCACCCGCCACAGGCCCACCAGGGCTGCCACCCCGAGGGACACCACGAGGGCGCCCAGGAGGGCCAGGGTGACCACACCGAGGGCCTTCCCGACGGCCGCGCTGGCCCGCTGGGTGCGGTTGGTCCAGACCGGCTCTCCCGGCCCGCCGCCGGCCGTGCGGGGGCAGCCCGTGCAGGAGCACCCCTCGCAGGCTCCCCGGGCGCTGTTGGTGGGGTTGTTGACGGGGTTGTTGATCGCCTTGCTCATGGCCTCTCGATGTCCTCTCTGTGCTGTCAGTGCTGTGATGGTCAGAAGGGGGGCTCGTCCCCAAAGCTGGTCTGGCCCGGCATCACGGCCACCCATCCGTCCTCCGTCGACGGCGGCTGCTGGGGCGCCTGCGGCCGCGCGACCGGCCCTCCCAACGGCTCCGTCAACCGCCCCTGCGGCGGGGACGCCGGCGGGGCCGACTGGTCCCACACCGAGGTCCCGGTCGCCGCCGTCGACTGGGGCGCCCCCCACTGCCCGCCCCCACCCTGGGGCGACCCCTGGGCCTGGCCGCTGCCCATGCGGGTCACCTGAGCGCGCGCGTACCGCAGGGACGGGCCCACCTCGTCAACCTGCATCTCCACGACCGTGCGCTGCTCGCCCTCACGCGTCGTGAACGACCGCTGGACCAGGCGACCCTGGACGATCACCCGCGCGCCCTTCACCAGGGACTCGGCGACGTTCTCGGCCGCCTCACGCCAGATCGAGCAGCGCATGAACAGGGTCTCCCCGTCCTTCCACTCCCCAGAGGCGCGGTCGAAGGCGCGCGGCGTCGACGCCACCGTGAACGACGCGACCGCGTTCCCCGACTGCGTGAACCGCAGCTCCGGGTCCCCAGTCAGGTTCCCCACGATCGTCACGACCGTTTCGCCCGCCATGTCAGTGCACCTCCAAAGGCTCGTCGTCCCGCAGGCACTGCGGCACCCTGCTCTCCTCGATCACCAGCCACCCCGCCCGCACCGCGAGCGCGAGGGCGGTCCCCATGACCAGGGGCGGGATGACGGCGGCATAGACGACGGCGACGGCTGCCGCGGCCGTGATCTTGCTTCTGGCGCTCACTTGGCGCCCTCCGCTCGGAGGCCCTCTGAGGAGATCGGGGCGCACGCATCAGTCAGGACTCGTGCGAGCCAGGCGGTTGCCATTGTCGCCGTTTGGATGAGCTCCGCACCCAGCTCTCCGGCGTGCCCGGTGGGCGTGTGCGCGTCGGGAGTGCATGCCCTGGCCACCTCGCCCACCTCCTCCAGGAGGATGTAGGTGCGGTCGTCGTCCGACATCCCCTGGTTGTAGGGCGTCATCCCGGAGTGCTTGAGGTGCGCCCTCTCGTACTCGGCGCGCACCCTGCACCAGATGTCCGCGCCGTCCACCTCGAGGACGCTTGCTGCCCACTGAGCAGCCAGGCACGCGACGAGGGCGAGTAGCGTCTGCCGGCTCCTCATCTGGAACTGCGGCCTCATACCCGCCTCGGCCGCCAGCTTGGTGATGACGGTGAGCCTGTCCCGCGTGGTCATCTTGTCGATGTCCCACTCGTCTCCGGGCCTGGACGCGTTCTTGATCGCCTGGTCCAGGACAGTTGAAAGCGTCGCCTCGCGCGAACTGTTCCTGCTTCTCATCTCTGGTCCTCAGCCCTTCTGAAAGATGCTGCTCATCGCACGGTTGGCGGCCGCGCGCGCGAAAAGGGAGCAGTCGGTGATGACGATTCGGTCGTAGTCGACGTCGGCTCCCACCGTGTCATCAGCCTCCTCGGTGGCGACGTCCACGAGGAGGTCACCGACAGCCTCCTCGATGGCGGCTCCGGTCCGCTGCGTCCGGCAGTCGCAGGCCTCCTCACGGAGGAGGTCCCCGGACTGGGTCTCGAGCTCCTCGACCCATCCGGCGATGAGCCCAACAGCAGCCTCGATCCCCTCCAGACTCCGCTGCCTGGTCCACAGCGTGGGCCTGTCGCTTGACCTGATCTCGGCTGACAGCGCGAGGATGATTGCCCTCAACCTCACCCCCGAATCGATCTCCCCCGGCCGAACTCGGCTCGGCTGGCTCTCCACCCGGCTGATCACCCGGTCCCAGTCCTCAGGGGACGGGTCCTCGCACTCCTCGTGCACCAGCCACGACAAGGCCGCCGCCAGCGCTGACGCCACGGCGTCAAGCAGGCGGTCCGAGTCGGCCCACAGGTCCGCCTCCGGGGTCGACAAACCCGCCGCGTAGCCGATGGCGGCCATCACCCGCTCCAGCGACCCGCGCGGGCCGTGCAAGGCGCAGGCAATGATCCCCGGGTGCCGCAGCGCGCTCGACTCACTGCGCGTCTCCGTCATCGTCATCGTCATCATGGTCTCCATCTCCATCTGTCCTCTCGTGTCTTCTGCTTGGTCGGGTGCGACCTTCAGGGCTTGTCGTTGCAGCCGCAGATTCCGGCCACTGGGTTGTAGCGCTTGCCGCAGGAGGCGCACTCCTGCACCTGCTCCGGGTGGTAGTCGCCCCTCCGCGGGCGCCGGCGCGCCGCATAGGGGTTCGCTGGCAGCGGGTCCGACCCGCCAGCGGTAGCCGCCTTGGTGAATGTCATGTTCGTGTCCATCACTTCTCCTCGTTGAGGTCGAATCGTCCGGTCGTGAATCCGTCGATAAGGACCTGCTGCCCCAGACCCGTCACGCGCGGCACCCACCGGAGGCGGGACCCGCTGCGCGTACTGACCACGTGCTCGACGGCGCGCACGTAACCCTTCTCCAGCGCCCACTTCGTGGGCCGGTTCCACATGTCGCCCTGCGACCGGCACAGCCACCCGTGGGCGCGCAGCCACCGGAAGAGCTGCACCTGGTTGCAGGGGATTCCCTCCTGCGTCAAGGTGTCCGCCACTGCCTTCACCAGGACGTCCCCCTCCGACTCCGACACCGCCCGACCCAGGCGCGTGTGCGGCGCATCCGCCTCCACACGAGCCGCGAGCGCGGTCGCCTGCTGCTCGGCGGCGGCGCGGGCTGCGCGCTCCTCCTTGAGGGACGTCGCCAGGCGGATGATGAAGTCAGGGTCGGTCAGCGCCTGCTCGGCTGCCTGGGGTGTGAGGTAGCCGCCGTGCCGGCGGATCGCGGGGAGCACCTCGCCGGTCACCCACTCCTGGAATCGCACGGCTTCGGGCTTGTCCGACCGCATGACCACGGCGTACATGCCGGCCTCGGTGACAGTCGTCATCTGCTGCACACCGCCGGGGGTATCGATTCGATCGATACCCTTCATGGAGTCGGTGAGTCGCCGGGCGACGTCGGCTGCGTTCCTCACGGACAGTGCGCGGCAGAGGTCGGCTAGCACGAAGCGCGGCTCTCCGTCCGCTCCGATGACGGTGCGGACCTCGACGTCGTCGAAGGTGAACGTCGTCGGCGTCGCGATGGTCTCAGTGGTGATGGTCGTGGTGTTCACGGCTGGTCCTCCTCGTCTCGGTAGCCGTTGAGCAGGGCGACCAGGTCCCGGAGGGTGAGGGTGACCCACTGGTCTCCGGGGGTGGCGACCCCGTGGCGCTTGTGCACGACGAGCCCGGCGAGGGCGTCGTCGTTGCCTCGCTCGATCTCCGCCTCGTCCGCCCACGCCGCCAGGGCGGGGCGGGCGGTGTTCTTGCACTCGATGACCAGGCGCTCGCCCTGGTGGCGGACGCCGGCGATGTCCCCTCGGTCCTGCGCCCCGGTGCGGGCGCGACGCTCGATCCGGTCATCGCCGAGGCTGTTGCGCAGGTAGTTGGCGACCTGCGACTCGAAGCGGGTGCCGGCGGTGCGGGCGGATGCCCGGGAGCGGGGGCGTGACGAGCTGTTCATGCCGCCTCGCCCCCGTCGGGCCCCTCGTCGGGGGAGGAGACGGTGTCCATCTCGTGCAGCCAGGCCGACAGGTCTGCGACCAGGGCCCGCTCATCCGACCGGTGCCCCTCCCGGGCGCCCACGGGCGCGCCGGCGATGACGAGCCCCATGAGGACCCCGGTTCCCGAGCCGACGTAGGCCCGGTCGTCCGCCTGCACCGAGGAGGTGCCGTACGCCTGCGTGCTCCCCAGGAAGAGCAGCGGGCTGTCCGCGTCCCCCTGGGCGATGACGAGGTTCCCGCCCGTCGTGACCCGCAGGGGCAGGCCCCCGAGCTCCTTCGCTGTCGCCGCCCACTGGCGCATCCGGTCCGCCGGCATGAGCGCCGTCGCCACACCGGCCAGCGGCTCAGCGCACGCCTCCATCACCATCCGGGCGGCGTCCTGCCGCTCGAGGCCCTCCTCGGAGAACCACTCCGGCTGGGTGCGCACCCGCACCGACGCCCCCGGCCACAGGCCGGTGACGTCCGTGACCGACACCGTCCCGCAGTGGTCGTCGACGACGACCTCCGCCCGCGCCCCCTCGTCCTCGTGGCGGCCCCTCGTGTCGTGCACGCGGCCGATCATGCGAGCCGCCCGGACAGTCAGGTCGACGTCGACGACCTCCACCAGATCGGGGGACGCATACCCCGCACCGCTGGTGACGTCCGCCTCCGCCAGGAGGACCGACGCCACCGCGGCGGACACCCCGTCCGTGGCGACCACGGACAGGCGCATCCCCACCATGTCGACCACCAGACGCACCCGCTCCAGGCCGGTGCCGGCCTTCTCCGGTCCGGTGTGCGGGACCACCGCACGCACGGCGCGCACCAGGTGGTCCATCGGGCACACCACCCGAGCCTGCGTCGACGTCGATGCCTTCGTGCTGCTCACAGCTGCTCCTCCTGCTCCTGTCCTGCGGACGCCGGCGCGATCACGCCGACCTGCTCGAGCGCCTCCACCAGAGGCGCATCCACTGCGACCACGGTCATCTGGTCGTCAGGGTCGGGGAGGAAGTGGTCCCACTGCTCTGGGGCCGCCCCCACGAGGGCCGGCAGCAGAGTCCCCAGCCACCTGGCCCCCGACTCGACCCGCTGCTCTTCAGCGCGGATGCGCGCCACCGTGTCCGACCGGCCAGCCCCCGCGGACTCCGCGGGGGAGACCGAGGCCACCGTGAGGACCACCGTCACCGGGTCGAGTATCGACGAGTCCTCTACCGAGATCGTGAGCCTCATCGGGGGTCACCCCCCTCACGGGCGGCGAGCATGTCCAGCATCGACGGCGTCCCCAGGGGGTCCTCACCGGACACCTCCGGAGCCGTCTCCGCCAGCAGGCGGCGAGCCTCCTCCACGCACCTGCGGCACGTCCCCGGCGCAGACACCAGCGCCTCCACCCCCTCACGGGAGAGGATCGCCGGCTCGACCGCCGCCGCCACGTGCGCCTGCGACCCACGACACAGGCGGGCGACATCACAAACCCAGTGCGGCGGCTGCTCGAGCTCGGCCGCCCGCTCCAGCGTCGGCCCCACCAGACGCGGCTCCCCGACCGACGCGACGTGCGTCACCGGCAGCCACGACGCAGACCACTCCATCAGCCTGATCCCAGGGGCGCTCACGCCTTCACCCCCAGCCGGTAGAGCCAGTCGGCGATGATGCCGGCAAGCTCATCCGACGACGCCGCACGACCAAGCTCCACGTGTCGCAGGCCGCAGGCGTCGTCGTAGCCGGCCTCGACGTCCGCCCACCCCGGGCCGCACTCGATGGTCAGCCAGCGGCCCGTCACTGTGTCGACTATGACCGTGTTCCCACGGCGCTGGACGGTGGTCCTCGGCCACAGGCGAGTCGAGTAGAGGATGCCGGCGGCCAGCACCGCCCGCGGAACCACCCACTCCAGGGTGTCCCCCACCGTCGCAGTAGCGTCCTGGCCCGTGTCCTGTGTGCTCATCACGACGCCTCCCTCGTGTCCGTGTCGTCCGACGACCGGCTGGCCGTCGCCCTGTCCGTGCTGGCGACAGCGGCGAAGAGCCAGTGCTCCAGCGGTCTGACCGGCATGCCGAGCTCCTGGGCCCAGGCCGCCTCAATCCGCACCCCCGGGACTCCCGCCACCCGTCGAGCAGCGCGACGCCGTCGCACTCCAGCAGGAGGTGCCCGGTGGCGCGCATCCACATCCGCCAGTCGTCGTCGCCCGGGCGCCGACACTCGCGAGCGGTCTTGACCGGAAGGTGCGCCGGGCTGACCGGCTCAAACCCCGCCGACCTGAGCGCCCGGCTGGCGGCCAGGAAGTAGACCTTGTAGTCGATCACTCCCGTGATCGGGCCAGCGATGTACAGCCGCCTCGTCGTCGTGCGCGGTGTCATGAGCCGTCACCCCCGCCCCACAGGTCCATGACCTGCTCCGAGAGACGCCGCGCGATGGTCTCGCAGTGCCTCTCCTCGATCTCGACGCCGACGGCCCGCCGGCCGAGGTTCCGGGCGGCGACGAGCGTCGCCCCCGCACCCGCGAACGGGTCGGCGACCACCCCCGCCGGGCAGCGGGCGATGAGCTGCTCCATGAGCCCCACCGGTTTGGGGGTCGGGTGCCCCAGCCGCCCCTCGGCGTCGGCACCCCCCCCACTGCCTGCGTGGTCGTGATCACCGACCCGATACGGGGCAGGCCCGTCGCCTCACGGTCCCACCCGGACCCGATGACGTGGATGTCCTCAAAGTTGGGTCCCCACGGCATCGCGAGGTCACCCATTCCCGTCGTCCCGGCCTTGTGCCAGATGAGCCGCTGACGCTCACCTGCCGGCGGGGTCACAGACCACCGGCCGAACACGAGACCAGGACGCTCCGCGCCCCACATGTCGAGCACCGCGTCACGACTCGTCGTGTCCTCATCGCCGACGATCAGGTCGAAGGCCTTCCGTCGCTGCCCCGACTGGAAGCTCATGCCGTAGGGCGGGTCCGTGACGAGCACGTCCGCCGCCACCCAGTCAGTGATCTCCCGGCAGTCGCCACAGAAGAGCGTCACCATGTCGTCCTGGTAGAAGGGTGCGGTCACCGCGACGCACCCCCCTCACGGCGCCAGCCACGGCGCAGCAGAGCCGCGGCGATCACGCGCGCCTCGTGCTCTCCCATCGCGTGCGGCGAGACCGTGCGCAGGTCGTCGACGAGGTCGGCGAGCATCCCACTCATGCCGCCACCCCCTCGCCGGAGGCCTCCGGCACCACGACGTCGACGTCGGCCGACGCGTGCCCCAGAGCCGACGCCTCAGCCGGCGTCGCCTGCCGCACCGGGATGCGCACCCGCATCACCGGCGCCAGACCATGCGTGATCCCCTCACGCACCGGCCGGCCGATCGCGATGAGCCCCAGCTCCCGCAGCTTGGCAGCCGCGTCAGCGACGATGTCGGCCTCCATGTGCCCGATGGACACCCCCTCCATCAGGAGAGCCCGCGCGAACACCAAGGATCCGCGCATGGTCGGGATCGTCGCCGTCTCCGGGCGGGCCTCCAGGGCCCGCCGGAGCTCCAGCGGGGCCTCCTCGACGTGCACCAGCCACGCCATCCCCCCACCAGCAGGGCGGGACAGCCGCTGCGGCAACCTCGACAGCAGCCACCCCATGGCCTCCAGATGGTCCATGAGGTCGGCTGTCGCCTCGACCTCGAGGTGCTGGGACGGCACCCCCGGGCACACCATCGGCCACTGCCACACGAACGACGCCCGCGGGCGGGCCTCCGTGTCAATCGTCGCCCCCGCAAGAGCCGGCGACGACGGCACCGCCGAGACCGCCTCCCCGCGGCTCTTGGCATTGCGCTTCACCGCCTCATAGCAGGCCGCGCACATGCCCCGGCCGACAGCCTGAACCGTGCCCGCCCACTCACCGACAGGCTTGCGGCGGATCGGCCGCATCATGCGCCCACACTCCACGCAGGGGACAGGCCCCCGCGCCCAGTCGATCCTGGCGCTCACTCCGCCACCCCCTCGGCGCCCGTGAGCGCCTGAACCAGGGAGGCCGCCACCAGGGCGGCACCCACCAGCAGAAGGCCCGTCGTGTGGCCCGTGCGCCACGCCAGGACGGTCTCCACCGCCAGGGCCACCACAGCGGCGACCACCGTCACCACCAGGGCCAGGAGCCGGGCCGGACGCCACAGCTCCGGTCCCCGCAGACCCGCCACCAGCCACAGGCGCCCCCCATCGGGCTCCGGCGCCACATGACGCCCCCGCGCCACCGTGCTACTCTCTTCCATGAGGTCTTCGACTCCTCTCTATCCCGCCCCGCCGCGCCCATCGCGGCGGGGCACTCTCTTGCTGTCTTGACCGCGGCCCGTCAGGCCGCGTCCACAGAGCGCCGCTCCAGGCGCTCCAGCCACATGTCGAGGTCCTGGGGCCGGACCAGTCGAGTCCGCTCACCCACCTCGACCGCCGGGAGGTCCCCCGTCCGGATTGCAGCGAGGACCATTCGGCGCGGCGCCCCCGTCAAGCGGACGACCTCGTCCACCGACAGCGTCCGCGGCGCCTCCACCGCACCCGACACGAGCAGCCCCTCGAGCCGCTCGACCCGGTCGGCGAGCGCCTCCACCGCACGCACCAGGCGAGCCAGCTCCCGCCCCTGGGACGACATGCTCACCGCACCCACCCCCACATCCGCGCCTGCTCCTCCCACTCCGGGAGGGCCCGGGCCGCGTTCGCGAGAGTGCCCGCCTCGATAAGCGCCAGACCAAGATCGAGCGCCCGGAGCGGCTCCAGGGCGATCACGCCTCCGACGACGGCGGGCGTCTCAACCCGCACCGCCGGCAACCCCGACCGCCGCGTCAGGACAGGCATCACCGTGCTGCGACGCTCACCACCGAGGGACACGGTCTTGACACCCATGCCCGTGGACACGAAGCCGGTCAGCCCCGTGTCGTCTCTGGCTGGCCAGTCCGACGGTGTGCCGGGCGCGGCGTCAGAGCTACAGGACGCCACGCCCGGCACCGGGCCCTCCCCGGCGGGGCCAACAGCAGCCACCACCACAGCGGACGCGGGGTCATCACTTCCGCGCCCCTCACCCGCCGGGGAGGAGTCATCACCAACGCCGCCGCGCAGCAGACCGACCAGCCGGTCGACCTCCGCCTCGTCCAGCGTCACGCACACCGGGGCGAGCCCCGGATTCTCAGGACGGATATCCACCGCCGTCACCGTGACCGGCGCATCGGGCGCCGCCACGCGCCGCACCTCAACGGTCGCCCCCAGGACCTCGAGCACCCCGCCCGCCATCACAGGACCCCCTCCACGCCAGCAGCCCGCGAGCGCGTTCCCCTCTTGTCGCGGGTGAACTGGGGCGGGATGAAGGTTTCCGGGTGCACGCCGATGGCCTCGGCGATGGCGAGGAGCTCGGAGAGGGTGAAGTCCCTCTTGCCGGCGACCTTGCGGTTCAGGGTCGGGTAGGGGATTCCCGTGGTGTCCGAGATGGCCACCTTGGTGAGGCCGGACTTGGCGATGGCTGTGCGGATCGCCTGGGCGGTCCACTCGGTCGCGTTGCTCATATGAGTACTGTAGATGCTTGATCGAGCAACGCGGGGGCTGAAGTGGTCTCAGTTTGGTAACGACATTGCTCAAATGAGCATGTAGACTGGTCCTATGGACAGAGGAGACGCGTTCGCCGCCTACGTCGGTGCTGAGCTCAAGGGATTCATCAGCTCGCGAGGGTGGTCCGCCGCTGCCGTCGCGAAGGCCACGGGGCACTCGGCATCAGCCCTCAATCGGTGGCTCAACGGCAAGCAGTCCCTCCCGCTGGCGGTGCTGCTCGAGGCCAGCGACGTCCTCGGCATCGATCCGCGCGACGTCGTCGCGCGCGCCTACGCCCGTCTCGCTGAGGAGGGCGTGGTCGGTACCGGTTCGGTCACGGCGCTGCCGACCTCCCGGCGTGTCGGGCCGGCGATGGCTACGGTCGGCGACGCGCCCGGATGGGGTGAGGACGTCGTCGCTGACGACTCCGTCCCCTACGCGGCGCACATCGTCGAGATGAGCGCCGCCGATGAGGCGGAGATGATGGAGGAGTCCCCATGATCGATCCCGTCGACCGCCGCGAGTCCGCCCTGCTGGCCGTCGCCCACTCCTACGGCGTCACGGTCCACAGGGCGGACCTGCTCCCAGGGGAGCGCGGCCGCTTCGAGGCTTCCCAGTCACGCATCCTCATCTCGCGTGGACTGACCGTCGGCCAGGAGGTCGCCACCCTGGCGCACGAGGTCGTGCATGCCCGACGGGGGGACGACGGCCACCAGGAGGCCGCCGTCGAGCGCTTCGTCGACGAGGAGGCCGCGCGCCTCATCATCACCGCCGCCGCCTACCGCGACGCCGAGCAGGTCGAGGGCCCCGACCTGTGGGGCATCGCCCGCCACCTCGACGTCACGCCCGGCCTCGTCCTGGCATGGCAGCGCGCCGCCCGACGCCTGCCCGCCATCCTGGCCTCCTGACCCGAGACCCTCACTGCACGTCACTGAGCCCTCACTGATCATCAGTGAGGGCTCAGTGACGTGCAGTGAGCTGCTGTCAGCCGCGGCGCAGGGTCTCCACCTGGGCGACGAAGCGGTGGGCGGCGGCAGCCTTCTTCCGGTCCACCATGAGCGTCACGAAGGCATCCTCGGCCTCGACGGTCAAGTACACCTCCCCGCCAGTCTTCTTCTTCGCGGCCCACGCGAAGACCCCGAGTGCCACCAGCCGCGTGGCCGTCACCCGCGCCTCAAGTGCCGACCCGCTCTCCACCCTCACCGACGTGATCGACTGGAGCGGGATCACCCGCTCCACCTTCCGCCTGACGCGGTACTCGATCCGGTCCTGATAGAGGGTCAGCCCCCCGTCCACGCTCACAATGAACGCGATGATCTTGTCCCGCCTGCCTGCCATGGTCCCCTCCTGACTGTCCATGCCACGGCACCCTCGCCGCAGCACGTCTCCATGCTACGAGCCCCGTCGGACGCCAGCTCCCAGACCATGGTCACGATCACGCCACCACCACCCGCCCGCGAGCGCGACGGTGGCGGTGGCGTGGGCGGTGGTCCGTCATCGATGAGGCGCCGGCGGCGTCCCCGGGCTGGTCTGGGCGGGCTGGGGGGGGAGCGGAGATTATCCCGGGAAATGTGCCCGAAAGCCGGATTTTTCCCGCGGCTCCTGGGTGCGCGGCTGGGGTGCGGTCAGAGCAGGTCGGATGACGCCTCGAGGGCGGCGGCCGTTACCCTCCTGCCGGGGTGCTGGTATCGGGCCGTGGTCAGGGCCTGGGTCTGGCCCAGAATCTCCTGGGCGGTGCGTACCGGCACCCCGGCCTCTAGGAGCAGCGTCGCCGCCGTATGCCGGGCCGAGTGCAGGCGCATCGGCGGCAGGCCCTCCTCGGCGAGCGCCTGGCGCCACGCACCCCAGTCGCGGCGCGGGTCGACCGGGACGCCCGGGGCGGCCTCGAAGACGAACCGCTCCGGGCTGCGGCGGTCGAGGTGGGCGGCCAGGCCGTCGGCCACCACGCGGGGGAGTCCGAAGGCGCGGTGCGACCCCGTGGTCTTGGGGCGCAGGAGCCACAGGCCGCCGTGCACCTGCTCGGCCTCCAGGTGCGCCGGCACGGGTGCCCGGCGATCCGGGCAGTCGGCGCCCCGGCCCCGGCCGCACGGCCACCCCGCCGGCGACCGCTCCCCGCACCTGTGCTCCCACGTCACGCGCCTGACCTCCCAGGCGAGCTCCACCCACGGGTCTGCCCCGAGGTGCAGCAGGTCCAGCGTCATCCCCAGCGCCTCACCCTGCCGCACCCCCAGCATGAGGGCCACCGCCCACCGCGCCCAGTCACCACGCTCCCGGCGCCCCTCCAGGAACCGCTTGGCCTCCGCGGTGCTCATCGAGCGCGGCGGCACCCTCGACGAGGGCGGCGACCGTACCAGGCGCGCCGGGTTCCTGGCCGCCGCACCCTCACGCTCTGCCGCCCCGAGCGCCGTGCGCAGCACGCGGTGGACCTTCGCCGCCGTCGTCGACGACGCGCCCGTGGCGGTGACCCGCTCATGGAGCCGGCGGACATCACCCGGGGTCACCCGATCCAGGCGCGTCCGACCGAGCGCCGGCTTGATGTGCCGCTCCGAGACCGACCGGTAGTCCGCCGTCGTCGACGGCTTGCGATGCGGCGCCACGTCCCTCGCGATCCAGAGGTCCATCCACTCGCCGACCGTGAGAGGCCGCCCAGACGTCACGTCCCCCGCACGCTCGACCTCCACCTGGACCGCGCGCATCCTACGCAGCGCCTCGGCCTTCGACCGGGCCGTGACCTTCTTGCGGCGACGCCGGCCCGTGACCGGGTCGGCCGGCAGCTCCACCATGGCCACCCACCGGTCCCGCGCCTCGTCACGGAAGACCGACCCCTCGCCCTTGCCTCGCGACACCCTCCCGCCCCTCCCATCGGCACGCCCACCGAGGCACCGCGCCCCGCCGGGTAGCCATCATGGTAGCCATTGCACGGCGGATATAGCGGACATAGACGACTCTAGCGTCACCGGCAACAGTGGGCTTTCGCCGCGATCCCGGACTTCTCGTTGGTGCCCCCCGTGGGGCTCGAACCCACGACCTTCGGATTAAAAGTCCGCAGCTCT
>NZ_JAUNHI010000004.1 GCF_030524025.1 Actinomyces sp. | reverse complement strand
TCTCGCGGGCGTTCTTCACGGCCTTGGCGATCTTGCGCTGCTCCTGGACGGAGACGCCGGTGACCCGACGGGCGCGGATCTTGCCGCGGTCGGAGATGAACTTCCGCAGGGTCGCGGTGTCCTTGTAGTCGATGGTGCCGACCCTGATGGCCTTGACCGGGCCGACCTTCTTCTTCGGCTTACGAAGCTGAGGCTTCGCCATGGTGGTACTCCTTGCTTCGAGCGCAGGTGGCGCTCAGACGAGATGATGTGGTGTGCGCGGCACAGAGGGCCGCCGCACGGAGAGGATCGAGGAGGATCAGAACGGGGGCTCGTCACCGAAGGACGTCGCGCCTCCGGTGGCCCACGGGTCGTCGGCGGCGCCGCCGGCCGGGGCGTTGTATCCGCCCTGACCCTGCTGGCCGAAGCCGCCCTGTCCACCCTGAGGCTGGTAGCCGCCCTGACCTCCCTGGGGCTGATAACCGCCCTGTCCGGAGGGGCCCTGCTGGCCGAAGCCGCCCTGTCCGCCCTGGCCCCGTCCGATGCGGGTGACCTGGGCGCGGGCGTAACGCAGAGAGGGGCCGATCTCGTCGACCTGCATCTCCATGACCGTGCGCTGCTCGCCCTCGCGGGTGGTGAAGGAGCGCTGGTTCAGCCTGCCCTGGGCGATGACGCGCATGCCCTTGGTCAGGGACTCCGAGACGTTCTCGGCCGCGTCGCGCCAGATCGAGCAGCGCATGAACAGGGTCTCCCCGTCCTTCCACTCCCCGGAGGCGCGGTCGAAGGTGCGCGGCGTCGAGGCGATCGTGAACGACGTGACCGCCGCACCCGATGGCGTGTAGCGCATCTCGGGGTCGGCGGTGAGGTTCCCGACGATCGTGATGATCGTGTCACCGGCCATGCTTGTCCTCCGTTCCGATCGCGGACTTAGGCCTCGGGGCGCAGCAACTTGGTGCGCAGGACGGTCTCGTTGAGGCCGAGCTGCCGGTCGAGCTCCTGCGCGATGGCGGGCGTGGTGGTCAGGTCGACGACGACGTAGAAGCCCTCGGACTTCTTCTTGATGTCGTAGGCGAGGCGGCGCTTGCCCCAGACATCGACCTTGTCCACGGTTCCCCCGTTGCTGGGGACGACCTGCAGCAGCTTCTCGAGCGAGTTGGCGACGGTGCGCTCGTCGGTCTCGGGGTCGAGAATGATCATGATCTCGTAGTGACGCATGCTTGGTACCCACCTCCTCTGGTCTGTGGCGGTCACGGTCTTTCCGTGACAGGAGGGTGATGCGTGCGGTCGCGGCGAGGGGCGGGCGCCCGACGGCGCAACCGGGTCACGACCCTACCGGAGAGTTGGCAACCCCCGGAAGGCGAGGGCCCGGGGCGGTGGCGTGCGGTGCGCCACTGCCCCGGGCTCTGCGGTTATCCGCCCCCGGCGTTGTTCTGATTGCCGGATCCCGATTGCTGGTCCTGGGTGTCGGTGCCATCTCCGGAATCAACACCTCCACCGCCGGTGCCACCGTTTCCCTGCGTTGGCTGATCCCGGTCCTGGTCCGCCGACTGAGTCTCGACCGGCGCCGGGCTCTCCTCGACCGGGGCCTGAGTCTCCTCGACCGGCGCCTGGGTCGGCTCGTAACTCGGCTCGGGGGTCGCCTCCCCCAGGGACCCGCGCCCGTAGGAGGCCGAGGTCCGCTCGGGGAACTCCTCGACCGGCAGGTCCGCCAGGGCCACCGCCATGTAGTCGGTGAAGATGTCGGCCGGATAGGTCGAGCCGGTGATCTCGTCGTACTCGCCCCACGGGGTGATCGACTCCTCCGAGCCGTCCGCCCCCGTCTGGTAGAGCGTGACCGCGGTGGCGATCTGCGGGGTGTAGCCGGCGAACTGGGCCGACTTGTTGTCGGTGGAGGACCCGGTCTTGGCGGCCACCGGACGGTCGAGGGCCAGCGCCGTCTCCCCCGAGCCGTACTGGACCACCTGCTCCATGGCGTAGGTGGCATCGGCCATGACGTCGTCGGAGAAGACCTTCTCCCCCTCGGTGTTGCCCGTGTAGACCACCGACCCGTCGGCGTTGTTGACCGAATGGACGATGTGGGTGTCGTGCCGCGTGCCCTGCGAGGCGAAGGTCGCGTAGGCGGTGGCGATGTCGATGGTGTGCGGCGAGGCCGAGCCCAGGACGTTCTGGACGTAGTCGTTCATGCCGATCGTGTCCTGCGGGTAGCCCGCACGCACCGCCGCGTCATTGGTCAGGTCCGGGCCGACGTCCCGGTTGAGCTGGACGTAGGCCGTGTTGATCGAGTACTGGGTCGCCTTGATGAGGTTGGACCAGCCGTAGGACACGCCCCGGAAGTTGACGTACTGGTCGCCCTCGATCGTCATGGGCGAGTCCGAGGTGTAGCCGTCCGACAGGCTCGCCCCCTCCTCGAGGGCCGCCACGAGGGCGAAGGGTTTATAGGTCGACCCCGCCTGGGCGACGGCATCGGTCGAGGAGTTGACCTGGTTGGTCAGGTAGTCGCTCCCGCCATACAGGGCGACGATCCCTCCCGTTGTGGCGTCGATGGACACCAGGCCCACACGTAGGTCGGGTGAGGCCCCCTCGGGGAGGTTCTGGACCGCCGCCACCGCGGCCTCCTGGTTCTGCTGGTCGATCGTCGTGACGATGTGGTAGCCGCCGGTGTCGATCTGCTGGGCGGTCAGTCCGGCGTCGGACTCCAGCTCGGCGCGCACGAGCTGGAGCAGGTAGCCGTTGGTCCCCGCGTAGGTCTCCGCGTTCTGGGAGGCGATCGTCTCGGGGAAGGTGGCCGAGTCGTACTGCTCTTGGGTGATGTAGCCGTCCTCGAGCATGTAGTCCAGGACGCGCCCCCACCGCTCCTCGGCCTTGGCCGGGTCGATGGCGGGGTCCCAGCTGCTGGGCGCCGGCAGGATGCCCGCGATGAGGGCGGCCTCGGAGACGGTCAGCTCGGCGGCCGAGTGCCCGAAGTAGGCCTGGGCGGCCGCCTCGATGCCGTAGGCGCCGCGCCCGTAGTAGACCGTGTTGAGGTAGGAGTCGAGGATCTCCTCCTTGGACAGCTCGCGGTCGATCTTGATCGCCATGATCGCCTGTTTGAACTTGCCGACGTAGGAGCTGGTCGTGTCGACGTAGTAGTTCTTGATGTACTGCTGGGTCAGGGTCGAGGCGCCCTGGGTCGCCCCGCCGCGCAGGTTGTTGACCAGCGCGCGCACGATGCCCTTGGGGTCCACGCCGCTGTTGGTGTAGAAGGTGCGGTCCTCACTGGCCACGACGGCGTTGCCCACGTAGTCGGGCACGGCCGTCGTGTCGACGATCGTGCGGTCGATCTCGGCGAACTCGCCCATGACCGTCGTGCCGTCGGAGTAGTAGACGGTCGTCGTCTGCGCCTGGGCGAACTCACTGGGCTCGGGGACCTTGACCATGGAGTAGGCCAGGACGAAGCCCCCGACGGCCGCCAGGATGAGCAGCAGGAAGCTGCCGAGCACGAAGCGCCAGCTCGGCAGCCAGCGCATGACCCGGCCCTTGCCAGCACGCGGATAGTTGAGGAAACGGCGCTTGCGCCCGGCCTTGCCGGCCTTGACCGCCTCACTCGAGCCGGCCTGCGCCGACCTCTCGGCCTTGCCTGTCTTGCTGGCCTTACCGGCCGCCGTCGTCGCGGCTGCGGGGGCCGGCGGCTCGGCCGCCCCCGCCCGGCCCGCCGGCGGGATGGAGGCGGGCAGCCCCTTCGAGGGTGTCCTGGACGCACCCGCCGCCTGGGACAGCTTCGTGCCCTTGGGGCGGGCTCCCTTGCCTGTGGATCCAGCCACGCGAACCTCGTTTCTCTGGACGGGTGGATGAGAGGAACCCATCCGTCGGGAAGTGACGCAAGTATGGCGCGAGGTCGCTGCCGAGCGATAGCAGGAACCTGCTGTGCGACCGCCGGGAGGCGACCGGGCAGCCCCTCATATGCCGCCGAGCGCGTTCGGACAGACTACCCCGTTCCGGTCATCTCGGCCCGAGGGCTTGGATCATGCGCCTAGATCGATCTAGGGTGTGCTCGCGTCACCCGGACGCCGAAGCACCCACCACACCAGGAGCAGCCCGCATATGCCCGTTTCCTCACCCATCCGCGTCGCGATCGTCGGCGTCGGCAACTGCGCCTCCTCCCTCGTCCAGGGGGTCACCTACTACCGCGACGCCAGCCCTCAGGAGAGGGTCCCGGGCCTCATGCACGTCGACTTCGGCGGCTACCACGTGCGGGACCTCGAGTTCGTCGCCGCCTTCGACGTCGACGCCGCCAAGGTGGGGCTCGACCTGGCCGAGGCGATCAACGCCGGTGTGAACAACACCATCCACATTGCCGACGTTGAGGCCACCGGGACCACCGTGCTGCGCGGGCCGACCCTCGACGGCCTCGGCGAGTACTACCGGGCCACCGTCGAGGAGTCCCCGGAGCCGGAGGTCGACGTCGTCGCAGCGCTGCGCCGGGCCCGCGCCGAGGTGCTCGTGTGCTACCTGCCGGTGGGCAGCGAGGAGGCGGCCCGCTTCTACGCCCAGTGCGCCATCGACGCCCACTGCGCCTTCGTCAACTGCATGCCGGTGTTCATCGGCTCGACCACCGAGTGGTCCGACCGCTTCGCCGCCGCCGGGGTGCCGGTCATCGGGGACGACATCAAGAGCCAGCTCGGCGCAACGATCACCCACCGGGTGCTGGCCCGCCTCTTCGAGGAGCGCGGCTGCGTCCTGGACCGCACCTACCAGCTCAATGTCGGCGGCAACATGGACTTCAAGAACATGCTCCAGCGCTCCCGCCTGGAGTCCAAGAAGATCTCGAAGACCAACGCCGTCCAGTCCAACCTCGCCACCCGGCTCGACGAGCACGACGTCCACATCGGCCCCTCCGACCACGTCGCCTGGCTCGATGACCGCAAGTGGGCCTACGTGCGCCTCGAGGGCCGCAACTTCGGGGACGCCCCCATCTCCCTGGAGTACAAGCTGGAGGTGTGGGACTCACCGAACTCCGCCGGCATCGTCATCGACGCCGTGCGCGCCGCCAGGATCGCCCTGGACCGGGGTGTGGGCGGGGAGCTGCTCAGCGCCGCCTCCTACTTCATGAAGTCCCCCATGGAGCAGCGCCCCGACGCCGAGGCGCGCGCCAGCGTCGAGGAGTTCATCACCGGAGCCCGCGAGCGCTGAGCCGGCGGGAGCCCGGGGCCCGCCCCGGTCAAGGCTCGACGGCCGGTGCCCCGGCGCTCCCACCGCGGGGAGCACCGGGGCACCGGTCCACGGGGCGGGCCCCGGCGCGCCCGTCCCCCCGGGCTTCACTACCCTGGGACGCATGGATGACATCACCGCCGCGACCACCTCGGCCATCAGCCTGCGCCTGGAGCTCCTGGGCATCCCGACCTCACCGGGCATCGCCGACGAGGCAGCGGAGAGGCTCATGTCCCCACTCCTGGCCCGCCAGCGCGAGATGTCGCGCCGCCTGTCGCACCGACTGTGCGCCGCCGACTCCCGGATCCAGAGCTTCCTCGACTCCTACCTCGAGGGCGCCCCGGTGGCTCCGCAGCTGCCGCGCTCGACTTTCGTCCTGGACCAGCCGGGACTGGCCCGCGAGCTGTCCCTGCCCGTGGACGCCACGTCCTTCGAGTCCGCCTACGTGCGCTCCTACAAGGCGCTCAACGGCGTCCTGCACAACCCGGTCAACGACCGGCGCACGACCGCCGGGGTGTTCCACGTCGCCCAGGGCGGCCTGCCCGTGCCCGACGACAAGATCTCCGTCGACAGGGACGTCTTCGCGCGCCTGCTCGACGCCGCGGTCCGTCCGCCCGCCGACCTCATGACCCTGCCGTGGTCGGCCAGGACCGACCAGCCCGCCCGCTGCTTCGTGTCCCTGCTCCTGCGCCCCGTGGTCGTGCCCGCCGTTCCCGGCTTCTCTGGGGAGCGGAGCATGGAGATCCGCTTCATCGTGCCCGGCGGGCTCGTGTCCAACCTCGATTTCGTCGAGGGGATCTTCGGCAACGGCGGGGACCCCTACCTGCCCGAGCACGACGCCTCCCTGGCGCCGGAGTCCTGGACCGGCCACACCGGCTGCGTCATCCTCGCCCCCCACCTGACCGGGCTGACCAAGGAGGAGCTGGGCCTGCCCCACTGGGACCGGGCCACGGAGCGCCAGCGGCGCGACGGCCAGTGCTGGAGGGTCCCCGGGGAGCTGTACAACGACGGCAAGGCCTTCAAGTGCTGCGCGCGCGACGAGCGCGGGGTCATCGTCACGGTTATCGCCGACAACTACTTCGGCTACTGCAAGAAGGAGGTCAAGACCCAGATCGGCTACTCCGCCAACCTCTTCGGCAACGTCGAGGAGGAGCACGCCGGGGGCGCGATCGCCTACCCCCGCTACAACCTGGGCCAGGAGTACGTCGACCACCGCACCCCGCCCAACCGCACGGTCGAGCGCGTCATCGAGGCCAACCCGGGGCGCTTCGCCCCCCAGGGCGATGGCAGCGCCGTCGACCTGACCGACGCTTCGGTCGTGCTCGTGCCCGGCGGGGCCACCTACTCGATGCGCAGCCAGACCGTCAGCTGGGCCCGACCGGACGGCACGACGAGCTCGGTGCCCCTGCTGGCCGGAAGGACCTACGTGGCCCCCAACGGCTACCGGATCCACGCCAAGCACCGGGTGGGCGACCCCACTCAGTGGCACCTCGTGGGTACCGCGCCCTGGTCGACCCACGCCCACAAGCCGGCCACGGTCTCGGGCGGGGGCAAGTCGGAGATCTCCAAGTCCCTCCTCGACGCCTTCGTCTTCGGTGAGGCCTACATCAAGGACGTCGAGGCCGACCTCGACGCCGTCCAGGACCTGCTCGACCACGACTTCTCCGGGCGCTTCGCCGAGGAGCGGTCCAACGGCATCGACCACCGCCCGATCCTGTCCGCGGACCGCAGCCTCGGCTCGGTCATCAAGCTGCTCACCCCGCGCGAGGAGTACAACGAGGAGCACAACGCGCTGCTCGCCTCCATCCCGCCCCATGTCAAGGAGCTCGTCTTCACCGTCAAGCGCTTCTACCGGCCCGAGTGGGGCTCCAACTGGCGCAGCCACTTCACGGTGGGGGTCATCAACGGCCGCACGGGCAGCTCGCTGCGCCTGGACGGGGAGGTGGTCAAGGTCAACATGCTGCGCGTGGGCTTCGAGGCCGACGGCGCGTGGCGCCTGTTCTCGCTGCGACCCGACTTCTCCCCGGCCGCCAAGGTCCAGACCGAGGACGACATCACCGCCTCGACGGTCGCGCCCGGCCCCGAGGGCGCCCCCTCGCGCAAGTACGTCACCAACTGTGAGCGCCTGCTCTTCCAGCGCCCCGACGACGCCATCGTGCGCGGCTACGACAAGCAGACCGAGCTCGACATGTCCCGCCCGGGCACCTTCATCTCCAACTTCGAGCCGCTGACCCCAGACGACGCCCGCGCCATGGTCGATGACGCTCCGGGCCTGTCGCGCTTCACCGCGCCCATGCGCGAGCTCGTCGAGCGGGCCGCCGGAGTCCAGGACCCCGCGGGTCCTGACGCTGAGGCCCGGCGGACCTTCTTCGTGTCCTCGGCCAACCCGCGCCTCGTGGGCGGGGTTCCGTCGAAGAACCCGCGCTACCTCCAGGTCCGTCCGGACCTGGCCCGTCCCGAGGAGGCGCGCCTGGCCGACCTGTCCAGCCACCTGTGGGAGCAGGTGCCGCTGAGTGAGCCGCTGTCCCACGGCGTCGACGTCGTGGCGGCCGGGCGGCGCAACAACCCGCCCGAGGGCACGGTCCCCCCGCTGTGCGCCTACAACCCGCTGCACTACATGGAGCTGCCCGAGCTGTTCATGGAGTTCATCTCCTCGATGACGGGCAAGTCCCCCTCGACCACGGGGGCCGGCAGCGAGGGGGCGCTGACCAAGGCACCCTTCAACGCCCTGCCGGCGGTCTACGACCTCAACGCCGCCCTGCTGTCCTACGCCCTGGGCGGTTACGACGGGTGGCTGTCCAGCGCCGGGTGCATCGGCCCGAAGGTGACGGTGGCCCACGACATCTCGCTGCTCATCCCGGAGATTTTCTCCCGGATGGACGCCTCGGAGCGCGACGCCCGGGCCCTCATCGAGGGCGGCTACCTCGAGCGGATCGAGGACATCGAGCACGAGGGCCGCCGGATCGAGGCCTCCCGCCTGGGTTACCGGATGAACGAGGACTTCGCGGCGACCTACTTCGGCCGGATCTTCCTCCACCCCGACGTCATCTTCACCGAGGAGATGCTCCGGCCCGAGCTGCAGGACCCGGAGGTCTTCGCCGAGTCGGTCGACGTCATCGTGGCCACGCACCGGGCGGTCGCCCAGCACTACGTCGACGACGGCTCCATCGCCCAGGCGGTCCCACCGCTGCGCGCCCTGCTCGAGATCATGGTCGAGGGGCGCAGCGCCGAGGGCTGGACCCTGTCCGACCCGGAGCTGCGCGCGCTGTTCACCCGCGAGTCCATCCTCGCCTCGGACTGGTACGCCGAGCGCCTCGACGCCAAGGTCCGCCGCGACGTGGCTCACGCCGAGCGCTCCGTGACCGCGCTGACGACCTTCGTGAGCACCGAGGGCAACGAGGAGGTCACCGGGCGCCTGGGCATCGCCGAGCGCCTCGAGGCCGCCCGCGCCCGGGTCGAGGAGTACTCCTCGCCGGCCTACCGCGCCTCCCTCGTGGGCACCCTGGGCCTCCAGCCCGAGCTTGCCTGAGGCGACGGGGTGCCGGCCCCGGGGCCGGCACCCCGTCGCCGGTCGGGACCCAGGTCCCGCTTATGGGGCGGGCTCGGCTGCGCGACGCCCCACGAAGGCCATTTGCTCCGCGATGTCAATCACATCGGAGGCGAGACAAGCGTACCGTCGTGGGGACCACACCATCCGCTGCGCCCCGGAGGTGCCCGTGTCCGCCGTCGTCATTGTCCTCGAAATCGTCATCATCCTGGCCTGCCTGCTCGTGGGCGCCCACAAGGGCGGCATCGCCCTGGGGCTCATCTCCGGCATCGGCCTGGTCGTCCTCGTCTTCGGCTTCCGGCTCGAGCCCGGCGAGCCGCCCGTCTCCGTCATCCTGACGATCCTGGCCGTCATCGGCTGTGCCGCCACCCTCCAACAATCCGGGGGACTGGACGTCATGATGCAGTTCGCCGAGAAGCTGCTGCGCAGGCACCCCGAGCAGGTCACGCTGCTGGGCCCGCTGGTCACCTGGACCCTGACCGTCCTGTGCGGCACCGGCCACGTCGTCTACACGATGCTGCCGATCATCGCCGACATCTCCATCAAGAAGGACATCCGCCCCGAGCGCCCGATGGCCGCCTCCTCGGTGGCCGCGCAGATGGGCGTGACCGCCTCCCCGGTCTCGGTGGCCACCGTGTCCGTCGTCTCGATCCTGGCGGACAACACGGGGGTGGGATGGTCGGTCCCGCAGATCCTCATGGTCTCGGTGCCCGCGTCACTGTCGGGGGTCCTGCTCGCCGCCCTGTGGTCGATGCGTCGGGGCAAGGACCTGGACAAGGACGAGGAGTTCCAGGCCCGGCTGGCCGACCCCGAGTTCCGCGCCAACGTCTACTCCGGCTCCGAGACCCTCATCGGCAAGGTCTTCCCGCGCGAGGCCTACCGGGCCACGGCGATCTTCCTGGGCGCGATCGCCGTGGTCGTCGTCCTGGGCGCCATCGAGAAGCTGCGCCCGCTGTTCCCCACCGGGGACGCCGGCGAGCTCGAACCACTGTCGATGAACCTCGTCATCCAGATGGTCATGCTGGCCGCCGGGGCGCTCATCCTGCTGACCTGCCGGGTCGACGCCGGCCGGATCGCCTCGACCGCCGTGTTCAAGTCGGGGGCCACCGCCATGTTCTCCATCTTCGGCGTGGCCTGGATGACCGAGACGGTCGTGTCCGCCCACCTCGACTCCCTGGAGTCCGGCCTGGCGGGGATGCTCGCCGACCATGTGTGGGCCTACGCGATCGTGCTGTTCATCATCGGCAAGCTCGTCAACTCCCAGGCCGCCGGCCTGCTCATCGTCGCCCCCATGGCCCTCCAGCTGGGGGTCGACCCGGTGGTCGTCGTCGGCTTCATCGGGGCCTCCTACGGGTACTTCATCCTGCCGACCTACCCCTCGGACCTGGCCGCGATCGGCTTCGACCCCACGGGGACGACCCGCATCGGCAAGTACATCGTCAATCACTCCTTCCTCGTGCCCGGCCTCATCGGGGTGGCCACCTCCTGCCTCGTGGGCACCGCGCTGGCGCGCCTGCTGCTGGGCTGAACCGGGGCTGCGGGGCCCCGCAGCCCCGGAAGCGGCACCTTGCGGCCAAGCCCACAGCCTCCAGGGGCGAACTCTCCTCGCCCGGGCACGGCGCACCTGGTGTGATGGGCCCGTGACACCTTCGACGAGCACGACCGCCCCTGCGGCGGCACGCCCCGACGCACCGTGGTCCCATCCCGCCGACTCGGTGGCCGCCGACCTGGGCACCGACACCACCACCGGCCTGAGCGCCGCGTCTGCGGCCGAGCGCCTGGCCGCCGACGGCCCCAACGAGCTGCCGAGCACACCACCGCCGCCGGCCTGGAAGCGCTTCCTCGCCCAGTTCAACGACCCGCTGGTCTACCTGCTCATCCTGGCCATCGCCATCTCGGCGGTCGCCTGGGTCCTCGAGGGCGCCCACGGGGTCCCGGTGGACAGCCTCGTCATCCTGGCGGTCATCACCCTCAACGCCATCCTGGGCTTCGCCCAGGAGTCCAAGGCCGCTGACGCGGTCGCCGCGCTGTCGGCCATGACGAAGGCCTCCTCCACGGTCCTGCGCGACGGCAACCGCGTCGTCGTGCCCTCCGCCGAGCTCGTGGTCGGCGACATCCTCGTCCTGGGCGAGGGCGACCAGGTGGGGGCCGACGCCCGGCTGCTGAGCGCCGCCTCTCTGCGAGTGGTCGAGTCCTCCCTGACCGGGGAGGCCGATGCCGTGACCAAGACGGTCGAGGCCACCGCCGCCGACGCCGACCTGGCCGACCGCACCTCGATGGTCTACCGCGGCACCTCTGTGGCTCAGGGCACCGGTCGGGCGGTCGTCACGGCCACCGGCGCGGGCACCGAGATGGGGGCGATCGCCACGATGCTCGACGCCGTCGAGGAGGAGGCCACGCCCCTGCAGGAGGAGATCCACCAGATCTCCAAGATGCTGGGCATCATCGTGGTCGTCATCGCGCTCGTCGTCGTGGGCACCCTGCTGCTCCTGGCCGAGGACCGCAGCTCGGACACCTTCATCCACGCCCTCCTGCTCGGGGTGTCCCTCGCCGTGGCGGCGGTACCCGAGGGCCTGCCTGCGATCCTCTCGGTGGTCCTGGCCCTGGGCGTCCAGCGCATGGCGCTGCACAAGGCGGTGGTCAAGAAGCTGACGAGCGTGGAGACCCTCGGCTCGGCCTCGGTCATCTGCTCGGACAAGACCGGCACGCTCACCCGCAGCGAGATGACGATCCAGGAGGTCGTCACCGCGGCCGGCACCACCGTCGTCACCGGCATCGGCTACCGCCCGGAGGGCAATGTCGCCCCCGACGCCGACCGGGACGGTCAGCCCGACGCCGAGCCCCTGGCCGGCTCCCTGCGCGATGAGGTGACGGTCGTCCTGTCCGGCGGCGCCATGGCCTCCGACGCCGAGCTGACCGTCGACGACGGCGTGTGGAGCGTCGTGGGCGACCCCACCGAGGGCGCCTTCCTCGTGGCCGAGCGCAAGCTGGGCACCGAGGGCTCGCGCGAGGGGCGCTTCGCCCGGGTGGGCGAGGTCCCCTTCACCTCCGAGCGCAAGCTGATGAGCGTGCTGTACACCGACGCCAAGCACTCCACGACGATCCTCGTGTCCAAGGGCGCCCCCGATGTGCTCCTCGAGCGCTGCACCCAGGTGCGCGAGGGTGACCCGGTCGAGGGCACCGATGAGGGCGTCGACCACGCCGGCGGGCACGCCGCCCCGCTGACCGATGAGGTCCGCGCCGCCTTCACCGGGCACATCGCCGACATGTCCGGCCGGGCCCTGCGCACCCTCGGGGTGGGCTACCGGGTCCTGACCGAGGACGAGGCGCGGGAGGTGGCCGCCGCCCAGGGCGGGGACGCCGACTTCTCCCACCTGGAGAAGGACCTCGTCCTGGCCGGGGTCGTCGGCATCATCGACCCGCCGCGCCCCGAGGCGGCCGTGGCGGTCGCCGAGGCCCACCGCGCGGGCATCCGGGTGCTCATGATCACCGGCGACCACCCGGCCACGGCCGGACGGATCGCCGCCGACCTGGGCATCGCCGAGCGCGGGGCGCGCGTCGTGACCGGCCGGGAGCTGTCCGCCATGGACGACGCCGAACTGTCGGCGGCCGTGGCGGAGGCCAATGTGTACGCGCGCGTGGCCCCCGAGCACAAGATGCGGATCGTCGAGGCTCTGAAGTCTCAGGGGCACACGGTGTCGATGACCGGTGACGGCGTCAACGACGCCCCCGCCCTGCGCGCCGCAGACATCGGGGTGGCCATGGGCATCACCGGCACCCAGGTGACCAAGGAGGCCGCCACGATGGTCCTGGCGGACGACAACTTCGCCACCATCGTGGCCGCCGTGCGCGAGGGACGGCGCATCTTCGACAACATCAAGAAGTTCCTGCGCTTCCTCCTGTCGTCCAACATGGGTGAGGTCCTCACCGTCTTCACCGGCGTCGTGCTGGCCGGCGTCATCGGGCTGAGCGACCACTCGACCTCCGGGGTGGTCCTGCCGCTCGTGGCCACCCAGATCCTGTGGATCAACCTCGTTACCGACTCCGGGCCGGCCCTGGCCATGGGTGTGGACCCCAGCGTCGAGGACGTCATGGCCCGCAGCCCGCGCAAGCCCGAGGACCGGGTCGTCGACGCCCGGATGTGGGGCGGGGTGCTGCTGGTCGGCGCCGTCATGGCCATCGCGACCCTGACGACCCTCGACCTGTTCCTGCCCGGCGGGGTCATTGAGATCGCCGGCGTCTCGGTGGACGACCTCGACACCGCGCGCACTGCGGCCTTCACGACGCTGGTCTTCGCCCAGCTGTTCAACACCCTCAACTCCCGCTCCGAGACGGTCTCGGCCTTCAGCCACCTGTTCGTCAACCGTTGGCTGTGGGGCTCGATCGCCCTGGCGATCGTCCTCCAGATCGCCGTGGTCGAGGTGCCCTTCCTCCAGGCCGCCTTCTCAACCGCGCCCCTGGACGCCATGCACTGGGTGGTGGTCGTCGCCATGGCCTCACTCGTCCTGTGGATCGACGAGATCCGCAAGGCAATTGCGCGAGCCCGCGCCTGAGGCCGTGGTGCGAGGTCGGGCGCCTCGCACCACGGCCCGCTGCGGCCGGGCTCGTGGACGACGCCACTGACGCGGTGCATCCGCGCCCATCAGCACCGGGGTCCTCTCACGGCGACGCTCCGCGGTCTACCTGTGTAGGGTACCGGCGATGACACCTCACGGCCTCGAGACGATCACCCGGCGCTCCGACCCGGCGGTCCAGCGGATCGTCGACATCTCCAAGCCGCGCTTCAAGCCGGGCTCGGTCATGTTCCTTGAGGACGAGCTGCCGGTGGCCGAGGCGATCCGCAGCGGGGTGCGGCTGGTCGAGGTCTACGCCGATGAGTCCCGCGTGCCCGAGGAGCTGGTGCGCCTGTGCGCGTCCTACGGCGTGCCCTTCCGGCTCATCGCCTCCCCGCTCATGTCGGCGATCTTCAAGTCCGGGCGCCGCCCCGACGTCGTCGCCGTGGCCACGACACCGCGCCCGGCCCGCCTCAAGGAGATCGACCTGGGCTCCGGCGATGTCGTCATTCTCGACGGCGTGCGGATCGTGGGGAACATCGGTGCGATCGTGCGCTCGGCCTTCGCCCTGGGCGCTGCCGGGGTGGTGCTGTGCGACAGCGAGCTCGACACGGTCATGGACCGCCGTCTCGTGCGGGCAAGCCGCGGCTACGTCTTCTCACTGCCAGTCGTGCTGGCCGAGGCTGATGAGGTGCTGGCCTGGGCGCGACCCCGGTGCAGGCTCGTTGGTTTGGCGGCCGACGGCGACACGACGATGAGCCGGGTCAGTGAGCTCGACGAGCCGTTGGGGCTCGTCTTCGGCAGCGAGCTGAGGGGCATGTCGCCCGGTGTCGGCGCAGCCGTCGACCTGACGGCGACGATCCCCATGATCGAGGGCGCCGAGTCGCTCAACGTGTCCGTCGCCGCCGGGATCGCCCTGTTCGCGAGGTCGAGGCTTCGCTGACACCGTTCGCCGCCCGATAGTCAGACTCGGCACAGGGACTCGGCTGCGCCATCAGCGCCGGGCGGGCCCAGACGACCTCGCGCGGGCGGTCGCCCAGCACACCCACCCGCCACCGGTAGACGAGGGCCACCACCCATACGAGGGCGACGAGTGCCACCTGGACCGGACGGGACCAACCGACGTCGGGCAGCACAAGCACCGCCACCCCCGCCGCCACGCACTCGGCGGTGTTGAACAGGACGTCGTAGATGGAGAAGGCCCGCCCCCGGAACGCATCGGCCGTGTCGGACTGGACGATCGTGTCCACCGCGATCTTGGCCCCCTGGACGCCGACGCCGAACACGAAGATCCCCACGGCCATGGGCACCTGCTCGTGGCCGACCACGATGAGGAGCTGGCCGGCCGTCCCGCCGATGAGGCACATGACCACCCACGTCGAGGGCCGCACCCGCTCGTGGGCCACCGGGGTGAGCACGACCGCCACCCCGTGCCCGGTGACCATCGCCCCCATGAGCATCCCGAACACCGCCAGCCCCGTCGTCGCGTCCCGGGGGTCAGCCATGAGGTTACGGGCCGTCAGGATCATCGTGATGAGCTCCATGCCGTACGCGAAGCGGTGCGCCGCCATCGTGGACAGTGCCAGCCCCGGAGTGCCACGCGCCACGAGGTAGCGCACGGCCTCGCCCAGGTCGGACACGGCGGCCGCGAGCGCCTCGGCCGGACCGACAGCGCGGTCGACCCTGTCCGGGCCGAGCCGCTCGACCCCGATCCGCAGGACCACGACGGCGGCCAGGCAGTACAGGCCCGCCGCCACCACGAGGCTGGCGGTGTCCTGGGCGGCGCCGTCGGGCAGGACCACCCGCAGGCATAATCCGATGACCGCCCCCAGCGCGGCCGCTGCCCCTCCCAGGGTCGGCACGATCGAGTTGGCCACGAGCAGCCGGTCGCGGTCAACGACCTCGGGGAGCCCGGCGGACAGCACGGACAGCAGGAAACGGTTGATGCCCAGCGCCACGAGGACAAGACCGTAGACGACCGATCCGATACCCACCGCCTCCAGCGCGGCGGCCGTGGCGCCGATGATGGCCGCTCGCAGCAGGTTGCCCACGACAAGGGTCTGGCGGCGTCGCCACCTGTCGATGAAGGGCCCGGTCAGGGGCCCGACGACCGAAAAGGGTAGGAGCATGACGACGACGGCCGCCGCCACGCCCGCCGCGGTCGTCATGTTCTGGGGCTGGAAGAAGAACAACGAGGCCAGACCCACCTGGACCAGGCCGTCGCCGGTCTGGGAGATCAGCCTGACCGCGAGCAGAGCGCGGAAGTCGCGAGTCGTGGCCAGCCCGGCCAGGTCCGAGGTCAGGCGCACCGGTGGGCTCCGGTCACTCCGGCCGACGTCGCGGACTCGGCCGCTGCTGCTCCCCGCGTCGTCGATCCCGACGCCACCGGGCCGGCCGGCACACCCTCTGTGGACAGCGGGGCGGCCCCCGCAGGTGTGGCCGGCGCGCCCCGCGGGCTTGGCCGCCCGGCGCACTGGGTTCGACCCATGGCTCTCCTTCCTCCCCACCAAGCCTATGCCGTCACTCGCGCTCCCGGGTTCGTACTCAGCGTTCCCCGGACGTGCCTCGCCCTCGCCGGGTTCCTACCCTGCGTTCCCCGGACGCACCCTGAGCGACCGCCCCCGAGACAGAAGGTACGAACTCGGCCACCTGACCCGTTGACGGCTGGACCACCGATCAATTAGGCTCACCAACGAACTTACTAAGCACTCAGTAAGTCCCCTGACGGACATCGTCGTTCGATGAAAGGGCCACCATGGCACCGACACCCACCGAGGAATCCCCGGCCTCGACCACACTGTCCAACCTCGCCCCCGACACAGGCCGGCCGATCTCCGGGTCCACCATGGTCCGCTTCGGCGCCGGCTTCATGGCGATCTCCGTGCTGTGGGCGCTCGGCCTCAGCTCGGTCGCCACCGTGCTGCTGCCCCAGCGCCTCAAGGACCTCGGCGTGGACGACCCCGACTCGCTGCTGGCCACCATCAGCGCCGTGACCGCGATCGTCTCGCTGGTCTCCAACCTCGTCTTCGGCAACTTCTCCGACCGCACCCGCTCGCGCCTGGGCCGACGCACGCCGTGGGTGGTCGCCGGCGGCGCGCTGGGCGGCGTCACCCTCTTCGGCGTCGGGGTCATCGGCAACATCACGCTGCTGACCATCGACTACTGCCTGTGCATGGTCGGCCTCAACATGATGCTCGCCCCGGCGATCGCCGTCCTGTCCGACCGCGTTCCGGAGAACATCCGCGGCACGATGTCGACCTTCTGGGGGGTGGGCGCCGCCATCGGGTACCCGCTGGGCGCGATCATCGGAGCCCGCTTCATCACCACCGGCGAGGCATCGACCCCGGGCTTCGTGCTCGGCGGCATCCTCATGGGCGTCTCCGGCATCGTCGCCGTCGCCCTGTGGCCCAAGGAGCGCTCGGCTGTCGACCTCGAGGCCACGAGCGGCTCCCTGGGCGACCTGCTGCGCTCCTTCATCCCGCCCACGCGCAACGCGGGAGACTTCTACAAGGCCTTCATCGGCCGCTTCACGATGCTGCTGTCCTACCAGATGATCAACGCCTACCAGCTCTACATCATCCAGGACCACCTCAAGGAGGCCGGCGAGCCGCTGTCTGCGGCTCAGGTCGCGGCCACCGTCACCCTGACGAACACGATCATCATGGTGGCCGGGCTCGTCGGCGGATTCATCTCCGGGCCGCTGTCCGACCTGCTGCGCCGCCGCAAGGTGCCCGTCGTGCTGGCCTCCCTGTGCTTCGCGGTCGGGGTGACGATGCCCTGGATCATGCCGACAACCACGGGCATGTACCTGTTCGCCTGCATCGCCGGCTTCGGCTACGCCGTCTACAACGCCGTCGACCAGGCCCTCAACGTCGATGTCCTGCCCAACCCCGAGAAGGCCGGCAAGGACCTGGGCATCCTCAACATGTCGACGACCCTCGGCCAGATGTCCGGCCCGATCATCACCGCCAACGTCGTGCGGGCCACCGACAGCTACACGCTCGTCTTCCCCATCTCGATCACCTTCGCCGTCCTGGGCTGCATCGCCATCATGGCGATCCGGCGCGTCCGCTGAGCAGATCATGACCGCCACCCGCGGCCCGGCACCGGACACCGGTGCCGGGCCGCGCTTGTGCCGCCAGGGATCCGGCGCGGCAGGACACCGCGCTCACACCACTACCCGGGACTTGACCCACGCCGCCCACGCCGCCCACGCCGCCGCGATCCCGGCATACCGGCATACCGGCATCTGGACGCCGATCATCTAGGCTCGGAGCATGCCCTCTCGGACGTCACGCACTCGCCTGAGCGCCGATGAGCGCCGCGAGCAGATCGTCGAGGTCGCCACCGCGCTTGTGGCCGCTCACGGCTTCAACGGCCTGTCCCTGCAGAAGGTCGCCGACGGGGTCGGCATCACCCAGGCGGGCCTCCTGCACTACATCGGCACCAAGGAGGGGCTCCTCAAGCTCCTCCTGGACAAGCGCTACGACCGTCAGGGCACGCCTCAGGACTTCATCGACTCGGGCGACCCCGCAGCCACCCACCCCGAGGGCATGAGCCTGCCCGCCTACTTCCGCTACCTCGTGGCCTTCAACGAGGCGCGCCCCCAGCTCATGGGCCTCTACATGACCCTGGGCGCCGAGGCGACCGACTCATCCCACCCCGCCTACGACTACTTCATCGAGCGCCCCGACCAGGCGTGGGACTACTACTCGCAGTTCACGTGGCGGCTGCCTCCCCAGGTGGTCGAGGCGGGCGGCTGGCCCACCATGCGGCCCCTGGTCGAGATGGCGCTCGAGGCGATGGACGGCGTCCAGATCCGCTACTTCCGCCGCCCCGCGATCTGCCTGAGCGAGGAGTGGGCCCGCTGGGAGCCGCTGCTCTTCCCCTCCCCGACCTGGGACGGCTACCGCTGACCCCGGGCGCGCCTGACTCCGGACGCGCCCGACCCCGGACGCGCCCGGCCTTGTGCGCATGCGCCTGCGCACCCCGCGCCTCACCCACGGAGGCGAGGCGCGGGGCCGGGATTCACGCCGCGGGCAGCAGCACTGTGGAGACCGAGTCCGCCGGCAGGGTCAGGCGCACGAGCCGGTCTCCCAGCCCGAAGGAGATCGGCATCGGCGAGCCCATGTCGTTCTGCGCAGCCAGCACCACCGACCCGTCGGGGTTGGCGAAGGCGAGCACATTCTCGTGACCCGTGTAGGACAGGGTCGGCACCGCGCGGGCACCGGGCTGGACGAAGTGCGACAGGTGCTTGAGGACGTAGTACTCGTGGTTGAAGGAGAACTCCCCGGTCTGCGGGTCGACGGTGACCAGTGAGTTCTGGCTCCAGCCCCAGCGGGAGACCCCGCCGGCGTCCAGGGACAGGTTCCAGTAGTCGTACACGGTGGCGCCGTGGGTGAAGTAGTGGCGCATCATCGACCAGGCGTAGCGGGCGTAGCGCCAGTCGTTCTGCCCGTCGCCGCACTCCTGCTCGGACTGGTAGATCTTCAGGCCGGGGTGGTCCCGGTGGACGAAGGGCAGTGCGGCCTTGCCCGCCCACTGGAAGCCGACGCCGCCCAGCCGGTGACCGATGACGGGGTCGGCCAGGACCTCCTCGACGAGCCGGGGGTCGGGCCGCTCCATGGTCCCCAGGAAGACCTCGACGCCGCGGGCCTCCATCTCGGGGACGAGGTGGCGCAGGAAGGACACGAGTCCCGCGGGGGTCCACGTGCATGAGGGGAAGACCTGGTCGGAGTTGAACTCGTTCTGCGGCATGACCATCGAGATGTCGATGCCTCGCTCACGGTAGGCGTCGATGAAGGCCCCGAAGTAGCGGGCGTAGGTGTCGAGATTCTCCTCGGTCAGCACGAAGCCGTCGGTGCCCTCGGGGATGGCCCGGTCGGGGGTGAGCCCGTTATCGAAGCGCGTCTGGACGGCGGCGGGGTTGGGCACCCCGCAGGCGTAGTGCCGGTTGGTCTTCATCCAGGTCGGCGGGCACCACGGCGAGGCCCACAGACGCAGGTCGGGGCGGACGGCCTGGGCGGCCTTGATGAAGGGCACGAGGGTGGCCTCGTCGTGGGCGATGCTGAAGTCGGCCAGCGCGTGGTCGCCATCGGTCTCGTCGTAGGAGTACCAGTCGACGGAGAAGTCGTTGGCACCGATCGGCATGCGGCACACCGAGGCGTTGGCACCCTCGGGGCTGAAGACCTCGCGCAGCACCTCGGCGCGCTCGTCCTCGGTCACGCGGGACAGGGAGGTCCAGCCCAGCTCGTTGAAGCACACCCCGAAGCCCTCGACCTCCTGGGCGGGGGCATCGAGGCGGACAAGGACCTCGGGGAAGACGTCGGCGGGCACCACCTCGACCTCGGCCTCGGGGGTGTGCCAGGGATGGTTCTCGGTGGTGACGACCCAGGTGGGTCGGCCAGTCGTAGCGGCAGTGGCGGTAGTGGAGGCAGCAGTGGCGGCGGACATCGTGAGCTCCTCATGCGTCGGTGCGGAAGCAGTGTCGGTACGGGTCAGTGCATGTCAGTGCGGGTCGGTGCAGGTCAGCGTGGTGTCGGTATGAGGTCGGTGCAGGGTCGGTATGGGTCGGTGTGGGGTTGATCCGCTGTCGGTAACGGTTGGAGGAACGGTGGACCGCGGGTGCGGGCACAGACAGGAGCCGGCGGGTCTCAGCGCGCCTGCCCCTCGACGATGAGCACGCCCCAGCCGGGGAGCGTGACGGCGGTGCCCCGACCAAGCGCGGCGCCCGGCTGCCCGGTCGTGCCCAGGACATCAGTCCCCGCCGCCGGCAGGTCGAAGGAGACCGGGTCGGCGGAGTAGTTGAGGAAGTAGGTCAGGTCCCGGCCCCGGGCGTTGACGCCACGGCGGACGGTCACCGTTCCGGCCAGGTCCATGGGCCAGTCCCGCAGCCCCGCCTCGTCGAGGACGACGGCGAGCACCTCCTTGAGGACCTCGGCGCTCGTCCACGCGGCGACATGGGTCAGTGAGCCGGAGCCCACCGCGCGCCGGGCGATGGCGGGACCGGACCAGGCGTGGTGCTCATAACTGGCCAGGACCTCGACCTCGGCGTCGCCCTGGGGGTCCTCCACGGGGGTGAGCAGCTCCATGTAGGTGCGCAGGCCCAGGTCCACCTCGCCGGCCCGCTGGGCCCCGGCGGCATCGCCGAGGCGTTCGGCCAGGGCTCCGGCCGGGGCCAGACGCACGCCCCGGGGGCGGGTGAACTGGTCGGTGCCCAGGCCCAGCAGCCCCGACAGCCCGTGGGGCTGCCGGTCGGTGACGACCTGGAGGTTCTCGTCGGCCACGCCCGTGCGGAAGGTCGTCACGAGCCGCCCGCCGTCGGCCACATAGGCGCGCAGCGCCTCGACAGTCCCCTCCGTGGCGGCGTAGAGGGCGGGCACCACGAGCAGGTCGTAGCGCGACAAGCACTGCGCCGTCGCACCGGCCGGGACGATGTCCACCTCGACGTTGAGCTCGAACAGGGCGTCGTAGACCCAGCGGAAGACGTCGTTGTAGTTGGCGCCCCCACCGGAGTAGGCGCGGGGGAAGCCGCTGTCCAGGCCGAACCACTCCAGGGCGGTCAGGGCCTCGTTGGACACCATGACGGCGACGCGGTTGCGCTTGCGCAGGCCGGCCAGCGCGTCGGCGTGCTCAGCCATCTCACGGCCGAGGACGGCCGCCTCGAGGTAGGTGGGGTTGGCGGAGTAGTCCTGGGAGACCAGGCCCTTCCAGTAGGTCTCGAAGGAGTTGTGGAGGGAGCCCCAGTGCCAGTACATGACACCCATCGCGCCGCCCGCCAGGTGGGAGTACCCCTGGAGGCGCAGCTGGCCGGGGTAGGGCAGCCACCCCATCTGGCCCTGCGCCTGGGTCTCGACGACGAGGTAGGGCTCGCCATCCTTGAGACTGCGGGACACGTCCCCGCCGAAGCCGATCTCCTTGCCGGTCAGCTCGTCCTCGCCGGGGTGGTAGATGTCGACACCCGCCAGGGTGACCGCCTCGGCCGCAGCGAAGTGGTCGACCGCCGGCTGGATGCCGAAGGAGTGTCCACGCCACTCGTAGTCGAAGTTCTGCGTGACGAACTGGTGGGGCAGGCGGTAGTCGTCGACGATGCCGCGCTGCCAGGCGAGGAACTCGGTGACCAGGCCGCGCCGGAAGGAGTCGAAGGCGGCGGCCAGCGAGGCGTTGATCGTGCCAGTCACGTCCGGGAAGTCCTCCCAGGCGTTGATCCGGTTGGCCCAGTAGTTGAGGCCGTAGGCGGCGTTGAGGGCGTCGAGGTCTCCCGCGAAACGCTCCTTGAGGCTGGCCTGGAAGGCCCGCTGGATGTCATCGTTGGCCGCGTCGTAGTACTTCGTCTCGTTGTCGAGCTGGAAGCCGATGACGCCGGGCCGCGGTGCCGTGCGCGCCACGAGCGCCCGGATCGCCGCCTCGGCGTAGTGGCGGTAGGCCGGGGACAGGATGTTCATGTTCTGCCGGGGCCCGTAGGTGTTCGGGCCGGCGGCGGTGACGCCCAGGACCTCGGGGTGGAGGGAGGCCAGCCAGGTGGGGACCGCGGCGGTGGGGGTGCCGATGATGACGTCCAGGCCGTGGGCCTCGGCCGCGTCGAGGGCGCGGTCGATGTGGGTGAAGTCGAAGGTCCCGGGGGCCGGGTTCCACGTCCCCCAGGTGAACTCGGCGATGCGGATCGTGGTGAATCCTGCTTCGACCATCATCGCCATGTCGCGCTCGAGACGGTCGGGGCCGGCGGAGGCGGGGGTGTACTCGTCGTAGTAGGCGGCGCCGAAGATGAGGCGGTCGGTGTGCGTCATATGACCCTCCTGAGCGGCTCCCTCGCCGCTTATCTAGTGGTTACTAGATAGTAGCCACTGGGGAGCCAGAAGGGAAGGGGCTGAGGTGCTCGCGACGGACATCGAGGCCTCGGCCTCGCCCTCGGTCACCGATCGCGCGCCATTCCACCGATCGGTCGGAATCCTCCGCGCGGTCGGATGCATCGGCCGGCCACCTCGACCGGGTCGTTCACAGGGGGTAGGCGGCGACCGCGGCTCCAAGGGCCGGGGAGAGGTCGACCTCGCGACCGTCGAGCCGGAAGCGGTGGCGGCCGGTCAGCTCGACCCGCTCGCTGCCGGCCAGGAAGTCGCGCACCGCCTGTCGCTCGGCCTCATCGAGCCAGGCGGTGGGGTCCGACAGGCAGCGGAAGCGGCAGGCAGCGGCCAGGTCGCGCAGCCAGCCCATCTGCTCCTCGCTCAGGAGGTTGCGGCGGTGCCGGAAGAAGGCGACGTCGGGGTCGATGCCGATGACCTCGCCGAGCCACAGGCGGTCGACCGAGGTGCTCAGGGCGTTGCGGGCGGTGGCGTCGGAGGGGTCGGAGCTGGCGTAGTTGTCCCACAGCGGCGCCACGTCCGGCCCGATCCTGATCGCGTCGAGCAGGCCGAGGGAGGGCAGGGGGAGAGCGCCGCAGCCCAGGAGGTAGGCGTCCTGGCCGGCCGCCTCGCGCACGACCTCCAGGCCGATCCGGTAGGCCCGCTCGCGGTCCACTGGGGCCGAGCGCACCCCCGGGACGGCAGCGGCGTAGATGAAGTCGAGCTTGAGGTAGGTGTAGCCCCAGTCGTGGACGGCCCGGCGCACGATGCCTGCGACGTGCTCCTGGGCGTCGGCCCTGGTCAGGTCGAGGGTGTGGTAGTCCACGCCCCAGTTCGTGCCGGCCACCGCGGGGCGGCCCGTGGGGTCGGTGACGAAGAGCTCGGGGCGGTCGACGGCGGTCCTCGACCCCGGCACGGCGATGAAGGGGGCGATCCACAGGCCCGGCTGGAAGCCGGCGTCGCGGATGGTCCGGGCGGTGTGCGCCATGCCCGAGCCGAAGCGCTCACCCGCCTGCCAGTCGCCGACGCTGCGCTCCCATCCGTCATCGATCTGGACCGTGCGCACCCCGAGCCCGGCCAGCCCCGCGACCTCGGCCGCGATGGCCTCCTCAGTGACGGTCTCGTAGTAGGAGTACCAAGAGCACCACACCGACTGGGGGTGCACGGGCCGGCGGCCGGCCACCGCGGCGACGGCGCGGGCGTAGTCGCTGAGCAGCTCGGTGGGCGCTCCGACCGCGATCCGCCACCGTCCCGGTCGGCCGGTCTCGGTGAAGGCCTCCAGGGCGGCGGTGTCGGCGCGCAGCCGGGGCGTGTCCCCGGTCAGGGCCCCCACAAGGAGCCCCTGGCCGGCATCCTCGACCACACCGACCCACGAGGAGTGGTGGCGCACCGGGTCGTCCCAGCCGCTGTCGTCGGCGGTGCGTCGGCGCACGGGGTCCTCGATGCGCAGCGGCGGGGCGTCCAGGGGACGCCAGCCGCAGGGCGACCAGGAGTTGTGCCCGTGGCGGTAGAACTCGCCGTGCGGCATGTCGTGCAGGACGGCGAAGCGCGCCGAGGTCAGCACGGCCGCACCGTCCTCAAGGCTGAGGCGGTCGTCGGGGTGGCAGGAAATGGCCAGGGTGCGCCCCGGCAGCTCGAGGGTGCGGATCATGGCGCTCCTGTGCTTGTCGGTTCATGGTCCCGGACGCCCGGGGCCGCAGTGGAGACACACCCGGGTGCCCCGGGGCGGGGTGCCCGGGCGGCGCCCCGGGCAGTGGCGGACAGACGGTGAGGAGCCGCGCTCAGATGCCGCGGGCCGACAGGACCCCGTCGATGGCGCGCAGCTCGTCGAGGACGGTCTGGGAGATCTCGCCCTCGACGTCGACCAGCGTGACCGCCAGGTCCCCGCGCGACTTGTTGAGCAGGCCGGCGATGTTCTGACCGTGCTGGGCCACGATGGTGGAGACCTGCCCGACCATGTTGGGGACGTTGCGGTTGACGATGACGAAGCGGTGGGTGCCGGGGGTTCGGGCCATGACCGCCTCGGGGAAGTTGACCGAGTTGTGGACCTGGCCGTCCTCAAGGAAGCCGCGCAGCTCGTCAACGGCCATGATGGCGCAGTTGCGCTCGGCCTCCTTGGTCGAGGCGCCCAGGTGGGGCAGCGCCATGCACTTGGGGTGGCGGTCGACGAGGGTGGAGGGGAAGTCGCAGACGTAGCCCCCCAGGGTGCCCTCGTCGAGGGCAGCCACGACGGCCTCGGTGTCGACGATCTCGGAGCGGGCGAAGTTGAGCAGCACCGCCGTGTCCTTCATGAGGGCCAGTCTCTGGGTGGAGGCCAGCCCCCGGGTCGCCTCGATGAGGGGGACGTGGACGGTCAGGATGTCCGCGCGGCGGAAGACGTCCTCCATCGAGTCGGCGCGCTCGACGTCGGCCGACAGGTGCCAGGCGTGCTCGACGCTGATGGCCGGGTCGTAGCCGACGACCTTGAGCCCGAGCCCCAGGGCGGCGTTGGCGACCTTGACGCCGATGGCGCCCAGGCCGATGACGCCCAGGGTGCGGCCTGGCAGCTCGAAGCCGACGAACTGCTTCTTGCCGGCCTCGACCGCCTTGGCGATCTCAGCGTCCTCGCCGGGCAGGTCGCGGGCGAAGAGTGCGGCGTGGAAGAGGTTGCGGGAGGCCAGGAACAGGCCGGCCAGGACGAGCTCCTTGACGGCGTTGGCATTGGCGCCGGGGGTGTTGAACACCGGGATGCCGCGCTCGGTCAGGGCCTCGACGGGGATGTTGTTCGTGCCGGCACCCGCGCGGGCGACGGCCATGACCGAGTCGGGGATCGGGGTGTCGTGGAGCTTGGCCGAGCGCAGGAGCAGGGCGTGGGGGTCGGCCTGGGAGGTGCCGATGTCGTAGAGCTCGTCGGGGAAGCGGGACAGGCCGGCGCCCGAGATGGCGTTGAGGGTCTGGACGCGGAACTGCTTGGCGGTCATGGGATGAGGTGTCTCCTGCGTGGTGGGGTACGGCCCGGTCAGGCCCGGGTGCGCTCAAAGTCGGTCATGTAGTCGATGAGGGCGTTGACACCCTCGTCGGTCATCGCGTTGTAGAGGGAGGCGCGCATGCCGCCGACGGACCGGTGCCCCTTGAGATTGGTCAGGCCGGCCTCCTGGGCGCCGGCGAGGAAGTCGGCGTCGAGGGCGGAGTCGGCCAGGGTGAAGGGGATGTTCATCCAGGACCGCGAGCGCGGCTCGACGGGGTTGGCGTAGAAGTCCGAGGCGTCGATGGCGGCGTAGAGCCGGGCGGCCTTGGCCTCGTTGCGCTCGCCCATGGCGGCCAGGCCGCCGGTGTCCTGGATCCAGTGCAGGATGAGTCCCAGGAGGTAGATGGAGAAGGTGGGCGGGGTGTTGAGCATCGAGTCGCTGCCGGCCATGACCTTCCAGTCCCAGATGGCCGGGACGTCGGGGCGGGCGCGGTCGAGCAGGTCCTCGCGCACGATGAGGACAGCCAGGCCTGCGGGGCCGAGGTTCTTCTGGGCGCCGCCGTAGATGACGCCGTAGCGCCGCACGTCCAGCGGGCGCGAGAGGTAGGTCGAGGAGAAGTCGGCCACGAGGGGGACGTCTCCGGCCTCGGGGACCTCGGGGAACTCCACCCCGCCGATGGTCTCGTTGGGGGTGTAGTGGAGGTAGGCGGCCTCGGCGGGGACGGTGTAGGAGCCGGGGGCCGGGGTGGTCGTGTAGGACGAGGCGGCCTCGTCGGCCAGGACCTCGACGGCGACGCCCTGGCGGCGCGCCTCCTTGATGGCCTTGGCCGACCACTGGCCGGTGTTGAGGTAGGCGACGGTGTCCCCGGGTGCGGTGAGGTTGAGGGGGATGGCGGAGAACTGTCCGGTGGCGCCGCCGGCGAGGAACAGGACGCGGTAGTCCTGCGGCACGTCGACCACGGCACGCAGGGTGGCTTCGGCGTCGGCGGCGCAGGCGACGAAGTTCTTCGCCCGGTGGGAGTCCTCGAGCACGCTCATGCCGGAGCCGCGCCAGTCGGTCAGCTCGGAGGCCGCCTGCTCCAGGACGGGCAGGGGCAGCTGGGCGGGGCCGGCGGAGAAGTTGTGCACGCGCATACGCCTCATCGTCGTCGCTTCTCAGTGGCCGGGCAACTTCGTCTCACACCATGGGGTGGGGAGTGTGGGGTTCCAAGACGCCGGGCGGGCATTGGGGGGCGAGACGGTGCGCCCGGGGGCTGCCGAGCGAGCGGCACCGAGCATGATGGCCAGGACTGCGGCGGTAATGGTGGTGATGGTCAATGGGTCGAGGCTGACGTGGCGCAGGGCCTTGAAGTGCTTGAGCATGGCGTTGGCTCTGGCGGCCGGGGCGCGCAGGGCGGTGTGGAGGTGGTTGAAGGTGGCGTCATCGGGACAGGGCCTGGTGCCCTTGACCGGGGTCAGCACACCGGCCCCAGAACCGGTGTAGCCCGTGTCTGCCAAGGTGGGCATCCCGTCAGCAGCGGCCTTGTACAGGGCAGGCAGCACATGGGCCCTGGCCGCAGTGATGTCATGGGTCGAGCCGGGCGCCACCGGCCAGACCCACACCGGGAGGCCGGTGTGATCGGTCAGGACCTGGACGTTGCCCCCGAAGGCCTTGTGCAAGACGTGCGTACCACAGGTGGTAGACGGTCTCGGGGTTGCGGGCGGCGACCCTGTTGGTACGGATCAGCGTCCGGTCCAGACACACAATCCGGCGCGTCCCCGCGGCAGCTGCTCGACGAGGTTGCCGGCTGTGGCTGGGAGGCTGCGCGGTTGCAGGGCACCGCGGCTGACATACTGGCGCAGTGACCGCCACCCGACCTGCGCCCGAGCTGGTGCTGACCGGACGCGCCGTCGCGCTGCGCGCTCTCACCGCCGAGGACCTGCCCGCCCTCCACACCGCCATCGGGCACCCCGAGGTCTTCGCCGGGGGCTGGGGCGGGGGAAGCGCGGCGTACCGGGCCGACTACGCGGGATGGGCGCGGCACATCGACGGCTACCTGCGCTGGGGCGTCGGCAACGTCTACGCCGTATGCCTGCCGCGCGACTCGGGCCAGGAGGTCGTCGGCACGACGACACTGGCCGACTTCCACCTCGAGCACGGCGCTGCTCACATCGGCTGGACCGCCTATGCACCGCGCCTGTGGGGCACGACGGTCAACACTGACGTGAAGCTCACGCTCCTGGGAGCCGTTTTCGACCACGGCTTCGAACGGGTCCAGTTCCAGGCCGACGTGCTCAACAGCCGCTCGCGCCACGCCATCGAGGCCATCGGCGCCGTCCCTGAGGGGATCATGCGCCACACCCAGCGCCGGGCCGACGGCTCCTGGCGGGACACGGCCGTGTACTCGATCCTGCGCGAGGAGTGGCCACAGGTCCGCACCCACCTTCGGGCACGCCTGGACAAGAAGGTGGCCTCCGGTACGGCCTGAGCCGAGCCGGCCACGACCCCCCTTGAGACGAGTGAGGGTGTCGGCGGGAGTGTCCCGCCTCGGGGCCGGGGCCTACTCCCCGCGGGCGGCCCACCAGGAGCGCAGCGCCTCGCGCGCCATCTCCTGGCCCATCGGCCCCTTCTCCATGCGCAGGTCAAGCAGGAAGCGGTAGGCCTCACCGACGACCGGACCGGGCGCCAGGCCGAGCTCGGCCATGATCTGGCTACCGTCGAGCTCGGGGCGGATGGCGGCGAGCTCCTCGGCCTGGCGCAGCGCGGCGATCCGCTCCTCCAGGTCGTCATAGGCGGCGTCAAGCATCCGGGCCTTGCGCTTGTTGCGGGTCGTCACGTCCGCCCGGGTCAGCCGGTGGAGCCGTTCGAGCAGCGGCCCGGCATCGGTGACGTAGCGCCGCACCGCCGAGTCCGACCATCCGGCGTCGGCGTAGCCGTGAAAGCGCAGATGCAGCTCGACGAGCCGGGCGACGTCCTTGGTCGTCTGCTTGTCGAAGCGCAGCGCCCTCATCCGCCGGGAGGTCATCCGCGCACCGACGTGGTCGTGCCCGTGGAAGGTGACCGTGCCCCCCGGCATGAACCTCCGGGTCGCCGGCTTGCCGATGTCGTGCAGGAGCGCCGCCAACCGCAGCCGCAGGTCGGGCGCCGGCACGGGCCCCTCAGGGCCGGTCTCCAGGGCGATGGCCTGGTCCAGGACGGTCAGGGTGTGCTCGTAGACGTCCTTGTGGCGCCGGTGCTCGTCCACCGTCTCGCGCAGCGCCGAGACCTCGGGCAGGACGACGTCGGCCACACCCGTGTGCACCATGATCTCCAGGCCCCGCCGCGGCCAGGGGGACAGCAGGAGCCGCTCGAGCTCGGCGCGCACCCGCTCGGCCGAGACGATCTCGAGGCGCCCGGCCATCGCCTCCATCGCCGCCATGACGTCGGGCTCGACGTCGAAGCCCAGCTGGGCGGAGAAACGGGCGGCCCGCATGATGCGCAGCGGGTCGTCGTCGAAGGACTGCACGGCGCTGGCCGGCGTGCGCAGCACGCCGGCACGCAGGTCGTCCAGGCCCCCGTGGGGGTCAACGAGCTCGAGGTCGGGCAGGCGCAGGGCCATGGCGTTGACGGTGAAGTCCCGTCGGCTCAGGTCACCGACGAGGGTCTCGCCGTAGGCCACCGCCGGCTTGCGCGACCCGACCTCGTAGGCCTCTGTGCGATAGGTCGTGACCTCGACCACGTCATCGCCCTTGCGCGCACCGATCGTGCCGAAGTCCTTGCCGATGTCCCAGCAGGCGTCCGCCCAGGCCGTCAGGATCTCCTCGGTGACCTCCGGAGGCGCCGAGGTGGTGCAGTCCAGGTCATGGGGCACGGCGCCCAGAAAGGCGTCGCGCACCGGCCCGCCGACCAGGGCCAGCTCGTGGCCGGCGCGGGCGAAGCGGTGCCCGAGGGCCGCCAGGGACGGGGGCAGGCCGGCCAGGGCGGTGCGCGCCGTGGGCGTCAGCCCCTGGGCGTCGACCTCCTCGGTGGGCTCAGGGGCCCGCCCCACGCGGGGGGCGGGCGGGCAGGACCGGGGGGCATCGGCGGGGCGGGGGGCGTTCATCATCCCAAGCCTGCCACGCGGGGCGGTCGTCTTCTGACCGGCCGGGACTCGACCGCCTAGAGTGTCCTCATGCCCACGCATCGCACTCGCAAGCCCCGCGCCGGATCCCAGGCGCGCCGGACGAGTGCACGGGCACTTCCTGTCGTCGACGAAACGAGTGCCGGCGGCCTGGTCGTGTCGGTCAGGGACGGCCAGGCCTACACCGCCGTCATCGCCCGCCGGAACCGGGGCGGCCGCCTCGAGTGGTGCCTGCCCAAGGGGCACCTCGAGGGGGCGGAGACCCCCGAGGAGGCCGCGGTGCGCGAGATCGCCGAGGAGACCGGCATCACCGGCCGCGTCCTGCGCCACCTGGCCACTATCGACTACTGGTTCGCCGGGGAGGAGCACCGCGTCCACAAGGTCGTCCACCACTTTCTCCTCGAGGCTCTCGACGGCGACCTCACCACAGCCAACGACCCCGACCACGAGGCCGAGGACGTCGAGTGGGTTCCCCTGGACGAGGTCGCACGGCGCCTGGCCTACCCCAATGAGCGGCGTATCGTCGCGGCCGCCAAGGAGATCCTCGTGGGGGACGGATGACTCCCCGCGGGGCAGCACGGCGCCCTCGACGACGCCGCTCCGGCGCGCGCGAGCTCCCCACAGGGCTCGCGGCGCTGCTCACCGTGCTGCTGATTACGAGCTGCGCCCTGGCGTGCCTCGCCTCGCCGGTGGCCCCTGCCGCCACCGCTCGGGCCGTGGTCGGGACGACGCCGGCCACCGGAGCCCAACCGGCGGCACCGGCCGTGCCCGCCCAGGACACGCCCGTCGACGGCGAGGTGACCCTCATGGTCGAGACACTCGCCCCCGAGGTCGTGCGCGACGACGAGGACCTCACCATCACCGGCACGATCGCCAACGGCACCGATGAGGCCATCGCGGACCCCGAGCTGCTCGTCGCGATCCAGCGCAGCACGGAGATCACCCGGGACGGCCTGGGCTCATGGCTCGCCGAGGAGCGGAACACCACCCTGGCCGAGGCGGCCACCCTCGCCCTGGACACCGAGATCCCAGCCGGGCAGAGCCTTCCCTTCTCCGTGACGGTCCCCGCCGAGGACCTGCCCCTGAGCGACACCGAGGAGTGGGGTCCGCGAGGCGTGGAGGTCTCGGTCAACGAGGGCGCACAGACGGTGGCCTCCGACCGCACGATCATGCTGTGGGACGCGGGCGTCACCGTCAGCCCCACCCGGGTGACCACCATCATCCCCGTGACCGCCTCACCCGAGGAGCTCCTGGCCCTGCTGTCCTCCGAGGAGGCCGCGGGAACCGCCGCCGACCAGGCCACGGCGAGCACGGACCAGGATCAGGCCGCCGACACCACCGACTCCGCCCTGGCCGAACGCATCCGCGGCCTGCTCGACCTGGCCGGCCGGGGTGTCGTCCTGGCCGTCGACCCCGCCATCCTCGCCGCCCTGGGGGTGGGCGCCGATGGCTCCACGGCCTCATCCCCGGCGACCAGCGCGCCCAGCGCCTCGCCCGCACCGACCGCTGGCGCCACCCAGGACTCCCCGGACGCCACGGCCCTGTCCGAGGCGCTGGCCCGTGCAGCAAGCGCCGGCGACGTCGTCGCCCTGCCCTGGGCCGACGCCGACATGTCGGCCCTGGCCCACCTGGGCCAGAGCGACCTCATCGCCTCGGCCCTCAGCCGCTCCCAGGAGTCCGCCGTGGCCGGGGCCGGCGCCGGGACCTCCCTCGTGTGGAGCGCGGGCCCCCTCGACACGACGACGCTCAACGCCCTGCCGGACTCGGTGACCACGGTTGTGGCCGACACCGAGGACATGGACGTGGCCGAGGACCTGTCCTACACGCCCTCGGGCCACACGACCCTGGGAGCGCGTACGGTCCTGCTGCCCGACGGGGCGCTGTCGGCCGCGCTGAGAGGACAGCTCGTCCTGGGCGAGGAGACCACCGAGCTGTCCTCCCTCGACACGATCCAGCTCCTGCGGGCCCAGACCGCGATCCTCACCCGCCAGGCCCCCAGCCTGAGCCGCGACATCGTCGTCGTCCTGGACCGGGCGACCGCGGCGGGCGCCGATCCTCAGGAGGTCGCCGCCCAGGTCAACGCCCTGACCACCAGCTCATGGACCCAGGGCGCGGGTCTGGCCGAGCTCGTCGCTGCCGCCGCGACGGCGGCCGAGGACGGCTCCGAGGTCGAGCGCACCGATCTGTCCGAGACCCAGACCGCCGATGACGAGCTGACCGCCTCCGACCTGGCCCAGGCCCGTTCGACCTTCACCTACCTGGGGTCGGTGACCTCGATGATGGCCGACCCCGGTGCCGCACTGGGGTCCGACGCCGACCTGGTCGCCCAGATCGCGTCCTGCTCCTGGCGCTCGGATCCCACGGCCCGCGGGACGGCGGTCTCGGCCGCCCGCGGGCGCGGCGAGGACCTGTCGGCGGGTCTGACCCCAGCGCCGTCGCGCACCGTCAACCTCATCGCCGCCACCGCCGACCTGCCGATCCGCATCACCTCCTCCCTGGACCAGGCCACCACCGTCACCGTCCAGCTCCGGCCCAGCTCGCCGCGGTTGCAGGCCCCCCGGGCGGTGACGGTCACCGTGCCCGCCCACGGGGAGGCGATCGCCTCGGTTCCGGTCAAGGCGGTGGGGTCCGGTGACGTCGACGTGGCCATCGTGCTCAAGACCCCGCAGGGCACGACCGTGGGCGTGCCCGCCTCGGTCCACATGCGGGTGCGGGCCGACTGGGAGTCGATCGGCACCGCCGTGTTGGGGGGAGGGCTCGTCCTCATGCTCGTCGTTGGCATCGTGCGCACGGTGCGCCGGGGCCGGCGCACCATCGTCACCGTTCCACGGGAGGCACCATGGTGACCCAGTCCACGGCGCCCGCCGCCTCGAGGAAGACCAGCTCGATCGCCCGCTCCAGCGCCGTCATGGCCATCGGCACCCTGGCCAGCCGCATCCTGGGACTGGTGCGCACGGCCCTGGTCATCGCCGCCCTGGGGGCCACCGCCTCCGGGGCGGCCGACGCCTTCAACATCGCCAACGCCCTGCCCACCCAGCTCTACGGCCTGCTCATCGGCGGCATCCTCAACGCCATCCTCGTGCCGCAGATCGTGCGGGCGATGCGCCAGCACAACGGGGAGGAGCTGGTCAACCGCCTGCTCACCGCCGCCTCCCTGACGATCGCCGCCGTCGCGGGGCTCCTCACGGTGGCCGCGCCCCTGGTCGTCATGCTCACCGCATCCGGCCTGGGCCGCTGGCAGCCCCTGGCCTTCGCCTTCGCCTTCTGGTGCATGCCGCAGGTCTTCTTCTACGGCCTGTACGCCCTGTGGGGCCAGGTACTCAACGCCCGGTCGAACTTCGGGCCGTACATGTGGTCCCCGGTCCTCAACAACATCATCTCGATCCTGTCCCTCATCGCCTACCTGCGCATCTATGGCGGCTACACCTCCGGGCAGGACCCCTCCCTGTGGACCTTCGAGCGCATCGCGCTCATCGGGGGCACGACGACGCTGGGCATCGCCGTCCAGGCCCTCGTCCTCTACATCCCCCTCGTGCGATCGGGCTTCCGCCCGCGGCTCGTCTTCGGCATCCGCGGCATGGGTCTGGGGGGCATGTCGAAGGTGGCGCTGTGGGCGCTGCTGGGTGTGGGAGCCGCCGAGCTGGGCACGTGGGCGACCACCAACCTGGGCTCGCGCGCGGTGACCGCCGCGGAGACGGCGCAGTACGCCGACGTCATCGTCCCCTCGACGACGATGTACTCCAACGCCCAGATGATCTATATGCTGCCGCAGTCCCTGGTGACGACCTCGATCATCACCGCGCTGTTCACCCGGATGAGTGAGAAGGCGGCGGCCGACGACGCCCGGGGCGTGCGCGACGACCTGTCCCTGGGCCTGCGCAGCGTCGCCGTGTTCACCGTCCTGTTCGCCGCCGGGATCGGCACGCTGGCCACCCCCGCCCTCCAGCTCTTCTTCCCCTCCATCTCCCTGGCGCAGGCCGCGGCCTCGGCGCCCATCCTGACGATCCTGGCGGTGGGGATCATCTTCCAGGGGATCTGGTTCACCACGCAGCGGGTCATGCTCGCCTACGCCGACACCAAGCGGCTGCTGTGGGCCGACGTCCCCGTGGGGATCGTGCCGGTCGTCATCTGCCTGGGCGCCTACTTCCTGGCGCCTGCCAACCACTGGATGGCCTGGGCGGCGGTCGGCTCGGTGCTCAGCCAGGTCGTGGGCTGCGTCGTCATCATCCCGCTCATGCGCCGGCACCTGCCCAGCCTCGACGGGCGCCGGATCACCCTGACCTATGCGCGCCTGGTCGTCGCAGCGCTGCCGACGGTGCTCACCGGGCTGGCGATCCGCAGGCTCCTGGGGCCGGCCGACGGCACGATCACCGGGTCGCGCCCGACCGACGCCGCGGTCACACTGCTCGTGTCCGCCCTGGTCATGACCGTCGTGTACCTGGTCGTGGCCACGGCCCTGCGGGTCGAGGAGCTGAGGGTCCTGTCGGGCCCGCTGTCCTCGATCATCGGCCGCCTGGGCCGGATGCTGCCGGGCCCGGTCGGAACCGCCCTGACCCGCATGTCCCAGGCTATCCGCCCGGCGCCGGCCGAGGCGGAGGGCGACGGCGAGGAGCCCCTCGTGCTGCCGCGCTCGGTACCACCGGGCAGCGCCGTCCCCCTGCCGTACTCGCTGACCGCCGATGTCCCGGCACCGCGCCCCTCGCGACCCTTCCGCCCCGCTCCCGCACCGACCCTGGCCGATCTCGCTGCGGTCTCCGAGGCCGTACGCAGCGCTGCGCCCGGTACACTCTCGCCACACGTACAGGGACCCTGGGGCCCGGGAAGGATGAGCCTCTTGACGAACGCGACGCCGATCGGCTCCGGACGCTACGAGCTCGTGTCCCCGCTGCCCGCCACGCTGCCGCGCATCGTGCGGCACGTCGGGCGGGACACCATCTTGGACCGCGAGGTGACGGTCCTGGTCCTCACGGCCGCCACTCCCCACCGCCAGGAGGTGCTCGAGGCCGCCTCACGTGCGGTCCTGGTCGACGACGCCCGGATCCAGCGGGTCTACGACGTCGAGACCTCCGGCAAGGCCTTCATCGTCACCGAGCCGACCACCGGAGCAACCCTGTCGACGCTCGTTGCCGACGGGCTGAGCCCCGCCCAGGTGCGTGCCATCGTCGGTGAGCTCGCCGAGGCGCTCGAGGCCTGCTCACGCCGCGGCCTGCACCACCTCAACCTGTCCCCGGACTCCGTGCGCCTGCGCCCCGACGGCACCGTCCAGCTCTCGGGGGTCGGGGTCGAGGCCGCCGCGCTCGGCCTGGACGTGATGACCTCCGCCGACCCACTGGCAGCGGACCGCAAGGACGCCCACGCCCTGGTCGAGCTGCTCTACTACGGGCTGACCAACCGCTGGCCGGGCAAGCGCTCGGGCATCGCCTCGGCACCGACCACCACCGGTGGGGCACCGGTGCCGCCCTCACGCCTGGCCTCCGAGATGGTCGCCTCCGACGCCGACCTCGATGCACTGGTCAAGAGCGCCTGGGGACCCGAGCCGCCCGCGTCGGCCTCGGTCGTCGCACGCGCCCTGGCACCGTGGGACAAGTCCAGCCTGCCCGTGGCATCCGCACCGGTCGCCCAGCCGCCGGCCCAGGTCCAGGAGGCTGCGGCTCCGGAGTCAACGACGACCTCTCTGGCCGACGGCGTGGCCGAGGCCACCCGTGGTGTCCTGTCCCGCCTGCGTCGGCTGTCGACCGCGCGTCCCGCACCCCGGACAAGCGCCTCGGCGCCGACGGTCACGCTGCCCACCAACACGGGCGCCTCCGCCACGCCGGCACCCGCCACGCCGGCACCGGCCGAGGCCCCGGCGGCAGGTGCGCCGGCAGCGAGCGCTCCGGCCACGCCGCAAGCACCCGCCGCGCCGCCGACAACGGCCGCGCAACAGCCTGCTGCGGCGGGTCCCCAGGGGCTGCCGGTCGGTGGGCTCGAGACCTTCTCGGCCGAGGAGGGCCAGTGGCAGGGGGACGAGGAGAAGCGCTCGGTGAGTCGCACCTCCAAGGTCGTCATCACCGGCCTCGTGCTCGCCATTCTGCTCGGTCTCGTGCTCGCGGTGGGCAACCTCCTCCAGCTCGCCGGGGTGCGGATCTCCGAGGAGGACATCCCGGCCGCCTCCACCGTTCCGACCACGGCCGCCGCCGCACCGGCCCCGCCGCAGGACCCGGCCGCGCAGGCAGTCCCGATCGTCGTCGTCCAGGCCCAGCCGGTGGACCCCGACGGGGTGAGCGACGAGCACGCCTATGAGGTCGCCAATGTCTTCGACGGCGACCCGTCGACGCAGTGGATGTCGCAGTACTACTCGACCTCCGCCTTCGGCAACATCAAGAACGGGCTGGGAGTCGCGCTCTCTCTAGAGCAGGCGGCGACGGTCTCGGGCATCGAGATCCAGGGCACCGGCGAGGGCGGTCATGTCCAGATCCGTGCGACGACCCCGGAGGACCCCGCGGGTGGCACCCTGCTCGCCGAGGGCTCCTTCAGCTCGGGGACGACCAGCCTCACCTTCTCCGCCCCGACGACCACCCAGTCGATCGTCGTGTGGGTGACGAGCCTTCCGCGGGCCTCCGACGGCGACTGGAAGGCCACCATCAGCGAGATCACGCTGCGTTGACCCGCACCACGCCGGACCGGGGGAACAATCCCCGCCGGTTGCGGGTTCCACCACCGGTGCCACCCTCCGGGTGCGCCCCGCACACGACAGACCCAGGAGTGTCATGATCCACGACGTCGTCATCGTCGGTTCCGGCCCCGCCGGTTACACGGCCGCCATCTACGCGGCCCGCGCCCAGCTCGAGCCGGTGCTGCTCGCGGGCTCGGTGACCGCAGGCGGCGCCCTCATGAACACGACGGAGGTCGAGAACTACCCCGGTTTCACCGACGGGATCCTCGGGCCCGAGCTGATGACCCACATGCAGGAGCAGGCCGAGCGCTTCGGCACCGACATCCGCTACGAGGATGTCGTCTCCCTCGAGCTCGAGGGGGAGGTCAAGCGGGTGAGCACCGAGGAGGCCGTCTACGAGGCGCGCACCGTCATCATCTCCACCGGTTCGGAGTACCGGACCCTCGGGCTGCCCGATGAGGCGCGGCTGTCCGGTCACGGGGTGTCCTACTGCGCCACCTGCGACGGCTTCTTCTTCAAGGACAAGCCGATCGTCGTGGTTGGCGGGGGCGACTCGGCGATGGAGGAGGCCCTGTTCCTCACCCGTTTCGGCTCCTCGGTCACGGTGGTCCACCGCCGCGACGAGCTGCGCGCCAGCGCCGTCATGGCCAAGCGCGCCCTGGAGCACCCGAAGATCGACTTCGCGTGGAACTCCGTGGTCGTCGGCCTCAACGGCCAGGACGTCCTGGAGTCGGTGGTCCTGGAGGACACAGTGACCGGTGAGCGCAGGGAGCTGCCAGCCGCCGGCCTGTTCGTGGCCATCGGCCAGACCCCCCGCACCGAGCTCGTCGCCGAGGTCCTCACGCTGGACGAGGCCGGCTACATCGTCGTCGACTCGCCCTCCCAGCGCACCGGCATCCCCGGTGTCTTCGCCTGCGGCGACGTGGCCGACCCCCTGTACCAGCAGGCGATCACGGCGGCCGGCTCCGGCTGCCGCGCCGCCCTGGACGCTGAGCACTATCTCGAGACCCTGCGCTCCTGAGCGCCCCACCTGAGGAGAAGAACCATGTCCCACAGCACCGAGGTCACTGACTCCACCTTCGAGTCGGAGGTCCTGGCCTCCGAGGTCCCCGTCGTCGTCGACTTCTGGGCCGAGTGGTGCGGCCCCTGCCGCCAGATGGCGCCGGTGGTCGAGGAGGTCGCCAAGGAGCTCGGTGACGCGGTCAAGTTCGTGTCCATCGACGTCGACGCCAACCCGGCGACCGCCCGCTCCTTCGGTGTGCGCTCGATCCCGACCTTCGCGGTGGTGCGCGAGGGCGAGGTGTTCCACCAGTTCTCCGGCTCACGCCCCAAGGCCGCCTTTAAGGCCGAGGTCGAGCGGGTGCTCGCCTGACACGCAGGCAGTGACCCAGGCCACTACCGTGCCGCATCGCGGTCGCCTCTGTCCCATATAGTGGGCGCTGGTAGCATAGTTTCGACTGCGCCCTCAGCGAGCGAAAGCGGACACATGCACTACATCTCGACACGCGGCGGGATGGACCCCGCGGGCTTCACCGAGGTCCTCATCTCCGGCCTGGCGCCAGACGGCGGGCTGGCGGTGCCCGCGGCGGTCCCGGCGCTCACGCCGGACACCCTGGAGTCCTGGCGCCGGCTGAGCTACCCCGAGCTGGCGACCGAAGTGATCGGCCTCTACGCCTCGGACCTGCCCCGTGCGGACCTGGCCGCGATGACCTCGGCCGCTTACGGCCTCGCGAGGTTCCCCGCGCCGGTCGTGCCGCTGCGGGAGGTGGAGGAGGTGGCCGCCGGCCTGGCGCTCGTCGGCCTGTCACATGGGCCGACCATGGCCTTCAAGGACCTCGCCATGCAGTTCCTCGGCCAGGCAATTCCCTATGTCTTGGAGCGCACGGGCCGCGTGCTCACCATCGTGGGGGCCACGAGCGGGGACACGGGGTCGGCCGCCGAGCACGCCTTCCGCGGTCAGGACGGCGTTGCCGTCTTCATGCTTTCCCCGCAGGGCCGGATGAGCGATGTGCAGCGTGCCCAGATGTATTCGCTGAGCGACCCCAATATCCACAACATCGCGGTCGACGGAGTCTTCGACGACTGCCAGAACCTGGTCAAGGCGCTCAACAGCGATGCCGCCTTCAAGGCCGAGCATTCCCTGGGTGCCGTCAACTCGATCAACATCGGCCGGATCGCCGCCCAGATCGTCTACTACGTCTGGGCCTGGCTGCGTGCCTCAGACGCAACGGCGCCGGAACAGCGTCACGGAGTAGCGATCGACGTCGTCGTACCCTCAGGCAACTTCGGCAACATCTACGCCGGTCATCTTGCTCGGAGGATGGGTGTCCCCATCCGTCGGCTCATCCTGGCCACCAATGAGAACAACGTGCTCGACGAGTTCTTCTCCACCGGGGTCTATCGGCCCCGCTCCCGGGGGGAGACGCTGGCGACATCGAGCCCGTCCATGGACATCTCCAAGGCATCGAACCTGGAGCGCTTCATCGCCGAGCTCCTCGGCCCGCAGGACTTCGCCCGCCGGTGGCCCGAGCTCGAGCGCGCGGGTCTGCTCGACCTGTCTGATCAGCTCGATCGTCTGCGCGAGGAGTTCGGCTTCGTCTCGGGCACCTCGACCCACGAGGACCGGCTGGCGTCGATCCGCCTTGTCCAAGAACGCAGCGGTGTCCTCATCGACCCGCACACCGCCGACGGCGTCACTGTCGCGCTGCGACTCATGGAGCCCGGTTTTCCGACACTGGTTCTGGAGACCGCTGCCGCCGACAAGTTCCCCGAGACCGTCACCGAGGCTCTGGGGAGCGCACCGCCGGTCCCACCGGTCATCACCGAGCTTCTCGCCCGCGAGCAACACGTCACGGAGATCCCCAACGATCTCGACGCGCTGCGCGAGATCGTCGCCCGCGGGGCCCGGCCTGCCTGAGGGGCCCCACCGGGCCCGCCGGCCGTGGCGCAGATGTTTCACGTGAAACAGGGCGGCCTCGGAGGCGCTCCACTGTGGTGGCCGCGTGGTTCTGGTCTCGGCCGGGATATCGATATCGGCCTCCCGTGAGAGACTATGGCTCATCGACGCCCCGGACGCGCCGAGGAAGGAGCAGGACGTGAGCGAGACTCATCAGGTGAAAGGCAATCGGCTCGACCCGTGGCTGGACAGCTACGCCGCTCGAGCTCATGGCCTGCGGGCCTCCGAGACACGCTCACTATTCGCCGTCGCCGCCCGTCCGGAGGTCGTCTCGCTGGCGGGGGGGATGCCCAACCTCAAGGATCTTCCCCTTGACCGCCTGGCCGACGCCACGGCGCAGATGATCCGCAAGGACGGGGGCCGCGCCCTTCAGTACGGCAACGGGCAGGGGCTTCCCCGGCTGCGCGAGCAGATCCCCGAGATCATGGCGCTGGAAGGGATCTCGGCCGATCCCGAGGACGTCATCATCACTACCGGGTCGCAGCAGGCGGTCGATATTGTCACCGAGCTCTTCATCGACCCCGGCGACGTCATTCTCGCCGAGGCGCCGACCTATGTCGGCTCGTTGTCGATCTTCGCGACCTACCAGGCCGATGTCCAGCAGGTCCCCATCGATGCCGAAGGCGTCATCCCCGAGGCCTTGGAGGACAGGATCATCCGGCTGGAGAAGGCCGGGCGTCCCATCAAGTTCTTCTACTGCCTGCCGAACTTCCACAATCCGGCCGGGGTCACCCTCTCGGAGGAGAGGCGTCCTCAGATCATCGAGATCTGCCGGAGGCATCATATTCTCATCGTCGAGGACAACCCCTACGGACTCCTCGGCTTCGACGGGCAGACATACACGGCGCTGAAGACGCTGGCCCCCGAGGACGTCGTCTACCTCGGCTCCTTCTCCAAGATCTTCGCTCCCGGGTACCGCGTAGGGTGGGCGGTTGCCCCGGCGGCTGTACGCGAGAAGATGAAGCTCGCCTCCGAGGCGGCGATCCTGTGCCCGAGCTCGGTCGGCCAGTACTCGATCTCGATGTACCTCGACCACTTCGACTGGAGGCAGCAGATCGAGGAGTTCCGCGGCATGTACCGTGGTCGCCGGGACGCCATGATCGCCGCGCTCGAGGAGTTCATGCCCATGTGCACGTGGAACGTCCCCGACGGCGGTTTCTACGTGTGGGTGAGGCTTCCCCAGGGTCTGGACGCCAAGGACATGCTCCCGCGCGCGGTGACCAACCTCGTTGCGTACGTGTCCGGTACGGCGTTCTTCCCCGGAGGAGTCTCCGGGCAGGATCACATGCGCCTGTCCTTCTGCTACCCGGAACCCGTCGAGATCAGAGAGGGCGTGCGGCGCCTGTCCGAGGTCGTCAACCAGGACCTGGAGCTCGTGTCCCTCTTCGGCCCGACCCGTTCCTTGCCGTCAGACGGCGTTGTTGCGCCGGCACCCGACCAGATCTGAGGACATGACATGACGACCTCTGCTCCGCTCCACGAGACGAGCGACCCGCTCCGCATCGCCATCCTTGCCGGAGGCCTCAGCCATGAGCGCGATGTCTCCCTCCGGTCGGGGAACCGGGTGGCCGGTGTCCTCAAGCACCTGGGTCACACCGTCATCGTCCTCGACGTGGACGCCCGCACCATCGCCTCACTGCGCGCATTCGGACCGGATGTCGTGTGGCCTCTTGTCCACGGTGGTGACGGTGAGGATGGTGGCCTGCAGAACGTCCTCATCGCCCTTGGGCTGCCCTACGTCGGCACCCACTCCGATGGTTGTCAGCGTGCGTCGTTCAAGCCGACCGCCAAGGCCACCGTGCGCACCGGGGGCGTGCTCACACCCGACTCGGTCACGCTGCCCAAGGCCTACTTCAGCCAGCTCGGAGCGCAGGATGTCCTCGGCGTCGTCGCCTCCCACCTCGACCTGCCGGTCATCGTCAAGCCCAACCAGGGCGGCTCGGGGCTCGGCGTGTCCTACGTGACCGACGCCGACGAGCTCCGCCGCGCTATGGTGGCCTGCTTCTCCTATGACGAGCGCGCTCTCATTGAGAAGTACGTCAGCGGGACCGAGCTCGCCATCTCGGTGGTCGACACGGGAGAGGGTCCCCGGGCGCTGCCGCCGGTCGAGGTTGTCACGGAGGGCCAGTACGACTTCGACGCCCGCTACAACCCCGGCCGCTCGGAGTACTTTGTGCCGGCGCGGCTGCCGCAGGGGGCTTTGGCGCGGGTCCAGGACACCGCCCTGACAGTCCACACCACCCTCGGTCTGGGCAATATCTCCCGGACCGATCTCATCCTTGACGACCAGGGAACACCGTGGTTCATCGACGTCAACGTCGTTCCCGGGATGACGGAGACTTCGCTCCTACCGCTCGCCGCAGAGGCAGACGGTGACCTGCCGGCCCTGTACGACGCACTCGTCCATTCGCCATTCGTCACTCCGTGATTCTTGAAGCGACACGGGCTCCCCTTCGACCGGAGGGGAGCCCGTGTTGCACGTGAAACATGAGTCCCCGCAGACGGAGGCGGCCGCGGTGGAGGCGGGGCGGCGCCATGTCCTCGATCCCGTATGTTTCACGTGAAGCACGGTCTTCTCGACAGTGCAGGCTGCGGTCGAGCGGAACACTCGCTGCGCCGGCGGCGCGTGTGGCGAGCTCCCTCCGCAGGTCCCGGTGATGGCCTGGGCTGTCCTCAAACACCTGCGCGGCCGCTGACGGCCGGATTCGAAACTGCTTCGACGACGCCCCCTTTCCGAGGTAGGAGTGCCCTGGAACGGGGAGGCGTGCACGGTGGCGGGACGTGTCCTGCAAAACGGGCAGCCGGTCGAGTCCTTCGAGGCCTCCTTCCCGGCTGTTCTCCAGGTACGCCGCGATGGCTGCGGGCTTCATCACCGACCCTATATCGTCCAGCACGTTCTTCCGCAGGCGAGCCCGTTCCTGATCCGTCGGCTGCTTCACCGGCGTTGGTGACGGCCGCACCCGTCGTCGCCCGCGTTCTTCGTCCCGACTGAAGGAGGGGGACGCAGACCGTACGGCACCACAGGATCAGCGCAGTTCTCTGCTCACCAGCAATGCGGTTTCAGGGACGGTGTTTCACGTGAAACACGCTTCTCCCCGTCGCGCGGATACGGGCGTGCTGCTGCCAACCGAACCGGCTAACGAGTCCGGTCAAGGTTGACTCTCTCTGCGTGTGTAACGGTCAGTCGGCTGATCTGGGGTCAAGAGGCCAGGGCAGGCAGGGATAGACCGTGGTTCTGTTGTCGTTAGCGAGGACGGAGCGAAGGTGGCATCGGCTCAGAACGTCGAGGCTGAGATGTTTGCGTTATCGTGCCTCTTCGTCGGCCTGTCCTGCCAGGACCGCACCGACGAGACGGACTGTCGCGTCGCGAGTCGGGAACCTACCCACGGCATCGATGCGGCGGATGTCCTCGTTCGGTCGCTCGGTTGAGTTGTCCGACCTCACAGCGCAGGTGCGCGGCGATCGCATCCACGAGCTCGGTATGGGTGCGGGAGATCGCTCTCCTCACCCCGGCCCGGCCGCGGACGAGGAGATCAGCGAGGAAGCTGTTCCGCACCGTCCCCGTGGCCTGTCCCAACCCGTATACCGAGGTCTTTGCGTGTCCGTCTCGGTCGGCAACTGTAGCGACTGCGCTGATCACAATGCCTGCCTTGCGGGCAGTAGGGGCGTCGGCAGCAACAGACGTCAAGACAGTCATGTCCTGGGCGCGGTGCCGACCGCCATACCAACTACCGGCACAGCGAGCAGACGGTGTCCCGGGTGTGTGTTTCACGTGAAACACAGCCCTCCCTGATGATCCCAGGGATCCGCATCACTGGTGGTTGCGCCCGTCGTCGCCACCCGTTCATGGTCTCTACCGGAGGAGGGGGACGCAGACCGTACGGCACCACAGGATCAGCGCAGTTCCCGGCTCACCGGCGGTACGGTCCGGGTGTGTGTTTCACGTGAAACACGCCCCTCCCCGCCGCGCATGCGCTGCGGCGCAACTATCTACTGAACGTGCCAGCGAGGCTGGTCAAGGTCAACCCCCGTTGAGTCGTGTAACGGTCCTTCGGGCGACTGACGGGTGAAGCTGGTCAGTACGCGCCGGGCGTCAGCGGCGACAGACTTGAACATAATCGCGTATAGGGCGCGGTGGCGACCACCTTTGCGTGGGAACCGGTCCGAGCCCGACCGACCGCACTCGGCACTGCCGACCGCGTCTCCGTCCACCGACGACAAGGTGTTGATCGCCTCGTACCGCACGCTGCGCACGAGATCGGGAGAGGACTCGCCAAGCACCACCTCGCAAGCCGGGAGGGTCCAGAGCAGAAGAGGCTATAACGTGAGGACTCCGATCGAGAGAACCGTCAGAGGTTCGCTTCAAGGAGTCCAAGGCGACCGCGCCCGGATTCGATGCAACCACGGACACCGCGCTACACGACTACCGGCGCACCGGGAGACGGTTTTCCGCGTGGGTGTTTCACGTGAAACACGCCTCCACCCGCCGATCAGGGGCGGTCGTGCTTACCGGGCATCGCCGCCCGCGAGACGACGTTACCCCGGTGACCAGCCGGATCATGCGCGCGCCCTTCACCCTGCGGTCAACGGACGACCACACAACGACAGTCCGAACAACGAACTGACCGGGTCTCTCATCAGGCGACATCCGTCTACTGAGGACGCGGCTCCTACAGCCCGCCCTGCGGTTCAGGCTTGAGCGGAGCCGGATGAAACGCTCTCCCAGGCATGGGCTCACCCACCCTGCGGCACTCGGGGTAGCGCCTGGCGGCCGGTCGGGAGCGCTGGACGCACCCGGCGACCTTGCTATTCCGATAGCGGTTGTCGACGACCATCATGTCGCCCGCCGACGAGCGTGTGGCATCAGGGCTACGTGAGCGTGTGCCGCGAGGACAACAGCTATCGAGCCCGAGCATCGCCGTCGCACACGACGGGCCGCGCGCCGAACTTGTCGTCCGCCCACGGGGAGAGTGCCTGGTATGGAGGCGACAAGTGTTTCGGCGTCGGCGATCGTCCTCCCCACCAGCCAAGTCGCTTATGCGTTGCCCGGCACGGACGATCCTCGCGGACTACATCGCTTGAGCGTCCGCCAGATGTTTCACGTGAAACAAGGGCGGGGCCCGCGTTGACGCGGGCCCCGCCCTTGATAGTCGTCTAGTCCTCGTCGAGCGACGTCCCCGGCGCGAGGGCCTCAATGAGACGGGCCAGATCGTCCTCGCCTGCGAACTCGATCGTGATCCTGCCCTTCTTCGCACCCCGCGTCACTTTGACGCGGGTGTCAAAAGCGTCGGACAGCCTCGTCGACAGCGCCGGCAGAGGGGTGCTGCGCGCACGCAGCACGGCGGCTCCACGCGCCGGTGCCGGCTCGTCGTGAAGCGCGACGAGCTCCTCCGTCGCACGCACCGACAGCCCCTCCGCGACGATCCGCTGCGCCAGCCTCTCCATTGCCGCAGCGTCGGGCAGACCGAGCAGAGAGCGGGCATGGCCCGCCGAGAGCACACCGGCGGCCAACCGTCGCTGCACCAGGGGAGGCAGCTTCATGAGACGCAGCGTGTTGGAGATCTGCGAACGTGAGCGGGCTATCTTCTGGGACAACTCGGCATGCGTGCAGTTGAAGTCCTCGAGGAGCTGCTGGTACGCCGCCGCCTCCTCGAGGGGATTGAGCTGGACGCGGTGCAGGTTCTCGAGAAGGGCGTCGCGAAGCAGGTCCTCATCCGCCGTCGATCGCACGACGGCCGGAATTGTCTCCATGCCCGCCTCTTTGGCGGCACGGAGCCGACGCTCACCCATGATGAGCTCGTAGTGGGGTTCGCCGCCGCCGTCATCGTCGAGATCCGCCCGCCGCACGACGATCGGCTGAAGAAGACCCACCTCACGGATCGAGGCCGCCAGCTCGGTGATGTCCTCCTCGTCGAAGACCTGCCGGGGCTGCTGCGGGTTGGGCGTGATGAGATCAACGGGCAACTCGGCGAAAGTCGCACCGGGAACCGGCACGAGTTCGACCGTCTCGTCAGCGGGCTCCTCCTCCGGGTCCTGAGCAGCCGAAGCGGCTTCCTCAGCGGCCTCCGTGGAACCCGTGGCCACCGCGGCCGCCTCCGGCTCGCTCTGCTCCACCGGCACCTCAGCCCGATCCTCGACGGACTCCTCGACCGGCTCGTCGACCGGACGGGAATTCGGGGCGGTCTCGCGGCGCTCCTCCTGGCCTCTGCCTGCCTCGCGGCGAGCCGGCGTGCGCCGCCGCGCCGACCCGGACGCCGCGCCTCCCGCCGACGGCGCCGGTGTTTCACGTGAAACATCGTCCTGGCCATCGCCCGAGTCTGCCGCCTCCGCGGCGGGTGCCGCCTCCGGCTTCTTCCTCGTCCCGCTGCGCGTGGGCCGCCTCGTTCGCTTCGAGGGCGCCAGCAGCGTGGCCGCCACGTCATCAGAGCGCCGCCGCGCCGGCGCGGACGTCTCCTCGGCCTCAGTCTCCTCCTCACGAGCGCCCTCCGGGAAGAACACGTCCGAGGGGCGGCGCACCGGAGCCTCGACCTGCGCGTCCGGGATGAGCGCCTGGAGCCCTCGTCCCAGGCCCCGCTTCTTCTGAGCCATGCTCACTCCTCCTCGTTGACGTCGTCGCCCTGGACGGACTGCCCGTCGCTGACCCCGCGCAGCGCGATCTCCTGTGCGAGCATGGCGTACGCCACCGCCCCCGTCGAGCGCGGGTCCCAGAAGACGACCGGTGCCCCGAAGGATGGCGCCTCCGCCACGCGCACGGAACGCGGGATCTTCGTGTCCAGCGTCGCGCTCGGGAAGTAGGCGCGCACCTCCTCCTCGACCTCGCGGGCCAGGGTCGTGCGCTTGTCGAACATCGTCAGTGCGATCATCGAGACCGCCAGACCCGGGTTGTGAATCGCGGCGATCCGCTCCACGGACTTCGACAGGAGGGCAAGCCCCTCCAGCGCGTAGTACTCGGCCTGCATGGGGATGAGCACCTCACCGGCGGCGACGAAGGCATTGATCGTCATGATGCCCAGGGACGGCGGGCAGTCGATGAGCACATAGTCCAGCCGCTCCATGCCCTGACGCTCCCGGGAGGCGATGTACTCGCCCAGGGCGATCCGCAGTCGAGACTCCCGCTCACTGGAGCCGATCAACTCGACCTCCACGGCCGCGACATCGATGGTCGAGGGCACGCACCACAAGGACTGGGCGAAACGTGTCTGGACGACCACCTCGTCGATGGACGCGCCCTCGACGAGCACGTCGTAAATCGACGCGTGCTCCTCATCATGGGGGACGCCGAGCGCCGTCGAGGCGTTGCCCTGCGAGTCCGCGTCGATGACGAGGACCTGCAGCCCCGAGTCCGCCAGGGCGGCGGCGACGTTGACGGCGGTCGAGGTCTTGCCGACGCCACCTTTCTGATTGGCCACCGCGATGATGCGCGTGTGGTCTGGGCGTGGAAAACCGCCTTCGGCGAGTCCCTCCAGTGCCGATCGGTCAGCCCGGAGCTGATCGAAGATGGACGATCCCGTCAACTGCTTCTCCTCGGACAACGACGTCCCGACGGCACGTGCCGTCCGGATGCTTCAGTGTACGCGAGGCCAGGGACCTCCAGGCGGAGTGCCCCGTGACCTCGGGCGCGTCGCGCACGATCCCGGCCGATCCGAGACCGAGCCGAGGGGCCGCCAACCGCCCTCAACCGCGCTTGGGACGGCGAACCTCGACCACCTTCGTCAACTCCTCGCCCACGGTGAGGACCTCATGGACGACAGCCGGCTCGAGCTTCGCCTTCTTGATGACGTACTTCGCCTCCTCGACCTCCGCCTCCGCCCTGGCGCCCTTGAGGGCGAGCAGGCTCCCGCCCTGGCGCAGCAGGGGCGCGGTGAGCCGGACGAGCTTGGACAGGTTGGCCACCGCCCGCGCCGTGACGGCGTCGTAGCGGTCCTTGACCTCCTCCGCACGGGCGCGTCGCACGATCACGTTGTCCAGGTCGAGCTCGGCAACAACGTGGTCGAGCCACTCGACGCGTCGCTCCATCGGCTCGACGAGCGTGACGTCGAGGTCGGGGCGCAGCAGCGCGACCACGACCCCGGGCAGGCCCGCACCCGAACCGACGTCGGCCACCGTGCCACGTGCCGGCAGGAAGGGCACGACCGCCGCAGAGTTGACCAGGTGCCGGCTCCACAGCCTGGGCAGCTCGCGCGGGCCGAGGAGCCCCCGCAGCTCGCCCTCGGCGACGAGCATCTCGGCGAAGTGCTCGGCGGCGCCGAAGGCCAGGCCGAACAGCGCCCGGACCTCCTCGTCGGGCTCCTCCGGTGCCGGGTCGGCCAGGGCCAGCAGATCCTCCACGGGTCAGTCCTGGTCCTCGTCCGCCCCGGGCTCCTCATCGGAGGCGGGCATGACGACGACGTAGCGGTGCGGCTCGGCACCCTCGGACTCCGAGACGAGGCCGGCCGCCGCGACGACATCGTGGCACACCTTGCGCTCGAAGGGGTTCATCGGGTCGAGAGCCACGGTCTCGCCGGTGTCCCTGACCCGGTCGACTGCCTCCTGGGCGATCGAGGTCAGCTCGGCCCGCCGAGCCGCACGGTATCCGTTGATGTCGAGCATGAGCCGCGAGCGGTTACCCGTGCGGGCCTGGACCGCCAGGCGGGTCAACTCCTGGACGGCCTCGAGCACCTCGCCGCCCCGGCCGACCAGGTCGGCGAGCTCGCGCTCATCTCCCTCCTCCGATGCCACGATCGCCACCGAGGCCCGGCCGTGGTCGATGTCGATGTCGATGTCCCCTCCGAGGTCGGCGATGTCGAGCAGCTCCTCGAGGTAGTCGGCGCCGATCTCGCCCTCCTCCTCGAGGCGCTTGACCGTCGTCGACAGCGCAGCATTCTCACTCATAAGTGCCCCCTATCTACAGTGGGATGATTCCTGCTAACTTACTTCTTGCGGTTCTGCTTCGTGCGGTTCTGGGCCTTGCGCTTGGCAGCAGCCTGCTTCCGCTCGCGCGCCCGACGCTCATAGCGCCGACGGGCGATCTCCTCGGGCGTCAGCCCGCCGGGAGCGGCGCTCTCACCCGAGCGCGCCGTCGTGTCCGCGGACTCCTCGGACGAAGGAGCACCGGCCACCTTCTTCTGCCGGTCCTTGCGCACCGGCTGGTTCCGCTGGCCCCCGGAGGACCCGCCCTCAGTCTCCTTGGTGGCCCTCTCCTCCTCCTCGAGAGAGGGAAGACCCTTGCGTGCGCGCTTGGCATTGACCCGGGCGCGGTACTTCTTCTCGGCGTCCGACCCCGGGGCCGGCATGTTGCGGATTGTGAAGAACTGCTGGCCCATCGTCCACAGGTTGGTCGTCAGCCAGTAGACGAGCACACCGATCTGGAACTGCACACCGGTGAAGGCGAAGAAGATCGGCATGACCGTAATCATGATCCGCTGGCTGCGGATCATCGGGTTGTCGGAGTTCTTGACCGACTCCGGCATGTTCTTCATGCTCAGCTGGGCCATCGTGTACCACTGGGACACGGACATGAGCACGATGAGGACGACGGTGACGACCTTGACCTGCAGCGAGTCGCTGTTCATGAAGGAGGCCGACAGGTTGGCCCCGAAGACCGTCGAGTTCTGGACGTCCTCGGCCAGCTCGGCGGTGAGCGGGCCGATCGAGTCGTGGTTCGCGTAGCTCCCCGTGGCCACCGCCTCCAGGGATGCCAGCACCCGGAACAGCGCGAAGAATATCGGCATCTGCAACAGGATCGGGAAGCACGAGGAGAAGGGGTTCGTCCCGTGCTTGCGGTACAGCGCCATCATCTCCTCCTGCTGGCGCTGCTGGGAGGCGGGGTCCTTCTTGCCCTTGTACTTCGCCTGGAGTGCCTGGAGCTCGGGCTGCATGAGCTGCATGCCGCGCGAGGCCCTGATCTGCTTGACGAACAGGGGGAAGATGAGGATCCGTATGAAGATCGTCAGGCCGACGATCGACAGGACCCAGGCCACGCCCGGGCCGCCCGGGAAGCCGATGAGGACGAGGAACTTGTGGATGTAGACCATCACCCAGGCGACGGCCACCTTGAGCGGCCACACGATGGTGTCCATTGCACTCCTTGCTGTCAGGCGGGGCGGCGGGCCCCGCCGGCCGGAGGTTCCGGCCGGGTCCCGTCACCTCAACGCCCGAGGGCGTCGATCTCGAAACGGGGAACGTCGTGGGGATGGTGATAACGCCACCTGCCCGGGTCGGGCACGTGGTCGACGCCGCCTGGCGTCAGCGGGTTGCAGCGCAGGAGCCGCCAGGTGGCCAGCAGGCCGCCCTTGAGCACCCCGTGCACGGTCAGGGCCTGGCCGGCGTAGTCAGAGCAGGTCGGGTAGTAGCGGCAGCGGCGTCCGAAGGCGGGCGAGATGTTACGCTGGTAGAGGCGCAGCGGCGCCAGCAGTGCGCGCACGGCGCCGCTGGTCCTTGCGGGGCCCTCGCCCCGAGGGCTCATCGAGTCCACCCGTGTCACCGCATCCTCACCGCCGTCGTCCCTGCCCGGCCAACTCGATGCTGCGCCCCAGGAGGCGGTCCAGGTCGGTGCCGAGCTCGGCGCTCGTGGCGCCATCGGCGCCCGCCAGACCCCGCACGACCACCCTCGAGCCCGGACCGAGCCGGGCGACCCGCGCACTCATGAGGGCGCGGACCCGGCGTTTGATGCGGTTACGCCGGGTCGCCCGGGGCACCTGCTTCTTCGGCACGACGACGCCGACGAGGGCCGGGGAGACATCCCCGGCCTCGCCGGCGCTGTAGTGGACGACCAGCCGACGGCTGCCGCTGCGCGCACCGAGCCTGACCGCGGCGGAGAAGTCCTCAGACCGCAGCATCCGGTGCGACGCCGGGAGCACCTCAGGCGGCGAGACGCGCGCGGCCCTTGCGGCGGCGCGAGGCGAGGACGGCGCGGCCTGCGCGGGTGCTCATGCGCTTGCGGAAGCCGTGCACCTTGGCGCGACGGCGGTTGTTCGGCTGAAAGGTCCGCTTGCTCACGGGTGTACTCCTGGTCGGATGATCGGAACCGTGCGTCACGGGGTCGCGGCACGGTCGCTCGCGCCGGCTGCCCCATGGACCGGGACGTGACTCCACGCGAACGTCCGCACCACAATACGTTTCGCGATTCGGCACGGTCAAACGTCGTGGGCCGCTCCGCGGTGAGAACCCCGACACGCCGTCGGCAGGCATCCGGCAGGCCCGCTCCGGGCACCGCAGCCGCGTACACATCCTGTGTGTAGGAGGTCCGTCACCCTGTGCGTCCGTCCGGCGCGAACATCGCCCCGAACCCCGCGCAAGCCTTGACATGACGGGCCACCAGGGGCCGGAGGGCGGGTCTCCCCAGGTGTGGACAACCTTGTGGAAGAACACCATGATGGGCACGCGCGGGCTCGACGGTTCGGCACCGCTCGGGAGCGAGGGCGTCGACGGCGACGCCTCGCGCCCGTTTTCTTCCGTGAATCAGGAGCATCTTGTGGCTGACGACGCAACGACACGATGGCAAGCCGCCCTGGGGGTCCTGGCAACCTCCGGCGAGCTCGGCCAGGGCAACGTCATGATGCTGCGCATGATGCGCGTCCTCGACGTCGAGGGCACGCTCGTCCTCGTGGCCGGCTCGGCCTTCGCCAAGGGCATCGTCGACAACGCCCGGGGCCCCATCGCCTCGGCGCTCAGCCAGGTCTGGGGCCGAGAGGTCCCCTTCGAGGTCACCGTCGACACCTCCTTGGAGGCCTCTCCGGCGACCCCGGGCCCTACCTTCCCCACCGCGGTCCTCCCACCCGCCGCCCCCACGGTCGAGGACCGCACCCCGACCGCCCCCTCTGTCCCCAGCGCCGCGGGCTTCCACGAGCACGGCTTCGGACCGGCCGCCGTGCCCGCCGTCGTCCCCAGCTTCCACTCGCTGGCCCCCAGCTACGTGGCCACCCCCGGCCCGATGGCCGCCGCCCCGGCCGACCCGGACGAGGACGGCTCGCGGCTCAACCCGCGCTACACCTTCGACACCTACGTGTCGGGGCCCTCCAACCGGCTGCCGCACGCCTCCTCCCTGGCCGTGGCCGAGGCCCCCGCCAAGGCCTACAACCCCCTGTTCATCTACGGCGGCTCCGGCCTGGGCAAGACCCACCTGCTCCACGCCATCGGCCACTACGCCCGCAGCCTCTACCCGGGCATCAAGGTCAAGTACGTCAGCTCCGAGGAGTTCGTCTCGGACTTCATCGCCTCGGTGGCCGAGGGACGCATGGACACCTTCAAGCGCCGCTACCGAGAGGTCGATATCCTCCTGGTCGACGACATCCAGTTCCTGGGGGGCAAGGAGCAGACCCTCGAGGAGTTCTTCCACACCTTCAACGCCCTGCACACCGCCAACAAACAGGTGGTCCTCACCTCCGACCAGCCGCCCAAGGCACTGGGCGGCTTCGAGGAAAGGCTGCGCTCGCGCTTCGAGTGGGGCCTGCTCGTCGACGTCCAGCCCCCGGACCTCGAGACCCGCACGGCGATCCTGTCGCGCAAGGCCGACGCCGACGGCCTCGACCTGCCCATGGACGTCCTGGAATACATCGCCGGCCGCGTCACGACGAACATCCGCGAGCTCGAAGGGGCACTCATCCGGGTGACGGCCTTCGCCTCCCTCAACAAGCAGCCCATCGACCAGACCCTGGCCGAGATGGTCCTCAAGGACATCATCTCGGAGACCGGCGGGGAGGAGATCACCTCGGCGCTCATCATGGCCCAAACGGCGGACTTCTTCGGGATCACCATTGAGGACCTGTGCTCGGCCAACCGCTCACGCACGATCGTGTCCTCCCGCCACATCGCCATGTACCTGTGCCGCGAACTGACCGACATGTCCCTGCCCAAGATCGGCAAGGAGTTCGGCGGACGCGACCATACGACCGTCATGAGCGCCGACAAGAAGATCCGTACCCAGATGGCCGAGCGGCGCGAGACCTACAACCACGTGGCCGAGCTGACCGCCCGGATCAAGCAGGCCGCCCAGTCCCCCCAGCGCTGACAAGCCCCCGGGGGTGCTCCGGCGGCCCTGTGGACCGCGCTGAGGATCCCGGGAGGACAACGGGCGCGAGGATGTGGACCAGTGCCCCTCCCCTGGGGACGAGGGGACCCCCGTCCGGTGCTTATCCACCGCGGGGCACCGTGGTCCACCGAACCACACGTCTGTGACTCCACATCCTCCACGGGCCCGGTTCCGGCCAGGACCCGGGTTATCCACAGGATCCACACCTCCTACAACACCTACACTCCCTGTTCTTCGCGCGTGTCATCGTTCAACCGCACGAGGCGCCGCCGGCCCCGGGCGCCCGGGGCCGGCGGGGGCGTCGGGTGGGCAGGTCGCGGTGAGCCTGGGCTTCTGGGCCACTGAGGAATCCATCATTTACACTCCTCGTGGATCACCCTGTCCGCGACCAGGCGGGGGTGCGACACACCGCCACAATGACCATCACAACAAGCAGTGACCAGCAGTGACGAGCACTGCGTCGAGCCCCCTGGCCCGATCACACGAGGAGAAGCACATGAAGCTGAGGGTCGATCGCGACGTCCTGGCCGAGGCCGTGACCTGGACGGCCCGGTCCGTACCCGCGCGGCCGCCCGTACCGGTCCTGGCCGGTGTGCGCCTGGAGTCCAAGGGCGCCAGCCTCGTGCTGGCCTCCTTCGACTACGAGGTATCAGCCCGCTGCGAGGTGGCCGCCGACATCGAGGAGGAGGGGCTCGTCCTCGTCTCGGGCCGTCTCCTGGCCGAGATCGCCAAGGCCCTGCCCTCCAAGCCCGTCGACCTCGAGGTCGAGGGCTCGAAGATGACCGTGTCCTGCGGCTCCTCGCGCTTCTCGCTGGCCGCCATGGCGGCCGAGGACTACCCGGCGCTGCCGGTCATGCCCGGTGTGGCCGGGACGGTCGACGCCCACGACCTGGCCCAGGCGGTCTCGCAGGTCTCCATCGCCGCCTCCCGAGACGAGACCCTCCCCCTGCTCACCAGTGTCCAGATCGAGGTCGACGGTGAGTCGCTCACCCTCATGGCCACCGACCGCTATCGGCTGGCGGTGCGCGAGATGACCTGGTCGCCCCAGGACACCTCGCTGTCGACACGGGCCCTGCTCAAGGCCCGCACCCTGTCCGACGTCGCCAAGTCGCTGACCACCGCCGGGGAGGTGACCGTGGCACTGACCGAGTCGGGCTCGGCCTCCTCCAGCCTCATCGGCTTCGAGGCCGGCGGCCGGCGCACCACGAGCCTGCTCACCGACGGCGACTACCCGCCGGTCCTGCGGCTGTTCCCGGAGACGACGACCATCCACGCCACCGTCGGCCGCGAGGAGCTGATGGCCGCCGTGCGGCGTGTCAGTCTCGTCGCCGACCGCGCCACCCCGATCCACATGGCCTTCACCGAGTCCAACCTCGCCCTGGACGCGGGTGCAGGCGACGACGCTCAGGCCTCCGAGCAGCTCGTCGCCCACCTCGAGGGTGAGGAGATCTCAACGGCCTTCAACCCCGGCTACCTCCTCGACGGGCTGGGGGCGATCAACCGCCCCTACGTGCGCCTCGACTTCACCCACCCCTCCAAGCCCGCGGTCCTGACGGGCATGAGCGCCATCGGGGGCGAGGAGGACACGAGCTTCCGCTACCTCATCATGCCGATCCGCTTCGGTGCGTGATCACCTGACCCGGGCCACCGGGCTCGGGCGCCGACGAGGCCCGGGGGCACCGGGCACGACGGAGGTGAGCGGTGCACGTCTCTGACCTCGCGCTCGACGACTTCCGCTCCTACCACCACCTCGTCGTGTCGCTGGAGCCCGGCCCCAACGCCTTCGTCGGCGCCAACGGGCAGGGCAAGACCAACCTGCTCGAGGCCATCGGCTACCTGTCGACGCTGGCCAGCCACCGCGTGGGGGCAGACACCGCCCTCGTACGGCGCGCCGCCCCCGGCACGCCCCAGCCCTCGGGCGCCGTCGTGCGGGCCAGGGTCGTCCACGGGCAGCGGCCCAGCGTCGTCGAGGTCGAGATCATTGCGGGCAAGGCCAACCGTGCCCGGCTCAACCGCGGACAGGTGCGCCCCCGCGAGATCCTGGGGGTCCTGCGCACGGTCGTCTTCGCCCCCGAGGACCTGGCCCTGGTGCGTGAGGAGCCGGGCCTGCGCCGTCGCTTTCTCGACGACCTTGTCGTCGTCCTCAAGCCGGCGCTCGCCGGGGTGCGGGCCGAGCACGACAAGATCCTCGCCCAGCGGGCCAGCCTGCTCAAGGCCGCCCGGGCCGCCTCGCGCGGCTCGACGCCGCCGGAGTCGATGATGTCGACCCTCGAGGTCTGGGACGCCCAGCTCGCGGCGGCCGCCGCCCGCCTCATCGCCGCACGGGTTGACGTCCTGGACCGGCTGCGCCCCTGGATCGCCTCGTCCTACGAGCGGGTCAGCCGCGGACAGTCCGCGGCCACGGCGGTCTACCGCTCGAGCCTGCTCCTCCACGAGGGGGCGCCCGAGCCGGCGCCCGGCGACCGGCCGCCGCCCGCTGCGCAGGCCGAGCTGGGTGACACCGCTGCGACCGCGGCGCGTCTCGAGGCGGCCATGGCCGCCCTGCGTCGCCGGGAGATCGAGCGGGGAGCCAACCTCGTGGGCGCCCACCGCGACGACATGAGCCTGTTCCTGGGAGACCTGCCGGCGCGGGGCTTCGCCTCGCACGGCGAGCAGTGGTCGCTGGCCCTGGCCCTGCGACTGGCCTCCTACGAGATGCTGCGCCACGACGTGGATGCCTACGGCGGCGACGGCGAGCCGGTGCTCATCCTCGACGACGTCTTCGCCTCCCTGGACGCCGGCCGGCGCGAGGCCCTGGCCGAGCTCGTCGGGCAGGCCGGTCAGGTCCTCGTGTCGGCTGCCGTGGACGAGGACGTCCCCGCCCAGCTGCGCGGGACGCGCTTCACCGTCTCCCAGGGGGAGGCGACCCGTGCCTGACCCGACCCGCCCGACCGGGCCCGAGGGTGTGGGGCCCGGTGATGAGCTGGCCCGCCGCTCGGTGGCCCGGGAGCGGGGTCGGGCCTGGGAGGCCGGCACCGGGCGGCGGGCCCTGCCCCGCCGGGGGCCGGGCGAGGACGGGGTGGCCGCCTGGGACGAGCGCCGTCGGCACCCGGCACCCGGCGAGCCCCTCGAGGACGGCACCGACCGGGGCCCGGGCCTGCCCCCCGGACGGGACCGTCCAGGGCCCACCCGCTTCGACCCGCGCACCGGCGGGGCCGACTTGCGCCGCTACGCACGCACCCACGGCTGGGCCTCCCGGCTGGAGGTCGCCTCGGTGTCGGTGCGCTGGAGCGAGATCGTCGGAGAGCGGATCGCCGAGCACGCGGTCATCGAGTCCTTCGAGCCCGGGCGCCTGACCCTACGCGCCTCCTCCTCGGCCTGGGCCCAGCAGCTGCGCCTGCTCCTGCCCACCATCGAGGCCCAGGTCGCCGCGGCGCTCGGACCCGAGGGGGGCGCCCTGGAGATCCGGGTGCTCGGCCCCGCCGGCCCGACCTGGCGCCACGGCCGCTTCGGCGGCGCCCGAGGGGGGCGCGGGCCCCGCGACACCTACGGGTAGGGGCCCCTCGGGCCCAGCCGGCCCCGGGCGCGGGCAGGGCCTGTCCGCGCCCGGGTGACGCTGCACACTCCCCAACTCGGGCGTCCTGAGGTGGTTGACCGGGTCGTTCACGGTAGAATCGCCACGGAGAACGCCCATGGTGCGCCCAGGGCCGCGTTCAGGTACCCCACCTACACGCCCGGGGTTCATGGCCTGTCATGGGCGTGACACGTTCGTGATGGGTCTGCGTCGGCCGTGGGGCACAGGACGGGGCCCGCGGGCCCTGTCGACCGCGGTACGCGAACCGCACACGCACCGCGTATGGGAGCGCATAGATGGTGCACCGACGGTGCACATGACGAGGAGCAACGAACACGTGTCTGGACAGGACCTGCCCGTGACCACCACCGGGGCCCTTGAGGACTCGGGCGAGGCGGGCTACGGCGCCTCTGACATCACCGTCCTGGAGGGGCTCGAGGCGGTGCGCAAGCGCCCGGGGATGTACATCGGCTCCACCGGCGAGCGCGGCCTGCACCACCTCGTCTACGAGGTCGTCGACAACGCCGTGGACGAGGCGCTGGCCGGCTACTGCGACCACATCGAGGTCGTCATCCGCGCCGACGGCGGCCTGACAGTCACTGACAACGGCCGCGGGATCCCGGTCGACGAGCACCCCACCGAGCACAAGCCGACCGTCGAGGTGGTCATGACCATCCTCCACGCCGGCGGCAAGTTCGGTGGCGGCGGCTACGCCGTGTCCGGCGGCCTGCACGGCGTGGGTATCTCAGTGGTCAACGCCCTGTCGACCCGGGTCGACACCGAGATCCGCCGCCAGGGGCACGTGTGGCGCATGAGCTTCGGCGACGGCGGCAAGCCCCTGACGCCCCTGGTCCAGGGCGAAGCCACCCAGGAGACCGGTACGACCCAGACCTTCTACCCCGACCCCTCCATCTTCGAGACCGTGGTCTTCGACTACGAGACCCTGCGCCGTCGTTTCCAGCAGATGGCCTTCCTCAACAAGGGCCTGCGCATCACCCTGGTCGACGAGCGCGAGGGTGTCAACGAGGCCGGCGACGAGATCACCGGGGACGAGGCCGGTCCGGCCGACGACCCGGTCAAGGGCCACCGCTTCGTGTCCTACCGCTACGACCACGGGCTGCGCGACTATGTCGCCTTCCTCAACCGCTCCAAGAAGGTCGAGCTCGTCCACCCCGAGATCATCGACTTCGAGGCCGAGCAGTCACTCGACGAGAACCGCTCGATCAGCCTGGAGATCGCCATGCAGTGGACGAGCGCATACTCCGAGTCGGTGCACACCTACGCCAACACGATCAACACGACCGAGGGCGGCACCCACGAGGAGGGATTCCGCACCGCGCTGACGACCCTGGTCAACAAGTACGGCCGCGAGAAGGGCCTCATCAAGGACAAGGACGACAACCTCACCGGCGACGACATCCGCGAGGGGCTGACCGCCGTCATCTCCGTCAAGCTCTCCGAGCCGCAGTTCGAGGGGCAGACCAAGACCAAGCTGGGCAACACCGAGGCGCGCACCTTCGTCCAGCAGACCGTCTACTCCCAGCTCGGCGACTGGCTCGACTCCCACCCCGCCGACGCCAAGGCGGTCGTCCTCAAGGCCGGCCAAGCCGCGGCGGCCCGGCTGGCGGCCCGCAAGGCCCGCGAGGCCACCCGCCGCAAGGGCGTGCTGGAGTCGGCCTCGATGCCCGGCAAGCTGCGCGACTGCTCGAGCCGCAACGCCGCCGACTGTGAGATCTTCATCGTCGAGGGCGACTCGGCCGGCGGCTCGGCCGTCGGCGGCCGCGACCCCGAGCACCAGGCGATCATGCCGATCCGCGGCAAGATCCTCAACGTCGAGAAGGCGCGCCTCGACCGGGCCCTGTCCTCGGACACGATCCGCTCCCTCATCACCGCCTTCGGCACCGGCGTCGGCGAGGACTTCGACATCTCCAAGCTGCGCTACGGCAAGATCGTCATCATGGCCGACGCCGACGTCGACGGCCAGCACATCGCCACCCTGCTGCTCACCCTCCTGTTCCGCTACATGCGGCCCCTCATCGAGCAGGGACACACCTATATCGCCATGCCCCCGCTGTACCGCCTCAAGTGGTCCAATGCCGAGCACGAGTTCGCCTACTCCGACGCCGAGCGCGACAAGCTGCTCGCCGCCGGGGCCGAGGCGGGTCGCCGCCTGCCCAAGGACGGAGGGATCCAGCGCTACAAGGGCCTGGGCGAGATGAACGACCACGAGCTGTGGGAGACGACGATGGACCCCTCGACGCGCATCCTCAAGAAGGTGACCCTCGACGAGGCCGCGGAGGCCGACGAGACCTTCGCCATCCTCATGGGTGACGACGTCGAGCAGCGCCGCTCCTTCATCCAGCGCAACGCCGCCGACGTCCGCTTCCTGGACATCTGAGCGGCACCGACCAGACAAGACCTCCCAGACCTCTGCAGACGAAGGACACCCGTGAGTGACGACGTTGAGCACATGATCGGCGACCAGGGCGCGACGGAGGTGGTCACCACCGACCGCGTCCAGCCCGTCGATCTCCAGATGGAGATGCAGCGCTCCTACCTCGACTACGCGATGAGCGTCATCGTCGGGCGCGCCCTGCCCGACGTGCGCGACGGCCTCAAGCCGGTCCACCGCCGGGTCCTGTACGCCATGTACGACGGGGGCTACCGGCCCACGGCCTCCTTCTCCAAGTCCTCGCGCATCGTCGGCGACGTCATGGGCAACTACCACCCCCACGGCAACGACGCGATTTACGACGCCCTCGCCCGGCTCGTCCAGTGGTGGTCCCTGCGCTACCCGCTCGTGGCCGGGCAGGGCAACTTCGGGACCCCGGGCAACCTGGGCCCGGCCGCCCCCCGGTACACCGAGTGCAAGATGGCACCGCTGGCCATGGAGATGGTCCGCGACATCGACGAGGACGCGGTCGACTTCCAGGACAACTACGACGGGAAGAACCAGGAGCCGACCATCCTGCCGGCGCGCTTCCCCAACCTCCTGGTCAACGGCTCCGAGGGCATCGCCGTGGGCATGGCCACCCGCATCCCCCCGCACAACCTGCGCGAGGTGGCGGCCGGCGTCCAGTGGTTCCTCGACCACCCCCAGGCCAGCCGCGAGGAGCTCCTCGAGGCGCTCATCGAGCGCATCCCGGGCCCCGACTTCCCCACCGGCGCGACGATCCTGGGCCGGCGCGGGATCGAGGAGGCCTACCGCACCGGGCGCGGCTCGATCACCCAGCGCGCGGTCGTCAACGTCGAGGAGATCCAGGGCCGTCAGTGCCTTGTCGTCACCGAGCTGCCCTACCAGGTCAACCCCGACAACCTGGCCGACAAGATCGCCCAGCTCGTCCGCGACGGACAGGTGGGGGGCATCGCCGACATCCGTGACGAGACCTCCGGGCGCACCGGCCAGCGCCTGGTCATCGTGCTCAAGCGCGACGCCGTGGCCAAGGTGGTCCTCAACAACCTGTACAAGCGCACCCCCCTGCAGGACAACTTCCCGGCCAACATGCTCGCCCTGGTCGACGGCGTGCCCCGCACCCTGAGCCTGGACGGATTCGTGCGGCACTGGGTCGACCACCAGATCGAGGTCATCGTGCGCCGCTCGCGCTTCCGGCTGCGCAAGGCCGAGGAGCGACTGCACATCCTGGCCGGGCTCCTGGCGGCCATCGACGCCCTCGACGCGGTCATCGCCCTCATCCGCCGCTCGCCCACGACCGAGGAGGCGCGCAGCGGCCTCATGGGGCTGCTCGGCGTCGACGAGGCCCAGGCCGAGGCGATTCTGTCCCTCCAGCTACGCCGCCTGGCGGCCCTCGAGCGGCTCAAGATCCAGAAGGAGGCCGAGGAGCTCGAGGCGCGGGTGGCCGACCTGCGCGACATCATCGCCTCACCGGGGCGCCAGCGCAGCATCGTCTCCGAGGAGCTGGCCGAGATCGTCGAGAAGTTCGGCGACGAGCGCCGCACCCGCATCGTCCCCTTCGACGGGGAGATGAGCATGGAGGACCTCATCCCCGAAGAAGAGGTCGTCGTCACCATCACCCGCTCGGGCTACGCCAAGCGGACCCGCACCGACGCCTACCGCTCCCAGCACCGCGGCGGCAAGGGGGTCAAGGGCGCCGCCCTGCGCGAGGACGACATCGTCGACCACTTCTTCGTCACGACCACCCACCACTGGCTCCTGTTCTTCACCAACCTGGGGCGGGTCTACCGCGCCAAGGCCTACGAGTTGCCCGAGGGCGGCCGCGACGCCAAGGGCCAGCACGTGGCCAACCTCCTGGCCTTCCAGCCCGGTGAGGAGATCGCCCAGGTCATGGAGCTCAAGGACTACACGCAGGCCGACTACCTCGTTCTGGCCACGCGGCGGGGCCTGGTCAAGAAGACCCGCCTGGGCGAGTACGACTCCAACCGCTCCGGCGGCGTCATCGCCATCAACCTGCGGCAGGACGAGGAGGGCCTGGCCGACGAGCTCGTCTCCGCCCGCCTGCTGTCGGCCGGGCAGGACCTCCTGCTCGTGTCGCACCGTGGCCAGTCGCTGCGCTTCACCGCCTCCGACGAGGCCCTGCGCCCCACCGGCCGGGCAACCAGCGGCGTGACGGGCATGCGATTCCGCGACGGCGACAGCCTGCTGGCCATGGACGTGGTCGACCCCGGCTGGCACGACGCCGACCTGTTCGTCGTCACCGAGGGCGGCTACGCCAAGCGCACCAACGTGGCCGACTACCCGGTCAAGGGGCGCGGGGGCCTGGGCGTCAAGGTCGCCAACCTCGTCGAGGCCCGGGGGGACCTCGTCGGCGCCCTCGTGACCGCCTCGAGCGACGAGGTGCTGTGCATCATGGCCTCGGGCAAGGTGGTGCGCTCCTCGGTCGCCGAGGTCTCCCGCACCGGGCGCGCGACCCAGGGGGTCACCTTCGCCAAGCCCGACGAGGGCGACCGGATCATTGCCGTGGCGCGCAACGCCGAACGTGAACTCGACGGCGACGAGCCGGCCGGCGGCGGTGCCCCGGAGGCCGCGGTCGAGGGCTCCCCGGTGCACGAGGGTCCCGTTGACGCTGCGCCGTCGCTCCCGGACGCGGTATCGTCGGGCGACGACGAGAGTGAGGTCCAGGCATGAGCCAGCCGATGTCCTTCCCGCACGCAGGCGGCGAGACCCCCGCGGCCGAGGCGGCCGCGGGCAGCGCCCCCAAGAAGACGATCGCCGGCCCGCGGCGCGTGCGCCTGTCGCTGACCCGTGTCGACCCGTGGTCGGTGATGAAGGTCTCCTTCCTGCTGAGCGTCGCGGCGGGGATCATGCTCGTCGTCGCCGCCGCATTCGTGTGGTTCATGCTCGACGCCATGCACGTGTTCTCCACCATCCAGGAGCTCGTCGGCACCGTCATGGACTCCGAGTCCAACGCCTACTCGGCGCTGCTCGAGTACATGAAGTTCACGCGGGCCATCTCGATGGCCACCGTCATCGCCGTCGTCAACATCATTCTCACCACCGCTCTGGCCACGATCGGGGCCTTCCTCTACAACGTGACTGCGGCGCTCGTCGGTGGGGTTCATCTCACACTGGCCGACGACTGATCCGATTTGGTGCGCCGTCATCGCAGGGGTTAACCTCTTCGGGTCGCCCGGGCCTATAGCTCAGTTGGTTAGAGCGCATCCCTGATAAGGATGAGGTCGCTGGTTCGAGTCCAGCTAGGCCCACGGTCCGCGGTGGGACGTGAGGAGGGTTCATGAGGAGCCGGATGATCGTCGCAGCCGCGGCTTTCTCGTTTCTGGCCGTGACGGGTTACACCGCATGGCTGAGGATCGAGGCAGCCCGTGCGCAGCGGACCGCGTGGGCCGAGGTCACCGACCCGGTCGACTGATCCGGTCCGCGGACTCCTGCTCCGCCGGGCAGACCAACCCTTGAGGGGCCATGGCGCAATTGGTAGCGCACCTGCTTTGCAAGCAGGGGGTTACGGGTTCGAGTCCCGTTGGCTCCACCACTTGACCCCCACCACTGGTGCCCGCCGTAGGGCGGGCAGTGTCGGTCTCCTGGGCCGTTCCCGCACCAGTGCTCCACCGCCCCGCTCTGGTTCCGCCCTCCTCAGTATGCTCATCCCACCACGTACGACGATGGGGGATGGGATCCATGACGCGCCACCCACGACGAATGAGATGGCCGGACCGCCGTGGTTTACGCTCCGGCCTTGAGGTCGCCCTCGGCATGGCGCTGGGGATGTCCGTCGGCTACTACATCGTAGGGGCGAGCTGGGCCTCGCTGTTGATCTGGCAGATCTTCACAATCCTCTACATCGCCGTCGAGCTCATCATGCCGATGCCCTGCCAGGACAGGTCCCGCCTTCTGGGACGCGGGGTCGCCTGGGCGTGGATCCTTCCCTTCGTGGCCGCGTTCATCGGTCTGGACTCGGCCATCGCCGCCCTGGACCTGGGACGTCACATCACCCACGACCTGACGGCCGCCCTGGAGGCGGGCGCGGCGGCCTTCAGCGTCATTCTGTCCTGGATGCTCATCCACACCGGCTTCGCCGACATCTACCGGGCCATCGACCAGCGCTCGGCAGGCACAAGCCTGGCCTTCCCCGGCGAGCCCGACGAGACCAGCCTCAAGTACCTCTACTTCGCGGTGAGTATCGGTACCTCCTTCGCGGCCAGCGACGTATCGGTCCTCAGCCGCCGTGCCCGGCAGATCACGATCATCCACTCGGTCATCTCATTCTTCTACAACGCCTTCGCCATCGCCGTGGCCTTCCAGGTGTTCCACAAGGTCGCCGGCGCCTGAGTCCCGGCGCGGGCGACCGGCCTCAACCCACAGGCCGCCCGCCCTGGGCATGCACAGGCAGTGGAGGTCGGCGTCCCCATCATGTGTGTCCCCAGCTGTGGGTAAGGATGTGGCTTCTCGCGCCGATTGTCCCCACCTGTGGACTGGCCTGTGGAGAATGACAGAGGTGTTGTTCCACAGGTGTGTGCACAGCTGTGGAGGAATGACACCACTGTGCTTCCCCAGCTTCCACAAGCGGGGACAACCCTGTGGATAAGTGTTCGAGGCTGTGGGGCGGCACGCTCCTGCGCCCCCGGAGGCGCACCAGACCGGCCATGGATCGGCGACCCACGGGTCGCCCCTCCATGGCCGGTCCTTGGCCCCGACGGGCTTGGGGTGCCCGAGCGCCTCAGAGGAGGGCGGCGCGCACGGCGATGAGGGCCAGCAGCACGGCGCCGACGGCCACGGTGCCGCCGACGCCGTACAGGGTGCGGCGTGGGCGGGGGGCCCAGGCGTAGACCGCGGCGAGGAGCCCGCCGGTCAGCAGTCCCCCGAGGTGGCCCTGCCAGGAGATGTTGGCGCCGATGAAGGACACGACGACGTTGACCGCGACCAGCCCGACGATCGCCGAGGTGTCCCGGCCGAGACGGCGCTCAATGATGAACAGGGCGGCGAACAGCCCGAAGACCGCCCCGGAGGCGCCCACGGTGCCGCCGTACCACGCGGTGGGCGAGGCCGGGGAGGCCAGCCAGTAGATCGCCACCGATCCCCCGACCGCGCTCAGTGCGGTCAGAGCGGCGAAGCGCCACCGGCCCAGCACCTGCTCCAGGGAGTGGCCCAGCACCCACAGCGCCCACATGTTGAAAGCCAGGTGCATGAGGGAGCCGTGGAGCAGTGCCGTGGTCAGGAAGCGCCAGGGCTGGGCGACCGCCAGCGCCGGCACGAAGTGGAAGTTGCCGGCCAGGCCCGGCATCGCGAGCTGTACGACATAGGACACCACGCAGACGCCGACGAGGATCTTGGTGACGAGCGCGTCGTTGACGACCGTGCCCCCCAGGACGGTGCGCACCCCGCGGCGCTGGGCGCGGGCGGAGGCCGCACAGTCGACGCAGTGCACCCCCACGGCGCTGGGCACCTGGCAGGACGGGCAGGTCGGGCGCGAGCAGCGTTGGCAGCGCACGTAGGCCACCCGCTCCGGGTGCCGCGGGCACACCGGGAGCTCGGAACCGTTCTGCTCGGTCATGTCGGTCTCCTCTCGGGACGGCGACGCCGCCGGTCCGTGTCGGCCGACGGCGTCATTGTGTCCCGCCGTCGTCGGTGGACGGCCGTGCGCGCGTGGCGCACCGGGCTCAGGGCGTGACGGACACCGACGTGATGACGACATCCTCCAGCGGGCGGTCGCGGGGGTCGGTCGACACCGCCGAGATGGCATCGACGACCTTGCGCGAGGCCTCGTCGGCGACCGCCCCGAAGATCGTGTGCTTGCCCTGGAGCCACTCGGTGGGCGAGGTCGTGATGAAGAACTGGGAGCCGTTCGTGCCCTTGCCCAGACGGCGCCCGGCGTTGGCCATGGCCAGGACGTACGGGGAGGTGAAGGTCAGGGACGGGTCGATCTCGTCGTCGAACTGGTAGCCCGGGCCGCCGGTGCCGGTGCCCAGCGGGTCGCCGCCCTGGATCATGAAGCCGGGGATGACACGGTGGAAGACGACGCCGTCGTAGAGAGGGGCGGTGGACTCCTCACCCGTGCGCGGGTCCGTCCAGGTCTTGGCGCCGGTGGCCAGGTCCACGAAGTTCGAGACGGTCACGGGGGCCTGGTCGGGGTAGAGCTCGAGTCGAATGTCGCCGAGGGTGGTGTGCAGTGTGGCTTCCATAGGCGTCATCGTTGCACGTCATCGGCCAATGGTCGGCGACGCGCTCAGGCGCGCGACCGTGTTCACCCCAGGCAAAACGGCACGGCGCCAAGTGTGTGGGATCGTGTCGGGGGTGCGACCATTGCACCCAAGCACACGCACCGTCCTGAGCAGGGAGACAGCCATGGTGTCCTGTAAGACCCTTGAGAAGACGATTCCCGCGGAGCAGCTCCGCGACGAGGCCGCAGCCCTCGCCGACAGCCTCGTCGTGCGCGCCGAGCGCGCCGCGAACTGGGCTGCTCCACGTGTCGTACGGGCCCGCGAGGAGGTCGCCAAGGCGGCCCGGGAGGCCCAGCTGCGCGCTCAGCCGGTCGTCGACGAGGCGCGCAGCCGAGTCGTGGAGGACTATGTCCCCGCCGCGCAGCGCGCCGCCGTCGCCGCCCAGGCCGCTGCCACCACCGAGGGCACGCTGACCGAGCGCGCCCAGCGCATCGCCGTCGCCGCGAGGAACGCGGCGCTCGAGATCCCGGAGGTACCCGTGAAGAAGAAGCACACCGTCCTCAAGACCCTCGGCTGGCTCACGCTGGCCGGCGCCGCCGCCGGTGCCGCCTACGTCGTGTGGCGCCGCAGCCAGCCCGTGGAGGACCCGTGGGCCGAGGAGTACTGGGCCGACACCCCCGAGGAGTCCTCGGAGGCCCCCGCCCCCGAGGAGTCGACGGGGTCCCCCCCGCCCCCGAGCCCCCCGCCGCTCAGTGAGCCACGGCGGCGCGGTCCTCGCCGCGCCGCCACACCCGTCGGCGACCCCGCTTCCGCACGGACAGGAGCGGGGTGCCGTCGGCATGACCGCCTGCCGGGCCGCGCCCCGGGGTCGGCTCTGCGCCCCGCCGTGTCATATGTGTCGTATGTACCGATCTCGGGGTGTCATATGTCCCGATCTCGGCGAGGCAGTGGGTCCGGGGTCATGTTGCTGGCCGGTGTTGCCGGCCCGTGTGCCCCACCCCGTGGAATCGGTCCTTTAGGCTGAGGACATGAGCCCGCACCCCTGGCCCGCGCTGCGCATCACCCACGGCACGTCAACCGCCGGCCTCGTGTCGATCCCGCAGCTCGGATTCGGGACCTACAAGATCGGCGATGACGAGGTGGAGCGGGCCGTCGGCCAGGCTCTCGAGGTCGGCTACCGGCACATCGACACCGCTCAGATGTACGGCAACGAGGCCGGAGTCGGGCGCGCCCTGAGGGCCAGCGGCATCCCCCGGGAGCAGCTGTGGATCACCTCGAAGCTCGACAACCCCAACCACCGGCGTGACGACGCCCTGCGCAGTTTCGAGACCTCGATGGAGGCCTTGGGCCTCGAGGTGCTCGACCTGTTCCTCATCCACTGGCCGCTGGCGGACTCCCCGGGCATCGACCTGGTCGACACGTGGCGCACGATGATCGAGATCCTCGAGTCGGGCCGGGTGCGGGCCATCGGTGTGTCCAACTTCCAGGCCGAGCACCTGCGCACGATCATCGCCGCCACGGGCGTGCGGCCGGCGGTCAACCAGATCGAGCTCCACCCCTACCTCACCCAGATTCCTCTGCGCGAGCTGCACGCCGAGCTCGGCATCATCACGCAGTCCTGGTCGCCCCTGGGGCGCGGCCGCCTCCTTGCGGACCCGGTCGTCGCCGCCGTGGCCGCCGATCTCGGGGTCACCCCCGCCCAGGTCATCATCCGCTGGCACATCGAGCACGGGCTGGTCGTCATCCCCAAGACCGTCGACCCCCACAGGGCGCGCCTCAACGCCGAGGTGTGGTCCATCGAGCTCGACCGGTCCGCGATGAGCGCGCTGGACGGCCTGGACCGGGGCCTGCGGACCGGATCACACCCCGACCGGGTCCAACGCGGGGTCTGACACTGGATGAGTGAGTCCCAGGGGTGGGAGACACGGGCAGGGCGGCAGGAGTCCGGGACCCGTCTCACCCAACGCGCCCCTTGGGATCGATCATCGAGGACCGGCCGGTCACCTCCAGCGCAGCAGCCCCAGGAAGCCGAGCATCATGATGACGAAACCGAGGTAGAGGTTGCCGTTGACGAGCCAGTCGCTGGCGTGGTGCTCCACAAAGTAGGGAAGCGGGTACTCGCCCTTGAACAGGTAGGTGACGACCACCCACAGCAGGCCGATGACCATGATCGCCACCATGCTCGGGGCGTACCAGCGGGGGGAGCCGGTCGCCTTGACCTTGCGGGGCACGCGCGAGACGCGGTTGGCCGAGGCGCGGGACTCCTCGATGCGCTTCCTCTCCGCGGCGGCCTTCGCCGGGTTGCCCGAGCGCCGGGATGCGGACGAGGCCGGCTTGACGGACTTCTTGGACAGGGCCACGGGAGACTCCTCATGGTCGGCACGGGCCGGGCTGTCCGACTCGTGACTTGACGTGCACTGCGCCTAGCCTAGGGCATGGGTGGCCGTCCACGGCCGATGGTCCCCCATCCGGCGGGCCCGCACCGGGCCCTAGACTGGTGCCCGCACAACCGGTGACGATCAGGAGGACCGATGGCAAACCGTCACGCAGTCGGCGGTCGACGGCGCAGACGCGGCATCGACGTCGTCGTCACCTCGGTCGGGGAGCTGCTCATCACGGCCGGGCTCATCGTTGCCCTCTTCCTGGTCTGGCAGCTGTGGTGGACGGGCATCGACGCGACCGCCAAGGCCGATGTCCACGCGAGCGCCTTCGAGCAGACGCAGGTCGACTCCCCCCAGATCGAGGGGCCCAAGTACACCGACAACCCTCCGGCCTTCACACCGGTGGGATACGGGGAGACCATCGGCATGCTCATCGTGCCGGCATGGTACGGCGTGACGAACAACAACATGCCGGTCCTCGAGGGCACGGGCAATGACGTCCTCGACCAGGCGGCCGCCGGCCACTACCGGGAGACGCAGCAGGTCGGTGAGCTCGGCAACTTCGCCGTCGCCGGGCACCGGCGCACGAACGGCAACTCCTTCCTGCGCGTCGACCGGCTCGAGGAGGGCGATGAGGTGATCATCGCCACGAAGGACACGTGGTATGTCTACGTCGTCACCGGGCACGAGATCGTCGAGCCCACCGACGTCGACGTCATCGCCCCCGTCCCCGGTGACCCCTCGGCCGCCCCGATCGAGAGGATGCTGACGATGACCACCTGTCACTCCCTGACCACCGGCGAGTGGGGCAATGACCACCGGTGGATCACCCACGCCACCTTCTCCTACTGGATGCCCCGCGCCGAGGGCCGCCCCGCCTCTGTCCTCAACGACCCGGGGGTCAACTGATGTACGGCTGGATCTGGCGCCACCTGCCCGGGCCCACGTGGTTCAAGCTCATCGAGGCCCTCGCCCTGACGGCACTGGTCGTCCTGGGCCTGTTCGAGTTCGTCTTCCCCTGGGCCAACGAGACCTTCCACCTGACCGGCGAGGCCACGGTCTGACAGTCCTCATCGAGGGCGGTGACGGCGGGAGGGCGCGACAGCCTCAAGCCGTCGCGCCCTCCCGCCGCCCCGTCTCCCCGTCTACTGGGCGACATTCAGCGTGATCGTCTCGCCGGGCGAGGCCTGAGTCGGCGAGACCGACACGACGGTGCCGGGGTCCTTGTCACTGTCCTGGACTGGCACCACTGAGACCTTGAACCCGGCCGCCTCCAGCTCCGCCGTGGCCTCCTCCACCGAGTCGCCGACAACACCGGAGACGGAGGTCGTGGTCGCCGTCGGGGTCGGGGTGGCCGCCTGGTAGGTGCCCACGACGATCGTCACGGAATCGCCCTGGGACACCGAGGCCCCGGCGGAGGGATCGGTAGAGATGACCCGCCCGTCCTGGGACTGGTCGGTCGTCGTCTGGCGCTCGGTGTTGACGTTGAGGCCCAGGGCGTTGAGCTCGGCCTTCGCCTCGTCCTCGGTCATGCCGACGATGGTGTCCGGGATCGAGGCCTGTCCGGTGGACAGGACGAGGGAGACCGTCGAGCCGCGCTGCACCGAGGTGCCCGACACCGGGTCGGTGCGGATGACGTGGTCCTTGGTCACCGTCGTCGAGTCCTCGGTCGTCGCGCTGCCCAGCGTCAGCCCGGCCGCCTCGATCGCCTCCTTGGCGTCGGCCTGGCTCATGCCCGACACGTCGGGGACCGAGACCATGGCCGAGCCCGAGGAGAAGTGCACGGTGACCTCGGTGCCCAGGAGCGCCGAGGTGCCCTCGCCGGGCTCAGAGGACACGGCCAGGCCGGAGCTGACGGTGTCGGAGGCGACGTCCTCCCCGCGCACGAAGACCAGGCCGGCGGACTCGATGGCGGCCCGTGCCTCCGCCTCGGTCATCCCCGACACGGAGGGCACGGCGGCGGCGGTCACCGTCTGTGTCGGCGTCGGCTCGGGGTCGGAGCCACCCAGGCTGCCCGAGGCCAGGAGTCCCAGGAGGATGCCCAGGCCGATGAGCATGAGCAGGATGAGGGCCCACACCCACCAGCGGCGCCGCTTGGCGGGCTCGGCCTCCTCGGCCCCCGCCGAGGTCGAGCCCGGCGGGGCCGGGGCGGGGGTGGCGGCCGGGGTCGGCGTCGTCGCGCTGGGCAGGACCGAGGTCGACTGCCAGGCCTCGAGGGCGGGCGCCGAGACCGACATGCCCTGGGCGGCGGCGGCCAGCTCGGCGCGCATGTGGGCGGCGTCCTGATAGCGGTCGTCGCGGTTCTTGGCCAGCGCCTTGAGCACGACCCGGTCGACGGACTCGGGGATGTCGGCGGCCAGGGAGGAGGGGGGCTTGGGGATCTCCCGCACGTGCTGGTAGGCGATCGCCACCGCCGAGTCACCGGAGAAGGGCGGCTTGCCGGTGAGCAGCTCGTAGAGGAGGCAGCCGGTGGAGTACAGGTCGGAGCGGGCATCGACGACCTCCCCGCGCGCCTGCTCGGGCGACAGGTACTGGGCGGTGCCGACCACCGCATGGGTCTGGGTGACGGTGGCCGCCGAGTCCTCCACGGCACGGGCGATGCCGAAGTCCATGACCTTGACCACCCCGGTGGAGGTGAGCATGATGTTTCCGGGCTTGATGTCCCGGTGGATGATGCCCGAGCGGTGGGAGAACTCGAGGGCGTCGAGGACCCCGGCGGTGATCTCGACGGCCTCGGGGATCGGCACCGCGTCCCCCTCGCCGAGCAGCTCGCGCACCGTGTGCCCCTCGACGTACTCCATGACGATGAAGGGGACGACCTTGACCGATCCGTCGGGCTGGGCCAGCTGCTCCTCGCCCGAGTCGTAGACCGCCACGATCGAGGGGTGGTTGAGGGCGGCGGCCGACTGCGCCTCCCGGCGGAAGCGGGCCTGGAAGGTGGGGTCACCCGCGATGTCGGAGCGCAGCAGCTTGATGGCGATGATCCGGGACAGGCGGGTGTCGTAGCCGAGGTGGACCTCGGCCATGCCGCCGCGACCGATGAGGTCCCGGATCTCGTAACGACCAGCGAGGACCTGAGGTGACTGGGTGGTCACGGTGCCTCCTTCCTGTGGGTGTCGGCCGCGACTATGGGGGGCTCGGTCGCGCTCGGTTGCGCTGACGCAAGGGTACCTACGCCGACGATGAGGACGATGACGGCGATGACCGCCGCGGCCAGGACGAGGAGCCGGCGTCCGCCCGGCCCGGCCAGGGGCGCCTGTCCCGGGTCGCGCCTGTGGCGCCGGGAGCCGGCCTCCCCGTCGGCACGGGCGGCGGGCAGCTGGCGCGTCCAGGGGCGGGGCTTGCCCTGGGTGCCCTGCCGACGCCGCCTCTCGCGTGGCGGGGCGGCGGGGTCGACGACCTCGGCCAGGGTGGGGCTGGCGTGGCGGCCGGTGGCCGCCCAGGTCGGGGCCTGGTCGGGGTCCCAGGAGTCCGCGGGCAGGTTGACCACGATCCGGTCGAGGCGCCGGGCGAGCTCGCGCGCCGAGCGGGGGCGGTCGGCCGGACGCTTGGCCAGCAGGTCCATGACGACCTCCCGCACCTCCGGGGGCACCGTGTCGGGCAGGGGCGGGACGGTCTCGTTGACGTGGGCGAAGGCGATATCGACCTGGGTCGACCCGGTGAAGGGCCGGTGCCCCACAAGTGCCTCGTAGGCGATGATGCCCAGGGCGTAGAGGTCCCCCGCGCCCGTGGCCACGTTGCCCATGGCCTGCTCGGGGGCCAGGTACTGGGCGGTGCCCATGACCATGCCGGAGGCGGTCATCGGGCGCTGGTTGGCGCCGGTCGAGATGCCGAAGTCGGTCAGCTTGGCCAGGCCCTCCCGGTTGATGAGGATGTTGGAGGGCTTGACGTCGCGGTGGACGACGCCGGAGTCGTGGACCACCTGGAGGGCGCGGGCGACCTGGGCCAGGGTGGGCAGGATCTCGGCGGGCTTCATCGTGCCCTTGTCCTCCAGGATGTCGGACAGCGCCCGGCCCTGGACGAGCTCCATGATGATCCAGCCCGACCCCTCCTTCTCCCCGGAGTCCAGGACGACGGCAAGGTTGGGGTGGCGCAGTCCGCGGGAGTTGACCGCCTCGGCGCGCAGGCGCGACAGGAAGATCTCGTCGCCAGCCAGCTCGGGGCGCAGGATCTTGGCGGCCACGGCGCGGCCCGAGCGCAGGTCGGTGGCCCGCCAGACCTCGCCCATGCCGCCCAGGGCGATGCGCTCGACAAGCCGGTAGCGGTGCTGCAGGTCGAGGCCGACCTCTGGTTTCACTGGTCCACCGCCGCGTCGATGACGCTCGCTGCGATCGGCCCGGCCTCGGAGCCGCCCGTGCCGGTGGAGGCGGTCTGCTCGCCCCCGTCCAGGACGACCGCCAGGGCGATCGAGGGCTTGGAGATGTCGGTGCCGGCGAAACCGATGAACCAGGTGACCGGGCCGCCCTCGTCGGAGCCGGTCTCGGAGGTGCCCGTCTTGCCGGCCACGGTGACGCCGGCGACCTGCGCCGTCGTGCCCGTGCCCTCGGCCACCGCCTGCTGCATGAGCTGGGACAGGGTGTCGGCGGTCGAGGAGTCGATGGGGGTGCGCAGCACCGAGGGAGAGGTCGTGGCCACGACATTGAGGTCGGAGTCCAGGGTCTGGGCCACGAGGTAGGGCTGCATCTGGTCGCCGCCGTTGGCGATGGTCGAGGCGACCATCGCCATCATGAGCGGCGTCGAGCGCACAGAGGCCTGGCCGATGCCCGCCATGGCGGTCTCGGCCGCCGAGGAGTTCGACGGGTAGACCGAGGGGGTCACCCGCAGGGGGATCGACAGGTCGGTGTCGAAGCCCCAGGCGGAGGCCTCCTCGCTCAGGCGCGCGTCACCGACGTCGATGGCCAGCTGGGCGAAGGGCGTGTTGCAGGACTCGGCGAAGGCGTAGGACAGGGTCACCGTGCCCGAGCCGCAGGTCTCGCCGGCATAGTTGGACAGGGCGTGGTTGGTGCCCGGCAGCGTCAGGGTGTCGGGCGCCGCGAGCTGGGTGTCGGGCGTGACCATGCCCGCGCGCATGGCCGCGGCCACGGTCAGGACCTTGAAGGTCGAGCCCGGAGGGTACAGGTCGCCGCCGATCGCCCGGTTGATGAGGGGCTTGCCGGCGTCGGCGTCATAGGTCTGCCAGGCCTGGCTGGCCGCGGCCGAGTCGTGGGAGGCCAGGAGGTTGGGGTCGAAGGACGGTGAGGAGACCATGGCCAGAACCGCACCGGTCGAGGGGTCGAGGGCCACGACCGCACCGCGCCGCCCTCCCAGGGCGTTCCAGGCGGCCTGCTGGACATCGGGGTCGATCGTCAGCTCGACGGCGCCGCCCTGCTGGGTCGAGCCGGTCACGAGCGCCTTGACGCGGCTGGAGAACAGGGACGGGTCGTCGCCGCTGAGCACGGAGTTCTCCGCCAGCTCCAGTCCGGTCATCGATGCCGAGGAGGTCGAGAAGTAACCGGTCAGGGGGGCGTAGAGCTCCCCGCCCGGGTAGGTGCGCTGGAAGGCGTAGGCGTCCTCGATCGGCACCGAGTCGGCGACAGCGGTGTCCCCCACCATGATCTGTCCGCGGTCCGAGCCGAACTCGGCGAAGACCGTGCGGGCGTTGCGCGGGTCGGAGGTGAGCGTGCCGTACTCCGAGGAGGACTGCCACAGCGCCGGACGGGCCAGGCCCTGCACCGAGGTGACCGACGCCGACAGGGCGAGGATCATGATGACGACCAGGACCGTGACCTGGTGGATCTGCCGGTTCATGCGCGGCCCTCCTCGGGTCTGACGGGCGCGACCGGCGCCCTCGAAGGCTCGACCGGGACCACGGGCGGGGTGGGTGGCGGTGCCGGCGCCGGCGTCCCGCCGGGGGCGCCGGCCCGGGCGGGTGAGGCGCCCGGGGTGGGCGGCGCGGCTTGGATGGGTGAGGCGCCCGGGGTGGGCGGGGGCGGCGGCGGATCCTCCCCGGCCTCGTCGGGGGTGGTCGCGTCCTGGACGTGGCGACGCAGCGCGACGGGCAGCTCGGCGGTGTCGATGATGCGCGGCGCCGTCGACGCCGGTCGCCTGGCGGCGTCGGAGAGCCGGATGAGCAGGGCCAGGATCATCCAGTTGGCCAGGAGCGAGGATCCGCCGTAGGCCAGGAACGGCGTGGTCAGACCCGTCAGCGGGATGAGCCGGGTGACCCCCCCGACGACGACGAAGACCTGGAGGGCGATGGTGAAGGACAGCCCCACCGCGAGAAGCTTGCCGAAGCCGTCGCGCAGCGTCATGGCGGTGCGCAGCCCTCGCTGGACGAGGATGAGGTAGAGCATGAGGATCGCCAGGGACCCCGTCAGGCCCAGTTCCTCGCCCAGGGAAGAGAAGATGAAGTCGGAGTTGGCGAAGGGCACGAGGTTGGGGTAGCCCTCCCCCCAGCCCGAGCCGAGCAGGCCTCCCGAGGCCATGCCGAACAGCGCGGTGACCAGCTGGAAGGAGCTGCCGTACTCGGCGTTGTAGACCGAGCTGTCCATGGCGTCGAGCCAGCCGGTGATGCGCTGCTGGACATGGGACAGGTGGGTCGCGGCGAGCCAGGCGGCCGGCAGGAAGAGCATGCCGCCCAGGACCAGCCAGCTGATCCGGTCGGTGGCCACGTACAGGGTGACGACGAACAGCCCGAAGAGCAGCACTGAGGAGCCCAGGTCGCGCTGGAGGACGAGCACGAGAATGCTCACGACCCACACGATGATCAGCGGGCCCAGGTGACGGGCGCGCGGCAGGTTCATCCACAGGACGCGCTTGCCGGCCAGGGCGAGGTTGTCGCGGTTGGACACGAGGAAAGAGGCGAAGAAGATCGCCAGGAGCACCTTGGTGAACTCCGCGGGCTGCAGGCTCATCGGACCCAGCCGGACCCAGATGCGCGCCCCGTTGACCGTCCTGCCCACGAAGGGCAGAAAGGGCAGGACGAGGAACACCAGCCCGCTCCACATCGCCCACCGGTCCCAGCGGCGCAGCAGGCGATGGTCGCGCAGCAGCAGCACGAGGCAGAACAGGAGCACGCCCAGGCCGGTCCACAGGGCCTGCTTGGGGCCGTAGTCAGAGGTCCGCCCCAGGATCTTGTAGGACATGTCGAGGCGGTAGATCATCGCCAGGCCGATGCCGTTGAGGGTGACCGCCACCGGCAGGAGCACGGGGTCGGCCCAGGGGGCGGTGCGCCGCACCCACAGGTGGACGACGACGGCCACGACCACGAGTGCCCCGCCGAGCTGGAGCACCTGGGCCGGGGAGGATCCGGTGCGGTTGAGGGCCGTCAGGACGAAACCGCCCAGCCCGAGCAGGAGGGCGATGATGAGCAGGCCGGCCTCGGCCCAGCGCCCGGAGCTGCGGGCGGGCGTGGGTCGGAAGGAGGTCGCCGAGGGCGCGCTGTGGGTGGTGCTCACGGCGCCGCCGTCACTGGCTCGGCGAGGCCGGGGCGCTCGCCGGGTCGGTCGGGGAGGTGGTGCGCGCCGGGCTCGGTGTGGGGGTCGGCTCGGCGTAGGACACGACGGTGCGGTCGACGTACTCCCGGGCCGCCTCGAGGGAGGGCTGGCTGACAGTGGCGGCCAGGCGCGTGCGCATGCGCTCGTCGAGGTCCTCGACGGCGGGCTCGTCGTAGGTCTCGACCAGGTTGCCCAGGCTGATCGGCCCCACCTGCTGGGGGATGCCGCGGAAGATGGCGATCTTGCCCTCCGAGACCGTGACGTAGTACTGCGTCTGGGTCCAGTGGTAGCCCAGGAAGCCCGCGCCGACGACGGCCACGATGAGGATGATCACCGAGGCCAGGGACCGCCGGCGCATGCGCCGACGACGCTCGGCCTGGAGGCGGGCCTCGGCGGCCACCGCCTCCTCCTCGTCGGTGCTCAGGGGCGTCCCGTTCTCGTCGAGGGCGGCCACGAGCGCCGCCGCCTTGGCGGCCGGGGTCGTGGCGGTCTGGCCAGCAAGGGCCTCGACCGGGGAGTCGGGCGAGCCCGCCGACTCCCCGGAGGCCGCCCGGGTCAGACGGTTGCGGCGGTTGGCTGCCGAGCCCACGATCTGGGCGTCGGTCTGGGGCTGGGCGTCGTCGTCGACGACATCGAAGACGACGGCGGTCACGTTGTCCGGGCCCCCGGCGCGCAGGGCCAGGTCGACCAGCTGGTCCCCGGCCAGGCCGGGGTCATCGACCCCGGCGAGGACCTCGCCGATGGTCTCGGCCGACACCGGCCCGCTCAGGCCGTCGGAGCACAGCAGCCAGCGGTCACCGGGGACGGCCTCGCGGATGGACTCGTCGAGCTGGACCTCGCCCTCGGCGTCGCCCAGGACCCGCAGGAGCACGGAGCGCTGGGGGTGGCGGCGCGCCTGCTCACGGGTGAGGCGGCCGGTCTCGACGAGGTACTCGACGAAGGTGTGGTCGGTGGTGACCTGGGTGAGCTCGCCGTCGCGCAGGAGATAGGCGCGCGAGTCCCCGACATGGACCATGGCGAGCTTGTTGCCGCTGCGCATGACCGCGATGCAGGTGGTCCCCAGCCCTGCGAGGTCGGGGTCCTGGGCCGAGAGGCTGACCAGGGAGGTGTGGGCCTCCTGGACGGCGTCCCGCAGGAGGCCGAGCAGCTCGCCGGCCTGGTGGGAGTCGGCGTCCAGGGGCATGAGGTGCTCCACCGCGACCGCCGAGGCGATGTCCCCGCCGGCGGGCCCGCCCATGCCGTCGCACAGGACCATGAGGTGCGGTCCGGCGTAGCCGGAGTCCTGGTTGGAGGCGCGCACCATGCCCACGTCACTGCGGGCGGCGTAGCGGAGGGAGGTCGTCATGGGCGCAGCTCCAGGGTGGTCTGGCCGATCTTGACCGGCACGCCGATCGGCAGCTCGACGGCCCCGTGGACGGGGCGTCCGGCCAGGATCGTGCCGTTGGTCGACTCGAGGTCCTCCAGCCACCACGTGCCGTCCTTGGGGAAGACGCGGGCGTGTCTCGAGGAGGCGTAGGAGTCGTTGAGGACCAGCGTGCAGTTCTGGTCACGGCCGATCATCAGGGACGTGGGGGTCAGTGGCACCATGGAGCCGGCCAGGGGCCCCTCGGTGATGACGAGGCGGGTGGCTCCCCGGCGGCGGCCGGACGAGGAGGAGCCGGGGTCGCGGGTGGAGCGCCGTCGCGGGGAGGAGGGCGCCGAGGTGTCGGCCATGTCGGTGCGCAGCGCCCGGACGACGAACAGGACGAAGACCCACAGCAAGACGAGGAAGCCCAGCCGTGCCAGGGTGAAGGCGAGCTGGCTCACCCGTTCGCCCCGGTGCCCTGCGAGCCGTCCCAGAACATGATCTTGGTCCGGCCGATCGTCAGTGTGTTGCCGTCCAGGAGGGTGGCCGCGTCGACCCGGTGGCCCTCGACGAAGGTGCCGTTGGTCGAGCCCATGTCCGAGGCGATCGTGTGCCCCTGTGTGAGGCGGATCTCCAGGTGGCGCCGGGAGACGCCGGAGTCGTCGACGATGATGTCGGCGTCCGAGCCGCGCCCGATGACGGTGACCGGGCCGGTAAGTAGGTAGCGCTGGCCGTCGATGTCGAGAATGGGGTGGGAGGGCGTGGCCGCCGCGGCCGCCGCCGGCGCGGCCGCGCCCCGGCGCGTCGAGGAGTCGATCTCGATGGCCGGAGCGGTCAGGGCCGGGTCGGCGATGAAGGAGACCTCGATGGGTCCGACGAAGGAGTAGCCCTGCTCCGCGGCGTGCACGGAGGCGACCTCCTCCATCTGGCGGACCATCTCGTCCTTGCCCCACGCCTCGACCCGTGCGACGTCGGAGGGGGCGAGGTGGATCCTGAAGACGTTGGGGACCACTGAGCGGTCGCGGGCGAAGGAGGCCGCCCGCTTGTCCATCGTCTCCCGCAGCTTCGAGGCGATCTCGATGGGCTCGACGTCGTCCGAGAAGCGGGTCATGGCGCGGTTGGTGACGGACTCGACGCCCTTCTCGAACCTGTCCAGGATGCCCATGGACTTCCTCCCCCGTGTGTCGGGCGGTCCCCGGGGACCGCGGCGGCTGCGTGTTCCGGGAGGTTACCCGGAGCAGCCTGGTGGTGCCACGCCCGGGACCGGAGCTCAGGGCGGACGGCCCGAAGCGGGTACCAGGGGTGGCCACGTCCATCGTAACGGCACGGCAGGCCGATCGGGCCCTCAGGCGTGCCGATCGTGTGGATCGCTACCCGAGGTGAGCGGTCTCACGGATCTGGTGGCGGAGATCGATTGGACGAGGGGGTGTGCGGAGGGCTATCGTCATCCTCGCTTCTCGCGCGAGTGGCGGAATTGGTAGACGCGCACGGTTCAGGTCCGTGTGATCTTACGATCATGGGGGTTCGAGTCCCCCCCCGCGCACGGAACAAGCAGCCGTACACACGGCCACGCACGGCACAGGCCCGGACATGCTCAGCAGGTCCGGGCCTGATTCGTGTCTCCGGCCTGCCTCCGGCCTGCCTCCGGGCGGGGCGCCGGTCAAGTCCCGTGCCGTGTCATGTCTGTGTCATGTCTGTGCCGCGTGCCCGGGTGGGCCGGTGCCCCTGGCCTGGGGCGCGGCCGGGAGCCGGACCCGCCCGGGGGCAGGTGGGGGCTCAGTGGCCCGCGCCCGCCCCGGTGCGGCGCGCCGACCACGGCCGGCGCAGGAGGACCAGTGCGGCCAGCGCCCCGGCCCAGGCGCCCACCGCGTTCTGGACGACGTTGTCCAGCGAGGGGCGACGGTCCAGCGGGGCCAGGAGCTGGGCGAGTTCGGCGCAGCAGCCCAGGGCGCAGCCCGCCAGCGCCCACGCCCACCAGGGCACGCGCTGCCAGCCGATGGTGGCCAGGAAGGTCGGGGGCGCGAGCATGACGAGGTTGAGGACGACGTCCTTGTCCTGCTCCGACAGGAACCAGGGGCCCAGGCCGTCCTTGAGGCCGGCGATCTGGGAGCCCGACGGCCAGGTGACGGCGAGGAGCACGAGGACCAGACAGGTCACCGCCCCCAGGCGGGCGGCGCGCCTGGGGGCGGGGGTGCCGCCCGGCGGCCGGTCCACCGGCCGGCCTGACGGCGACCCTGACGAGCCCGACGGGCGGCGCCCGGTCTGGATGAGGCCGGGGCCCTGGGTGCCGGGGCGGGCGTCGGCACCGGTCATGCCGGGGTGTGGGCGGGGCGGTCGGCGGCCAGGAGCTCAGGGGTGATGACGGGCAGAACCGACCAGGGGAAGTTGATCCACTTGTCGGTCACCCTCCAGTAGTAGTCGGGCTCGACGATCGAGCGGGGCTTGCGGTAGATGACCGCCGAGCGGGCGTCGACCTGCACCGTGCGCCCACCCAGCTCGAGGCCCTGGTGGCCGAGCAGCTCCATGACCATCTTGAGGGTCTTGCCCGAGTCGGCCACGTCGTCGACGACAAGGACCCGCTTGCCCGGCAGGCCCGAGGCATCCATGAGCGGGGGCAGGATGACCGGCTCGTCGAGGGTCTGGCCGATATCGGTGTAGAACTCGACGTTCATGGCGCCCATGGCCTTGACGCCGATGGCGTAGCCGATGGCACCGGCGGGGATGAGGCCGCCGCGGGCGATGGCGATGATGAGGTCGGGGAACCAGCCGGAGGCGACGATCTGGGCCGACAGCTCGCGCTCGGCGGTGCCGAACAGCTCCCAGGTGAGGATCTCGCGGTCGGGGGCGACGGTGGAGGAGGCGCCGTCGTCGAAGGGCGTGGTCGTGCGCTGTGCGTCAGTCACCCTCCCGATCGTACCGGCCCGCGTCCCGCAGGCGGTGGGGCGGCCCGGCGCGCCACGAGCATGTCGACCACGGCGACGAGCAGGGCCGCGACGACGGTGAGCATGATCGCCAGGAAGCTGAGCTGGAAGGCGCGGTCCCAGCCCGAGCGCGCCGAGACGGTGAAGGCGATGGAGCTGATCGCCGTCACGCCGATCGATGTGCCGATGCGCTGGCCGGTCTGGACGACTCCTCCGGCCGTGCCCGCGTAGCGCAGCGGCACCTCGACGAGGGTGAGGGTCTGGTTGGGTGAGACGATGAGGCCCTGACCGAGGCCCAGGAGGCTGAGCGTGCCCATCATCCACCAGTGGCTCAGCCCGGCCGTGGCGTTGAGGTGGACGATGAGCATCGTGGCGGCCAGGCCCGACAGCGACACGAGCAGGCCGACGACGACCATGGCACGCCCCACGCGCAGGACGTGGCGTCCCACGAGCGGGGCGACGACGGCGCTGGTCAGGGCGGCCAGGATCCCGATGGAGCCCGAGGCCATGGCCGACACGCCCAGGCCTGCCTGCAGGTACTGGGCGATGATGAGCCACACCGCCGCCGAGCCCAGGAAGTACAGGGCGATGATGAGGCAGCCGTTGGCGAAGGAGCGGTGGGCGAACAGGGCCAGGTCGACCATCGGCGCACGCCCGCGCCGCTTGTACACGGCCTCCCACACCGCCCAGGCGGCGAGGGTCAGACCCGCGGCGGGCAGCATGAGCCAGCGTCTCGAGGAGGTGCCGGTCGTCACGAAGGGCGCCATGACGAGCAGGGTCGAGCCGGCCAGGAGGACTATGCCCACCGGGTCGAGGTCGACCCCGGCCCACCGGCGGTGCGGGCGCTCGCGGCCCGGGTCGGCGGGACGGTCCGCTCCGGTGCGGCCGGCCGTGCCGTGCCAGGCGGACTCGGGCAGGATGCGGCGGGCGGCACACACGACCACCAGTGTGATGGGGACATTGACGAGGAAGGATGCCCTCCACCCCCACGAGGGGCCCAGGAGGGTGACGAAGGCACCGGCCATGACCGGTCCCACGGCCACCGACACCCCGATGATGCCGCCGAAGATGCCGAAGGCGCGGCCGCGGGTGTTGCCGGTGAAGTACTGCTGGATGGTCCCAGAGACCTGCGGGTTGAGCAATCCCGAGCCGACCCCCATGAGCACGCGGGCCGCATTGACCCCCGCGATCGTCGGGGCCAGGCCCGAGCCCAGCGATCCCAGCCCGAACAGGATGAGACCGGCGACGAACAGGTGCCCGCGCCCGAAGACGTCCCCCGCCCGACCGGCGGCCACGAGCAGGACGCCGAAGACGAGGGCGTAGCCGGACACGACCCACTGGATCGCCGAGGTCGAGGCGGCCAGGTCCTCGCGCAGCACGGGCAGGATGACGTTGACTGACGACACTGCGAGCAGCGAGGCGAAGGCGGGGATGAGCAGGAGCGAGAGGATGTGCTTCTGCTCGTCGGTCATCGTCGCCTCCGAGCCGGCGCCGGACGGGATCGATGGTGGCATACGTGCGACACTACGCCCCCGGCTCCCCCGGCTCCCCCGGCTCAGGAGGCGGCCAGGAGCGCCAGGACCACGGCAGCCGACCGGGCGGCGGCCTCGGCGGCACCGATGTGGAAGTCCTGGCCCGCCTCGGGGCCGCACAGGTCGGAGACCCCGCGGACCGCGATGAAGGGGATCCCGGCGGCCGCGCAGACCTGGGCCAGCGCCGTGGACTCCATGTCCGTGCTCAGCGCGGCCGGGAAGCGCTCGCGGGTGTCGGCGACGTTGGCGGCGGTGACGAAGGAGTTGCCGGCGAGCATGAGGCCGGTGTGGAGGCGGGCCCGTGCCGAGGAGGGCGTCGCGGCCTGCAGCGCCCCGGCCCCCAGGCGCGAGAGGCGCTCAAGCGCAGCGGCATCGGCCTCGAAGCGCTCGGGCTGCCCCGGCGTCTGCCCCAGGGCGTAACCGAAGGCCGTCGCGTCGGCGTCGGTCAGGGCCAGGGTCGTCGAGGCGCACACGTCCCCGACCGCCACTTGCCGGCCCAGCCCCCCGGTGGTCCCCGCCGAGACGACGAGCCCGGGGCGCACACGGGCCAGGACCGTCGCCAGCGCGCTGGCCGCCGCCACCAGTCCGATGCCCGTGCGCACGAGGATCAGCTCGCGCGGGGCCGCCGTCACGGAGGTGCCTGAGACTGTGGCCGGGTCCGGCAGCCCGAGCGACCAGGCCTCGGCGCCGCCGGCAAGGGCGGGTGGATTCTGCCGCCGAGCCGGGGGAAGCGCCTCGAGGAAGGGCCGGGCCTCCTCATCCATTGCCACGCTGACCAGGGCTGCGACGGAACGTGCGTCGGTGTGCGGGCTCATGGGGTGAGCCTAGATGAGGAGATCCAAGGGCTCGGGTGGGAGGCACGGGCTGGGCGCACAGGTCCGGGACCGGTGCTTGAGCCCGGGCCCGCTCCGTCGCCGAGATCGGGACATATGACACCCCGAGATCGGGACATATGGCACCTCGAGTTCGGTGCATCGAGCCGTTCGCACCAGGCGCTCGGCCGCCGGGTTCGTACCTTGCGTCGTCGGACCGTACCTTCGCCGGGACGTTCCCCGCCGGGTTCGTACCTTTTGCCTCCAGACCGGAGGTTGATCGTGCGACCTGGAGGCACAAGGTACGAACGCGAGGTCCCACACGCCGGTCCTCGACTGGGGCGCAGTGGAGCCCCGCCTACGACACGCCCGCCTTCCCGCACCACTCCAACGATCCATGCCCTGCAACCTTCACACCCTGGTGAGACTGGCTCAATGGCACTGAGATGTTTGATTCCAAGGGTCGACGGCGTGGGTCCGGGGCTGGGTCGGTCAAAGCGGGGATCTGCGGTGATTCCGGGGGTGTCGGCCCCGGACTCACCCACCGAGCCCCGGAATGACTCACCCAGCCCCGGACTCACTGACCGAGCCCCGGAGTCACCCACCAACGACGACGAGGTCCCGCGCGACATGCCGCCAGGCCCACCGCCGTCTCACCGGCCGGCCCCGTCGGCGCCTCCACCAGCCGCTCACCGACCGCACACAACCGCCGACCCCCTTTGGAATCAGTCATCTGGGAAGCTCCTGCGCCCCGACGTGTCATATCTACCGATCTCGAGGTGCCATATGTCCCGATCTCGGCGAGGGGGTGTTCCCGGGGGCGGTGACGTGAGTCGGGGGATCGTGTCGCTGGCCCCGCCTCGGCCCGGCCCCGGCCCGTTGGAGCGCCCCGGGGCCTACTCCTTGACCGACCCGGAGGTCGAGTCCATGATCCGGCGCTGGAAGACGAAGAACAGCAGGGCCACCGGGATCGTCATGATGAGCGCCGCGCCCAGCTTGAGCGGGTACTGGTTGCCCTGGCCGAGGCTGCCGGCGCTCAGTTGGGCGACCCCCTTGGTGAGGGTGACGAGCTCGGGGGAGCGGGAGGCGACGATGAAGTGGCTCAGCTCGTTCCACGAGCCCTGGAAGGACAGGATCGTGATCGTCACGATGCTCGGCACACTCATTGGCAGGACGATGGAGACGAAGATCCGCCAGGTGCCCGCGCCGTCGACTCGAGCCTGCTCCTCGATGCTGGTCGGCACGGACTCGAAGAAGCCCTTCATGATGAAGATTCCCGCCGCGTCGCACAGCAGCGGCACGATGAGGCCCGCCCAGGAGTCGTACATCCCCAGCTGGTTGATGACGAGGAACTTGGGGATGAGCAGGACCACCCCGGGCACGGCCATGATCGCCACGAGCAGGGCGTAGACGAGGCCGCGGCCCCGGAAGGGGATGCGCGCCAGGGCGTAGCCGGCCATCGAGTCGAACAGGACCCTGCCGAGGGTCACGACGACGGTGACGAGGACCGAGTTGCGCATCCACAGGGGGAAGTCCGATGCCCCGAAGAGCGTCGTGTAGGCCGCCGTCGACCAGGTCTGCGGGATGAGCCCGAGCGGGTCGGCCGTGGCCTCGGCCTCGGTCTTGAAGGAGGTGGCGACGTTGATGAGGAAGGGCAGGACGTAGCCCAGCGCGAGAACGACGAGAACGACGTGGAGGGCGATCGTGCCGGGGCGGGGCCGGCGGCGCCGCCCTCCCGGCGCCCCGCCACGGCGGGGCGAGGGGGTGGTCGTGGCGCTCACCGGGCCACCCCCACACGGGCCGGGGTGCGGCGGCGGCCCGCACGGCGCGAGGCGTCGCGGTCGCGCAGGACCCAGCGCTGGAGCAGGGTCATCAGGACGATGATCCCGAACAGGACGAAGGCGATGGCCGAGCCCCGCCCCCAGTCCTGCTTGAGGAAGGCGGCGTCATAGGACAGGTAGGCGGGTGTCAGCGTCGTCTTGCCCGGGTCGCCCTGCGTGCCGGTGTAGATCTGGTCGAAGACCTGCCAGCAGCCCACGAGGCCCAGGGTGATGACGGTGAACAGCGTCGGCTTGAGCTGGGGGACGGTCACCCGCCAGAACCGGGTCCATGTCCCCGCCCCGTCGATCATGGCGGCCTCGTCGACCGACGGGTTGAGGGACTGCAGCGCCGACAGGAAGATGAGCATGAAGGTCCCCGAGGTCGTGAAGACCGCCATGACGATGAAGGCGGTCATCGCGAAGGACGGGCCGGACAGCCACTCCCAGGCGCTGACGCCCAGCAGCTCGGCGGTCAGGGTGTCCGAGCCGTCGATCCCCACCAGACCCAGCAGGCTCGCCACGATGCCGCGCGGGTCGTTGAACCAGTTCGGGCCGTGGATCCCGATGATCGACAGCAGCGTGTTGACGGCGCCCGAGGCGCTGAAGAGGAACAGCCACAGCACGGTGATCGCCACCGAGCTCGTGACGGAGGGGAAGTAGAAGGCGGTGCGGAAGACCCCGCGGGCGATGACCCGCTGGTTGACCAGGACTGCCAGCGTCAGCGCCAGGAGGGTCTGCAACGGCACGACGAGCAGGACGTACCACAGGTTGTTGCGCAGGGCGATGCCGAGGTCGCGCTCGGCCAGACCCCCGCCGACGAGGTCGGTGTAGTTGCTGGCCCCCACGAATCCCACCTCCCCCGACAGGGGGGAGCCGACCCCGCTCCAGTCCGACACGCTCACCCACAGGGCCATGAGCACCGGCAGGAGCATGAAGACCGTCAGGACGACGACCGCCGGGGACACGAAGAGCCAGCCGGTGACCCCCGTGCCCCTGCGGCCCGCGCCCCTGCTACCTGGGCCGCGCGCGGCCCACGCGCCGGCGGAGCGGGGTCGGCGAGTGCTCACGCGATCACGGCCTCGAGATTGACCTGGACGGAGTCCAGGATCGCCTGGGGGTCGGAGGTGGCCAGCGAGGCGAGCTGGGAGTTGAAGTCCGCCACGACGTCGGAGGCGCCGTTGGCGGTCGGCACGTTGATGGCGTACTCGGCCCCGGCCAGGAAGGCGGCCATGTCCGGGTTGTCGGTCCCCCACTGATCGGCCGCCGACTGGATCGAGGGCATGACGCCGAAGGTCTGGGCGAAGGCCAGCTGCTGGTCGGTGCTCGTGAGGAACTCGACGAGCGCGATGGCGTCCTCCTTGCGCGAGGAGGCCTCGGCGATGCCGTAGGCGTTGGTGAACTGCATCGTGCCCTGGCCGGACGGACCTGCCGGGAGCTCGACGACGGTGTAGGGCACGTCGGGGTAGTCGGCCTTCATGGCCCCCACGAGCCAGTTACCCTCGATGGTCATGGCCGCCAGGCCCGAGCCGAAGGCCTCCCCGCCCCACCCGGTGCCCAGGTCGGCCGCGAAGCGGAGGGTCCCGGCCTCCAGGAGCTTCTTGACCTCGGCCAGGCCCGCCACCGATCCCTCGGAGTTCGCCGTGGCCTGTGTGCCCTCGGCGTTGGTCAGGCCGCCGCCGGCCTGGGCCATGAACGCCCCGACCCGGGCGTACTCCCCCGAGCAGGTCAGGCCCACGACCTCCCCGGAGGTCAGGCTCTGGGCCACCGACTCCAGGCCGGCCCAGTCGGCGGGGTAGTCGGCCTCGGTCAGGCCCGCGGCGGCCCACAGGTCGGTGTTGATGAACAGGGCGAGGGTTGAGAAGTCCTTGGGGGCGCCGTACAGGGTGCCGCCGTAGGTGAGGTTGGCGACGAGCGAGGGGTAGAAGTCGTCCTTGTTGGCCAGCTGGTCCCCGTAGGCGTACAGGCTTCCGTTCTCGGCGTAGGAGGCCAGGAAGTCGGGGGCGAGGTAGAAGACGTCGGCGGGCTTGCCCGCGGCGAAGCCCTGGGCGAGCTCCTGGTTGAGGTCGGTGGCGAGCTGGACGGAGACCTCGATGCCCGTCTCCTGGGTGAAGGCGGCGACCGCGTCCTTGACGGCCGTGGTCTCGGCCTCGCCCGAGGAGCCGATGAGCAGGGTCAGACCGGAGGAGGCCGAGCCCGAGGAGGAGGACTCCGAGTCGAAGCCCGACCCGCTGCAGGCGGCCAGGCCGGCCGCGACGGCGGCGGTGAGGGCGGAGGCGCCGAAGGCGCGACGCGAGATGGTCATGGTTGTCTCCTTGTGGGTGCCGAGGGGCGTGAGGTGGTGGTGGCCGGGGGAGGTGGCGGGCTCAGACCGCGCGGGCGACGACGGCGCTGGCCGCTGCGGCCCAGGCCTGGGGGCGGCACGAGGCCGGGTAGGGGACCGGGGCGCCGTCGTCGGCCGACGCGCCGGAGAAGAGCTCGGGCATCCGGTACCCGAAGGCGGGCGCGGCGGCGAGCAGGCCGCGGGCCAGCGTGCCGGCCTGGTCGGTCAGGCCCTCGCGCAGAAGCCCGTCGATGGCGATGGCCGTGTCGTGGGTCCACACGCTCCCGCCGTGGTAGCTGAGCGGCCAGTAGCCGCCCATCGTCGTGGCCAGGGTCCGCAGGCCGTAGCCCGAGAACAGCTCGGGGCTGACGAGGAGCTCGGCCACCCGCCGGGCGCGCTGGGCGTCGATGATCCCCGTGCCCAGGAGGTGCCCGATGTTGCTCGTCAAGGAGTCGACCTGCCGCTTGTCGGCGTCCAGGGCGATGACCGGGTGGCCGGTTGCGGCATCGCCGCACCAGAACGCATCGGTGAAGCGCTCCTTGAGCCCCGCGGCCCAGGCCTCCAGGGCCGCGGCGCGCTCGGTGTCGGCCCGCCCCTGGCCGAGTGCGCGCAGCAGGCGGGCGCCGGCCAGGGCGGCGGCGTAGCCGTAGCCCTGGACCTCGACCAGGGCGATCGGGCCGCGGGCCAGTGAGCCGTCGGCGTGCTGGATGGAGTCTCCGGAGTCCTTCCACCCCTGGTTGGCCAGGCCGTGCCCGGTCGTGTCGATGTACTCGATGAAGCCGTCGGAGTCGGAGTCGGCGTGCTCGGTCAGCCAGGTCAGCGCCGCCCGCAGCGCCGGCAGGAGGTCGTGCACGACCTCCGGGGGCAGGCCCGCGCGGTGGGCGTCGTCGAGGGTGAGGACCCACAGGGCGGTGGCGTCGATGGTGCCGTAGTACAGCGGCGGCAGCACGACGGTGCCGTCGACGTCGTTGGTGGCCCGGCGCAGCTCGTGCATGATCTTGCCGGGCTGCTCGGCGCACTCCGGGTCGTGCCGCCGGCCCTGGAGGTCGGCCAGGGTGCGCAGGGTGCCCTCGGCCAGGGCCAGGGACCACGGGTCGCCCTCGTGCAGGAGCATGCGGGCGGTCCACAGGCAGTCGCGGCCGAACAGGGTGAGGAACCACGGCGCGCCGGCCGCGGCGAAGGGCCGGTCGGGGCTCGGTCGGCGGGCGAGCAGGAGGTGGTCGAGGTCGTCGAGGGCCGTCGCGCTCCAGGCGGCGGCCGCGGGGTCGGCCGGCGTGGGCCGCACCCGCTGCGGCAGGCCGGCGGCCGCCTGGACGACCGCGTCCTCGTCGGTGCCCGTCAGGGTCCAGGTCGCGGTGAAGGGGCGGCCCGCCTCGGCGGTCACCTGCCAGCTCAGGCGCAGGACGGTCCCCTCGGCGTTCAGGCGCGCCCCCGGGGCGCTGACGAGCGCCCGGGCGGCGCCGCGCTCGACCCGGGCCCCGTCCTCCTCGACGATCCAGGCCAGGTCCTCCACGGAGCGTCCGGCCTTGACCGTGTCCATGCCCGACAGGTCCGAGGCCAGCTCGACGGTCAGCACGGTGTGAACGGGAGCCGGCCAGGCGGCCTGCACGATGAGGGTCTCGGTGAGTACGGCCCCCTCGGCGCTCGCGGTCACCTCGCGCTCGGTCGTCAGGGTCGTGCGGGGGTCGGCACCGTCGCGGTCGAGGTCCCGGGCGACGGCCAGGTGGCGGCAGGAGGAGGCCGTTAGCCCCGTGGTGGCCAGGTGCTCGATCCCCGAGCCGGACAGGGTGCAGGTCCGGTGGCGCAGGAGCCGGATGTCGGAGTGGTAGACGCCTTCGACGGCGTGGGAGCCCAGGGAGCCGTCTGCATTGGAGAGGACCTGCGCCGGGGCGCTGACGAGGACGACCTGCTCGTGGAGGAGGGGTTGGAGGTGACGCACGGCGGGCTCTCCTGGCATCGACGGTGATGGGCGGGACGGGGACGACTCGAGGGATACCGTACCTCGCATGGTTTTAACGATCAAACACAGATTGTGAGCGACTTTGATCGATATACTCTGGTGCCGTTCCGCGCGGTGGCCTACCCTGGTGCCGGCCGCCGCCGGGGCGGCAGTCCAGACAGGCCGGAGGCGCCATGACCCCCAGGGCGGTCACCATCCAGGACGTCGCGCGCCGTGCGGGCGTGTCGACCCAGACCGTCTCCAACGTCCTCAACCGCCCCGAGCGGGTCCGACCCGCGACCGCCCGCCGGGTCCGTCGCGCCGTCGACGAGCTGGGCTACCGCGCCCACGCCTCGGCCCGGCGCCTGCGCACCCGGCGCTCGGACACCATCGCCCTGCGCCTGGCCCCGCTGCCGGGCGGGATCTCAGGGACGATCCTCGACGTCTTCCTTCACGAGGTCACCGTCCGCGCGGCCGAGGTCGGGCTCGGCATCGTCCTCTACACCGCCCATGACCCCGCCTCCGAGGTCGACCGCCTGCGCGAGCTCGTCGCCTCCGGCGACGTCGACGGGGTCATCCTCACCGGGACGCACCCCGACGACCCCCGGCCGGCCTGGCTGCTCGAGCAGGACCTGCCCTGTGTCACCTTCGGGCGGCCCTGGGGCGCTGAGGACGTGGCGGTCCACCCCTGGGTCGACGTCGACGGCGCCGCCGGCACGGCGGCGGCCGCCGAGCACCTCATCGCCTCGGGCTCGCGGCGTCTCGGCTTCCTGGGCTGGCCGGACTCCGCCGGGCAGGGCGCCTCGCGGCTGGAGGGGTGGCGCCAGACGGTCCTGGCCCACGGTCTGGCCGACGACGAGGAGATCGCCACGCAGGTGGGCACCTGCCCCGACGGGGTCGAGGAGGCCATGCGGGCGACCACCGCCCTGCTCGCCCGGCACCGCGACATCGACGGCATCGTCTGTGCCTCAGACTCCCTGGCCCTGGGAGCCTTCCTCGTCGTCGGCGCCCAGGTCCCCGTCGTCGGCTTCGACAACACGGCCGTGGCGCGTGCCGTCGGCCTGTCGAGCATCGACCAGCGCATCGACCTCGTGGCCCGCGATGTCCTGGACCTGCTCGTTGTCGACGGCCGAGTCTCCCGCTCCGGCCCGGGTCGCCCGGCCGGCGCCGGGGAGCACCGGATCATCACCCCCGAGCTGCGCCTGCGCCGCGCCGTCGTCCAGGACCCCGAGCGCGGGGGCTGAGGCCCACTGCACCTCCCAGCCGCGGAATGGTGCGGTTGTGTCAACCGGCTCGAGGTGGCTCGCGGTCGATGCGGACACCGGTGGGCCCCGGGCGATGCGCGCCGGCACACCGACGGCCCGCTCCACCGGTCCAAGCCGGCCCAGCCCGTGCCCCGCCCCTGGGAATCACTCATCTAGGGTGGGGTCATGCTCGTTGCCTTCTCCGTGTCCCCCACGACCACCGACTCCCCGGACGGATCGGTCAGCCAGGCAGTGGCCCGCGCCGTGCGTGTGTGCCGCGAGTCGGGGCTGCCCTGCGAGACCACCTCGATGTTCACCACCCTTGAGGGCGAGTGGGACGAGTGCATGGCCGTGGTCAAGCGCGCCTGTGAGGCGGTGGCCGAGGTCAGCCCGCGAGTGGCCCTCGTCCTCAAGGCCGACATCCGCCCGGGGTGGACCGGCCAGATGGCAGCGAAGGTCGAGCGCGTCGAGGAGCGGCTGCGCGAGGGCTGAGGCGCCGGGGCCGGCCGCGGTCGCCACGCGTGCGGATCGGCCGCCGAGCAGGGGGCGCCGCGGGAAGGGAGCCCGCTCCGGGCCCTAGTCACACCGGCTCGTAGCACCCCGAGAGCCGGCCGCCCGCCGTCCCGCCAGATGAGGGGGCCTACGCCCCGGTCCGTCTGCGGGTGGCCGCCTGAGGGGTTGGGCCCCTCGAGGTCGCGGGCGAGGGCCGTCCGGCCTCCTCAGGCCCGGTGACCGGCCGGGGCCGCCGCTGGGTCGAGGAGCCCGCGCCACCAGGCGGCGAAGGTCGGGCAGCCCTCAAGAACCGGCTCCAGACCCGCTTCGGCGATGAGCAGGGGGCCGGTGACGGTCTTGGAGTAGTCGGGGTCGGCGCGTGCCAGCCGCCTGGAGGGGATGCGTTCGGCTCCCGTGTTGACCTTCTCCGCACCGCCGGCTTGACGCACCTGCCGCCGCAGCCTGCTGAGGGCCGCCGGGGGCAGGATCCCGTCCCCGGCACCGGCGGCGATGGCCGCCAGGACGAGTGCCTCGATCTCGTGGGGCATGACCAGGGGGTGGAAACGGGGGTCGGGGTACCGGTCGGACAGTGCGGCGACGAGCTGGAGGCGGCGGGCCTCCCCCGACAGCTCGCCGGTGCCGCCCGGCGCGCCCGGCGGGTAGCCGTAGTAGTCGACGACGAGGCCCACGCCGCTCCAGTGCGGCTGGTCCAGGAAGGTGCGCAGCATGAGGTCGTAGTGCTTCCAGTGCCCGCCGCCGCGGTGGGTCGCCGAGGTCCGCACAATGATCGGGCGGAGGTGGATGTCCTGGAGCCAGGCGACCGGTGCCAGCACCTCGTCGACGACGGCCTCCTCCGTCTGCCCCTCGACAAGGACGACCACCTGCCTCATCGCCGTGCCTCCTGCCGCGAGGGACGTCCGCCCAAGAGGTTCATCTCCCAGACCTCCCCGACCGAGAATTCCTCAAGAAAGCCGGCGAGCCGCTCGGCGTCGGGGCGGTTGACCGTGGTGGCACCGTCGACCCGGTCCAGGACGGCGATCTCATCGAGGTGGAAGTGCGACAGCAGCGGCACCGACTGGGTGGCGAGGATGACCCTGTGCCGGTCGCGCCCGGCGTCGTGGACCATCTCGGCGAGCAGCGCGATAGCCGCCGGGTGCAGACCGAGCTCGGGCTCGTCCAGGATGATGGTGGCCGGCCGGTCCGGTCCCAGCAGGAGCGTCGCCAGGCACAGGAAACGCAGGGTGCCGTCGCTGGCCTCGCGAGCCATGAAGGTGCGGTCGAGCCCGCGCTGGCGCCAGCGCAGCCGCACGCGCTCCCCCGGGGAGGGCACGAGGACGAAGTCGTCGAAGAAGGGTGTGACATGGCGGACCGCGGTGACGATGCGACGGTAGTGGAGGGGGTGGTCCTCCCGGAGCCGCAGCAGGTAGGCGGCGATGTTCTCGGCGTCCGAGCGCAGGGCGATGTCGTCGCCCACGGTCGACCAGCCCTTGACCGGGGCGGTGGGTCCGACGTCGTCGAAGTGGTAGACCCGGCACCCCGCCAGGAGCGGGGTGATGTGGCCGGCGAAGGCGACCTCCTTGGGATCGGCGGATACCTCGGCGACACGGCGTGCCCGGCTCGAGCGTCCCGTCCCCAGGCGTCGGTCGTAGGGCCGCTCGTAGACGCGGCGGTCGTGGAACAGCATCGACTCGGTCAGGACAGCGGCGTCGTCGTCCGTGGGACGCAGCTCGACCCGGTAGCCGTTGACACAGTCCTCGGCGTCCGGGCTCGAGTGGATCTCGATGAGCGCCTCCGGGGCCGGTCCCGTCTCCCCCTCGAACAGCAGGCCGGACATCCCCCCGCGGGCTGCGACGTGCTCCTGGAAGGAGTCGTCCCAGATGCGGGAGATGAGCTCCAGGGCTCCCACGAGGTTCGACTTGCCCGAGCCGTTGGCACCGATGAGCACGGTGACACCGGTGGTCAGCTCCAGGTCGATCTCCCGGATAGAGCGGTAGCCCCGGACCACGAGCCGGCCGAGGGCCTCGTGCGTGTTCATGACACCGAGGTTAGTGGCTCGAGCATCGTCCGTGGTCGCGCATGCCCTCGTGTCCGGGGTTCCCCAGGACCGGGTCGGACCGTGGGCGCGTGGTGCTCACCGGTTGAGGGAGACCGTGTCCTCGGGTGCCAGGATCAGAACCGGCGTGTCATATGTACCGATCTCGGGGTGTCATTTCTACCGATCTCGGGGTGTCATGAGTCCCGATCTCGGGGGAGGTGGGCGAGCCAGGGGTCGGTCACGGCGTGGAAGCGCTCGGGGAAGGTCCGGCGCACGCAGTGCGGCGCGCCGACGAGCACCGCGGTGGAGATCCACGGGTTGGCCCGCGCGGTGAGGTTGGTGAGGTTGTCCCCCCGCAGCACCACTCGGTCGGTGCCGGTGACGATGAGCGTGGGAACGGCCAGGGAGTCGACGACCTCCTGCCATGGCGTGGGCGGGCTCACGCAGCCCAGGGCGAGGAAGCGCAGGTCGACCCGGCAGGAGGCCTCAACGCTCGCCCTGACCTCGGTGGGCGGCCACGTGGGGTGCGCGGCCCGCTCCTGGGTGATGCGCGCCTCGGGGTCGGCTGCGATCTCACGCATCTCGCGCACCTGTCTGACCGCGTCCAGCGCCAGCAGCCGCCGCCAGGCGGGGGTGACGAAGGCCGGGTCCTCCGCCACGACGCCGTCGACGAGGTCGGGGCGGTGTGCAGCCACGTCGAGGCTCGTCACCCCACCCATCGAGTGCCCGACCGCTACGAGGGGCGCTCGCAGCGGGCCCTCGCCGCGGAGCCCGTGGGCGCGCAGGTCCACCAGCGCAGCGGTGAGGTCGGCGGCGAGGCGGGCGCCCGCTGTCTCCTGGTTGACCAGGTCCCCCTCGTCCCACCGGGGCGAGTCGCCGTGTCCGCGGGCGTCGAGGGCGACGATCCGGTAGCCCGAGGCGGTCCAGCGACCCACGGCGTCGGCCCAGCAGGCGGCCGAGTCGGTGATGCCGTGGGACAGGACGAGGACGGGGGCGTCCTCGTCCTCGAGGCGACCGGCCAGGTGCCGGGCCAGTGGCTGCCGGGACTCCGCGGGATCAGTGCTCGTCACAGGCAGGAGCCTACGGCGATGATCCGACTGGGCGCGCAGGCGCCTCCTGCGGGGCCGCCGCACCCGGGGCCGACAGGAGCCGGCGGGCCCGCGCCCCCGCGAGCTCGGCAGATGCTGATCAGCATCGGCGTCGTCGCCCGCCCGGCGGCGGGGCCCCGCGGTAGGGCTCATCCCTGCCGGCCGCCGGTGGGCGCCTCGGTGCGCTTGCGCCGGTAGAGCAGGTAGGTGCCCAGACGCTCCCGCAGGGAGTGGCGGACATGACGGGGCCAGCGCTGCGCGATGTAGGACACGGCGTCGTCGACCTCGAGGCGGCGTGTGGAGTTGCCCACGCGCACCCACAACTCGGGGCCCGAGCCCTTGGGGCGCATGTACACCGGCTCGGGGGAGGAGGGCACCGTCACCCGGCAGGCCTCGCCCGAGCCCTGGGCGGCGGGTGCGAAGTCCATCCGCGGCAGGGCGGCGGCGTTCGTCCCCAGACGGTTGCGCAGGAGATCGCGGAAGAACAGCTCGAAACGGTCGGCATCCGGGCTGCGCAGGGTCGCGTAGTCGGCCTCGAGGCCGATGAGGCTGCCGTCGTCATCGACGCCGAGCAGCAGCGTGCCGCCGCGGGAGTTGAGGAAGGCGCACACCGTCTTGGCCACGATGGTCTCCATGGTCTCGTCCTTGGCCCCCGTGCGCATGTTGACCCTCGCCGAGGACTTGAACTCCAGGCGGTCGGACTCGCCCTGGGCGGCGACCTCGGCGATGGGCGGCAGCGGCGGCTCGTGCTGAAGGCGCGTGACGATCAGGGCGGTCAGGATGACTGTGACGACGGCGACCGCCGTGGCGCTCAGCAGCATGCGCGGCGCCCACAGGTAGTCCTCGGCGTAGACCCATGCCCCTGCGCCCAGGCCCACCCACAGGGCGATGAGCGCGGTCAAGGTGGCGGCCGAGGTCGACAGGTGCGCGTGCCAGCGCCGGATCACCCGCTTGGTCAGCACCCCGATCAGCCACGCCAGCAGGAGCATGCCCGGCTGCAGGAGCACCGTGAACAGCAGGATGGGGCTCTCGGGGGCGAGCTCCAGGGTGGTGACGGTCGTGGGCGGGTGCATGGGCCAGAGCCTACGGCGCCGCGCGGGCCCTCAACGCCGCGGCCCGGGGTCGGGGCGCCCGCGGGCACCGCATCAGGCGGGGACCACTGTCTCCCACTGGTCCCGTTCGGCCAGGAAGGCGCGCACCGCGGCCTGGGCGGCCGCCAGGGAGTGGTTGGCTCCCCACCCGCACTGCACCTCGTTGGCCGCCGGGACCTCGTCGGCCGTCAGGATGTCGCGGAAGGTCCGTTCCAGCAGGGGGAGGAACTCGACCGGCTCCAGTCCCAGGGTCAGGGCGTAGAACCCGGTCTGGCAGCCCATGGGGCTGAAGTCGATGAGCCGGTCGGTGTGGTTGCGCATGAGCTCGGCGGTCAGGTGCTCGATGGAGTGGACCGCGTCCATCTCCAGGTGGTCGCGGTTGGGCTGGCAGAAGCGCACGTCGTACTTGACCAGCTCGTTGCCACCCGGCAGGCGCTTGCGGTCGGCCACGCGCACAAAGGGGGCGAGGACGGCGGTGTGATCAAGGTTGAAGGACTCGACGTTCATCCGGCTCACGCGCGGCAGGTCGGCGGCCCCCCGGGGCTGGTGCTCACTCATGCCCCCAGGCTAACCGCGCCGGCCCCGGACACGTGCCGCCGGCCCCGGACCCGCGACGTCGGCGCCGGTGGCCCCGATAGTTCCGGAGCGGGACAATCGGAGCATGTCCTGCTCACCGCTGGCGCGTGTCATCGTCGGGGCCGCCGACGCCCCCACCCTCGTCCTCCTCCATGGGATCACCGGCTCGGCCGTCTCCCAGGCCGAGGCCATCTCCCACTGGGCGGGGCGCGGTTACCGGGTGGTGGCCCTCGACGCCCGTGGGCACGGGCTCTCGCCGCGGTGGGACCCCGACGGCCTCGAGCGTGCCGGCGAGGTGCTCGTCGAGGACGCCCTGGGCGCCGTCGAGGAGCTCGACACCGAGGCCCGCGGCCGGGCGGCTCTCGGCCTGAGGCACGCGGCCCCCCCGGTCCTCCTGGGACACTCCATGGGCGCGGCCACCGCCATGGTGGCGGCGATCCGTCGGCCGGAGCTCATCGCGGGCGTCGTCCTGGCCGACCCCGCCCGCTTCGGCACACGCCGGCCAGAGGAGCTCCTCGCCCGTGGGGCGGCCCGTGCGCGGGCCCTGGCCCGCGAGGTGGCCGACCCCGTGGCGGCCGTCGCCCGTGCGCTGTCCGATCCCGAGGTCCCCCGGATGGAGGCGGTTGCCGGGGTGTGGGCGAGTCAGTGGGTCGACCCGGCACTGCTGGCCACGGGGGTGGTCGCCCCGGAGATCCCCTGGGAGGCCGCGATGGCGGCCCTCGAGGTGCCCGCGCTCCTGGTCACCGGCGACCGCCCCGGGGCCGCGCGGGTCGGGCCCGAGGGCCTGACCATCCTGGCCGGGGTCAATCCGCGCGTCGACACTGCGCTCGTGCCCGGAGCCGCGCACGATGTGCGGCGCAGCCGTCCTGAGGGCTTCTACGCCGCGGTCGACCCCTGGCTGAGCCGCGTTCTGCGGTGATGGCGTGACAGGCTCCCGGGGTACCCGTCGACCTCGAGGTCGACCTCGCCCTGCCCTCGCGGGGCTGCGCGCTCCACGATGAAGGTCCCACGCCCGGTCCGGCGACCGTGCCTACGATGCCGGTGGTCGGCGGCCGCGCCGACCACGTCCCACCGGCGATGGCGCCGTGCGCCATGAGGAGGAGCTCGATGCCGACCCGTCCGCGTACCGTCCGGCGACCCGTCGCCCCCGCACCGGCCCTGACCCGTACGCAGATCGTCGGCATCTTCCTGGGAGTGCTGGCCTTCCTCCTGCCGCTGCTCGCCGACGTGCCGGGCCTCGATGACGTGGGCGAGCGGATGCTGGCCGTCTTCCTCCTGGCGATCGTGCTGTGGGTGACCGAGGCGATCCCGCTGGTGGCCACAGCTGTGCTCGTCATCGCCCTGGAGGTGCTGCTCGTCTCGGACCAGGCGCTCCTGCCGGTGCCCGCGGAGGCCATGCCCTACGCCGCCTTCCTCGGGGCGCTGGCCAACCCGGTCATTATCCTGTTCCTCGGCGGCTTCCTCATCGCCGACGGCGCGGAGAAGTACCGCCTCGACAAGAACCTCGCCGCGGTGCTCATCAAGCCCTTCACCGGCTCGGCGCGCCGGACGGTCCTGGGCCTCATGGTCATCACCGCCCTGCTGTCCATGTTCATGTCCAACACGGCGACCACCGCCACGATGTTCGCCGTCGTCATCCCGATCCTGGGGGCCCTGCCCGAGGGCCGGCCGCGCGCAGGCCTGGCGCTGTCCATCCCGGTGGCCGCCAACGTCGGCGGCATCGGCACGCCCGTGGGCACCCCGCCCAATGCCATCGCCCTGGGCGCCCTGGGCGAGGCCGGGTACCACGTCAGCTTCCTGGACTGGATGGTCATGGCCGTGCCCCTTATGGTCGTCATCCTCCTGGGGGCCTGGCTGCTCCTGGCCCTCCTGTTCATCCCGGCGGGACTGGGCGTCGAGCTCGACATGCAGGCCACGTGGGACACCGACCGCAAAGCCATCACCTTCTACGTCATCGCCGCGGTGACGATCCTGGCCTGGATGACCGAGGCCCTCCACGGCCTGAGTGCCAACGTCGTCGGTTTCCTGGCGGTCGTGGCCCTGCTGGTCACCCGGGTCATGGGCGGGGAGGACCTCGGCCGCCTGTCCTGGCCGGTGCTGTGGCTCGTGGCCGGGGGCATCGCTCTGGGCGACGGCGTGGCGGCCACCGGCCTGGACACCTGGATCCTGGGCCTGTTCGACTGGAACGCCATGCCCGCCCTCGTGGTCATCGTGGTCATGGGCGGTCTGGGGCTGGGCCTGTCCAACGTCATCAGCCACTCGGCGGCCTCCAACCTGCTCATCCCCCTGGCCATGGGTCTGGCCACGGGCATCGAGGGGCTCGAGCCGATCACGATCGCCGTGGTCCTGGCCCTGGCCTGCTCCCTGGGCATGAGCCTGCCGATCTCGACCCCGCCCAACGCCATCGCCTACGCCACCGGCGAGGTGACCACCGCCGACATGGCCAAGGTCGGGCTGATCGTCGGCGTGGTCGGCACGGCGCTGCTCGTCCTGCTCATGCCCCCGCTGTGGTCGGCCCTGGGGCTGGTGTGAGGTGGAGGAGGGTGCGGTGACCCCGGAGCAGTCCCCCGAGAGGCTGGCGGTGGCGGTCGTCTCCCCGGCGTCCCTGGGCAGCCAGGCCGCCCACGAGATCGGGCCGGCCGTGGCGGCGGTGGCCGATGTCGTGCGCCTGCGCTCCCTGGCCGAGCTGCTCGCCCGGGCGGCGGGGGCCGGCGAGGCCCCGCTGCCCACGGTCCCGCTCATCGTCGCCACCGATGAGGTCGGCAGCCTCGACGACGTCGCCGCCGCGGTGGACCGTTACCCCTCCCTGGCCACCGCCCGGCTCGTCCTGCTCACCGAGCGCACCGAGCTGAGCAACCTCGGGCGGGCCATCGACGAGGACCTCGTGCGGGAGGTCGTCGCCGTGCCCTGGACCCCGGGCGCCATCGCCGACCGGGCGGCCGCGCAGACCCGGCGCTGGATGCGCGACCACCGGCCCCAGGACGAGCGCAGCCACGAGCTCGGCGTCGACCACGGCGTCCCCGACCTCGGCCGGTCCCCCCTGCTGGAGGCCCTGGGCCACAGCGCCGACGTCCTGACCGCCGAGCTCATCGCCGCCTGTGAGGCGGTCCTGGGGCCCCGGCCCCGGCTGCGCCTGCCGCCGGGGGTGCGCCTGACCCACCAGGGCCAGATCGTCGACTCGGTGTGCATCGTCGTCTCCGGGGCGGTGGCGCTGACCCGCCACACCCGGGTGGGCGAGGTCGTGCTCCACCACGCCACGACCGGCCGTGTCATCGGCCTGGTGTCGCTGGCCGGCCACGGCCGGGCCTACGTCACGGCGACCACGACGACCGAGGTCGAGCTCATCCTGCTGTCCATTGAACAGCTCGACCGCTCCCTGCGGGAGAACCCGGCCACGGAGCAGACCCTGGCGGCGCTGCTCATCGGTTCCCTGACCACCCGGCTGTCGCGCTCGGAGGTGCTCCAGGTCGAGAAGACCGAGCTGGCGGCCGCCGTGGCCGCCGAGAAGGCCCAGGCCCAGGAGGCGCTGGCGGCCCTCGAGCAGGCGCGCCTGGAGCTGCTGGCCCAGGAGCGGTTCGCCACGCTGGGCGAGCTCGCCGCGGGCGTGGCCCACGAGCTCAACAACCCGGTGGCCGCCCTCGAGCGCGCCGGGGCGCACCTGAGTGAGGACATCACCTCGATCCTGCTCACCCACCCCGACGGACCCGCCATCCGCGCCGCGGCGGACGCGGCGCGCACGCGGCCGGCCGCATCGACCCGCACCGAGCGGGCGGCCCGCAAGGCCCTCGAGGCGGTCCTGGGGGACCGGGAGACCGCCAGACGACTGGTCGCCCTGGGATACGGCCCGGACTCCGACCCCGCCGAGGTGCGGGCCCTGGCGGCCGACCCGGTGCGGCTGCGCACCACCGAGGCCGCGGCCTCCATCGGCAGGGGCGAGCGCAACATCGGCCTGGCGACCGCGCGCATCTCCGGCCTGGTGGCCGCCCTGTCGACCTACGTGCGACCCGAGGGCGAGCAGGCCGTCGACGTCGACCCCCGTGAGGTCCTCGAGGACGCCCTGCGCCTGACCGCCCACCGTCTGCGTGGCGTCGAGATCGAGCGGGACTATGCCGAGGTGCCGCGGATCCCGGCCCGTGGCGGCGAGCTCGCCCAGGTGTGGACCAACATCCTGGCCAACGCCGCCGACGCCCTGGCCGCGCAGGCCAAGGTGGCCGCCGACGCCGGGCAGGATGCCCCGCACTCCCGCGTCGTCCTGCGCGCGGCGCCCGCGCCCGAGGCGGTGCGCATCGAGGTCGAGGACAACGGGCCGGGCATCCCGCACGACGTGCTGCCGCGCATCTTCGAGCCCCGCTTCACCACCAAGCACGGCCAGGTCCGCTTCGGACTGGGCCTGGGCATGGGCCTGGCCAAGAGCGTGGTGGACGCCCACGGGGGCACGATCTCGGTGGCCTCCCGTCCGGGGCACACCTGTGTCACTGTGATCCTGCCCACCCGCCCCGTCGAGACCGCCCCAACCCCACAGGAGGCATCATGAAGCTCGTCATCCTCGTCGTCGAGGACGAACCGGAGGTCCGCGACGCAGTGGTCGGTGACCTGGCCCCCTTCGCGGGGGTGGTGCGCGTCGAGCCGGCCGAGGACGTCGAGGACGCCTGGGAGGTGGTCTCCGAGGTCGTCGCCGACGGCGACCTCATCGCCCTGGTCCTGGCCGACCACCGCCTGCCGGGGCGCAGTGGTGTCGACATGCTCGTCGAGATGCGCGAGGAGGAGTCGACGGCGGCGGCGCGCAAGGTGCTCGTCACCGGGCAGGCCGATCAGGCCGACACGATCCGCGCGGTCAATGAGGCCGGTCTCGACCACTACATCGCCAAGCCGTGGGACCCCGCGCGGCTGCAGGCCACCGTGCGCACGCAGCTGACCGACTTCGTCCTGGACGCCGGGCTCAACCCCCTGCCCCACCTGCGGGCCCTCGACGGCGTGCGCGCCATGGAGGCGCTGCGCTGAGGGCGGGGCCGGCGCGCTGAGCGCCGCTCCGCGTCTTGCGCCGCAGCTGGACGGTGCCCGGGCGCGGCGACGACGACGCAGCGGCTCCCTGCGGCAGGTGTCCACCCCTCCGGCTCTGGGCTGCGGCGCTTCGTCGCTCTCCTGTGGAAGGATCGCCGTATGAGCCAGACCTGTGAGACCCTGCCAGCCTCCTCCGACAGTCCCGGGCGCCCCGGCGGCACGCGCAGCCAGGGGGAGTCCATCGCGCTGGTCATCGCCGCCCTGGTGGTCGGCTGCGGGGGCATCTACTACACCCGCAGCCTCATCGGGCCGGCGTTCTTCGCCCTGACCCTTGTCATCACGGTCCGGCCGCTCATCAGCTGGGCGAGCCGGCACGGGGTCCCCCGGGCGGTGTCGGCCGTGGCGGCGATCCTGCTCATCTACACCTTCGTGGTCATCATGTTCCTCGCGCTGGGGGTGGCCATCGTCCAGCTCATCGACACCCTTCCACGTTACAGCGACGAGTTCGAGGCGATCTGGATCAACATTCAGGACCTGCTCGCCCGCTTCGGCGTCGACCAGTCGACTCTCCTGAGCCAGGTCGCCGGAGCGATGGACACCAGCCGCGTGGTCTCCCTCGCCCAGGGGCTGCTCTCACAGATCTCGGGCATCGGCTCGGTGCTGGGCGTCATGGCCCTGGCGGTCGTCTTCCTCATGTTCGACATGTCCCGCATCGAGGTGCGCGCCGCGGCGCTGAGCAGGCTCAAGCCGGGCATCGCCTCGGCGCTGGCCGACTTCGCCTCCTCGGTGCGCTCCTACTGGCTGGTCTCGACCATCTTCGGCCTCATCGTCGCCGTCCTCGACGTCATCGCCCTGGGCATCCTCGGGGTGCCGATGGCGGTGACCTGGGGGGTGCTGTCCTTCATCACGAACTACATCCCCAACATCGGCTTCTTCATCGGGGTGCTCCCGCCGGCGCTGCTGGCGCTCGTCGACTCCGGGCCATGGACAGCGCTGTGGGTTGTCGTGGCCTACACGGTGCTCAACTTCCTCATCCAGTCCCTCATCCAGCCCAAGTTCACCGGCGACGCCGTGGGCCTCAACACGACGACCACCTTCCTGTCCCTGCTCTTTTGGAGCCAGATCATCGGCGCGCTCGGTGCGATCCTGGCGGTGCCGCTGACCCTGTTCGTCAAGTGCCTGCTCATCGACTCCGACGAGCGCTCGCGGTGGGTGGGACTGTTCCTGTCTGCCGGTGACGCCCCGATGCGCGACCCCGACGAGGTCGACCCGGAGATCATCGACGAGCTCGACCTCGACGGCGACGGCGTGGGCCCCGCCGACCCCACCCCCGCCTCGGCCCCGACCCTCACCCCGCGAGACCGGGAGAAGTGACGCCTCACGCCCGGCGGTGGCATGGACGACGTCGTCATCGAGCCCGGCCAGGAGGAGGGTCGGCGGCGGAGACGGCAGCCGCCTCAGTTCTCGGCCTTGCCCAGCCTCCAGTAGCCCATGAAGGCCACGGTCCGGCGGTCCAGGCCGCGCTCGGCCACGAGATGGCGGCGCATCGTGCGCACCGCGCCCGCCTCGCCTGCCAGCCAGGCGTACAGGCTCGCCCGCCGCAGCGCCGCCCCGCCCTTGGCGGTGCGGGGCACCTCCCACAGCAGGTCGTGGTCGACGTCGATCTCCTCGACCTCTTGGGGCGTCCCGGCCGGGCACATCTCGGCCACGGCCCGCGCCACCTCCGTGACGAGCAGCTCGCCGTGGGCGCCACCGTCGCGGCTGACGACTCGCAGCTCGACGCCGGGGTGAGTGGGCAGGTAGGCCGCGTCTGCCGCCCGTGGCACCTCGATCACCGCGATGCCACGCGCCGTGGGGGCGAGGTCCTCGAGGATCCGTGAGATCGCGGGGGCGGCGGTCTCATCGCCCCCGAGCAGGAGGCGCTCGGTGACCTCCGGGGGAACGAAGTCCACGCCTCCACAAGGCCCCCTGAAGTCTGTGTTGGGCCCCAGCAGCACTGCCTCGGATCCCTGGCGAGCAGCCTCCACCCACCGGCCCGCCGGGCCTGTCGGCCCGTGCAGGACGACGTCGACGTCCACCTCGGTGCCCCCGGCGCCCCGCCGCACGGCGCGCGTCGTGTAGGTGCGGATCGGTGGGCGGTCGGCCTCCTCGAGCGCCTGCCAGCGGGCGTACCACGCGTCGCCCTCGGGCAGGTGCCGATAGCCGCTGCGCGGTGCCGGCAGGACGAGCTTGATCCGCTGGTCCCACCCGGGGTCCGCGAAGGAGCCGAGGTCCTCGCCCGCAAAGGTGACTCGTCGGAAGGAGGGAGTCAGGTCCTCCACCCCGGCGACACGCACGCGGAAGAAGCGGAACGGGTTGCTCATCGCCCCTCCTCGTGCCGGCGGGGCTTCTCGCCGTGAGCCTGCTCGCTGTCGGCATCTTCGACGGGCCCGCCCCGGACCGCGCCGATGGCTCTACCCGGCTCGTCGGCACTGTCCTGCGGGTCAGCGGGCTCGCCGGCCGGCCCGGCATCCCCGGCCCCGGCGGTCCCGGCCGGATCGCCGCCGTGGTACCGGCCGCGGGGCACGATGAGCGGCGTGCCCGAGACCGGGTCGGTGATGACCTCGGCCGACAGGCCGAAGACCTCCCGCATGAGCCCGGGGTCGACCACCTCGCGCGGCGGTCCGGCGGCCACGACCCGCCCGGCCTTCATGGCCACGACGTGGTCGGCGTACCGCGCGGCCAGGTTGATGTCGTGGAGGACCATGACGATGGTCGTGCCGCGGTCACGGTTGAGGTCGGTGAGCAGGTCGAGGACCTCGACCTGGTGAGCCAGGTCGAGGAAGGTGGTCGGCTCGTCGAGCAGGAGGACGTCGGTGCGTTGGGCCAGCGCCATGGCGATCCACACCCGCTGACGCTGCCCTCCGGAGAGCTCGTCGATGGCGCGGTCGGCCAGCGGCGCCGTCCCGGTGGCCACGAGCGCCTCCTCGACGATCCGCCGGTCCTCGGCGGTCCAGGAGCGGAAGGCCCCCTGGTGGGGGTGACGCCCACGGCCCACGAGGTCCGACACGGCGATGCCCTCGGGGGCGATGGGCTGCTGGGGCAGGAGCCCCAGGCGGGTCGCCAGGCGCTTGGTGGGGATCGATCCCACCGGCTCCCCGTCGAGGAGCACGGCGCCGGCGCTGGGCGCCAGGATCCGCGCCATCGTCTTGAGCAGCGTCGACTTCCCGCAGGCATTGGCGCCCACGATGACGGTGATCCGGCCGGTCGGCACCTCCAGGTCGACTCCGTCGACGATGGTGCGTCGGCCATAGCCGGAGCTGAGCGCGGTCGTGCTCAGGTGGCGCGGGACGGCCGGTGCGGTGCCGTGCGGGACGGCGGGTGCGGTGGCGCTCATGCGCTGGCCCCCTGACGGTTGATGCGGAGAAGCTGGATGACAAGAGCGGGGGCGCCGACGATCCCGGTCACGACCCCCACGGGCAGCGCCGTGGGCAGCACCTGCTGGGCCAGCAGGTCGGCGCCCAGAACGATGGCGGCGCCCATGAGTCCCGCTGGGACGAGCAGTGTGCGGTCGGTGGGACCGACAAGGCGCGCGGCGATCGGTCCGGCCAGGAAGGACACGAAGGCGATCGGGCCGGTTGCGGCGGTGGCCACAGCCGACAGCCCCACCATCGCCAGGACGAGTACCGCCCGGGTGCGCACGACGTGTACGCCCAGGCCGGTGGCCGCCTCCTCACCGAGCACGAGCGGCCCCAGGTCCCGGCCGACCACGGCCAGGAGCGTACCGAGTACGAGAAGCGTGACGGCCACGAGCGGCACCTGCTCCCAGGAGGCCGAGCTGAGCGAGCCCGACAGCCAGCGCATGGCGTCGGCGACGTCGTAGACCGACGCCCGCATCTGGAGGTAGGCGATGACCGAGGAGAACATCGAGGACACCCCGATCCCGATGAGGATGAGTCGCCCGCCCTGGGACCTCCCCGAGCCGGACAGCAGGTAGATGACGGCGGCCGTCGCCACCCCGGCGACCACCGCCAGCGCCGTCACCGACGCCCCCGACCACCCCAGGACGAGGATGGCGAGCACGGCGCTGGCCGAGGCCCCCGAGGTGATCCCGATGATGTCGGGGCTGGCCAGCTGGTTGCGCAGCATGGTCTGGGAGGTCGTGCCCGCCATGCCGAAGGCCACCCCGGTGAGCAGGCCGACGAGGGCCCGCGGCAGCCGCAGCTCGCCGACAACGAAGGAGGCGCCCGGGACCGTCTCCCCGGCCATGACCCGCAGAACCTCTGCCGGGCTGTACCGGGTCTCGCCGAGAAGGACGCTCGCCCACCACAGGGCCGCCACGAGCAGGGTCAGAGCGCAGGTGACCGCGAGACGGCGGCGGGCCCGACGGCCTCGGCCCGGAGCGGTGAAGCCAAGCGGGACGGAGCCGGCTCTCTCAGGCGCAGGACGGGTCGGGCTCATAGCTCGCGCACCTTCGCGCCGCGGGCGATGAGGATGAGGACGGGGGCTCCGACGAAGGCCGTGACCACCCCGACGCTGACCTCGGCCGGGCGCGCGATGACCCGTCCCAGGACGTCGGCGACGGTGAGCAGGCTCGCCCCGCCCAGTGCCGACAGCGGCAGCAGCCAGCGGTGGTCGGGGCCCACGAGCATGCGCACCGCATGGGGGACCATGAGGCCGACGAAGCCGATGGGGCCGGCCAGCGCCGTCGTCGCCGCGCACAGGACGACCCCGGCGCCCGATGCGAGCAGGCGCGTGCGTCCCACCGCCACGCCCAGGCCTACCGCGGTCTCCTCGCCCAGCGCCAGGGAGTTGAGCGGGCGGGCCAGGGTGAGTGCGAGGAGCGCCGCCACGATGAGCAGGGGCCCGACGGCGCCCAGTGCCTCCCAGGTCCCGCGCCCGGTGGACCCGACCTGCCAGAAGCGGAAGTCCTCCAGCCCCGCGGCCCGGGGCAGTGCGACGGCTGAGACCAGTGAGGACAGAGCGGCCGTTGTCGCCACCCCGGCCAGCGCCAGCTTGACGGGTGTCGCGCCCCCCGGTCCGGCCGAGCCCACGGCGTGGACGACGACGGCGGTGGCGGCCCCGCCGGCCAGGGCCACGGCGATGTACTGGGGCGTCGTCGAGATGCCCACGAAGGCGATCCCCACGACGATGGCCAGCGAGGCGCCCGTGTTGATCCCCAGGATGCCGGGGTCGGCGATCGGGTTGCGGGTGACGGCCTGCATGAGGGCACCGGCCATCCCTAGCGCCGCCCCGCTGACGAGCGCGGTCGCGGTGCGCGGGACCCGCTCGGCCACCGAGATCGCCCCGAGGTCCTGGGCGCCGCCGGCCAGCCCGCGCAGGATCTCGTCGATCCCGACGACCCGGGCGCCGAAGGCCACCGAGCAGACGGCGGCCACAACCACGGCGGCAAGGAGGAGGGCAAGGGCGAGGGGGCCCCGCGGAACCGAGCGGCCCCGACGGGCCGAGCCTCCCCGACGGGCCGGGCGGCCGTCGGCGGGGGTCACTGGACCTTGTCGGCGGCGGCGCCGATGAGCTCCAGGTACTGCGCGAGCCCCCAGGGCAGGGACAGGGGGCCGGGGTTGGTCGAGGCGGCCAGCGGGGTGGCGTCCCCGACCATGGCCACGGCACCGTTCTTGATGGCCGGGATGGTGCCGAGCCGCGGGTCGGCCTGGAGGGTGGCCAGGGTGTCGGCCTGCCCATAGCAGACCATGAGGTCGACGTCGTTGAGGGTGTCGGCGTTCTCTGAGGCGACCGTGACGTAGAAGGTGTCCGGGTCGGCGTCGGAGGCGGTCTGGACCGAGGGGGGCACCGCCATCCCGAGGTCGGACAGGAAGGCCGTGCGCGGGTCGGCGGTCGTGTAGAAGCCGATGGTGGAGGTGTCGGTGGGGTCGAGGTAGAAGAAGGCGGAGGTCTTGCCCGCCAGCTGGGGGTAGTCGGCCAGGGAGTCGGTGATGAGGGTGTCGAGCTCGGCGACGAGGGCCTCGCCGTCGGCGGTGCGGCGCATGCCGGTGGCGTCCATCGTGATCATCTCGCGCCACGGGGTGCCCCAGGCGACGGTGGGGTAGGCGATGGTCGGGGCGATCTTGCTCAGCGTGTCGTAGTCCTCCTGGGTGAGACCGGAGTAGGCGGCCAGGATGACGTCGGGGGTCGTGGCGGCGACGGCCTCGAAGGCGATGGCGTCGGTCTCGTCGAACAGCTCGGGTGCCTGGGCGCCGTCGGCCACGAGCTCGTCGACCTTCTCCTTGGTCCACGGCAGCATGCCCGAGTCGTCCTCGACGCCCCAGGTCTGCTTGGCCATGCCCACCGGCATGATCCCCAGGGCCAGCGGGACGTCGTGGTTGCCCCAGTTGACGCAGGCGATGCGCTCGACGACGCCGGGGACCTCGGTGGTGCCGAAGGCGTGCGTGACGCTCAGGCTCCCGGTGTCGCCGCCCGTGGTGGCCGAGGGGCTGCCCGATCCGGAGGACGACGAGCCGCAGGCCGAGACGGCCAGGCCTGCGGGCACGAGGAGGGAGGCCAGGAGGAAGGACTTACGGGAGACGGACACGGTGTTGACGGCTCTCTGTGGGGCGGTACTGGTCGAGGCGGTCGTGACGGCGACAGCCACTCCGACCGTAGTGGAGGTTAGTCTCACCTAAATAGAGCAGGGCTACGTGCGGTATATCACGTGGAGGTGGGTGTTCCGCCTGTGGTCGGAGGGTGTGCGTGCGGGTGGCGAGGGTCGGTGGCGGGGTGGTCTGGGTGGGGGAGGTCTGTGGTGTCGGCGTGCTGGTCGGGGGGTGGTTGTGGTGGGTAGTGTGGTGTTTATGGTTGATCTTCCCTGGGACCTGGACTGGGTTGAGGCAAGGGTGCAGGAGGACCTGCTGGACTACGAGGGCTGGACGCCGATGGGGGCGGGGCGTCCGTTGACTGTCGAGCATGTGGAGCGGTTCTCGGGTGTGATGCCGGAGTCGGTGCTTTATGTGTGGCGGCGTTTTGGTTTTGACGGTTTCGGTGAGGGGCGTTTCTGGCTTGCTGATCCTTTGGAGTGGGAGCCGGTGGTTGACGCGTGGCTGGACGGGGTGGCTCTGCCTTTCCCGGCTCAGCGGTGGTGGTGCTTGACCCGTACCGCGATGGGTGCGATGGAGCTGTGGGGTGAGGTCTCCGGTCCCGCGCTGAGCATCAACCCGATCCTCGGATGGATCCGCCCCGACGCTGGTAATGCCCAAGACATGGTGGATCCGGTCATGCGTGAGCGCATGGGTGGTATCACGCTTACGTGGGGGGATGTTGACTCTTTCACTGATGAGGACACGGGGGAGGCCCGTGGTTGATGAGGTGATTGAGCGTCTGGGTCCGGTGGGTGTGGGGCAGGTCGTGGGTTTTGTGCCGGCCTTTTGTCTGACGGGGAGGATGACGGCGTCGGTGGCGAGTCTGGAGGAGGCGGTGCCTCACCTGGTGTTCCTGGCCCAGGTCCAGGAGCGGACGGTGCTTGAGGACTTCTCGGCGGCGGCCGCCGAGGTTGCCGCGGCCATCGCCGCCCAGGGCCCAGGTCGGTCGTTCCGGGGCTTGGTAGTTGAGTCCGGGGATCTGCGGTGATTCCGGGGGTCTCCGCCCCGGAATCACCGCAGAGCCCCGCTTTGCCCGACGCAGCCCCGGACTCGCGAACCGAGTCCCGGAATGACGGCGCCGGCCCCGGACTGACGCGAGCGGTTACACCTCTGCGCCGGTGTCCGTGCTGGCGCCCGCTCCGGCGTCGTCCCCGTCCCTGGCCCCCGGGGCCTCCCCGCCGCCGTCGACGGCACGGGTGCGCAGCCGGGCATTGGCTTTCTCCACGTCCAGCCGCCACAGCAGCGCCAGGATGATCGCGTTGGCGACCGCGGAAATCCACAGGTACATGACGTAGAGCATCGTGATGACCGAGCCGGTCTGCTCAGGGGCGTTGGCGATGTAGCCCGAGGCGGCCAGCAGCCAGCCCGCCAGGGCGGTTCCCAGGCCCGAGCCGATCTTGACCCCCAGGGAGGTGCAGGAGAACATGAGCCCGTCGATGCGCTTGCCCGAGCGCAGGAAGGTGTGCTCGCTGGCCTCGGCGATGAGGGGGATGTTGATCGCCCAGGCGAATCCTCCCAGAAGGTTGGCGTTGCCCAGGATGTAGGTCATGAAGTAGATGCCCATGTTGAGCGTCGCGGTGAACATCTGGGTCATGATGAACACGACCAGGATGATTCGGAGAACCCGTCGAAGAACTTCGAGAGCATCATGAGGGTGCCGATGACGCCGACGTTGAGGCCGGCGGTGTCGGTCAGGTAGATCATCGTGAAGGCAGACAGGAGGGCGTAGACGACGTTCCCGGCGACGTCGCCCGACCCGTAGCCGACCTTGTTGTACCAGCGCAGGTACTTCTTCTCATTCATGGGGTCACCTCGTGGTGTCAGTGGGGTGTGGGTGTCGTGGTGTCAGTGGGGTGTGCCTGCGGCACCGGCGGCCCGACGGCGTCATGGGCGCCGGGCCCCGCGCGCCGGCACGAGCCGCACATCGAGGCACAGCTCGGCGTCGTCGACGCGGTACTCGGGGGCCAGCTCGGGCCCGCAGCTGGCCGAGCCGATACCGGCCATGGCGGCGTCCAGGCACAGGACGGTGTGTCCGCTGGGGACGAGCTCGGCCTCGTGCCGCGTCGTGCTCAGCTGCTCCTGGGTGTATCGGGAGGCGTTGAAGGACAGCGGGGTGGCGCTGACGGCGGTCAGGCTCATTCCGCCGCCGCTCAGCTCGATGTAGGCGCAGTCGGCGCGGCTGCCGTTCTCCTGGGGGCGGATGTAGTCCTCGTGCATCTGGTCGACGCCCGTCGTGAACCGCCCGTGGCGGCAGGAGCGGCGCTTGTCGACATAGCTCTCCCAGGGACCGAGCCCGTCGTAGACGACCCGGTCGACGGCCGGAGGCAGGAACAGGCGCAGGCCGAGGCGGGGCAGCTCGGGGAAGGCGGTGTCGCGGCTGGCCTCCATCCTCAGGCCGAGCACCCCGTCGGGGCGGATCATCCACCGCAGCGCCAGGGCGAGGAAGGGTTGGACGGCGGCGGCGGCCATGACGGCGTCGGCGGTGATCGTGACCTCCCCGTCCTCGCAGGACACGGCGCAGCCGCGGGCCCGCAGCACGGCCCGGTCGTAGCCGGCCCGCTCCCACCGGCGTCGGACGGTCCGGTCGTTGTCGGTGGGGGCGCGCCAGGTGTTGACCTCGACGGGGCGGGTGAGGATCGGTGTGCCGCCGACCTCCAGCCCCTGCGGCGTCCCGGTGCGCGTGTCGAACCGGTAGGTCCACTCCGCGCCGTGCACGGTGATGGTCCCTCCCGTGTCCTCCACCCGGGGCACCGTGCCCCGCACGGGGGCGTCAAGGATCCGGGCGGCCTCGCGGTGCCTCGGGTCGCGGGTGGGCAGCACCACCTCGTCGAAGCCGAGCTCGTGCCCGGCCCTCAGCAGCGGGCGGGGTGCCGCCAGCCGGTAGGACACGAGCAGGTGGCACCGGCCGCGCTCGGGGGAGACCAGGCCGTCGACGCAGAAGTTCGCGTCATGGACGGCCTCGCCATGGTCCCCGCCGTAAAGGTGGACCGGCCGGCCCTCCGGTGTGCTCCCGGCCCGCACCGCGTGGTCGCACCACTCCCAGACGAACCCGCCGCACAGGCGCACCCGGTCGACCGTCGCCTCGGTCCATTCGGGGTTGTCGGCGATCCGAGGGCTCCACTGCTCGACGACGTTGTCCCACGACTCATCCGCCAGGTACTGGGCCTGGGTGCCGTGGCTCTCGTTGTCCGCCTCGGACATGACGTAGAAGCCGTACTCGTCGCACAGCTGGTAGAGCACGGGCTGGGCCGGGTAGTGGGCCGTGCGCAGGGGTGCGGTCACATCGAACTCGGCCGTGGCGTGCGAGACCTGGCTGTAGCCGGCGTAAGCGCCGTTGAGCAGGCGGAGGCGGTCGGATGCCTCCCGGTCGCCGGGCCCTCCGGTCAGGGGGAGTGTGGCGGGGACGTAGTAGGCGTGGGCGGGCAGCGTGTTCTCGTGGAGGACGGAGAGGCACTCGTAGTGCCGGGGCGGCGTCGATCGGCGACGCCGCCCGCCTCACCGGCGTCTCGGCCCAGACCGTCTCGCGGGTCTCACGCGGGGTCGACAACGTCCGGCCGGACACGCGGGACAAGGTCCTCAAGGCAATGGACCAGCGCGGCTACGCACCCAATCGGGCGGCGCGGGCACTGCGCAGCGGCTCCTTCAACGTCATCGGCGTGCTCACCCAGCAGATCCAGCGCACGGGCGAGGCCTACACGACCAGCGGAGTGCTCGAGGCCCCCGCCCGCGCCGGCTACTCGGTCTCCCTCGCGCAGGTCGAGCACCCCGAGACCCAGGAGGTCCGGGACGCCGTGTACCGGCTCCAGCACCAGGCGATCGACGGCCTCGTCATCGTCCAGTCCGGGCGGGCCGGGCCCGAGCACCTCATGCTCCCCACGGGCCTGCCGGTGGCCTCCTCCGACTCCGCCCTCATGGGCCACTACCCCTCGGCCTCGGCCGACCAGGTGCAGGGGGTGCGCGACGCCGTCGACCACCTGCTGGGCCTGGGGCGCCGCACGGTCCACCACGTCACCGGGCCGCGGGACTCCCAGTCGGCGGTGGTGCGCGCTGCTGCCTGGTCTCGCCGTCTCGAGGAGTCAGGGATCTCGGCGCCCGCACCGGTCACCGGGGGCTGGGAGGCGCGCGACGGTTACGAGGCGGGCCGACGCCTGGCCACGGACCCGCAGGTCACGGCGGTGTTCTGCGCCAACGACGAGGTGGCCCTGGGGCTCATCCGCGCCCTGCACGAGGCCGGGCGCCGCGTGCCCGAGGACGTGTCGGTGGTCGGCTTCGACGGGCTGCCCCTGGCCGAGTACACCTTCCCGTCGCTGACCACCGTCAAGCATGACTTCCAGCGGGCGGGTGCCGAGATGGTGCGCCTCGTCCTGGAGCAGGCCGCCGGCACGGTGATCGACCGCGGCTACCAGCTCGTCATCCCCACCGAGCTCGTTGTCCACGCCAGCACGGCACCGCCCCCGGGGTCTGAGCGGCGGTGCGGCCGGGACCCAGGGGGGCGGTGCCGGGACTGTCGGAGCCCCGGGGTGGAGGGGGCGGCGCGGCTTGTGCCGGCCGAGGGGCTCACTGCGCGGCCGCGGCCTGCTCCTCAATGGTGGCGCGCACGATCTCGGGCGTCTGGTACCCGGGGATGTAGGCGTCGTTGATGATCATGAACGGTGTGCCGGTGATGCCGATTCCCTGGGCGTGCTGGGTGGCGTCGGTGACCGCCTGGGCGGTGGCGGCGTCGTTCATGTCGGCCGTGAACTGCTCGATGTCGGGAACGCCCACGGCTTGGGCGAAGTCGATGAGGGACTGCTCGGTGTACTCCGAGTGACCCGTGGGGTCCGCGGCGGCGTAGACGGCGTCGTGGAACTCCCAGAACATGCCCTGGTTGGCGGCGGCGATCCCGGCCTGTGCGGCCAGGGGGGAGGTCTCGGAGACCTGAGCGAGGTCCCGCCACTCGATGCGCAGGGTGCCGGCCTCGACGAGGTCGGCGAGCTGGGGCTCGACATCCTGGGCCAGTCGGGTGCAGGAGGGGCAGGCGAAGTCGGAGTAGAGCACCATGACGACCGGTGCGTCGACCGCCCCCTGGGCGCGGGTGTCCTCAGGGTTCCGCGTGACCTCGCTGTGCAGGATCTCCAGGGTTGTCGGGTCGGTCTGGGAGGGTGCGGAGGTCGGGGCCGCCGTCGCGGCGGTGGTCGGGGTTGTCGCGGCCTGGGCGGTGCCGGCGGATCCGGTCGACGAGGCCGAGGACAGGGCGCGTTCGTCGCGGGTGACGAGGAAGCCCGCGGTGACGGCTAGGGCGAGGGCGATGACGACGAGGAGGGCGACCCCGTAGGGGTTGCCCGGGCGCGCGGGCGCCGGGGAGTCGACAGACATGGCGCCAGTGTGTCATGCCGTCGTCGTCCTTGCGCCGGGTCCACCGATCGGGTTGCCGGCCCGGTGCGGGCACCGCCCTCAGTGCCCCTGGGCCTCCTCGGCGTCGTCGGTCAGGTAGGTGACCGTGCGCACGATGTCGAAGGGCTCGGAGACTTCGCTGGTCGTGACGGTGCCCTGAACGGTGCGCCAGGAACCCGCACCTGCGGGCCGGTACCGGGCCGACCAGGTGGTGGTCAGCGTCAGGGAGACGTCGAGGGCGGTGCTCTGGTACTTGTGGAAGACCGTGTGGTTGGGGAAGGGCGCCCCGGGATCGGTGACGGTCGAGGTGGTGGCGTCGCCCCACTCCCAGGTGAATGTCGTCGGGGTGACCTCGATTTCCACGGGTGTCGAGCCGACCTGTGTGCTGAGGATCCGTGAGTCCCCTGAGGTGTAGACGATGAGGATCTTCGACACGAGGACCTCCTCACCGGGTGGCTGACGGTTGATGCCCGAGCCGTCGACAAGCACCTGGGCGACGTCCTCACGCGTGACGACGAGCGGCGCCGGAGCCGTCCCGCCGGTGGCGGCCGCCTCGCCGGGCGGCGGGCAGACGGTCAGCAGCGGGATGTTCTCCATGTAGGTCGGGTCCTCCGCGAGGTCGGGATTGGCCGGCGCGGTGGCCGTGAAGCAGCCGTTGTCCTGCCAGTCCAAGGGGGTCTCCTCGGAGGCGGGCATGCCCTGCGTCGTGCCGGTCCACTGGCCCCCGCCCGCCGGCGCTTGAGCGCGCGGTGCGACGGTGCTCACGCTCTCCGCGCTCAGGCTGACCGAATTGCCGTCGCCCCGGCCGAACCAGTCGAGCTCGGAGGAACCGCCGTCTGCTCCTACCATCGGCATGGTCATGGCGGCGACCACAGCCAGAGCGCTCACGCTTCTCATGGGGTCTCTCCTTCGCGGATGATCCACTCGCCGTCGACCATGCCGACAGCCAGGATGATGGTTTGGCTCTCGTTGGGGTCGGACTCGGTGGTGACCTGACCTGTGCCGTCGTATGCGGTGGCGGCTGCGGAGCTAGCGGAGATGTCGACGCGGTGGTATTCCTTGTCGGGGTCAGGTGGGGCATAGGCAACAGATGTGATCTCCTGGGTCCACATGTCAGCCCAGCCGCCGTCGGCGTGGAGGGCGCGGACGTCGGCGATCACCGAGTTGCAGAAGATGCACGCGTCGTCGCTCATGGCCTCCCAGTCAGTGAGGTCGCCGGTGGCGTAGACGTAGGGGTAGAGGCTCATGAAGTAGGTGGCGGCGGCGATGGCTCCGTTCATGCCCTCCTCGCCCCAGCCGTCGGGGTGCTCGGGCTTGGTTGTGGACAGCGCGGTGTTGCGCTTCGTACGCATCTCCGAGGTGAGCTCGGCGTCGGAGTAGGTGGGTGACGGGCTTGCCGTGGCGCTCGGGCTGGGGCTCCAGGTCTCCCAGGGGGAGGGCGCGGCGCTGGCCTCGCCGCGGGACAGGGCCGAGCAGGACGTCAGGGCGCAGGCGGCCAGCAAGCACGTCAGTGCGGCCAGGAGGCGGGTCGAGCGTGGGCGAGTGGGCGGGCGGGAAGCAAGCGGCATGAAACGACCTCCACCATCAGGGCTCGGTGTCAGGGTGTCCCAAGCGGAACCGTGAACTATGATACCCGTCACGATACGAGATGCAAGACCCTGAAGGCCGCTTCTTCAAGGGGTGATGCAGATGTCCCGGCGGCTTCACGGGGTCTCCCCTTCGTGGATGATCCACTGGCCGTCGATCATTGTGAGCGTGAGGAAGATCGTCTGGCTGTCGATCGCGTCGTACTCCCTGGTCACCTTGCCGCGGCCGTCGTGTGCGGTGCTGGCCTCGGCGCTGGCGGTGACGTCGACGCGGTGGATGCCCTGCTCATCGGCAGGCGGGGCGTATACCACTGAGATGACCGTTTGGGTCCACGGATCCATCCAGCCGCCGTCGGCGTGGAGGGCGCGGACGTCAGCGATCACGGAATTGCAGAAGATGCACGCGTCGTCGCTCATGGCCTCCCAGTCGGTGAGGTCGCCGGTGGCGTAGACGTAGGGGTAGAGGCTCATGAAATAGATGGCGGCGGCGACCGCGCCGTTCATGCCCTCCTCGCCCCAGCCACCGGGGTGCTCGGGCTTGGGCGTCGACAGCGCCGTGTGGCGCTTCGTCCGCATCGACGAGCTGAGGTAGGCGTCGGAGTAGGTGGGTGACGGGCTTGCCGTGGCACTCGCGCTGGCGCTCGGGCTGGGGGTCCAGGTCTCCCAGGCGGAGGGCGCGGCGCTGGCTTCGCCGCGGGACAGGGCCGAGCAGGAGGTCAGGGCGCAGGCGACCAGAAGGCAACTCAGTGTGGCCAGGAGGCGGGTCGGGACAGGGCGAGTGGGCGGACGGGAAGCAGACGGCATGAGCCAACCTCCACCATCAGGGTTCGGTGTCGGGAGTCCCCAAGTGAGACCACGCGCTATGCTACCCGTCACAGCGCATAGTGCAAGACCCTTGTCGTCAGTGTGGTTGGTGGGGGTACTGGCTCTCCCAGACGGCCGCGTTCGTACCTTGTGTCGGCGTTGCGCACCATCAGGGTGCGCACGGGAGACGGAAGGTACGAACGCGGCGTGGGCTGCTGGCCGGCGGGGCCGGTTGCGGGACGGAAGGTACGAAGGCGGCCGTCAGGGTGGTGCTGCGGCTCAGGCCTTCGTGTCGGTGCCCCCGGAGAAGCGCGCGACCATGTCGGTCAGGCTGGAGCCGGTCAGCGAGCGCATGACCGCGTCCAGCTGCTCGACGTTGCCCGCCACCGCCTTGGGCAGCGCCGAGGCACCCTCGGTGGAGATGATCGACATGTCCTTGATGCCGGCCAGCGGCTCGGCAAGAGCGCGGGCGATCTCAGGAGCCTTGTCGAGGACCATCTGCTGGGTGGCCGCCTGACCGTACTTGGCCAGGGCGTCGGCCTTGTCGCTCATCGACTGCGCCTCGGCCTCACCGGCGGCGCGCACGGCTTCGGCCTCGGCCCGGCCGCGGGCGGCGATCGCCTCTGCCTCGGCCTTGGCACGGGCGGCGGTGGCGCGGGCCTCGGCCTCGGCGCGGGCCACCGTCGCGGCGGCCTGAGCCTCGGCGTCCAGGCGCGTGCGCTCGGCCTCCGCCTCGGCCCGGCGGATCGCCTCGACCTTGGCGGCCTCGGCCTCCTGCTCGCGCTGGTAGCGGGCCGCGTCGGCCGGGCGGCGCACCGTGGAGTCGAGCTCGCGCTCGGTCAGCACGGCCTTGGCCTCCGCCGCTTCCTGCTCGATGACGGCGATCTCGCGCTCCTTGGCGGCCCGCGCCAGCGGTCCGGCGGAGTCGGCCTCGGCCTGGGCCTTGTCGGTCTCGGACTTCAGCTGGGCCTGGCGCAGCGACAGGTCGCGCTCCCGCTCGGCGATCTGCTGGCGCGAGGTGACCTCGGCGTCCTTGGCCTCGCGCTCGGCGTTGGCCCGAGCGATGCGCGCATCCTTCTCGACGCGCTGCAGCTCGGGCACGCCCAGGGACTCGATGTAGCCGCCGTCGTCGGTGATCTCCGAGATCTGGAGGACGTCGATCTCCAGACCCATGTTGGCCATGACGGACTTGGCGTCGTCGAAGACATTCTTCTGCAAGGCGTCGCGGTCGGAGATGAGGTCGGTGACCGTCATGTGCCCGATGATCGAGCGCAGGGAGCCGATAAGGGCGTCACGCGCGGAGTCGGCGATCGCCTGGTCGGTGTTGGGCTTGCCCAGGAAGCGCTTGGCGGCGGCGCGCACCTGCTCGTCGGAGTCGCCGACCTTGACCGCGGCCACGGCCGAGACATTGACGTTGATCTTGTTCTCGTCCTCGGCGCGGACCTTGAACCCGATCGTGTTCTGCGTGAAGGGGAGGTACTGGATCGACTGGATGATCGGCAGGACGAAGTCCCGACCGCCGGGCCGGACGATCTTGACCTCTCCGCTGCGGGAGGAGCCGGAGATGAGGCCGGTCAGGTTCGAGGGGACGACGACCACCCGGGTAAGCATGTAGATACCAATGAGCAGTGCGAGGACTGCGGCGACGATGATGGCGATGAGCACAGTTGTTTCCTTGGTAGTGGTTGGGGATGGATGGATTCAGGGGGCTCGGCGCGTGTCGCCGGGGCGGGCCCGGGTCGACACTGGGGGCGACGGCGCGGCGTGCCGTGCGGGCGGCCGGCGGTCCGCACGGCTCAGGGGCTGGGCGCACCGCCGTCCGTGTGGTCGGTGCCGTTGACGTCGGTGAGGATGAGGACGGCGTCGTCGGTGTCGGTGACCCAGGCGATGGCTCCACTTCGCAAGGGCCCCTCGGAGCGCGCCGGCAGGGTGGCCTGGTGGCCGCGGGTCGTCGCGGCGACCTCGCCGCGTCCGTCCTTCCACCACAGCACGCGCACCTCGGTGCCGACCAGCTCGCCGGGGGTCATGGGCACCGCGTTGCGCGGCATCTCGCGGCGCAGACGGGTCCACACCCGGCGGGTCAGGGCGCCGGAGAGCACGGCGCCGACGGCGGGAACCCCCAGGGCGATGGCGGGTGTGGCCTGGCCGGCCAGGGCCTCGACAGCGAGGCCCACCGCGCCGAAGACCCCGAGGGCGCAGGCCAACACCGGCAGCGCCCCCTCGAAGAGCAGATCATCGAGGCCGTCGAACAGGCCATCGAGCACAAGGGCGAGGACGAGGACGCCGCAACCGATGACGGCGCACCACAGGAACATGCTCATGGGGTCTTTCCGAAGTGGGATGAGGTTGTGGAGCCCATTCTTCCACCCCGCGCCCGGATCGGACATGGGGAGGAAGGCCCGTCACAGAGCGGCGGCACCCATGGCTCCGAGCAGGACCCCGAGGGCGGCTGCGGCGAGGGTCCCCGCCGTCATCGCCAGTCCGTGGACAAGGGCCGCGGCGCCACGCCCGTCCAGCCAGAGCCGGGCCCCCTCGAGGCAGGCCGTTGAGAAGGTCGAGTAGCCGCCGAGGAAGCCTGTGCCGACTGTGACCTGTAGCCAGGCGGGGGCGACCGCAGCGCCGACCAGGATCCCCAGGGCCAGGCAGGCGCTCAGGTTGACAACGATCGTGCCCAGGGGCGGTCGTGCCCGGTGGCCCCGGTGGCCCCGCTGACCCTCGGCGCCCCCGCGGGAGGCGAGCGCTGCGCTGACTCGGGAATCCACGGTGAACCGGGCTATCGCCCCCAGGCCGCCGGCCACCGCCACAAGCGCCCACGTCATCGGGGTCCCTGCGTCTGCTCTTCTCGGCCCCACAGGCGCCCGCCGAGGACCAGCCCCAGTGCGGCCGCGAGGAGTCCGGCCAGGGCAGAGCCCAGGAGGTAGGCGGCCCCCAGGGCGGGGCTGCCCCCGGCGAGCAGGCCGTGGGCCTCAAGGATGTAGGTCGAGTGTGTCGTCAGCCCGCCCATGAGCCCGGTGCCCAGGGCCAGGCGCAGGGTGCGCGTAGAACCCTGACCGGCCCAGGCCCCGGTCAGCAGACCCAGGCAGAAGGCGCCGGCGAGGTTGATCCCCAGCGTTGTGGCGGGCAGGTGGCCCGGCGCCGTCGGCCACGCGGCCTCGGCCGCCGCCCGCAGCAGTGTCCCGACCGCGCCGCCGGCCCCGACCGCTGCCAGCGAGGCGCGAGGGTCACTCGACACGGCGGGCGACCTGGAAGCCGTCGACCTCGAGGATGAGCTCGTAGCGGGACCCCTGCGTCGAGCCCTCGGTGGCCCACTGGGCGGCATCGGTGGGCGGGTTGCCACCCCATGCCGAGGACAGGGAGTCGACGACGACGTAGTCGGTGTCGGTGGTCGAGGTGCCCACCCATGAGACCGTCGTGGTCGGCACGAGGTAGGCGAGCAGGGTCAGGTCGGTCTCGACGGTCGAGCCCTCGGGAATGAGGTCGATGATCTGCTCGGCTTCCCCGGCTCGCGGGGAGGTCGAGCCATAGCCCTTCGAGGTCATGTCCCACAGGGGCAGCCGCGAGGCGGTGACCGCGCCGGTGGCCAGTGGGACGGCGACGGCCAGGGCGACCGCCCAGCGCGCCGGCACCGGGGCGCCCATCCAGGCGCCGGTGGGCGACAGCCGCTTGAGCCGGGCGACGATGTCGAGCAGGGCGCCGACTGCCACGGGGATGAGAATCGCGTTGTAGTGCCAGTACTGCCAGTCCCAGTAGAACTCCTTGGAGGAGGCCAGGCGCCAGGCCAGGGTCGGCAGCACGAGGGCGGCCCACGGTGAGGCCAGCCCGATGAACCCGGCCGTGCAGGCGACCATCGCCAGGGTGGCGACCTTGACCGAGGGCGTGAGCAGGCCGGTCAGCGGGTTGCCGCCGCCCACTCCGTCGCTGCTCAGCCCGTACTCCCAGGTGCCGGTCGGGCTGAGCGCCGGCAGGATGACGCCGACGGTCAGGGCGAAGGCCACCGCACCGAAGAGCGCCAGCCCCAGCCCCAGGACGATCGGCCCCGGCACGCGCGAGCTCCCGGGCTCCTCGGTTCCGTCCCGGCTCGCCTGCCACCCGCGTAGGGCGATGGCCAGTCCCGCCATGAACACGGTCAGGCCGAGATCCTCCTTGACGAGCACCAGCGGGGCGATCCACAGGGCGCAGGCCCGCCACCGGCCCTCGACGAAGGCCACCGAGGCCCAGGCCAGCATCGGCACGGCGAAGGCGATCTCGTGGAACTGGGCCGCCACCGCCCCCTGGAAGCCCCAGGCCAGGACGTAGAACAAGCCCAGGGCCGTGCCCGCCGGCCCCCCCAGGAGCCGGACGGCAAGGCGCGTGATCGGCCAGGCGGAGGCGGCGATGAGCAGGTCCTGGACGATGAGCAGCGTCAGGGGCGAGGGGAAGAGGCGCCACACCGGTCCCAGGACGACGAGGATCGGGTGGAAGTGGTCCCCCAGGAGGTTGTAGTTGTCGCCCTTGATCGGCACGATCGGGGCCTCGAGCTGGGAGTAGGCCTTGGCGAGCTCGGAGAAGATCGCCAGGTCCCAACTGGGCACCGTCATCGATCGCCACTGCCCGATGGAGTAGGCCATGAGGATCCAAGCGCCGAGGACGACGGGGACAGCAGGGAGCGCACGGGACTTCATTGGCCCCAGGATAGTGGAGGCGCCGGCCGGGGCGATCCGATCCGGGCGTGTCGGGCCGGCCCTCCCGGGCGTGGGGGGAGGCCGGCGCGTCGGCCCCGCCGGCTCAGGGGTTCTTGACCGCGGCGATGACGGCGTTGACCCGGCCGGTCAGGAGCGGGTCGGGCTTGGAGCGCTGGTAGGTGACGGTCAGGCCCAGTTGGGTGCAGGTGCGCGAGACCCAGGTCGCCGGGACGATGTGGAGGTCGGAGCTGTACAGCTCGTCCTTCCAGCTGAGGGTCATCCGGCGAAGGTCGGACTCCGGCAGGACCTGCTCGGTCAGGGTGGTGTGCGGACCCAGGGCCAGACACATCGTCGTGGGCGCCGAGTCGAGGATGTAGTCGGTCGACACGATGAGCATGCCCCCGGGGGCGAGGTGCTCGACCGCCCGCTCCAGGGCGTTGCGGCGGGCCGTGTGGTCCAGCAGGGTCGTCACCCCGGTGGGCAGGCAGACCGCCTTGAAGGTCTCATCGAAGGAGAAGGCCGTCATGCTCGTCAGCCGCAGCTCGATGCCGGCGGACACCGTGCCCTGGGGAACGAGGTGCTCGGCGAGGTCGGCCAGCGCCTCGGGGTCGAGGTCGGTGGCCAGCACCGGGTGGCCTGCGGCGACCATGGGCAGTGTCAGGCGCCCCCAGCCGCAGGCGAGCTCGAGGACGCGCTTGTCGGCCAGAGAAGGGGCGTTGATGAGGGACAGGACCTCGACGATCGTCGTCACCTCGGAGCGGTCGCGCAGCGACAGGCTGTCGTAGCGCCGGGCCCCCTGACCGGTGTGCAGAGGGGCGGGGACGGCGTTCGGGGCGGCGTCTGCGGGAGCTTCCACTGGGTGCATGACGGTGACGCCAGTCCTTCCGGTGACGGGGGCGGCCGCCAATGCCGCCCTGGGGCCTCGACGGGCTCCATGACCTGCGATGACCATGGCCGGCAGGGACCGGCCATGGTCCATGACATGTCAGGGCATGCCAGGCAGGCGGCCTGTGCGTCGGCCGAGATGCGCGGCGGCAGGGGCCACCGCGGCCACGGATAGCAGGGACCATCCGTGGCAGGTGACGTCCAGGGAGGCGCCACCGGGGCGGCTGACAGGGATCAGCCTCGTTCAGGGCGCCGGCAGGGGCCGGCGGGCTCAGGGATTGACTGTCAGAGAAGTAGTTCTCGAAGGGTGTCGCAGGCTCGGGCGCGGGGCCCTTGCCTCAGCGACGGCGGAAGTAGAACCAGAGGGGGTTCCAGGCGGCGACCCCAGCGGGCGTGCTCTCGTACATGAGTGGCCTCTCTATAGTCGGAACAGTGGACGGTCCATGACGGCTACATGTTGACCCGGACCGGGCGGGGGCGCATCGGCCATCCGGATCAACCGATGGGGGGAGGCTAGACAAGCCCATTGCGAAGGGCATAGACGACGGCGCCGACCCTGTCCTGGACCCCGAGCTTGCCGATGAGGGTGGACACGTGGGTCTTGACGGTGGCCTCGCTGACCCCCAGGCGCGCGGCGATCTGCTTGTTCGACAGGGCCTCGGTCATGAGGAAGAGCACCTCGGACTCCCGGGGGGACAGGGTGTTCCCGGTGGCGGGCGCCGGGGGGACGACCGGCTGGGCGACGGCCCCGCCCGGGACCGAGCGCCGGCCGATGATCGCCGAGGAGGCGGGGGAGAGCACCATGTTGCCCGAGGCGACGTTGCGGATGGTGTTGGCCAGGGCCGAGACCGAATCCTCCTTGGCGATGAAGCCGCGCACCCCAGCGGCCAGGGCGCGGTCGAGGACGCCGTCGGCCACGAAGGTCGTCAGGACGAGAACCCCGATCTCGGGGAACTCCTCCTGGAGGATCTCGGCCAGGGCGATGCCGTCCAGGCGTGGCATCTGGACGTCGAGGAGGAGCACCTGGACGGGGGTCTGGCCCCCTTCGCGCAGCAGCTCGAGGGCCTCCTGACCGTCCGAGGCGGTCCAGGCCACGCGCACGTCCTCGGTGGTGGCCAGCAGGTCGGTCAGGGTGCGGCGGACGAGGGCGTCGTCATCAGCGAGCCCGACATTGATCATGAGCTCTTCTCCAAGGCTGGTGGTTCTGGGCGGGTGGCGATGACCGGGACCGATGCGGTCACGATCCACCACCCGGAGTCGGCCAGTGTGGTCAGTGTGCCGTCGATGGCGGCCAGGCGCTCGCGCATGCCGAGCATCCCGGTGCCCGAGCTGGGCAGGTGGGCCTCGTCGTCGATCCGGTTGGTCGACACGATCCGGATCGACTCGGGCCCCAGGACGAGGGTGATCGTCACCGGCTCACGCGGGTCGGCATGGCGGATGATGTTGGCGCCCATCTCGCGGGCCACGCGGGACAGGGTGGTGGCCTGGGAACGGGTGGGGACGGCCTCGCCCAGGCTGCGGAAGGTGACGTCGAAGCCCGAGCCGGCGACGTCGTCGCTGATGGCCCGCAGGGCCGTGCCCAGGTCGGCCACGACGCCACCCAGGCCGGTGGCCGCGGCGATGTCCCGGGTGGGGGCGTCCTGGCGCAGGGTGCGCAGGAGCAGGCGCAACTCGTGCAGGGCGTCGGAGGCGGTGGACTCCAGGGCGGCGAACTCCTGGCGGGCCTCGGGCGGGTAGCTCATGTCCATGGAGGCCCGCTGGGCGCGCAGCGCGGTCTGGGACATCGAGTAGGCGACGAGGTCGTGCATCTCCCGGGCGATCTCATGGCGCAGGTCGTCGTAGCGGACCCCGGCGCGCTGGGCCTCGGCCCGCCGGGAGTGCTCTGAGGAGCGCAGGAGGGCCCCGACGGGCAGGAGGACGGCCGCGGCGATGAGCTGGAAGAGCAGGGTCCCGAAGTCGGTGGTCGAGCGGTCGACATGCAGCGAGGCGGTGACGGCCTGGACCAGGGTGGCCCCCAGGCACAGGGCCGTGGCGGGCCAGGGCGGCAGGAAGCGGCCGAGGAAGAACAGGAAGGCCAGGTTGGTGACCAGCATGTCCGTCGAGTAGGTGTTCGGCAGGGACACGAGGAGCAGCCAGCAGGCCATGTAGGCGCCGATGCCGACCAGGGGGCGCACGGGGATGATGGAGACCAGGACGAGGGCGGCGAGCATGAAGCCCAGGTCCAGGACCGGCGCAGAGCCCAAGGACAGGACGTTGACGACGAGGTTGACCAGCCCCAGCAGGATGCCGACGGCGACGTAGGGGCGGCGGTCGGGCCGGGTGAGGACGCCACGAGAACCGGCTCGCCTGCGAGCGTCCGGGCCCGAAGGGACAGTGCCGGCTGTCATCGCACTCCGCTCATCTGATCGTGACCTATGATCCGTGCCGGGCCACCCTAACAAAACCCTGAACCTCTGCTGGAAAAAGCCAGGTGGTCGGTGCGTCGCGTGCTCAGAGGTCCCCGAGGCGCTGGAGCCGCTGGAGACTCAGCCATCCGACGGGGATGGGGATCCAGAAGGTGACGAGCCGGTAGACGATGGCGGCCGACAGGGCCACGGCGCTGGGGATGCCTGCGGCCACGAGGCCCGCGGTCAGGGCGATCTCTACCGGACCGATGCCGCCGGGGGAGGGCACGATCGAGCCGACCGTGTTCGAGGCCAGGTAGGTGATGGCCAGGACGGACAAGGGCAGGGTGTAGCCGAAGGCCCACAGACTCGCGCCGAAGGCCAGGACGTAGCTGGCCGACAGCATGATCGTGCCGCCGATGCCGATGCCCAGGCGGACCGGGTTGGACAGGATCCACACGAGCCGTGGCCACACCTGGCGGTAGGTCGGCTCGATCTTGGCCCACACGAAGGCTCGCACCCGGGGCACGAGGAGGGCGACGGCCACAACGGCGACCATGAGCACCCCGGCCAGCACGAGCCAGCCCGAGGGCAGGGTCAGGCCGGTCGACTGGCCGGTCGCGGCCGCCAGGACGACGAGCAGGACCACCGTGACGACGAACTGCATGACCTGGAGCAGGGCGACGGTGGCCACGCCCAGGGGCATCGGCACTCCCCGGCGGCTGAGGAAGCGCAGGTTGATCGCCGCCCCGCCCACGCCCGCGGGCGCCACGAGCGCCACGACCGAGGAGGCGAGGTGGACCTCCGTGGACCGCCACAGGCTCAGGCGCACTGGGGAGAGGGCGGTCAGCGACACCCCGGCGCCGACATAGGTGGCCAGGGAGAAGACGAGGGCCGCCAGGATCCACCAGGCGTTGGCGTCGGCGACCGCCGAGCTGATCTGGGTGAAGTTCATGCGGGCCAGCAGCGTCCACAGCGCGACGAGGCCGACGACGGCCATGATGACCGTGCGCGGGGAGAACCGGGTCAGCTTGGCCGGCTCGGCGTGGGCGGTGGGGGTCAGGTCCACGAGGGCGTCGCGCAGCTCCTGGAGGAGGCGGCCGCGCCGGCCCATCGCCTCGCGCGTGTCGGCGGGCAGGACGACACGCTGGAGCATCGGCGCGATCGAGGCCAGCTGCGGGGTGCTCAGGCAGCGCGAGGCGGCGCTGATGGCCTGCTCGACCCCGGTGGTCGCCGCGGTCAGTGCGAGCGTCTGCGCCAGGTCGACGCGGCGTGACAGCTCCGAGGAGATCGTCTCGCCCGAGTCCCAGTCCAGCAGCCACACCCGCCCGCCGTCGTCGACGACGACGCTCGAGGTCGATATCGCCCGGTGCGCCAGGCCGGCGGCGTGGGCGCGGCTCAGCTGCTCCCAGAGCTGGTCGAGGACCTGGTCGTCCAGGACCTCCCCGAGCTCGGACAGGGAGCGCGCCCCGGGGATGTGGTCGGTGACGAGCAGGACGGACTCGTCGGCCTCGGCCATGCCGAACAGGCCGGGGGTGCGCACGCAGGCCCGCCTCGCCTCGAGGGTCATGAGGGCGGCGTGCTCGGCCGCCGAGCGCACCGACAGGTCCCGGGTGGGCGACAGGCCCTTGACGCGCACGCGGTCCCAGATCGTCGACAGGAACCCGGCGACCTGGCGGTCGGCGTCCATGATGGTGACGTCGCGGCGCACTCCCTCGGAGTCCCACACCGCGTAGATGCGGTGGACCGAGGGCCGACCCTCGGTCAGGGCGATCGAGGAGGCCTCGGCCAGGATCGCGGCGAGGTCGACGTCGTCGGCCGGCGCGATCGACCCCGATGAGTCCTCGACCGAGGGCAGCAGGCCGGAGGGTGCCGCCGTCTCGATGGGGCCCCGCCCCACCTCGCCGAGGTCGACGGGCGCGGCCAGCGGGTTCTCGCGGACCTGCTCGGTGTACCCCAGCGGCGCGTTGGTCTGAACCGTCCAGGCACGGGCGTGGGGGTCGCGGTCCATGCGCACGATGCGGACGGCGTCGATGCCGGCCCGGCGCAGGGCCCGCACGAGGGCCACGCCGTGGGCGCGCCGGTCGTCGACCCCGAACAGGCAGCGCACGGCCAGGCCGGCCAGGCGTCCCAGGAGGATGGACAGGACGGCGCCGGGCAGGGTCAGCGCCCCGCGCAGGACGGCCAGGCCGATGACGACCCACAGGACGGTCCAGCCGTGGTGCGTCGTCCGGGAGGTGCGGCGCTCACCCGAGCCGGTGAGCAGGCCGGCCAGAGCCGCGAAGACCGTCGAGACCCCGACCTGGACCTCGCCCGAGGCGTAGACGGTCAGGCCCGCCAGCAGGGCGTCGGGCGCCCAGGCGATGAGCGAGTGCAGGGCCAGCAGGGCCAGGACGGTGCCGAGCACCCCGGCCAGAAGGGCCTCGAGGATGCTCGACCAGGAGCGGCGCAGGAGTCCGGAGACGACGACGGCCACGGGGACGGCGAAGGCGGTCAGTCCCTCGATCGCCTGGAGGGGGGAGACGAGGATGCTGCGCAGGACCAGCGCCAGGGCGTTCTTGACGTCGGAGGTCACCCCGGTGGTCGTGCCGTGGGCGTAGGTGGCCAGGATGAGGACGCTCCCGATGCCCAGGACCGTCAGGACGAGGTCGAGCAGGTCCTCGTTGCGGCGCATGCGCCGCGGGGAGGAGTCGACAAGGAGCGTCGATGAGCTGACCACCGGGCTTGCCGGCCGCTCCTCCCGGGGCGTCACGGGTGCCAGTCCGATCCGGGGGATGCCGACGGGCGAGGTGGCTGGGGCCTGGTCCACGGTCTCTCGGGCAGAGGTGGGGGCGTCGGTCATGGGGCGAGTTTATGGGCAGGGTTTTCGGCGCGGCATGGTCCTCAAGGAGGAGGCCAGCCCATCGCCGTGCGGCGGGCGCCCCGGGTCCCGGTCCTCAGGCGGGTGCGGCGCGGCGCAGGCGCAGGGAGTTGAGGACGACGATGACCGAGGAGCAGGCCATGGCCGCCCCGGCGATGGCCGGGTTGAGCAGCCCGGCGACGGCCAGGGGGATGGCAGCGACGTTGTAGGCGAAGGCCCAGAACAGGTTCTGCTTGATGACCCGCAGCGTCGCCCGGGACACGCCGACCGCCGCCACGACGGCCCCGAGGTCGGCGCGCACGAGGGTGATGTCGGCGGCCTCGATGGCCACGTCGGTGCCCGTGCCCATCGCCATGCCCAGCCCTCGCGTGCCGGCCTGGGCCAGTGCGGCGGCGTCGTTGATGCCGTCGCCCACCATCCCGACCACGGCGCCGCGGGCCTGGAGCCCGGCGACGACCTCGCGCTTGTCTGCGGGCAGGACCTCGGCACGCACATCGGCGGCGTCGATCCCCACGACCCGCGCCACATGGGCCGCGGCGCGGGCGTTGTCACCGGTGAGCAGGACTGGGCGCAGGCCCAGCTCGCGCAGCCGGGCGATCGCGGCCGGCGAGGAGGGGCGCACGGTGTCGCGCACGGCCAGGACCGCCTCGGCCCGGCCGTCCACCGCGACGACGACGGCGGTGGCCCCGGAGTCCTGGGCGGACTCCAGCGCGCGGCGCAGCCCGTCGGGGAGCCCGAGGCCGCGCTCGGCCAGCCACTGCGGCCCGCCGACGAGGACCTCGCGGCCCTCGACGCGGCCGGTCACGCCCCGCCCCTCGTGGCTGGCGAAGCCCTCGACGTGCGGCAGTCCGCCCGCACCTGCCGCCTGCCGGCCCCCGGGCGCGGCTTCGGCCGGCGCGGAGCCGGCCCTCGGGTGAACGGCGGCGCCCGCCGCCTCGGTGATCGCCGCCGCCACCGGGTGCTCGCTCGCGGACTCGACGGCGCCGGCCAGGACGAGGACCTCCCGGGCGGACAGGCGGGAGCCGGGCGCCGCCCCGTCGCCGACCACGAGGTCGTGCTCGACATCCAGGCTCATGGCTCCGGTGGTCACCGTGCCGGTCTTGTCCAGCACGATCGTGTCGAGGGCCCGGGTCGACTCGAGCACCTCGGGCCCCTTGATGACGACCCCTAGCTGGGCGGCGCGCCCGGTGCCCACGAGCAGCGCCGTCGGCGTGGCCAGGCCCAGGGCGCACGGGCAGGCGATGACGAGCACCGCCACCGCCGCGGTGAAGGCGACCTGGGCGGGGCGCCCCGCCGCCAACCAGCCCGCCAGCGTGAGGGCCGAGACGACGAGGACCGCCGGGACGAAGACGGCCGAGACCCTGTCGGCCAGGCGCTGGACGGGTGCCTTGCCGGCCTGCGCCGCGGTGACCATGGCGCCGATGCGCGCCAGGGTCGTGCCCTGGCCCACGCGCGTGGCCCGCACGAGCAGCGCCCCGGACACGGCCACGCAGCCCCCGGTCACCTCCTGGCCCGGGCCCGCGTCGACGGGCAGGGACTCCCCGGTGAGCATCGAGGCGTCGATGGCGGCCGTTCCCTCGACCACGACGCCGTCGGTGGCGATCTTCTCCCCGGGCCGCACGGCGAAGAGGTCGCCGACCGCCAGGGCCTCGACGGGCACGCGCTCCTCCTCGCGCCCCACCCCGGGCCGCGGGGAGCCGTCGTCGGTCAGGACCTCGACGGCGTCGGTCGATCCCGACGGGGAGACGAGCCGGACGCGGCTGACCTCTTTGGCGCCGAGCTCGAGCAGGGCGCGCAAGGCGTCCCCGGAGCGGTAGCGCGCCCGGGCCTCGGCGTAGCGGCCGGCCAGGAGGAAGGTCGTCACCCAGGCGGCCGTCTCGAAGTACAGGTGCGGGTGGTGGGACTGGGAGCGGGGCAGCAGCTCCATCGCCATGCGCATGCCGATCTGGCCGGCGCCTCCCAGGGTCAGGGCCCACAGGCTCCAGACGGTGGCGGCCAGGACGCCCAGGGACACGAGCGTGTCCATCGTGAAGGTCGCGTGCCGGGCCGCGCGCCAGGCGGCGGTGTGGAAGGGCCACGCCCCCCACGTGACCACGGGCAGCGCCAGCGCGGCGACGATCCACTGCCAGCCGTCGACCTGGAGGGCGGGGACCATGGAGATCGCCATGACGGGCACCGACAGGACCACGGCAACGATGAGGCGCCCGCGCAGGAGGCGGGCGCGGTCGGCCTGCCCCTGCCCGAGGGCCTGCGCCTCGGGGGCGGGGCGGTCCCCGGCGCCGGCCGGTCGCGCGGGCGAGCCGGTGCTGGGCGGTGCGGGGCGGGAGGCGTCGACGGCGGGGCCGCTGGGGGTCGTCGGGGTCTCGGGTGCCTCGGCGCCGCGCAGGCCGGCGGCGTAGCCGGCCCGGACGACGGCGGCGACGAGCTCGTCGTCGGAGACCTGCGCGGGGGCGCTCACCCGGGCCGTCTCGGTGGCGAGGTTGACCGTTGCGCTGACCCCCTCGAGCCTGCCCAGCCTCTTCTCGACCCGGGCGACGCAGGAGGCGCAGGTCATCCCCTCGACCCACAGCTCGACGGTGCGCGACCCGCCCCGACCAGCGTGCGGGTCGGAGCGGCTCGTCAGTGCGGGGGCATGCTCGACCATGGTGCTCCAGGCGCTGGGGGACGGGTCAGGGCCGGTCCCGCTCCACGGCATCGAGGGTGTAGTCGCCGGCCTCGGCGATGGCCGCGGCCAGGGAGGCGTCGTCGACGACGACGTCCGAGACGACGGTGGCGGTGGACTGGCCGCCCTTGTTGAGGATGACCGAGACGTTCTTGACCCCCTCGATGGCCTCGAGCTCCTCGGTGACGTGTGCGACGCAGTGGCCGCAGGTCAGTCCGGAGATCCTCAGGGTGGTCGTGCGGTCGACGCCGTCGGCGGTGAAGTCGGCCATGATGCGCTCCTCAGTGTTGGCGGTGTTATTGGGGTTAGCAGGGTGGGCAGTGTGGGCAGTGTGGGTGTTGGTCTCGTGGATGGGACCGGTGTGGCCGCGGCGGTTGTCAGGACTTGACGAGCCGGGCGATCGCCTCGGAGGCCTCGCGGATCTTGGCTCGGCCCTCCTCCTCGGAGGAGCGGGCGGCGTGGAGGACGCAGTGGCTGAGATGGTCCTCGATGAGGCTGAGGCCGACGGCCTCGAGGGCACGCGTGGCAGCGGCGATCTGGGTGAGGACGTCGATGCAGTAGGTCTCCTCCTCGACCATGCGGGAGATCCCGCGGACCTGCCCCTCGATGCGACGCAGCCGCCTGAGGTGGTCCGCCTGGGTCTGCGAGTAGCCGGCCATCGTCATCTCCTCGCGGGTGTCTCCGGTGTCGGCAGTGTCTGGGTTGGCTGCCGTGACCCGGGTGCTTCAAGCCCCTGCGGCCACGACCGACAACATACCCCTAGGGGGTATCGAGGTCAAGGCGTGAACCGGGTCCCGCGCGCGGCCATCGGCCTGGGGCATACTTTGTGTGGCAACCGAGGGCTCGCTGGGCGACGACGACGACGAGGACCGCCTGCTCGACCTCGAGGGCCGTGCGAGCACGTCGAGGCCACCTCAGTCCCGGGCCACTGGGCGTCCGGGGGCGCCTCGGGGAAGGCTCCGGGGGGCAGCGCCGCGGAGGCGCCGGGGAAGGGCTCGGGGGACGATGTTGGGCTCAGGCCTCGAGGTGCTCGACAAGCCGTGCGGCCAGCCCCGTGTAGGTGGCGGGGGTCAGCGCCAGGAGGCGCACCTCGACGTCCTCGGGCATGCCCAGGCCGCGGATGAAGCCCCGCATGTCCTCGGGGGTCACCTTCTTGCCGCGGGTCAGCTCTTTGAGGCGCTCGTAGGGGTCGGCCATGCCGGTGGCGCCGGCCAGGGCGGCGGCGCGCATCGCCTGCTGGACGGCCTCGCCGAGGACCTCCCAGGTGGACTCGAGGTCCTCGGCCAGGCGCTCGCGGTCGACGTCGAGGCCCGCCAGGCCACGGCGGATGTTGTCGATGGCGAGCAGGCAGTGGCCCAGGGCGACACCGATGTTGCGCTGGGTGGTGGAGTCGGTCAGGTCCCGCTGGAGGCGGGAGGTGACGAGGGTGGAGGCCAGGGAGTCGAGCAGGGCGCAGGAGATCTCCAGGTTCGCCTCGCCGTTCTCGAAGCGGATCGGGTTGACCTTGTGCGGCATCGTCGAGGAGCCGGTGGAGCCCTGGGCGCTGAGGCGCTGGTGGAAGTAGCCCAGTGAGATGTAGGTCCACACGTCGGTGGCCAAGTTGTGGGCCACGCGGTTGAAGCGGGCGATGTCGGCGTAGAGCTCGGCCTGCCAGTCGTGGGACTCGATCTGGGTGGTCAGCGGGTTCCAGGTCAGGCCGAGGGACTCGACGAAGGAGCGGGCCACGGCCTGCCAGTCGGCTCCCGGGACGGCCACGACATGAGCCCCGAAGGTGCCGGTGGCCCCGTTGATCTTGCCCAGGTACTCGGTGGCCTCGACGCGGCGGACCTGACGGGACAGGCGGAAGGCGAGGACGGCCAGTTCCTTGCCGAGCGTCGTGGGGGTGGCGGGCTGGCCGTGGGTGCGCGCGAGCATGGCGGCGTCAGCGTGCTCGCGGGCCATGGTCGACAGGTCGGCGACCAGGCCGCGGGCGGCGGGCAGCCAGATCTGCTCGATCGCCTCGCGGATGGTCACGCCGTAGGACAGGTTGTTGACGTCCTCGGAGGTGCAGAAGATGTGGACGACCTCGGTCAGGCCGGGCAGGACGGTGGCGCCGCCCTCGGCGCCGGCCAGGCCCGGGGCGGTCGGGGCCTGGGCCAGGCGCCGCTTGAGGAGGTACTCCACGGCCTTGACGTCGTGGCGGGTCTCGGCCTCGATCGCGGCCAGCTCGGCGATCTCGGCCGCTCCGAAGGTCTCGACCTGTCTGCGCAGGTAGGCCTTCTCCGAGTCCGACAGGGACGGGGCGCCGGGCAGGATCCGGTGGTCGGTCAGGTGGATGAGCCACTCGACCTCGACGTGCAGCCGGGCGCGGTTGAGGGCGGCCTCGGACAGGTGGTCGGTCAGCGGGGCGGCGACCGCGCGGTAGCGGCCGTCCAGCGGCCCCAGGGCGACGGGCGGGGTGAGGATGGACAGGTCGACACGGGGCTCACGGCTCATGGCGACATTGTCGCAGGTGCACCTGCCCACCCACCCCGCCCCGACTCCTCCGCGAGATCGGGACATATGGCACCTCGAGATCGGGACATATGACACCGGTGTCGACCAGGCCGCATCTCCCCGGGGGACAATGAGGCCATGAGCAGCACGGCGCCTCCGGCAGTCGAGGTCACCGCCCTGAGCAAGACATTCGGCAGGGGGCGGCGAGCCGTTCGCGCCCTGGACGGACTGGACCTGCGGGTCGACCCCGGAGAGGTCGTCGGCTTCCTGGGGCCCAACGGCGCCGGCAAGACCACGACCATCCGGATCCTGCTGGGCATGATCCGCGCCGGCTCCGGGACGGCACGCGTCCTGGGCGGCGACCCCTGGTCCGACGCCGTGTCCCTCCACCGCCGTCTGGCCCACGTTCCCGCCCGCGCCGCGCTGTGGCCCTCGCTGACCGGCGCCCAGGCCCTTGACGCCCTCGAGGGCCTGCGCGGCCTGTCCGGTCGCGCCCCGCGCCGCGACGAGCTCATTGAGCGCTTCGACCTCGACCCCAGCCGCCGCATCCGCTCCTACTCGACGGGCAACCTGCAGAAGGTGGCCCTCGTGGCGGCCTTCTCGGTGGACACAGAGCTGCTCGTCCTCGATGAGCCCACCACCGGCCTCGACCCGCTCATGGAGGAGGTCTTTCGCCAGCTGGTGCGCGAGGCCGCCGCGCGAGGCACCGCGGTCCTGCTGTCCAGCCATGTCCTGTCCGAGGTCACAGCACTGGCCTCGCGCGCCACGATCGTCCTGCGGGGCCGCACCGCCGACGACCTCGCCCTGACTGCCGGCACCGACCTTGAGTCCGTCTTCCTGGCGCACGCCCGCAGGCACGACAACGGAGCCCCGGCATGAGCGGCGCGGCCGGCAACCTCGCAGGTCCGGCCGACGAACGCGGCCCGGGGAGCCCTTCGCCGGCGCCCTCCGGGGCGGCGCCGAAGGCAGCCCCGCCCGAGCCCTTCCCGGTCGGGGACCGCCTCGCCGAGGTCATGGCCCTGGCGGCGCTGGCCCGGGCGATGCTCCTGCGTGAGCTGCGGGGCCTGGTCGTATGGGTCCTGGGCCTGGGTGCCCTGTGCTGGTACTCCGTGGACGCCCTGGGCAGGAGCTACAGCACCGAGCAGCTGCGCCTGGCCGCAGGCGCCCTGGAACGCACCCCGAGCATGGCCGCCTTCACCGGACCGGGCCACGGCATGGAGGGGGTCGCCGACGGCGTCGCCCCGAGCCTGGCGGCACTCGTCGCCAACGAGCTCCTCCTCTACGTCGCCCTGGGGGTGGCAGCGCTTGCCGTCGTCCTGGTCATCCGCCACACCCGCGCCACCGAGGAGACCGGCCAGGCCGGCCTCGTGCGCGCCGGCGCCCTGCGACCCGGGGCCGAGGCCTGGGTCGTGCTGCTCGTGCTCGACATCTGCCTGACCGCCGTCGGCCTGGGAATCGTGGCCGGGCTCGTCCTGGGAGGGCTGGCCGTCCCCGGCGCCCTGGCCATGACCGCCGGGTCGCTGGGTGTGGGCATGTGCCTGGGAGCCGCGGCGCTCCTGGCCGCCCAGGTCGCGCCGTCGGCGCGCTCGGCCCGAGGGCTGGCGTTCCTGGCACTGCTCGCGGCCTTCGGCCTGCGCGCCGTCGGCGACGTCCTGCACGCGATGGGGGAGGAGGGTGCGTGGCTCTCCCAGCTGTCCCCGATCGGCTGGGCCCAGGCCATGCGCCCCTGGGCGGGGGAGAGCTGGGGGTGGGCCGTGGTCCTCATCCTCGTCGCCGACGCCGTGGCCCTCCTCGCGCTGCGCCTGGCCTCCCGACGCGACCTGGAGGCACCGGCCATCGCCTGGCCGAGCCCTCCCGGCCTGGGACGACCGGGGCCGCGCGGCCCGTGGGCCCTGGCGCTGCGCATCCAGGCGAGAGCCGCGCTGTGGTGGGTGGCCGGGGCGGTGGCCATGGCCGCCCTCTATGGCGGACTGGCCGGCTCCCTCGAGGGAGCTCTCGGCACGATCTCTCAGGAGTCGGAGTACTTCACCGCCTTCCTCGGGGGAAGCTTCGCCCCGCGCAGCTACGTGTCGGTCTTCTTCGCCTTCGTGGCGCTCCTTGCGGCCGGGGCGGGCATGACGGTCGTGGCATCGGCGTGGCGCGACGAGCTCGCCGGCCGCGCCGAGGCGATCCTGGCGGCTCCTCGCCCCCGCGCCCAGCGGGTGTGCACCGTGGCCGCGGCCGCCGCCGCAGGCAGCCTGGCCACCATCGTCGCGGGCGCCGCCTGCCTGGGGGTGACCAGTGCGGCGACGACCGGACAGTGGGAACTGGCCCGCGACGCACTGATCTCCGCGCTCGGCGCGTGGCCGGCCTGCCTCGCACTCATCGGTGCGGGAGCACTGGTCACCGGCGTCGGCAGGGCGGTGGGTGCCGCGGTGTGGGGGCTGTTCGCCTGGACGGCCATGCTCACCCTGGTGTCCGACCTGCTCGGCCTGCCCCAGTGGTTGCGGAACCTGTCGGTGCTTGAGCACGTGCCACCGGTCCTGGCGCTGGGCCCCGGCTCGCCCGCTCTCGACTGGACGGGTGCACTGGTCCTGACGGGTCTGGCGGCGGCGCTGTTGGCCGGGGGCGCCTGGCTCGTGGGTCGTCGCGACCTCGTCTAGAGGATTGATTCTCCGGGGCGGGGTGGGAGCCACGGCCTGGGTGCACGAGTTCGGGGCCGAGGACGTGAGTCCCGGTCTCGGGGTGAGCGGGTCACGGCCGGGTGAGGGCGATCATGGGCGCCGGTTGCCGGCCAGTGGAGTCCCGCATAGAGGTGCTCCACAGGCACGGTTCGTGCACCCCGGCGCCCGTCGCGTCCACAGGCCCTGAGCGGCGGGCGCCGTGGGCCGCCTACGGTCGAGGCATGAGTTCCTCACACGTCTCCCTCGCGCAGGACGACGCCGATACCGCGGTCGCCATGGTGCCGACCCTGGTCCCCTCGGGGTGGACGGGCTTGGCCGCCAACGCCTGCCAGACCGACCTCGACGAGGCCGTCCTCCTTCTCAGCGGGCTCGACGCCCTGCTGACCACCGCCTACGACGCCATCTCCGCCCTGGACGACATGGCCGCCGACTAGCACCGACTAGCACAAGGAGTCCTCATGAGCTCGACAGCGCCCGCGCCCTATCCCGTCGCCGATTCAGCGGGCTTTCCGGTGGCCGACCCCGCACCGGGACGCAATCCGGCGCCCTATCCGGCAGCCGACCCCGCACCCACGCCCGCGGCGGCCCCGTCCGACGAGCCGGCTCGTACGCCGTCGGCGACCCCCGGCCCCGCGCCGACCGCTGAGCCCGAGACGGGGATCTGCCGCCCGGGCGAGCTCATGTGGCCGGGCCAGCAGGAGGGCACCACCGTCTACGTCACTGGGGGTGCTTACGCCGTGAGCACCGAGGAGCTGGACGATTTCGCCGCCACGCTCACCTCCGCCGCGCAGTGGCTGGATGACGCCGCGATCCACGCCGAGGACGCCCTGGCAGCCGTGCGTGCCGCCGAGGCCCCGCCCGACGACGAGGTGAGCCTCGGCGGGCCTTTCAGCCCTGACGCGGGCCCGGAGGAGTCCTTCGGTACACAGTCCCCCATCACGATTCTGGCCCCGTGGGCGCACCCGGGGTTCTACCGCCCCATCTGCCGTGCGGCCATCTACGCCTCCATGACCCCCATCGTGCCGTACTTTGTCGGCCCTCCGTCGATCCTGTCCGCCTTCGAGATGCGGCGAGCCACCGCTGAGGACGCGCTCGAGTCCCTCCTGGACGGCCTCGACGAGGCCGCCCTGTCCCTGCGGGACCTGGCCTCCCAGGTCACGCAGGCCTCCGAGACCTACGGCACCGCCGAGAACGCGGCCGGAGCCAGCCCCGAGGTCGAGGCGGCCCTGCGGTACGTGCGCGTCATGTCGCTGACGATGGGGTGGAGCAACTGGGGCGCGGTGGTCATGATGGCCGGAGCGGTCTCGCGCACGCTGGGCCTGGGGGAGGTGGGGAGCCTGGATGCGGGGACGGCCGCGGCGCTGCAGAACCTCCAGGTCATCCTCCAGGACGCCGAGCTGACGACCTGGGTCGCGGGGGACCTCCTGCTGCTCGCCGTCCTGGCCAGCTGGGCCGCCAAGGCGGACCAGGGCGATGTCTCCCCGGTCATGGAGCAGTACCTGGCCGAGACCGCCGCGCGCGTCGACGACGCGGTCAGCGCTCAGCTGCCCGACCAGGTGCAGGTGGGCTCCAGGATGGTCGAGACCTCCTCGCTGACGCCGATGCAGCGCGTGTCCTACTACCTGGCGATGCTCTCGGAGTCCAACGGTCAGACCCAGTTCGGCCGGCGCACCGGCGTGACGGTCACCCCCCGCGGGGGGCAGGGCGTCACGGTCCCGCCCGGGGTGGATGACCCCTTCGGCTTGGGGACGGCGGTGGCTGCCGTGGGCGGCGGCGTCTGGGCGCAGGGGCGCACCCTGAGGAGCGGGGTCGGCGCGCAGGAGGGGCAGGCCTGCCAGACGCAGTGCACGAGCGACCCGCTCGGGCTGGACTCCATCTCGGGGCTGATCGAGTACGCCGACTCCGTCAAGGCCGAAGGCCCCGACAGCGGCGTCGTCTCGATCCTGCGCACCACCCACGAGGACGGGACGAACTCATGGGTCGTCGTCATCCCCGGCACGAGAGAATGGACCCTGGGAGACTCCAACCCGCAGGACCAGCTGACCAACCTCGAGGCGGTCTCGGGCCGCCCGACCGATATGGAGACCGCCGTCGTCACCGCCATGCGGCAGGCGGGCATCCAGCCCGGGGAGCCGGTGGGACTCTACGGCCACTCCCAGGGCGGGGCCACGGCGGTCAACATCGCCGCCGATCCGGCCATCGCCGAGCAGTTCACGATCACCAGCGTCCTGACCGCCGGGGCCCCCACCGCCGGTGCGGTGCTGCCCTCGAGCGTCGAGGCGGTGCACATCGAGGACGACCGGGACGTCGTGCCCGCCCTCGACGGGGCCCGCACCCCGCGCACCACCTCGCGCACCGTGGTGACCATCGACTCCAGCAACGCCGACATCGAGACCCACCCCCACGCGCAGAGCGTCTACGCCCAGACCACCGACGGCATGACGGGCAACCCGAGCATCGACCAGTACAACGACGGCCTGGCGGCCCTGACCGGGGCCGGCGAGGACAACGCGCAGACCACGGAGATGGTCTTCGACATCACCCGCGAGGTCGAGCCGCTCCCCGAGGACACCAGCTAGCCGTGGCGGGACTGACACCCGGGTGGGTGGGGGAGCCCGCCTCGGGGCTCAGTCGTCCTGGGAGCCCAGGAGGCTGACGATGAGGGAGGAGACGACGGCGATGATGAGGGAACCGACGACAGCGGTCCCGAAGGACCCGACATGCAGGCCGAGGGCCACCCCGGCCTCGGCGCCGACCCCCACGAGCGCGTCGGTCAGGCGGCTGGTCAGCATGAGCATCGCCCCGTTGACCACGAGCGCGAACAGGCCGAAGGTGAGGATGTACAGCGGGAAGGTGACGAAGCGCGCCACCGGCTTGACCAGCGAGTTGACCAGCGCCAGGACCAGGCCGACGACGAGCAGGTTGACGATCATGAGCAGCGTCGAGGGTGCCCCCGGCACGCTCATCCCGTCCAGCACGGTCACGGCCAGCCACAGGCCGGCCGCGTTGCCGATGGTGCGCACGATGAACTCCATGGGAGCATCCTGCCAGGCCGGCCTGTGCCGGTGCTGTGCACGCCGGACCGGACGCCGGACCGGACGGTGGTGGCAGGATGCGTCCATGAGCGCCTCCACGAGTCCCGTGCGCATTCGTCCCGCCGTGGCGAGCCTGCCCTCCTACGTCCCGGGAGCGCGACCCGGCAGCGAAAGTGTCGCCAAGCTGTCGAGCAATGAGCTCCCCTTCCCGGTCCAGGACTCCGTCCTCGCCGCCCTGACCGAGACGGCCGCCGGCGTCAACCGCTACCCGGAGATGACCGGTCAGACCCTCGTCGCGGCGCTGGCCGCCCGCCACGGCCTGGAACCCGAGCAGGTCGTCGTCGGCAACGGCTCGGTGGCCCTCATTCAGCACTTGCTGGACACGGTCTGCGAGCCCGGTGACGAGGTCGTCATGGCCTGGCGCTCCTTCGAGGCCTACCCGATCTGCGCCGCGGTCGCCGGGGCCAGGGCCGTCAGGGTGCCGCTGACCGAGGACGCCCGCCACGACGTGCCGGCCATGATCGCCTCGGTGACGCCGCGCACCCGCGTCGTCCTGGCCTGCACCCCCAACAACCCCACGGGTCCGACGCTGAGCCGGGCCGAGCTGGGCGCCCTGGTTCAGGGCCTGCCGACCGACGTCGTCGTGCTCGTTGACGAGGCCTACCTCGACTTCGTCACCGACGCGCGTGTGGGCAACGCCCTTGATCTGCTCGAGGACCACCCCAACCTCGTCGTGGCACGCACCTTCTCCAAGGCGCATGCCCTGGCGGGCATGCGGGTGGGCTACCTCATGGGGGAGCCCGGCCTCATCGGTGCGGTGCGCTCGGTGTCAACGCCCTTCGGCGTCAACCTGCCTGCCCAGGCGGCGGCGCTGGCCGCGCTCGCCCCCGAGGCGCTGGCCGAGACCGCCCGGAGGGCCGCCGTCGTCGCCGCGGAGCGCGACCGCGTCGTGGCGGCGCTGCGCGACCGCGGCTGGGAGATCCCCGATGCCCAGGGCAACTTCTTCTGGCTCGGGGTCGGCGCCCGTACCGAGGAGCTCGCCGCGCACTTCGCCGAGGCCGGCGTGCTCGTCCGACCCTTCAGGGGCGAGGGGGTGCGGGTGAGTATCGGCACCACGGCTGACAACGAGCGGGTGCTCGCCGCCGCCGCAGCCTTCCGCGCCGGCCGGGAGGCGTGACAGGGGGCCGACGACGGCGGCCGCAGCCCTGACCCGGCGGACCGGACCGGTCGAGCGACGGGGCGAGGACGTGCCGGCCGGTCGGGCGGCGCGGTGCTGCTGTGGTGCGGTCAGGCCACGGCGATCGAGATGAGGAGCAGGACGCACATGACGATCTCGACCACCCCCATGACCCCGGGGCGCAAAGGACGGTGGCGGGAGCGGGCCAGGTGCCACTGGAGGAGCGGCATGACCAGGGAGCGCACCGCCAGGACCACCCACAGCGCGGCCATCGCCCACGACACGTAGCCGCCCGCGGCCAGCCACACGGTCGTCGCCGCCACCGCCGCGTGCGTCGCCACGGTGCACGCCAGCAGCGGGGTGTTGAAGCGCTCGCGGATCATCGCCTTGATGTAGGGCACCGTCCCGCAGAAGTAGGCGGCCGTCAGCCCGGTGACGAGCCACATCCACGACCAGCCGGCCAGCTCCCCGTTGGGGCTCGCGCCGGGCAGCCCCACTGCGGCGCCCGTGCCGAGGAACCCCCCGGCGCCGTCGACCGCCACGCTGTAGGTGACCGCCGCCATGAGGCTCGCGGCGGCGGTTGTCGCCAGCCCCGACGCCAGCGAGCGCTCGTGACCCCGCCAGACCTGGTGGGCGGCGAGAGCGAGCAGTGGGGCCAGCGGCACCACCCACTCAATGAGGTAGGGCGCCGCGACGATGGTGAGCAGGGCGAGACCCGCCGTCCACGCGGTGTATACGCCCAGGGGCAGCACGAGCAGGGCGCGTTTGCGCGCCGAGCGGGTGCGGAGCCACTGCGACCACGCCCAGTAGGCGAAGTAGGCGCCCCACCAGGCGGGCAGGAGCACAAGGTTGACCCAGCTCACCCCGCCGACGACCCAGCCCACCAGGGGCGGGACGATGAGCATGGACCAGGCGCCGTGCTGCTGCGGCACCCAGGCCCGCCTGCCCGGCTGGCGGCGGATCTCCTCCTGGGTGGGCCGCGGCGTCGGCCCGGTCTCTCCCTGGCGGGCCGAGGAGGGGCGCACCCGCTCACCGGTGGCCAGGAGCCGGTCGTCCTCGGGGCCCGGGCGCGACTGCTGGTGGGGGATCGCGGCGCGCTCGCGGCCGTCGGCGGGGTCCTCGGAGCCCGGGGAGGCGGGCGGGGCCGCCGCAGGCTCCGCCTCGGGCTCGTCCGACACGTACTCGACGTGACGCTGGGAAGGATCGGAGGGACGCTGCTGTGTCACAACGGTGAGCCTAACCAATCGGGCATGCGCGGCGGCCCAGCCCAGGCTGCGGAGGGCGCGTCGCCGTGGTCAACCGGACCATGGCGACGCGCCTCTGCCGCCTGGTGGGGCGTCACTGCCCGGACATGGGCTCGGGAGCGGCCGCGACGGTGGTCTTCTCGAAGTAGTTCGTGTCCTGGTACTGCACCCGGGTCAGGGGGTCGTGGTGGACCTGGCCGTCCCCCGGCGGTCCGATCCAGCCCGCCGGGGTGGTGCTGACCAACGTGTTGCCGTCGGCGTCGGGGTCCTCGGCAACGGCCGTGCTCAGCAGGAACCCGGGCGCGGTGCGGTCAGGTGCGGCACCATCGGGTGCGCCGCGGCCGCGCCACGGGGCGGCGGGAAGCCGGAGGGGCCTGTCTAGCCGGAGAAGCCTGCCCAGGGGGCCCAGCGGCTCGGGCCGCCACAGGTCGTCCTGCAGCCTGACGACCACCCAGGTCATGCCCACGAGGGGGCGATGCCGACGTACTTGCCCTCGGGCGGGAACGTGGGGACGTATCCCGGCCAGGTCAGCGCGCTCAGTGGGACAAGGAGCACGATCCCGACCACGGCTCCCGTACGCAGGGCCCGCAGGACCCGGACCATGCCCAGGGCGCGCCGGGAGCGGGTCGACGGCGCGGCGGGAGTCGCCTCCGCCGTGCCGTCGACCCTGAAGGTGTCAGCCATGGTGCCGGGTGGGGCTCAAGAGCCCAGGGCGGCCGAGACGACCTTCTTGGCCTCCTCCTGGACGAGGGCCAGATGCTCCTCGCCCTTGAAGGACTCGGCGTAGATCTTGTAGACGTCCTCGGTGCCCGACGGGCGCGCAGCGAACCAGGCGTTCTCCGTGGTCACCTTGAGCCCGCCGATGGGGGCGTCGTTGCCGGGCGCGCGCACGAGGCGCGCCGTGATCGGCTCCCCGGCCAGTTCGGTGGCCGTGACGTCCTCGGGCGACAGGGCGGCGAGCTTGGCCTTCTCCTCCTTGGTGGCCGCGGCGTCGATCCGGGCGTAGGCCGAGGCGCCGAAGCGTTCGACCTGCTCGACGTGCAGCTGGGAGGGGGTCTTGCCGGTCACTGCGATGATCTCGCTGGCCAGCAGCGCCAGGATGATGCCGTCCTTGTCGGTCGACCACACCGTGCCGTCCTTGCGCAGGAAGGAGGCGCCGGCGCTCTCCTCCCCGCCGAATCCCACCGAGCCGTCGAGCAGCCCGGGCACGAAGTACTTGAAGCCCACCGGCACCTCGATGAGCTCGCGGCCCATGACCGCCACCACCCTGTCGATGAGGGAGGAGGACACGAGGGTCTTGCCCACGGCCGCGCTCGCCGGCCAACCGGGGCGGTGGGTGAAGAGGTACTCGATGGCCACGGCCAGGTAGTGGTTGGGGTTCATGAGGCCGTCGGGGGTGACGATGCCGTGGCGGTCGGAGTCGGCGTCGTTGCCCGTGGCGACGTCGTAGGGAGTGCGGCCCTCGGCGTCGGGGGTCATGGCGCCGCGCAGCGAGGCCATGGCGTAGGGCGAGGAGCAGTCCATGCGGATCTTGCCGTCCCAGTCCAGGGTCATGAAGGGCCAGGCCGGGTCGGCCTTGGGGTTGACCACCGTCAGCTCCAGGCCGTAGCGCTCACCGATCGCGCCCCAGTAGTCCAGGGAGGCCCCGCCCAGCGGGTCGGCGCCGATGCGCACCCCCGCCTCGCGGATGGCCTCCATGTCGACGACGTTCTCCAGGTCGGCGACATAGGTCTCGAGGTAGTCGTGCTTGACGACGTAGTTGCCGTCGAGCGCCTCGGCGATGGGCACGCGGGGTACGCTCTGCCAGCCCTCGGCCAGAAGCTCGTTGGCCCGGGCCGCGATCCAGCCGGTGGCGTCGGAGTCGGCGGGGCCGCCGTGGGGCGGGTTGTACTTGAACCCTCCGTCGCGCGGGGGGTTGTGGGAGGGGGTGACGACGATGCCGTCGGCCAGGCCCGGGTCGGTGGTGCGCACGCCGCCGGGGGTGGTGGCCCCGTTGGCCAGGAGGATCGAGTGCGAGACGGCCGGGGTGGGGGTGTAGGAGCCCCGGGAGTCCACGGCGGTGGTCACCCCGGCGCCGGCGAGCACCTCGATGGCGGTGCGCCAGGCGGGCTCGGACAGGGCGTGGGTGTCCCGGCCGATGTACAGCACGCCGTCGGTGCCCTGGTTGCGGCGGTACTCGACGATGGCGGCGGTGGTGGCGACGATGTGGGCCTCGTTGAACGCGGTGTCCAGGGAGGAGCCGCGGTGCCCGGAGGTTCCGAACACGACCTTCTGGGTGGGGTCGGCGGGGTCGGGGACGAGCTCGTAGTAGGCGTTGACGACCTCGTCGACGTCGATGAGGTCTTCTGGTTGGGCGGGGAGTCCTGCGCGTGAGTGCATGCGGCAAGTGTGTCATCCGTCACTGAGGATGTCCTGGGAGTCCCGCTAGGTGGACGCCCGGGTCCCGAGCGGGGGTACGCCGTCTCTTCGTCTCCTCGTCGCGGGTGCGCCGGCCCCTGCCGGGCCGACTGGGGCGGGGTGCCGGCCTGGAGGGGCGGGTGGTTCCGGAGCTTGTCGGGGCGTGCCGGTGCGGCGGGGCGGGCGCGGATACGCTGGTCCGAGCCGGCCCGTCTTGGACCGGGGTCGGCGAGAGAACCCCAGCGAAGGAGCCCCCATGCCCACTGCCGTCTCCACCACCGGTGCGCCCGCCGCCGTCGGCCCCTACTCCCAGGGAGTCTCCACCGGGGCCGGGCCCGGTTCGCTCGTCTTCGTCTCCGGCCAGGTGCCGCTCGACCCGTCCACCGGGGCGCTGGTCGACGGCGATGTCGTCGCCCAGGCCGAGCGGGTGCTCACCAACGTGGGCGCCATTCTCCAGGCAGCGGGACTGGGGTACGACGACGTCGTCAAGACCACCGTGCTGCTCGCGGACATCACCGACTTCGCGGCCGTCAACGAGGTCTACGCCCGATTCTTCACGGGGCCGGTCCTGCCGGCGCGTGCCACCTTCGAAGTCGCCGCCCTGCCGCTGGGCGCCAGGGTCGAGATCGAGGCCGTCGCCCAGCGCCCCTGACCCGCCTCCCGTTACCTTGTTGGTGGTCCCGGGTGGTCCGGGGCTGGGCCAGCTGCTGC
>NZ_JAUNHI010000020.1:44919-46490 GCF_030524025.1 Actinomyces sp. | reverse complement strand
TAGTAGTGACCGTGATCCGGTCGGGCTGGCGGGATTTGAACCCACGACCCCTTGAGAAGGGTATTCAAATCACAGGGAGCCCCGGGGCGCTGCCGGTTTCTGGCGGGATAGCAACGATTCAGTGCCATCCATACTTCCCGCCAACTCCCGACGAAACCCTCGAAATCCCATGAGTCAAGATACTCTTCAAGATGAGGTGAGGGCCTGGGAAGCGGCTTCCTTGAGGGCCTCGACCTCGCGGGCGTCGGTGTAGTGGGAGCGGTTGATCTCGCGGGTGTGGCCGAGCAGCCTGATCCGCTGGTCCTCGGGAACCACGTCGGCCAAGATCGAGTTGATCGTCGTCCTCCATGAGTGCCCGCGCTCCACCTTGAACATCTCGATGCCGCACGCCTCGGCCAGTTCCTCGTAGAGGGCTGCGAGTTTGCGGTCGCGGTTCCGGGGCAGCCACTCCTTCATCGGGTCGGTGGGCGCACCGAACAGGTACGCACCCTCGGGCAGCCGCTCGATCCTCTCCACGAGCAGCCGGGCCACGGTGTCGTCGAGCACGGGCACGCGACGAGCCCGCCTCGTCTTGGTAGCGGCCTCACCGAGGACGAACACGACGTTCCCGTTGTCGTCCACCTCGACCTCGCTCACGGGACGCCTACCGATCTCTGAGGTCCTCATCCCCGTGGCGGCCTGGGTGAGGACGAACTCCAGCAGAGCCCGGCGCTCGGCAATCCGGTCCTCAAGAGTCCAGCGCCCGCGCCTGGGCTTCTCCACCGCCTTCGGGTCCTGGGTAAGCAGCCAGTCGATCGCCTTCCGATACTCCTCCCGCGTGAGAGCGTGCCCGCCACGCTGGACGGGTGGCTTGCGGGATCTCGACAGGTCGAGGTCCAGATCGGCCAGCGGGTTGTACTGCAACAGGCCGTCCAGTTTCAGTGGTCGGGCGAGGTACTTCGAGGCGACCAACTTCGCGTGCTTCACGTTCTTGACCCCATGCAGCCGCCCGATCTCCTCCAGGCACTCCTTGAGGGCACGGGGGCGCATGGCCGCCTCGATGGACAGTCCCTTGAGGGTGTGCCGGTGGCGGTGGCCCTTCTCGTCGGAGCCGCACTCGCCCAGCAGCAGCCGGTAGGCGAGCCAGTACCGTGCCCGCGTGGCCTCAGCGAGGCGCTCGGACTCAATGGCGGGCTTGGTGACGGCTTCCATGTACTCGGCCACCTGCGAGCGCAGCGACCACGAGGACGCCCCGGAGGTCTGAAGCAATTCAGCAGCCTTGGCGCGCGCCCTGGCACGCACCTCCGCCCTCGTAGGGGCCTGGCTCTTCATATGGACCGTACGCCCGTCGTGCAGCATGATGCGCCACTGGAGGCGGAAACCGCCGTCGATGGGGGCTGGGGTCGCTCGGTCGATGGAGTGCTGGCCGGGCGAGAGCACGACACGGGCCGCTCGCTTCTTCTTCGTTGCCGGTTCTGTCATACCTCCATTGTAAGATACGTTGTTCCCCTGGTTCAAGTGGGAGTGAGGTGGGCTTGCGGGGACTTGACGGGCCATGCTAGGATCGGAGCAAGTCCTTCGGGCCGATCCCA
>NZ_JAUNHI010000020.1:0-44819 GCF_030524025.1 Actinomyces sp. | reverse complement strand
GCTGAGGCCGCCGAGTTCCTCGGCGTCTCCACCAAGACCCTCACCAACTGGCGCAGCCTGGGCAAGGGGCCGTCCTACCTCAAGTACGACCTCGGTGGCGCCCTTGACGGCCAGGGCCGTCGTCGTGGCTCCGTCGCCTACCAGGTCCGCGACCTGCGCTCCTTCATGCAGGATCACCGGACCGTCACCGGGGGTGCCCGATGAACCCCACCATCACCACCTTCTCCCCCGCGAGCGAGGGGCCGAAGGCCCCGAGGCTTGCCCGCGACGCGGGCACGCCCTCGTGTGAAAACCTGCCCTTGGAGCCTCCTCAAGAGTTTTCTGGCCAAAACGGGTCTAATTGCTCCCTACGCGCGCGCGGCATGGGCTTGTCGACTGCCGCGCACCCCAACAATCGGCTGGAACACCAGGCAAAACTCATCCTCGACACCACCTCGAACGAGACGCGCTTCCGCCTGTTTTCAGGGGGTCAATTAGGTCGTCAATTAGGGGTCAATTGGGGGTCAATTAACTTACGTGACCCCCTCGGAGGCCGTCTTGCGCCCGGTGCGGCGGCCTTCGTCGAGGCACCGGTCAGGCTCCGGTGCCTCGACAGAGGTCGCCAGGCGCACCCCTGCCTCGGTCCTCGTCACCACACTGCGAATCAGTCGGGAGGTGACCGGCGATGAGCAAGCAGTCGAACAACCCGACCTTGATCGGCCTCACGCAGCAGTTGAAGTCGGACCTGTGGACCTGGGCCGATGACCCCCACAACGCGACCGCACTGGACTGCGACGCGCTCAGTCTGGGGACCTACCTGGTGGAGCGACTGGAAGCCGTCGGCTGCAAGGTCGAGGCCGCGTACGCGATCATCCACGACAAGGACGAGCAGGACCAGTGGAACGAGGTCACGCACCAGTACGACCGCGTTCCGAAAGAGAGGCACGTCCACGCCGTCTTCCGGTTTGCCGACCGCAAGTCCTCCGCGTCCGTGGAGCAGCTCGCCGGGTTCCTCGGCGTGGAGCCGCAGTACGTCGAGAAGCCGAAAGCCGGACGCTACGCGTTCGACAACATGCTCGCCTACCTCGTCCACGCCAAGTACCGGGACAAGTACCAGTACCCGGCGGAGGAGGTCGCCACTCTTCGGGGGAAGAACTACATGGACATCCACGCCGAGAGGCGGGAGGTCTGGGCTCGCGGTGCGGCGACGATCAAGACCAAGAACGCGAACGAGTCGGCGGATTATCTGCGCGACCTGATCCTGGAGGGCCTCGTCTCGAAGGAGCAGGTCATGCTGACCGATGACCTCTTCACGATCTACTCCCGGCACAAGACGATGATGGACGAGGCCTTCGGTGCCTACGGTCAGCGTCGCGCCTACCAGGCCGCCGCGAAACTGCGCCAAGGCGACTTTCACACGACGGTCGTGTTCATCTGGGGAGAGTCAGGGGCGGGAAAGACCTACTTCGCTCGGGAGTTCATGGCCCGCGCTCTGGGTCTCGCCAAGGAACGCGGCGAGACGTGGCGCGTCTACCGGGCCGCGACGGCGAACCCGCTCGACGACTGGCACGGAGAAGAGGTCATCTTCCTAGACGACCTGCGCGGGTCCGCGATGGAGGCGAACGACTGGCTGCTGCTGCTTGACCCGTACAACGCCTCCCCGGCTCGTGCCCGCTACTCGAACAAGCAGGAGGTCGCACCCCGGCTGATCGTCCTGACAGCAACCATCCCGCCCGACCAGTACTTCTACTACACCCGCAACAAGGGCAACGTGGACGAGGCACTCGACCAGTTCATCAGGCGTCTCGCCGCGACCGTCAATGTCCAGCGTGTCGATGGGGAGCGCACGTTTACGGTCGCACCTGTGGGCCGTCTGGAGGAGGAGCGAACGGTCTCGTTTCCGACAACGGTCACTATCGACGGCAAACAGCACTACGGCCAACGGTACATCCCGATGAAGTTTGGCGAACTCAGCGCAGTCGAGCACTCGTCAGCCGGTGCGATCGGTTCCCTCTTGGAGCAACTCGACGCAGCCTCACCAGACATCGTGCTATCGGGTTCGGACGATTGGACTACGACGCAACAGCTCGTCCAGTCGGAGCGGGATCGGCAGGCCGAGAGAGAGGCCGAGGAACGGCGGGCACTCGCAGCAAGGGCAGCCGAGATGCAGGTTCAAGAGCCTTACACCGAGCCCTCCCTCTGGACCATCTGACCCCCCATAGACCGCCCTCATCGCCGCTTGGGCACCGGCACCAACTACACCCCCGAAAGGACAACATCATGACCAAGACCGCAGCCGAGATCGAGAGGGAACTGGAGCAGGCGAACGCCCGCGCACGCACCCTGCGCAATCACCTCAAGCGTGCCCGCGCAGAGGAACTCCTTTCCGCAAAAACTGCCCTGGGAGAGGCACTCTCCCGTGTGGTTTTTGCGGAAAGCCCAGAGGCGATGAGAGCAGTCATCGAGAACCTTGATGACCCCTCAATCGCCGACCAAGTGCGTCGTGTTCTCGGTGCGAACAGCACCGAGAACAGCGCACCCGAGGAGCCGGAGGAAGAGCCTCGGTGGGGCTCTGACGGAGGCGACGAGCAGGCCGACACCGATGTGCCAACGGCGCAGTGGTGACGGCCTTGGGGACAGGGGGAAGAACCGAGCGAGCGCAGGTTCGACCTCTGTCCCCGCCCCTGCGGAGCAGCCCCGTGACACCGGAGCGAAGCGTAGGTGTCTTTACGGGGTTAAAGACACATGTGTTGACGGGTAGCGGAGCGAGGGTCCCGGCAAGACATGTGGCTTTGTCACCGGAGGGTTCCTTTGGGTAGCGGAGCGAGGGTCCTAAAGGAACGTTCCGGTGATGCCACGGGGGCGCGACAAGGGGCAGCGAACGCAGTGAGCAGGGGCCCCACTCGCGGACACGGGGCGCCGACGAGTGAACGAACGAAGTGAGTGAGTGAGGAGAGAATGATGGGCAACGAAGTTGGCCGCACGGGATTCCACGTGACGCATACGAAGAGCGTCGGGGAACGCGGCGCGATCATTGACGAGATGATGCGAGAGTTGAGCGAGGAGTCCATCGCCAGATGGGCCAAGCGCAACCCGAGCATCGTCATCGAGGACGAGCACCTGGACATCGCCCTCGTGAACGGCGGGGATGGTGATCTGGTCCCCTGCACGGACCCGAAGCAGGTCCTCGCGTACGGCGCGCAGCGCCTCGCGAGGCTGTCCTCGCCGGTGCGTGAGGGCAAGGTCGATCCGGTGACGAAGAAGACCAAGGGCGGAACGTGGACGACCTCGATGTTCGTTCTCCACCTGCCCAAGAGCATGTGCCGTGAGGTGCCGGGCTTTTACCCCGTCCTGAACAAGGAGGGTAAGGAGGTGGGACGCCGCTCGCGATGGGTCGCGCGAGACCGTGACGAGGCGCTGCGGTACTTCGAGGACGCGATGGAGTTCATGGCCTCGCAGGTGATCCCTGGGGGCTGGGATGCGGTACTCGGAGCGGACATCCAGTTCTCCGAGACCACGCCGCACATCCAGGTCCTCGCGGACACGTTCGCGCCTGACACGCGGCCCGGTCATGAGGGCAGCCTGCGCTGCGACTTCTCCCGCGCCTACGGCTCGCACCGTGCCGTCCGCGACGAGCACGGCAGGCAGATGAGCGGGCAGACGAAGTTCCGCAAGTACCACGCCGACCTCAAGGACTGGATGGTCGAACACGGATGGGAGGTCGAGCGCGAAGTCGATCCCCTTCGACACGACAAGACCGAGACCAAGGCGACCTACGGCGCGTTGAAGGACGAGCGACGCGAGTTTGAGGAACGCGTCGAGCAGGTTCGAGGGGAGTTCGAGCAGCTTGCTGAGGAGGCGCTCGCCGAGGAACACAAGCGACTCGATGAGGGCTTCGCCGAGGTTCGCCTAGCCCGCAAGGAGGTCGAGCAGGAGCGCAAGGCCGCACGCGACGAGGGTAGGAAGGCGGGCCTCGCCGAGGGGCGCGCCGAGGCCAAGAGCGAGCTTGAGACCGCACGCGAGGAACTCACCCGGGCCAGTGCCCTGGCGAGCGAGGCCGCGCAGCATCTCGCCTCGGTCAAGACCTCCAAGCCGCTTTCGGGTGAGCAGGCTCGGGCGTTCTTTGCTGATGGTGTTCGCGCTCTTGCCGAGAGCATCTCGAAGAAGGCCGCCGACCCCGCCGTCCAGCGCATGATCGAGTCGGCGAAGAGTGCCTACGTCACCTTTGCCGACTCCGAGGGGTTCGCCGACTACGCGAAGGGCGTCTCCATGATCCGGCAGGAGACCCGCTCGCGCGTCCAGCAGCGCAGCGAGAGCGCCCAGCAGCGCCTCGACCGCCGCGTCCAGGACGCTGAGAAGGCCTTGAGTGCAGCCGCCGCCGAGCAGCCCAAGAACGACGGCTACGAGATGTGAGAGGAGGTGAGAGAGATGATCGAACCGCAGATTGGCAAGGGCATCACACTCGGAAAGCCGCGTGTCCTGGAGCAGCGCGTCAAGCGCTCTGAACGGCTCGACGCCCGCACCCGTGAGGGTGAGAGCGTCGCCGATTACCAGCGTCGCGTCCTCGGGCAGATCGGCAGCCTCAACTGGGGCAGCGAGCCCGACCATGAACCGGAGGCGTGAGACAAGAACCCCCTGGCCGCGAGGCCAGGGGGTTCTCTCATTCACAGGTCGATCTTCACGATCAAGGGTCAGTTGCCCTGAACCCAACTTCCGCTGCTGTCTCGCGCGTAGCCATCGACACCCGCCTGGGGGATCGTGATCGTGCCATCTCGCATGACACCTACGGTCACGTAGGCGAAGCGGTCAGACCCTGACTCGCTCTTGCTGTCAATCCGCTGGAAGTCGAATCCCGTGATCCTCGTGGTGGCGAGGTCGTCCACCGACGTTGCGCAGGGCAGGACCTCGACGAAGGAGTCCGGCGAATCCATGTACACACCTTCCTCGGGCTTGTTCGCATCGAACTGCGACATGGGAAGGATCTCGCTCCCGTAGGGGGCATCCGTCGCTACGCCGTAGTAGCGGGCCGCCCAGTTCGCCGACCCCATGATCGACCGGTCGCCCTCCTCGGGGATCACCTCACCAGTCTTCTCATTGATGTTCGTCTTCGGCGGTACCGGCTTGGTCACCACCGCCTCACCGCCCTCGTTGAACTCCACGTGACCCTCGACGGCACACAGGCTCGTGGAGGTCACCTCCTGTGATCGCAGGGTCACCGACTTCACGGGGACGGTCACGCCGTCGATCTTGAGGGCCTCGACCAGGCCGTCGGGCAGCTGAACGGTGACCTCACCGCCTGGAGCACTGTCCGGGGCGGAGGCGAAGTCGAAGACCGCACGGTCGCTGGCGGGCGCCGAGCCGGAGCCTGAGGATGCGCCGGAGCCGCAGCCAGCTAGGGCCAGGGCACCGACAAGGAGGAGGGACGGTAGGGAGAGCGCACACGAGCGCAGATTCATAGGTGTCTCCTTTTGGCTTGAATCATGAGGGGAACCGCTTGCCCACCCCAGCATACTGGTATGCGATCGGTTCCTGTAGAAGTTATCAGTACCTGGAACTGGTGACTACCGGCACTGACGATGGATCAGGTGAGTGGCGGATCGACAAGGGTTCTCAGGTCGGCGCTCGGCGCGAACGTGCGTGCCGAGCGTCTTCGTCGGGGGCTCACTCAGGAGGGCTTGGCTGAGCGACTCGGGGTCACACCCCGGTACCTGGCAGGCATCGAGCGCGGCGAGCGCAACCTGACCCTCGACTCCATCGAGGCCCTCGCAGAGCAGCTCGACATGGATCCCCACTCTCTACTGGCGCGACGGTAGCGATACCTATGCGCGGCAGGCACGAGGGTCAGCAGCACCGGAAGATGTACACGGCGCCGTTGGGCGCTTCGGTGATGCTGTAGTCGAGCCGCTCGTCCCGCCACCACTTCTGCACGTCCACGTACGAGTGCAGGTGCTCGGGCACCTCATCCCACACGCCCATCTCCTCGGCGAGTTGGTTGGCGTAGTCAGTCTCCGACTCCCAGCAGCCGCAAAACCGCTCCTCGAAGTCGGACACGCACGGCAACTCATCAGCATCAACGACGTAGCAGCCGCTCTCGACCCACGACACCAGCGCAGGCCAGAGGGTCTCCCCCACCTCGCCATAGAGTTCACCCCACTTCGAGGCGACGGACGGGGAGACTTCCCCGGTCCCGTAAGGGAAGCCCTCGGTATCCAGGCACCACAGTTCGTCGTGAGCACTGGGGTAGCCGTGGACTTCCTCAGACGTGAGGCTGGCGGCACTCTCGGCATCGACCCACCTCCCCACGAGGCGACCGGCGTTGTAGCACCCGAGGCAGCCCACCCAGACACGGGGACGAACGACGGCAACAGTTGAGCATGAACAGGACATTGGAAACCTCCCGAGTAGGTGGAGGTCGCCCTGGGCAGCCGATTCTCGGGCACGGCGCTCACATGCAGGACGACCTCCAGGAGGTCTCCCGGAGCCGCTCGCGGCTCTGAATCTCAAGATGAGTTTCAAGATGAGATTGAGGGAAACACGACGAAGCCCGGAACCTCAATCGTTGAGATTCCGGGCTTTTCGTCGGGCTGGCGGGATTTGAACCCACGACCCCTTGACCCCCAGTCAAGTGCGCTACCAAGCTGCGCCACAGCCCGTGGCCCCGCGACCGGCTGGCGAGCGGGACGAGTAGAACCTTAGCCCACGATCGCGTCCGAGCCGAAATCATCGCCCGGTGACGACCATCACCACAGGCTGTCCTCCGGGCCGTCCGGTGCCTCACGTCCCGCAGGCGCCTCGCTGTCGCCCACGGCTCGGCCCGGAGGGTCGGCCGGTGCCGGTGCGGCCATGGCGTCCTCCTGGGCCAGGCGTCGCAGTGCCGACAGCATCCGGTCCCCGAGCACGTTCAACGCGACGAGGCTGACCACGGCGTTCTCGGCACCCTTCACCCGGCGGAGGATCTCGGCCTCCTGCTCGGCCAGCTCTTCGGCTGCGGCGGCATACTGGTCCAAGAGATCAACGACCTCGTGGGCGCCGAGCTCCTCCAGAGCCACGAGCGTGCGCGCCAGCGTGGCCCGCGCCGGGTTGTTCGCCGACACGGTCCACCACCGACCGGCGATCAAGGTCTCGACCCTGACCAGCGCCTCGTCTGGCGCCGGCGCCCCGGAGTGGTCCGTCGGCGTCAGGGCGTACTGGACCGCGGAGACAACCTCTTCACCCCCCGCCGGGACCTCGCCCGCAGGGTCCTGCGCTCTCAGGTGCTCCAGGACGGAGCGGGCGCCCGGCACGGACAGTCCGCCAACGTCGATGAGGGCGCGCACCAGCCGCAGCGCCTGCAGGTGCGTCTCGTCGTAGACCGCCTGGTTGGGGCTTGTCAGCTCGCCTGCGGGCACAAGGCCCTCGCGGATGTAGTAGCGGATCGTCGGCGCCCCGACGCCGGAGCGGGCGCTCAGCTGAGCCATCTTCATCGGCGGACCTCCGCACCAAGCCTAGAGGCATCGGCCGCGGGCGGGGCGCTTCTTGGGCGGGCTCATCGAGCCGCAGCGAGCGCGTGCGTAGCGAACTATGCGTACCACACGACGCATCCCCACGATGCGGGATCGGCTATGCATAGCCCACTATGCGTGCTGGTCGTGCGTTGCCCGATCGGCCGGGGCTCGCCCTGCTCCGTCGTGGGCTGGAGGGCCTCAGACGCGGCGGTGGGCCGGCGCCCGCCGGCCCCGGGGGGGGCACCCCGGGGCCGGCGGGCGGCGGGGGGGCCCCGGCGCCCGGGCCCGGGCGGGGGGGGCCCGCCGGCCCGGGGGGGGGGGGGGGGGCCCCCCGCGGGGGGGGCCCCCGCCCCCCCCCGCCCGGCGGCGGCCCCCCGCCGGACCGGAGCCGCTCAGGGGGTCACCGGCGCAGCTGCCGGTAGCGGGTGATGAGCCCCTGGGTCGAGGAGTCCTGGGCCGCCAGGGCCTCGGCGTCGCCCTGGACGGCCGGGGCGATCTCCAGGGCGAGCTTCTTGCCCAGCTCGACCCCCCACTGGTCGAAGGAGTCGATCCCCCACACGATGCCCTGGGTGAAGGTGATGTGCTCGTACAGGGCGATGAGCTGGCCGACCACCGAGGGGGTCAGGGCCGGGGCGAGGATCGAGGTCGTCGGCTTGTTGCCGGTGAACACGCGCGCGGGCACGATCTCCTCGGGCGTGCCCTCGGCGCGCACCTCCTCGGCGGTCTTGCCGAAGGCCAGGGCGGCGGTCTGGGCCAGGTAGTTGGACAGGAACAGCTCGTGGACGTCCACGCCCCCGTCCTTGATGGGGTGGGCGGGTGTGGCCACGGCGATGAAGTCGGCGGGGATGAGCCGGGTGCCCTGGTGGATGAGCTGGTAGAAGGCGTGCTGGCCGTTGGTGCCCGGCTCGCCCCAGAAGATCTCGCCGGTCTGGGTGGTCACCGGCGAGCCGTCCCAGCGCACCGACTTGCCGTTGGACTCCATCGTCAGCTGCTGGAGGTAGGCGGCGAAGCGGTGGAGGTCCTGGGCGTAGGGCAGCACGGCGTGGGACTCGGCCTGGTAGAAGTTGACGTACCAGACGTTGAGCAGACCCATGAGCATGGGGACGTTGTCGGCCGGCGCCCGGGTGGCGAAGTGCTCGTCGATGGCGTGGAAGCCGGCGAGGAAGTCGGCGAAGTTCTCCGGGCCGATGGCCACTGCCAGCACGGTGCCGACGGCGGAGTCCACCGAGTAGCGGCCTCCCACCCAGCTCCAGAAGCCGAAGGCGTTGTCGGGGTCGATGCCGAACTCGGCGACCTTGTCCAAGGCGGTGGACACGGCCACGAAGTGCTTGGCGATCGCGCCCTCGGTCCCGATCCCGCGGGCCTGGAGGGCGGCGAGGAACCAGTCGCGGGCCATGCGGGCGTTGGTCAGCGTCTCCAGGGTGGTGAAGGTCTTGGAGGCGATGATGAACAGGGTCGTCTCGGGGTCGAGGTCAGCGACCTTCTCGGCGCAGTCGGCCGGGTCGATGTTGGAGATGAAGCGGCAGCTCAGGCCCTCCTGGACGTAGGGCTTGAGGGCCTCGTAGACCATGACCGGACCCAGGTCCGAGCCGCCGATACCGATGTTGACCACCGTCTCGATGCGCTTGCCGGTCACCCCGGTCCACTCCCCCGAGCGCACGCGCTCGGCGAAGGCGTAGACCTTGGCCAGGGTGGCGTGGACGTCGGCGATGACGTCCTGGCCGTCGACGACGAGGGTGTCTGTGGCCGGGCGGCGCAGGGCAGTGTGGAGGACGGCCCGGTCCTCGGTGACATTGATGTGCTCGCCGGCGTACATGGCGTCGCGCCTGCCGGGGACGTCGACGGCCTCAGCAAGCTCGGCCAGGGCGGCGCGGACCTCGTCGGTGAGGTAGTTCTTCGACAGGTCGACGAACAGGTCGCCGACCTCGAAGGAGAAGCGTTCGGCGCGGCCGGGGTCCTTAGCGAACCAGGTGCGCAGGTCGGGGCTCAGGGTCGAGTGGAGCTCGGTCAGGCGTGTCCAGGCGGGCGTGGTGGTGGGGTCAACCGGAGTCAGCATGTCGTTAGCCTATCGGTGCGGTGGGCAGTCGACCCATGACCGCCGTCCCGGATCCACTGTTGTGCGCGAAAGGCGTCCGATGAGTACCGAACCTCTGACCACTGCCGAGGCCGTCGCCCAGGCACTGGCGGCCCTGGCCTCGCCTGCCAAGGCCGAGCAGATGGCCCGTTACCTGCGGGCCGTGCCCGGGGGCTACGGGGAGGGCGACCGCTTCCGAGGGCTGACGATGCCCCGCATGCGCGCGGTCGCCAAGCGCGCCGTGCTCGACGACGGCCAGCTCAAGCTGCTCGTTGCGAGCCCTTGGCACGAGGACCGCATGGCCGCACTCCTGGTCGCAGTCGGCCAGGCGCTGCCGCTCAACCGGCTGCTGGCCCGGTGGCGGGCGGCTGAGGCGGGCCGGGTGGCGCCGACGACGAGGATCGAGGCCGCACAGGTGCGGCAGGCGGAGCTGGGCGGCATGTACCTGGAGTGGGTGCGGTGCGGGCGCGTTAACAACTGGGACCTTGTCGACGCCTCGGCCGAGCACCTCGTCGGCCCCTGGCTGCTGGAGCCCCTGGCGGCGCGGAACGTGGGAGCGGCGGGGCACTCGGCCTCTCCCCCGCTGCCCGCCGAGATCGAGCGGCTATTGAGCAGCCACAGCCTGTGGGAGCGGCGGGTGGCGGTCCTGGCCACCTTCGCCACGACCCGCACGGGAACCGACTGGCCGACCTATGCAGTGGCCGCGCTACTGCTCGACGACCCCGAGGATCTCATCCACAAGGCGGTCGGCTGGATGCTGCGCGAGGCCGGGAAACGGGTCGACGAGCAGACGCTGCGCTCCTTCCTCGATACCTACGGGTACCGCATGCCGCGCACGATGCTGCGCTACGCCATCGAACGCCTCGACCCTGAGGCGCGGGCGGCGTACTTGGCGCTGCCACGGCACCCTCAGCGCTGAGGAGCGCTGGGCGGCGTCCGGCCACGGAACGGTCACGGCCCGCCACAGCAGCCGCTGGACAGCGGCGCTGCTCGATAGCATGTCTCCGTCGGTGGCGAGCAGGGTGGAAGGGGCCCGAAATGGCGAGGACGATGATGCGGGCGGGGTACCTACAGGGTGTGCGTGCAGGGACCGGTTGGGACAGTGGCCTCATCTTAGGGTCTTCCCTGGCTGGGTCGTGCTTGCACTTCTGGCCTCCAGGGCACCGTGGGGTGACGGGCACTCCGGTCGTCCCAGTGGCTAGCTAACTGGTGCTGCACTGGGACTTGCAACCCTCAGCTTCACGTGGCCGATGCGCCGCTCGCCAATATCAGCGGCCAACGGATAGGAAATGCGATTGCGCCACACGGTGAGATCTCGCCTTGAGTTCGACAGAAATGGTGGCAGCACCCCTTGATCGTCCCTCCAGAATGGATGATGCTCCCGAATGAAATACACGCTCGCCGATATTTTCGTCCCACAGTTCACAAGAATGCGATGAGGAGCAATGAATAAACTAGACCCTGACCTATACTATTGTCCGATCGATCTAACTGTCCCTTTTTTATTGACCGAAGAAGAGCCCGACTATAATTCGATCTCCCACTATTGGCGACGCGTAGCGGGTGCAGGGTATTGTAGAGAGTCCTATATACCACTATTTGACTCACGAAGAGGTACTGTAACTCACGCTCAAATTTCCACCGCCTTCGAAGCGGTCCCGGAGCCCGCCAATCCATGGGATCCTTGCGCGGTCCGCCTCGACCTCGATGGAAAAAAGGCCGGATATGTTAATGCGAGTGCGTCCCCAAGGATATACTCTATAGCGCGCTATTGGGAACTCCAGGGCTGGAAATGCGCGCTTCCCGGGGCGATTTGGCTCGACACCTATAAAGATCGCGATGAGTTTAGCGTAAGTTCCTGGGTGGCACTTCCCACGATACAAGAAGTCAAGAACCACATACCGGTTGACCTTATTATACGAGAACTCGCTTCGTGGTGGAAAATTGCACCTCAAGACATACGAGATGACCTAGAAGCATCGCGCTTTCACCTGTCTTCCAAGGTCCGTCGTCATCTGCTCGACAATCATCAACTAGTTCCGCACGTACCTTTAGAGGGAGCGGCGGCAGGACCTTCTCCGCTGGTTGTCGATTGGGCGCTCGCAGAAATTCGAACAGCGTTCTATCAAGAAAAAGCCAACAAGCGCGCATTAAAGCGACAGCAGCTCGAAGCCATTGCTTTAGAAAAAGTTCGCTCAGGAATGAGTTATGCTGCTGTCGCCAGGAGTCTGGGTGTCAGTCCTACAACTATTTCAAGTATAGCGAAAAGGCATGGAATTAAGAGTACGGGAAACCCTATTGATGCCCCTCGGGTCGTCGAACGATGCCGTGAGGCTTTGTCGCTACGGTTATCAGGCATGTCGGTGGCTGAGGTCGGCAGAACGATAGGCGTCAGCTCTCGCACTGCCGAGAAACTGCTTCAAGATGCCAGATTCTACGATACTCCCCATAAATATCCAGGACGACTACGTTTAGCGGAGAGCCATATCCGCGGGGAATTGGGTGACGATATGGAGGCATCGAACAACCAAAAGCGACGGGCGCATCGCGATGCGGCTGTGCTCACTTATCTGCGGTTAGGATAATGAGTCTATCGCGCCCGGACTGTGGCAGTCGATCGGTCGGCGAGTGGCCGTCGGGTTCACCGAGTGCTCTCGTGCCGGCTGCGGTAGCCGCTGGGGGCCAGGCCGAGCACGGTGCGGAAGTCGGCGGCCAGGTGCGCCTGATCGGCGTAGCCGAGGTCGGCGGCGACCTCTCCGATGGATAGCCCCGGCTTCTCACGCAGACGCTGAGCCGCCTCCTGAAGACGGTAGCGGCGGATGACAGCCAGCGGCGGCAGCCCGATGTATCGCTCGGCCAATCGTTGGACGCTGCGCACCGACATCACCAGGCGCCCGGCCAGCTGCTCGACCCGCACCATCGCGCGATCAGAAGCGATGATTTCCTCCAGGTCATTGGCCGCCAGCGCCGAGTTCGACTTCGGCAACGGCGAGCTCCAGCTCGGCGCTCCCCTGGCCGACTTCGGCCTCGTGCCCCCACCTGAGGGTGAGGAGGTCTGCTACTCGATGGGCCTGTACTGCCCCGACGTCGACGCTGTCGTCGAGGCCGCCCGGCAGACCGGCGCCGTGATCCGGGAGCCGGCCACTACCTTCGTCTCCGGGGACCGTTACCGCTACGCCTCCCGGCGCGACCCCTTCGGTGTGCGCTGGACGGTCATGACCCGGGTCGAGGACGTCTCCGAGGCCGAGAGCGCCCGCCGCATCGCCGCCTGGGCCGCCCAGGCAGGCAGTGCCCAGGACTGACAGGTCCGCCGTCCGGCCTCCGCGTAGTCGCACGAGGGCCGTCCGATAGGCAGCCGGCCACGTCACCGATCCCCGTTCGGCGGCTGCGGGCCCGCGGCGATCGCCGCCTTGAGCCCAGCGACCGCCGCATCGAGCTCGGCCCTGGTCACGGCCTGCTCCGCAGGCCGCAGATGCACATCGATGTCGCCGCCCGGCTCGATGACCGCGATGTCAACGTCGGTGATGTCATTGGCGCCCTGCCTGCGCAGGGCGCCGGCCAGCTCCCGCTCAGAGGTGCCCAGGCGCCTGAGCGCCCGCCGGTCGATGAGCCCGTTGCGCACGACCACCGTGCCCTGTCCCTCCCGGGGCCCACCGCACTCGTGGCAGGCGCTGGGCCCACCTGTCCGCCGCGACGTTGACCACGATGAGGACGACCGCCCCCAGCAGACCGCCGAGCAGCGAGTTGTCCGGGCCGATGATCGCGTTTTGAACGACGTTGCTCAACAGCAGGACCACGACGAGGTCCAGGCTATTCATCTGCGCCATGAGACGCTTGCCCGCCACGCGCAGCAGCACCGCGATGGCGAGATAGACGACCACGGTACGCAGCACCTTGTCGGCCACAGGGACGGTCATGACGAACAGGTCGCTCCACATGCGGCCATCCTCCCAGCATGTCCTCACCCGCGCCTCCACCCCGGCCCGGGCATGCGGGGTGGCGGAGCAGCGCAGCCAGCCCCCCACCGCCGTGCTCCCGACGATTGACAGCGTCGATGCGTGGACACGCGCCCCACCCCCATGAAACCGGCCCCGGACAGGGCAAGGCTCATCCGCTGGCTCATCACCCTCGTGGTCGTCGCCAACTGGGCCGTCACCGCTCAGCTGGTGCTGCGCGTGACCGGTGAATGGCTCGACGGCGTCGGTTCCGTCGCTGCGGGACTGACCGCACTGCTGAGTGTGCCGGCCCTCGCCGTCGTCGCCTGTCTGCTTGTCCGGGCCTGGTGACATCGAGGGACCCCGGGCGAGCCGAACGATCTCCGACGGGTACTCATCGCTGAGGTTCTGCTCCTCCTGCTGTTCATGGCCTCCACGGTGCTCATGGTCCTCGGCGTGTGAGGTCTCGCGCGGAAGACTTCCTCCCCGGGATGCCGCCCGGGACCGCTCACCTGCGGCGACGGTCCCGCTTCTCGCGCACGCGCACCCCGATCTGGATCGGGGTGCCCACAAAACCGAACTCCTCGCGCAGGCGGCGCTCGATGAAGCGCCGGTAGCCGGCGTCCAGGAAGCCGGTGGTGAAGATGACAATGCGCGGCGGGGCGGTCTGCGCCTGGGTGGCGAACAGGATCCGCGGCTGCTTGCCACCGCGCAGGGGGTGGGGCGTGGCCGACTGCAGCTGGCCGAGGAAGGCATTGAGCCTCCCGGTGGGCACCCGGGTGGTCCACCCCTCCAGGGCGGCGTCCAGGGCGCGCACGAGCCGGTTGGTGTGCCAACCCGTGCGGGCAGCCACGTTGATGTGCGGCGCCCAGGAGACGTGACCCAGGTCGTGCTCGGTCTCCCAGGCGAGCATCTTCTGACGCTCCTCATCGACAAGATCCCACTTGTTGTTGACCAGCACGAGGGCCCGGCCGGCGTCGACCACCTGCTGGATGACCCGCACGTCCTGCTCACTGACCGGCTCGGAGGCGTCAAGCAGCACAACGGCCACCTCCGCCTTCTCGATGGCGCCCTGGGTGCGCAGCACCGCGTAGTAGTCTGCACCCCGCGTCTGGCGCACCCGGCGGCGGATCCCGGCGGTGTCGACGAACATCCACTGGCGCCCATCGAGCTCGACGACCTCGTCGACGGGGTCACGGGTCGTTCCGGCCACCTCGTTGACGACCACCCGCTGGGCGCCGGCGATCGAGTTGAGCAGGCTCGACTTGCCGACATTGGGCCGGCCCACGAGTGCCACCCGGTGCAGGTCGCCGTCCGGCACCGGACCGGCCACCGCCGAGACCTCTGGCAGCACCGCCAGCGCGGCGTCGAGGACCTCCCCCGAACCGCGCCCATGGAGGGCCGAGACCGCGTAAGGCTCCCCCAGGCCCAAGTTCCACAGGGCGGCGGCGTCCCCCTCCTGCGCCGAGGAGTCGACCTTGTTGGCCGCCAGGATCACCGGCTTGCTGCTGCGACGCAGCATCTTGACGATCGATGCGTCCGTGTCGGTGATCCCCACCTGGGCGTCGACAACGAGCAGGACGGCATCGGCCAGCTCGACAGCCACCTCCGCCTGGGTGGCGACGGCGGCGTCCAGGCCCTCGACGTCGACCTCCCAGCCGCCGGTGTCGACGATGGTGAAACGCCGCCCGGCCCACTCGGCCGGGTAGGAGACGCGGTCGCGAGTCACGCCCGGGGTGTCCTGGACCACCGCGACCCGGCGACCCAGGACCCGGTTGACCAGCGTCGACTTGCCGACGTTCGGGCGTCCGACCACCGCCAGGACCGGCAGCCCGGCCTCCAGGCCGTCCTGTCCGGTGGGGATCTCCTCGCCGGACAGCAGCGCCAGATCCTCCTCGTCGAGCTCGTAGTCCTCCAGCCCGGCGCGCAGGGCCTCGGCGTGCCGCACCGCCTCGGCGTCGCGCTCGGCCGCCTCGTCCAGGGCCGCCTCGATGAGGGAGATGACGTGCTCGACACTCTCGGCCAGGTCCATCTGCGAGGTGTCGACAACCGTGACGCCCTCAGGAGCGGTGAGGAACTGGGAGACCGTGGCGTCGTCCCGGTCGCGGCGCACGACCTGGTCCCGCAACGCGGCAGCATCCACCGACTTGCCGGCGGCGTCGAGGTCGGCGGCCCGGCGGTGCAGCCGGGCCTCCTCCGAGGCGGTCAGCAGAAGGCGGACATCGGCCTGCGGGGCCACGACGGTCGTCGTGTCACGCCCCTCGGCGACCACCCCGGCCCCCTGGGAGAAGGAGCCGCGCAGCCCCACCGCCTCGGCGTGGATGATCTCACGCTGAAGACGGGCCAGCTCGGCGCGCACCTCCAGGTTCGTGGCCACCTTCGAGACCACCTGGGAGATGTGCGGATCACGGATGGCCTCGGCGATGTCGACGCCGTCGCACTCCACGCCGGGGTCCTCGGGGTCCATGCCCATGACCAGGGGCATCGTCTCGACCGCGCGGGTGACCGCCGCGGCATTGTCCAGCGCGATGCCGCAGTGCTCGCACCACCAGGCGGCGGCACGGTACATGGCACCGGTGTCAAGATAGGCCAGGCCGAGCTCGGCGGCCACCCGCCGCGAGACGGTCGACTTGCCCGACCCGCTCGGCCCGTCGATGGCGACGACGACTCCCATATGCTCCTCCAGCCCTTCGGTCAACTCGCCCAAGGGTCCCACACCGAAACACCTCCGCGGCCCGGCCGTGCCGATGAATCCGCGCACAGTCCCGCGCCCACCTCCGAGAAGGCGAACTATTCGGCAGACCGCGGCACTGCACTGCCAGCGGCTCAGGACACGACGACGCGCCAGCCCCGCTGGTCCAGGGCCGCCTCGAGGGGCTGGGCGGCGCTGGGCAGCACCGAGAGGGTCGCGATGCCCACCGACTGGCCCGCCGAGTGCTCCAGGCCGAAGTCCTCGATATTGATCCCCGCCTCGCCGATGTCGCCGAACAGCCGGCCCAGGGAGCCTGCCGAGTCGGGCACGAGAACCTGCACCTCGGCGTAACGGCGCGGCGCTCCCCCGTGCTTACCGGGAATGCGCGCGCGCCCGGTGCCGCCGCGGGTCATCACGTCGGTGACGGCTCCCACCGCACCCGGGGCGAGGACCCCGGCGCGTCCGGGTGCCGCGAGCTCGGGGCTGCCCGGAGCCACGGCGGCCGCCGACACGCCCTCGATGAGGCGGTCGAGGTCCTCGCGCAGCTCGCGCAGGATCGCGGCCACCGGGCCGGCGTTGCCCACGACGATCGCCGACCACAGGCGCGGGTCGGAGGCCGCGATCCTCGTCGTGTCCCGCAGGCCCTGGCCGGCCAGGGCCAGAGCGCTTTCGGGCAGGACCTCGAGACGGGCCGCCAGGAGGGAGGACACGAGCTGGGGCACGTGGGAGACGGCCGCCACCGCGGCGTCGTGCTCCGCCGCGCCCATGCGCACCGGTGTGGCCCCGACGTCCACGGCGAGGTTGCGCACGGCCAGCTCGGCCTCCGGGGCGGAGCCATCGGCCACGACCACCCAGGGCCGCCCGACGAACAGGTCGGCGTCGGCCGACCCGGCCCCCGAGCGCTCCCGGCCGGCCATCGGGTGGCTGCCGACGTAGCGGCGTGCCTGCCGCCCGGCGTGGGCACGGACCTCGGCGGCCACCCGCTCCTTGACCGAGGCGACGTCGGTGACCACCGCCTCGGGGTGAGCGGCGAGCTGGTCGAGAACGACGACGGCGGTCACGTCCGGGGGCGTGGCCACGACAACGAGCCGCGGCTCCTCGTCCCGCGGCGCCCGCGGCATGCCTGCGCCCATGTCCCGGGCCAGGGCCAGGGAGGTCGGCGAGGTGTCCTCCAGCTGGACCTCGATACCGGCGGAGGACAGTGCCAGCGCCAAGGAGGTGCCCAGCAGGCCCGAGCCCACGACGAGGACAGGGCCGGCGGTGGACACCGTGGCCGAGGGGTTGGTCGGTGGCCGGCCGTGGCCGGCTCCGGGCCCGGGGCCCGGGGCGCTCACAGCCCCACCTCGGCCTGGAGGGCGCGGATCTCCTGGCCCGTCAGCGCCCGGACCTGCCCGGGCCGCAGGGAGCCGATGCCCAGCGGCCCGATCCGGGTGCGTGACAGGCGCACGACCGGGTGGCCGACGGCCGCCAGCATGCGTCGCACGATCCGGTTGCGGCCCGAGTGCAGGGTGAGCTCGACGATCGAGCCGCCGGGACCGGAGTCTTTGACCACCACCCGGTCGGCGCTGGCCATCCCGTCATCGAGCTCGATGCCGCGCTTGAGCTTGCGGGGCACCCATGGCTCGACCGCCCCCTCGACGATCGCGACATAGGTCTTGGAGATCTCGTAGGAGGGGTGCATGAGGCGGTGGGACAGCTCCCCGTCGTTGGACAGCAGCAGCAGCCCCTCGGTGTCGGTGTCGAGGCGCCCGACGTGCACGAGACGCACTGAGCCGGGATCGGCCAGCTCCTCGGCGTGCTCGGCCACCCAGCGCCTGCCGATCTCGGCGACCGTGGGCCGCCCCTCGGGGTCGTCCATCGTCGTGACCACCCCGGCGGGCTTGTGGAGCACCACGGTGATGAGGTCGGGGTTGGCCAGGACGCGTGAGCCGTCGACCCTGATCTCCTGGGAACGGGGGTCCACGCGCACCCCGGGCTCGGCGACGGTGACCCCGTCGACGCTCACCCTGCCGGCGTTGATGAGGCCCTCGCAGGCCCGCCGCGAGCCCACCCCGGCCCGGGCGAGGACCTTCTGGAGGCGCACACCGCCCTCGACATGGGGGTCATCCGCCCCGCCGCGCGCCGCCCGCAGGCGCTCGGCGATGGCCAGGGCCTCGGCGTCCTCGTCGAGGGCCTGGGCGTCGAAGTCGGCCAGGGTGCGGGCGTCGGCGGTCTCGTCGAGCTCGATGAGGTCGTCCTCGTCGTAGAACTCCTCGGTTCCGAAGTCCAGGCGTCCGGTGCTCATCGCGGGGTCCTTCCAGTCATCTCCTCCTCGATGTCCCCCAGGACCGAGGTGTCGGGCAGGTAGGGCGCCAGGGGCGGCAGCTCGCCCAGGGAGTCGATGCCCAGGTACTCGAGGAACTCGGCGGTCGTGCGGTACAGGATGGCGCCGCTGGGCTCGGTGCCGGTCTCCTCGATCAGCCCCCGGGCGTGGAGGGTGCGCACGACGCCGTCGACATTGACCCCCCGGATAGCGGCCACCCGCCCCCGGGTGACCGGCTGGCGGTAGGCGATGACCGCCAAGGTCTCCAGGGCCGCCTGGGAGAGCCGGGCGGTCGCCCCGCCGATGACGAAGCGCTCGACGAGGTCGGAGAACTCCGGGGACGAGGCCAGCCGCCACCCCCCGGCGGCGCGCCGCAGCACGAAGCCGCTCGGCCGCCCGCCGTCCTGGCCGGCGTACTCCCGGGCCAGGGACTCCAGGAGCTCCTCGGCCTGCGGTGCCCCGACCCCGAGGGCCTCGCCCAGGGCGGCGGGCGTGACCGGCTCGTCGGAGACGATGAGCACCGCCTCGACGGCGGCGCGCAGCCGCTCCGGGCCGTCGGCGCCCCCCGATCCTCCACGGGTGCTCATGCGAACTCCTCCTCCAGGTCGGCCCCGACCAGTGCGGTCGGCTCCTGGCCGCCGCACCAGGTCACGGTGATCTCCCCCATGGCCTCCTCCTGGCTGAGGTCGACCTCGCCCTGGCGGTGCAGGAGGAGCAGGGCCAGGAAGCGGGCGACGACGACGGCGGTGCGCCCCGCGTCGGCGGTCAGCTCGGCGAAGCTGAGGGTCCCGTGGCGCCGGAGCCGCTCGGCCAGGAGGCCGACCTGCTCCCCCACGGGCACTCGCTCGTGGAGATGGACGGTCTGGACGCCGGGGTCCCGCGGGCGGGTCAGCGCCCCGGCGGCCAACCGGGCCAGGTCCTGGGGCCCGATGGTGGCGATGAGCCGGGGCAGGAGAGCGGCGAGCTCGGCAGGGGGCGCCACGGCACGCGGGTGGCTGCGCGAGGCGGTCGCGGCCCTTCGGGCCAGCGCGGCCGCCGCCTCCTTGTAGGCCCGGTACTGCAGCAGGCGCGCGAAGAGCAGGTCACGCGCCTCGAGCAGCTCCATGTCTTCGTCCTCCTCCTGCGGGTCGTGGGGCAGGAGCCGGTGGGCCTTGAGCGCCAGGAGGGTAGAGGCGACCACGACGAACTCGCTGGCGTGCTCCAGGTCCCAGTCGGCCCGCATGTGGGCGATGAAGTCATCGGTCACCTCCGCCAGGGCGAGCTCGGTGACATCGAGGCGCCGACGGGCGATGAGGGCGAGCAGCAGGTCGAAAGGCCCCTCGAACTGGGGCAGGCTCACCGAGAAGCCGGGCACCCGCTGGGGGCCGTCGACGGTGTCAGGCGAGCTGTCGAGGGCCGGCGCCAGCGTCATCTCAGGCGACATCACCGCGGGCGATAATCTCCCGCGCCAGGCGCCGGTAGGCCTCGGCGCCGGCGTGCCCCGGGGCGTAGGAGGTGATGGGCTCGCTGGCCACCGAGGCGTCGGGGAACTTGATGGTGCGCCGGATGCGAGTGTCGAAGAGCTGCTCAGCGAAGGCGTCCTCGAGCCGCTCGAGCACCTCCCGGGAGTGCAGAGTGCGCTGGTCGACCATCGTGGCCAGGATCCCGTCGATCTGCAGGCGGGGGTTGAGACGGTCGCGCACGCGGTCGACGGTCTCGACGAGCAGGGCGACCCCGCGCAGGGCGAAGAACTCGGTCTCCAAGGGGATGATGACCCCGTGCGAGGCGGTCAGCGCGTTGATGGTCAGCAGGCCGAGCGAGGGCTGGCAGTCAACCAGGATGATGTCGTAGTCGTCCAGCACGGGGCGCAGCACCCGGGTGAGGGCCTGCTCGCGGGCCACCTCGTTGACGAGCTGGACCTCGGCGGCCGACAGGTCGATGTTGGCCGGGACGATGTCCAGGTCCGGCACGCCGGTGGGCAGGATGACGGTGCGCACGTCGGGGCGGGAGGCCACGAGCAGGTCGTAGATGGTGGTGTCGAGCTCGTTGGCGTTGATCCCCAGTCCGGCGCTGGCCGCGCCCTGGGGGTCGAAGTCGACGACAAGCACCTTGCGCCCGTACTCGGCCAGGGCGGCGCCCAGGTTGATGGTGGTCGTCGTCTTGCCGACCCCGCCCTTCTGGTTGCACATGGAGATGACGCGCGCCGGACCATGGGACTCCAGCGGCGCGGGTTCAGGGAACACCTTGTCCTCGACGACGATGTCGGGGAGGTCGATCATGCCGGGCTGGTTGGAGTCGTTCACGCGGGCAGCCTAATCGACAACGCCTCACTCGACCCGGATGTCGACGCCGGGACGGGCCAGTCCGGGGCCTCAGCCCTGGGCGCGCGGGTGGCTCGTGGCGTAGACCTCGCGCAGGTGGTCGACGGTCACGCGCGTGTAGATCTGGGTGGTCGTCACCGAGGCGTGCCCGAGCATCTCCTGGACGACGCGCACGTCGGCCCCGCCCGACAGCAGGTGGGTGGCGAAGGAGTGGCGCAGGGTGTGGGGCGAGACCCGCCGCTGCCCCGAGGGGTCGTCCAGGCCCGCGCCGGCCGCGGCCCGCTGCAGCACCATCCAGGCGGACTGGCGGGACAGGGGGCGTCCGCGGGTGTTGAGGAAGACCTCGGCGCATCCCGTCCCCCTGGCGGCCAGCACAGGGCGGCCGCGCACGAGGTAGGCATCGAGCGCCTTCCAGGCGTACTGGCCCACGGGCACGAGCCGCTCCTTGCGGCCCTTGCCGAACAGCCGCAGGCAGCCGGCCTCGGGGTCGAGGTCGTCGACGGCCAGGGAGACCGCCTCGGTGATGCGCGCCCCGGTGGCGTAGAGGACCTCGAGCAGGGCGCGGTCGCGCAGGGCCTCGGGGGTGTCCTCGTGGCCGACCGACTCCAGGAGCCGGCTCACCTCCTCGACGGTCAGGGCCTTGGGCAGGCGGCGCCCGACCTGGGGCGGGCGCACCTGGGCGGAGGGGTCCAGCGCCGTGGCCCCCTCCTCGTGGAGGAAACGGTGCCACCCGCGCACGGCCGTGACCGTGCGCGAGGCAGAAGCCGGGGCCAGGGGGCGCCCCCCGTCGGCCCCGGTGCGCAGCGCCTCGAGGAAGGCGGCCACGTCCTGCTCCCCCACGCCGGCCGGGTCGGTGATCCCGCGCGCGGTGAGAAAGGCGAGGTAGCGGGTCAGGTCGCGCTCGTAGGCGGCCAGTGTGTTGGGGCTCAGCCCCCGCTCGACCCGCAGGTGGGCGAGGTAACTGCTCAGGGCCCGCTCGGCCGCACCGCCCCGCGGGTCCAAGCTCGCCGGAAGGGGCTGCTCAGACGAGCTTGGCAAGAAGACCGAGCCCGATGATGGTGGCGGTCCACACGAGAGCGACCCCCACCGTGATCCGGTCGAGGTTGCGCTCGGCAACACCGGAGGTGCCCGCCGAGGAGGAGATGCCACCACCGAACATGTCCGACAGCCCGCCTCCCTTGCCCTTGTGCAGGAGCACCGACATGATGAGGAAGAAGCTCGTCAGGACCAGGAGCACCTGGAGGATGATGCGCAGCACGTCCATGCCGTCGTTCCCTTCGTCGTCGTACGGCCCCGGCCGGGCCGCCCCGGGGTCAGGCATGGGGCGACCTGGCGCCCCGTCCGCCCCGGACTCTACCCGATGAACGCCCCGGGGCCCGGCCGCCTCCTGTGTGAGGTGGCCGGGCCCCGGTCTCGATCACGTCGCAGCGCCGAGGGCGCGGGTGCGCCGGCTCAGGCGTAGAAGCCCGCCATCGCGGCGAAGGACTCCGCCTTGAGGGAGGCCCCGCCGATCAGGGCACCGTCGACATCGGGCTGAGCCATGAGCTCCTTGATGTTGTCGGGCTTGGCCGAGCCGCCGTACAGGACCCGGACCGCGTCGGCGGTCGCGTCGCCGTAGTCGGCGCGCAGCGCCTCGCGGATCGCACCGCAGACCTCCTGGGCGTCCTCGGCGGTGGCCGTCTCACCGGTGCCGATGGCCCAGATCGGCTCGTAGGCGATGACGATCTTGGCCACGTCCTCGCCGGTCCATCCCTCCAGGGCGGCCCGGACCTGGGCCAGGACGAACTCGACGTGCGTGCCGGCCTTGCGGACCTCGAGGGCCTCGCCGCAGCACAGGATCGGCGTCATGCCGGCGTCGAGGACCTTGCGGGCCTTGGCCCCCACGAGGGCGTCGGACTCGCCGTGGTACTCGCGGCGCTCGGAGTGGCCCATGACGACGTGGGTGACGCCGAGCTTGGTGAGCATCGCCGTGGAGATCTCACCGGTGTAGGCGCCGTTGTCGTGGACCGAGACGTCCTGGGCGCCGTACTTGATGCCGAGGTTGTCGGCGTCGACGATCGTCTGGACGGTGCGGATGTCGGTGAAGGGCGGGATAACGACGACCTCGCACTTGGTGTAGTCGTGCCCCGCGTCGTTGAGCGCCAGGGCCAGGCCCTGGACGAGGTGGTTGGCCTCGAGGTGGTCGAGGTTCATCTTCCAGTTGCCCGCCATGAGCGGGATGCGGTTGGTCATGAGTGTGTCAGCCTTCCAGGACAGCGATGCCGGGCAGGACCTTGCCCTCGAGGAGCTCGAGGGAGGCGCCGCCACCGGTGGAGATGTGAGAGAACGTGGACTCGTCGAAGCCCAGCGTGCGCACGGCGGCCGCGGAGTCGCCGCCGCCGATGACGGAGAACGCGTCGGACTCCGAGATCGCCTTGGCCACCGCCTTGGTGCCCTCGGCGAAGGCCTCGAACTCGAACACGCCCACGGGACCGTTCCACACGACCGTCTTGGAGTCGGCGATCGCCTTGGCGAAGATCTCGCGGGTCTCGGGGCCGATGTCCAGGCCCATCTGGTCGGCCGGGATGGCCGAGGAGGCCACGACCGTGGCCGGGGCGTCAGCGCCGAAGTAGGGGGCGACGACGGTGTCCACCGGCAGGAGCAGCTCGACGCCGTTGTCCTTGGCGGTGGCGATGTAGCCCTTGACCGTCTCGACCTGGTCGGCCTCGAGCAGGGAGGTGCCCACCTCGTGGCCCTGGGCCACGAGGAAGGTGTAGGCCATGCCGCCGCCGACGATGAGGCGGTCGGCCTTGGACAGGAGGTTGGCGATGACGCCGAGCTTGTCGGAGACCTTTGAGCCGCCCAGCACGACGGTGTAGGGGCGCTCGGGGTCGGAGATGGCCCGGCCCAGGGACTCGATCTCCTTGAGCACGAGCAGGCCGGCGGCCGAGGGCAGGATCTTGGCGACGTCGTAGACCGAGGCCTGCTTGCGGTGGACCACACCGAAGCCGTCGGAGACGAACACGTCGGCCAGGGCGGCCAGCTCGGCGGCGAAGGCCTCGCGCTCGGCGTCGTCCTTGGAGGTCTCGGCGGCGTTGAAGCGCACGTTCTCCAGCAGGACGATCTCGCCGTCGCCCATGGCCGCCACGGCGGCCTTGGCGGACTCGCCGACGGTGTCCTCGGCCAGCGTGACGCTGACACCGGCGACCTCCGCCAGGCGGGAGGCGACCGGGGCCAGGGAGTAGTCGGGGTTGACCTCGCCCTTGGGACGACCCAGGTGGGCGACGATGACGACCTTGGCGCCCGCGTCGAGCAGGGTGCGCAGGGTCGGGAGGGCCGCCTGGATGCGGCCGTCGTCGGTGATGTTCTTGTCGGCGTCCAGCGGGACGTTGAAGTCGGAGCGGACCAGGACGCGCTTGCCCTTGAGGTCGCCCAGGGACTCGATGGTCTTCATACGAATGCCTCTTATCGGTCGGGGGTGGTGGCTGGGTGGGACGTGCCGGCGCGGGCACCGGCTGGTGGCGGCGGCTGCCGGCCGACGCCTCTGACGGACTGCGCCCGCGCACGCCGGGGCGTGCGCGGGCGCAGCGTCATGGGAGCATCGTGCTCGGGAGCCGGCTCAGAGGCGCTCGCCGATGTAGGCGGTCAGCTCGACGAGGCGGTTGGAGTAGCCCCACTCGTTGTCGTACCAGGACAGGACCTTGACGAGGTCACCGATCACCTTGGTCTCGTTGGCGTCGAAGATCGAGGAGTGCGGGTCGCCCACGATGTCAGTCGAGACGATCGGGTCCTCGGTGTAGGCAAGGATGCCCTTGAGGTCGCCCTCGGCGGCGGCCTTGACGGCGGCCTTGACGGCGTCGACCGACACCTCCTTCTCGGCCTGGAAGGTCAGGTCAGTCAGCGAGCCGGTCGGGGTGGGGACGCGCACGGCCAGGCCGTCGAACTTGCCCTTGAGCTCGGGCAGGACGAGAGCCACCGCCTGGGCGGCACCGGTCTTGGTCGGGATCATGTTGAGCGCGGCCGCCCGGGCGCGGCGCAGGTCACCGTGGGGGGCGTCCAGGACGCGCTGGTCACCGGTGTAGGAGTGGATCGTCGTCATAATGCCGCGCACGATGCCGAAGTTCTCGTGGAGGACCTTGGCCAGCGGGGCGAGGCAGTTGGTGGTGCACGAGGCGTTGGACACGATGGTCATCGTGGCGCTGTCGTAGTCGCCCTCGTTGACACCCATGACGAAGGTGCCGTCGACATTCTTCGCCGGGGCGGAGATGACGACCTTCTTGGCGCCACCGTCGACGTGGGCCTTGGCCTTCTCACCGTCGGTGAAGAAGCCGGTGGACTCCACCACGACGTCGGCACCGAGCTCGCCCCAGGGCAGGTCGGCGGGGTTGCGCTGCGCGAGCACCTTGATGTGCTTGCCGTTGACGACGATGCCGTCCTCGTCGTAAGTGACCTCGCCGTCGAAGCGGCCGAGGATGGAGTCGTACTTGAGCAGGTGGGCGAGGGTCTTGTTGTCCGTCAGGTCGTTGACGGCCACGACCTCGATGTCCGCACCCTGCTCCAGGGCGGCGCGGAAGAAGTTGCGGCCAATACGACCGAAGCCGTTGATACCAACGCGGGTGGTCACTTTGTGTCCTCCTAGTGCGCCGCTCAAGGCGCACGTATTCGTAGCTCTTCGCACACCAGGTGTGCTCCGGTCCGGGCGGGACGGATCCTTCTCGTTCCGGCACGAGTGAGTCTAGCCTCACGCGACGGTCACATGCGAGGGCCGGGCACGCCAGCGGCGAACACATCCGGCCCCGGTGAGGCCGTCGATGGTGTATGACGCACGTTTTCACACCGGCCCGGGACCCTCGTCCCATGCCCAGGGGCTCACAGGTCAAGCATGTCCTGGGTGAGGACCGACTCGGTGTCGGGCACACCCAGCTCGTGGGCGCGCTTGTCGGCCATAGCCAGCAGGCGGCGGATGCGTCCGGCCACGGCGTCCTTGGTCAGCTGGGGGTCGGAGAGCTGGCCAAGCTCCTCGAGGGAGGCCTGCTTGTGCTCCACACGCAGGCGTCCGGCCTGGACGAGGTGGTCGGGGACGTCGTCGCCCAGGATCTCGAAGGCGCGCTCGACCCTGGCCCCGCTGGCGACGGCCGCACGGGCAGAGCGGCGCAGGTTGGCGTCGTCGAAGTTGGCCAGGCGGTTGGCCGTTCCCCGGGTCTCGCGGCGCGAGCGCCGCTCCCCCCAGGCGGCGAAGGCCTCGAGGGCGCCCATGCGGTGGAGCAGCACCCCGATGGCCTCGCCGTCGCGCACGACGACGCGGTCGGCCCCGCGGACCTCGCGCGCCTTGGCTGAGACGTCGAAGCGGCGGGCGGCTCCGACCAGGGCCAGGGCCGCCTCCGATCCGGGGCAGGTGACCTCCAGCGCCGAGGACCGCCCGGGCTCGGTCAGGGAGCCGCGGGCCAGGAAGGCGCCCCGCCAGGCGGCCGCGGCGGCGTTGCGTCCGCCCTGGACCACCGCCACGGGCATGCCGCGCACCGGGCGCCCGCGGCCGTCGACCAGGCCGGTCAGGCGGGCCAGGTCCTTGCCCCGGTCGACCACGCGCAGGACGTAGCGGCTGCCCCGGTGCAGGGACCCCGCCTGGACGACGAGGACCTCTGGGTCCATGTTGTACAGCTCCTTGAGGTCGCGGTGGAGGCGGCGAACCGTCCCCCCGTGGTCGAGCTCGGCCTCGACGACGATGCGGCCGGAGACGATGTGGAGGCCTCCGGCGAAGCGCAGCAGGGAGGCGACCTCGGCACGCCTCTGGGCGGCGTTGTCGGAGGTCACGCGCGCGAGCTCGTCCTTGACGGTCACCGTCAGCGACATGGCAGATGCTCCTGGGTTGGGTCGGTCAGGGTCGGGCGGGGTGCTCGTCGTGTGCGGGCCGGGTGTCCCCGACATCGCCGACGGCCCCGTCGAAGGCGTCGCGGAAGGCGGCCGCCAGGCGCAGGGGGTCGTGGTGGCACAGGGTCTCGCTCGTGCGCACCTGGCGCAGGACGAGCACGGCGCCCAGGCCCTGGGCGACCCCCTGGAGGTCCTCGATGTCCTCCACCGCCGAGGGATCGGCGATGACGACGTCCAGGCGCAGGTCCGGAGCGTACTCGGCCAGAACCCGCAGGTGGTCGGCGGCGCTCATCCCCTCGGTCTCACCGGTCTGCTCGGACAGGTTGAGCACGACCGCCTTGCGGGCGGGGGTGCTGACCAGCGAGCGGTGCATCGCCGGCAGGATGAGGTGCGGCAGGACGGAGGTGTACCAGGAGCCAGGCCCCAGGACCACCCAGTCGGCCTCGTCGATGGCCCGCACCGCCTCGGGGTGGGCGTCGGCGTCAGCGGGGACCACGCCCACGTTCTCCATCCTGCCCCGGGTCGTGGCCACGGCGACTTGGCCCGACACGCGCCGACGGTCCGTGCCGTTGACGATATCGGCCTCGATGACCAGCGGGGAGGCGCTCATCGGCACGACCCGTCCGTGGATGCCCAGCAGCCGCCCGACCCAGGCCAGCCCGGCGACCTCGTCGTCGAGCAGCTGCCACAGCGCCAGGATGAGCAGGTTGCCCAGGGCGTGGTTATCGAGCTCCCCGGCACCGGCGAAGCGGTGCTGAAGAACATCGCGCCAGGTCAGACCCCACTCGGAGTCGTCGGTCAGCGCGGCCAGGGCCATGCGCAGGTCACCGGGGGGCAGACAGCCGAACTCGTCGCGCAACCGGCCCGAGGAGCCGCCGTCGTCGGCGACGGTGACCACGGCGGTCAACCGGTGGGAGACGTGACGCAGCGCCCGCAGCGTCGCCGACAGGCCGTGCCCCCCTCCGAGGGCGACGACGGCGGGACCCTCCGCCCCGCGACGCGGCCAGCCCGAGGAGTCGATGGTGGCGTGGTTGCTCATCGGTGCATCGCCCTCCGTCGTTCGTTCTTCGCCCGTGCCATGGCGCCTCACTCCCGGCCCAGGTCCCGGTGCTGGGTGGAGACCTTGAAGCCCGCGGCGCGCAGGTGCGCCGAGATGCGCTCGGCGGAGGCCACCGACCGGTGCTTGCCGCCTGTGCAGCCCACGGCGATCGTGACATAGGGCTTGAGCTCGTCGACATAGCTCGGCAGCGCCGGGATCATGAGGTCGGCGTAGCCGTCGATGAAGGCCGTCGCCCCGTCCTGGCGGAAGACGTAGTCGGCCACGGGGGCGTCGCGCCCGGTCAGGTGGCGCAGCTCGGAGACCCAGTAGGGGTTGGGGATGAAGCGCACGTCGACGACGTGGTCGGCGTCCAGGGGCAGGCCGTACTTGAAGCCGAAGGACATGACGGTCACGCGCAGGGCGAGGTCGGACTCGGTGGCCACGAGCTCGCGCACCCGGCGGGCCAGGTCGTGGACCGAGTAGTCGGTCGTCGTGATGACGTCGTCCGCCGAGGCCTTGAGGCCGGCCAGCAGCGTGCGCTCGTGCTGGATGCCGTCGAGGATCGAGCCGGTGCCCTGCAGGGGGTGAGGGCGCCGGGAGGACTCGAAGCGCCGGATGAGCGAGGCGTCCGAGGAGTCCAGGAAGATCACGCGCACGGTCACGCCGGTCTCCCGCAACTCGCCGAGGTACTTCATGAAGCTGGCGAAGAAGTCCCGGCTGCGCACGTCCACGACCGCGGCCAGGCGGTGGACGCCGGCGCCGACGGTCGTCATCATGCCGGCCAGCGCGGGCAGCAGCTGCGGGGGCAGGTTGTCCACGACATACCAGTCGAGGTCCTCCAGGGCCATCGCCGCCCGAGACCGGCCGGCGCCCGACATGCCGGTGACGATGATCATCTCCGGACGCTGGGCAGGGGGCACCTGCGGGGCGGCCTCGTCGATGGCCGGGATGCCCTCGGGCACCGTGTCCTCCAGGGCGATGCGCGTGCGCTCGCGCCGGGAGTCGTGCGGGCTGTCCTGAGCGTCCATGTGCCAAGCATCGCATGCACCGGGCCTCCCGCAGGCGTATCTCGCGCCGTGGCGCGGCTCGGCATCAGTCTCCCGCGCCGATGCCGGCCTCGAGCCTGGCGACGTGCATGGTCAGGTAGGCCAGCTCGTCGTCGGACACCGAGATGCCCAGGCGCAGCTCGAGCAGGCCCTTGACACGCAGCGCCACCTGGTAGGCGTGCGGCCGGTCCTCGCGCAGCGCCCCGGCGATGACCGATGCGGTGCCGTCCTCGACCTGGGCGGTGCGGGCCCGGGCCAGGAAGTAGCGCAGGTGGGTGGCGAAGCGCGCCGCGTTGACCGAGCCGGTGTCGAAGCCCGGCCCGTAGGCCGAGGACAGCAGCTCCATGACCTGGCGGATGAGCCGGGACTGAGCCACCGCCTCGCGGGTCGAGGCGGCCCCCACGGCGGCGGTGAACAGGTGGAGGGCCAAGGCGTAGGCCTCCCCCGCAGGAAGCTGGATGTCCTGGGCAGCGTTGAGCTCGTCGACCATGCGCTCGGCCAGGACCAGCTCCTCGGGGTGGAGGTGGGCGACCTCCGCCCGCAGGGGGTAATCCATGTTCGCCCCCTGGCTCACCCGCTCCATGGCCTGGCTGACGTGGTCGATGACCGCGACGATCGTCGAGGCGGGGACGCGCCCTCCCAGCTCGCGGGCCGCGGCCAGGAAGACCCGTTCGATCAGCGCGATGCGCGCCAGGGGGATGCCGGCCAGCACCTCGCCCAGGCTCTCGGCCTGCTGGGCCAGAACGTAGCGGCGGGCGATCAGCGCGGTGTCGACGCGCTGCCCGGGGCGGGCACCGAAGCCGATGCCCCTGCCGGTCAGGACCGCCTCACGGCCCAGCTCATCGCGCGCCAGCACCACGTTGTTGTTGAACACCCGCAGGATCGTCACTGGCCGATTGTGACACCCCAGCTGCCTGGCCGGGCGCCGTTGGCCCACGGGCTGCGGGCTCAGGCGGGCGGGTCGGCGCCCGGGCTGAGGTGTGCGACGACGGTCGCGGCGAGGGCCGGGCCGATCCCCTTGACGGTCGCGATCTCCTCGACGGTGGCGGCGCGCAGGCGCTTGACCGAGCCGAAGGCCTTGAGCAGCGCCGCCTGGCGCGCGGGCCCCAGCCCGGGGACGTCGTCGAGGGCCGAGCGGGTCATGCCCTTGGAGCGGCGGGACCGGTGGTGGGAGATGGCGAAGCGGTGGGACTCGTCACGCAGGTGCTGGAGGAGGTAGAGGGCCGCCGAGCCCCGGGGCAGCACGACGGGGAACTCCTCGCCGGGGACCCACACCTCTTCCAGCCGTTTGGCTAGCCCCACCACCGGGATGTCTATTCCCAGCTCGTCCATGACCGAGCGGGCGACGCCCACCTGGGGCAGGCCGCCGTCGACGACGATGAGGCCGGGGGCGTAGGCGAAGCGACGAGCCCTGCCGGTGGCCGGGTCGACCGGCCCCGAGACGATGAGGTCCTCCTGGCCCACCTCCTCCTGGGCGCCCTCGGTCCCGGCATCCGCGCCGGCGGCCGCCCCCGGATCGGCCGGGAGCCGTCGGAGGCGCCGTTGGAGGACCTCACGCATGGCGGCGGTGTCGTCGGCGGCGCCCGTACCCTGCGGGCCACGCACGACGAAGTGGCGGTAGTCCGACTTGCGCGGGGCTCCGTCCTCGAAGACGACCATGGAGCCGACCTGGTGGGCGCCCTGGGTGTGGGAGATGTCGAAGCACTCCAGGCGCAAGGGGGGCTCAGGCAGATCGAGCGCCTCGGCCAACTCCTCGAGTGCCGCCGAGCGTTGGGTGAGGTCGCTCGCCCGGCGCGTGCGGTGCAGGCGCAGCGCCTCCTCGGCATTGCGGCGCACCGTGTCCATGAGCGCGGCCTTGTCGCCGCGCCGCGGGACCCGCAGCTCGACGCGCGCCCCGCGCAGCCCGGTCAGCCAGTCCTGGACGGCCGCCGCGTCCTCGGGCAGGACCGGCACGAGGACTTCGCGGGGCACCGCCGTCGTGGCGGTATGGACGACGTCGTCGACGCTGGTGGCCCCGGTCTCGCCCTCGCGCGGCAACCGGGCCCCGCTGGGACCGGAGCGTTGGGCCGGGCTGGATGGCGCGCGCCCGCCCACGCCCAGGGACGTGGTCGGGCCAGAGCGGGGGGCGTCGTGGCCTCCGGCGGTCCGGTGGTCGTCGGCGGGGTCGGGCAGCTCGGCGTAGACCTGGTGGAGGAGCCGCTCGATGAGCTCGGCCTGGGTGGCGTCCTCGATGAGGTCGATGACCCACCCCCGCTGGCCGCGCACCCTGCCTCCGCGGACGTGGAAGACCTGGACGGCTGCCGTCAGCTCGTCCCAGGCCAGGGCGAAGACGTCGGCGTCGGTGGCGTCGGGCAGGACGACGGCGTTGCGCTCGATGACCTTGCGCAGCGCCTCGGCGTCGTCACGCAAGCGGGCGGCGCGTTCGAACTCCAGCTGCTGGGAGGCCGCCTGCATCCGGGTCTCCAGGTCATGCAGGTAGGGGCCGGTGCGCCCGGCCATGAAGGCGCAGAAGTCCTCGGCCAGCTCGCGGTGGGCGGCCCGGTCGATCCGGCCCACGCAGGGCGCCGAGCACTTGTCGATGTAGCCCAGCAGGCAGGGTCTGCCCGAGGCGGCGGCCCGCCGGAAGACACCCGGGGAGCAGGAGCGGATGGGGAAGACGCGCAGCAGGTGGTCGAGGGTCTCGCGGATCGACCACGCCTGGACGAAGGGGCCGAAGTAGCGGGTGCCGGGCCTGCGGGCCCCGCGCACCACCTGGGCGCGCGGGAACTCCTCCCCCATGGTGACCGCCAGGTAGGGGTAGGACTTGTCGTCCTTGTACATGACGTTGAAGCGGGGGTTGAACTCCTTGATCCAGGAGTACTCGAGCGCCAGGGACTCGACCTCGGTGGACACGACCGTCCACTCCACGGCGCAGGCGGTCGTCACCATCGTCTGGGTGCGGGGGTGCAGCGCGGCGACGTCCTGGAAGTAGGACGACAGGCGGGCGCGCAGGTTCTTGGCCTTGCCGACGTAGATGACCCGGCCCTCGGGGTCCAAGAAGCGGTAGACCCCGGGAGACGTCGGGATCTCGCCGGGGGCGGGGCGGTACGTCGAGGGGTCGGCCATGGGCGACAGCCTAGATAATCGATCCCAAGAGAGCCGGTGGGTCCCGGGATCGGTGGGCGAGTCCGCGCCCCAGCCCCGTCCCCTGGCCGAGGGGGAGGGTCCTGGACTGGTGACCCCGGCCCGTGTCCCCCACCCCTGGGACTGAGTCATCTAGGGTCGTCCCATGAGTCCCGTCTCGCGTCCTCGAGTCGTCCTGGTCGACGTCGACGGCACTCTGGTCACCTACACCAACGAGCTGCCCGACTCCGCCGTCACCGCCATCCATGCCGCGCGCCGTCGGGGCCACCGGGTCTACCCCGCCACGGGACGCTCGAAGGCCGAGATGCCGCAGTCGATCGCCGGTATCGGCTTCGACGGCATGGTCTGCGCCAACGGCGCCTATGTCGAGCACGAGGGCGCCGTCGTCATGCACCGGAGCCTGGGCGCACAGGACTGCGCCGCGCTTGTGGACTGGCTGACAGGCCGGGGGCTGGCCTTCTACCTCGAGGCCAACTCGGGGCTGTACCCCTCCCCCGGCTTCCGGCGGGCGGCGCTTCCCGCCATCAGGGCCTACATGGCCGGGGGCGACGGCGTCGCGCCCGACCTGGGGCCGCAGGACGTCGACACGGTCCTCCACGGGCTGATCGACACCGATGACCTTGTGCGTACGGACGTCAACAAGATCAGCTATGCGTTCTCGGGGCCGGCGGACCTGGAGGCTGCCCGGGAGGCCTTCCCCCACCTGCGCCACGGGTCGTGGGGCGGACGGGGGCACGAGGCGCTGTTCGGCGACGTCGGCGTGCCCGGGGTGTCCAAGGAGCACGCCCTGGAGGTGCTCGCCGCTCACCTGGGGACCGGGCTGGAGGACACGGTCTGCCTGGGGGACGCGGCGGTCGACATCGGCATGCTGCGCCGCAGTGGGGTCGGTGTGGCGATGGGCAACGCCTCGGCCGAGGTCAAGGCGGCGGCCGACTTCGTGACCGGTGCGGTAGAGGACGACGGCCTGGCTATGGCCTTCGGGCGTCTGGGGCTGATCGACCCGGCCCAGCGCTAAGGGCCGAGGCCCGGGGAGGTGGCGCGGGCACACCCGCGCTGGTGGGCGATACTGGGATCGAACCAGTGACCTCTTCCGTGTCAGGGAAGCGCGCTACCGCTGCGCCAATCGCCCGAGGTGGGTACCGGATTCGAACCGGTGTCAACGGCTTTGCAGGCCGGTGCCTAACCTCTCGGCCAACCCACCAGTGAGATGCTGGGGCTGCTCCCGGCTCCTCGGAGCGGATGACGGGACTCGAACCCGCGACCCTCACCTTGGCAAGGTGATGCTCTACCAACTGAGCCACATCCGCATGATGATGACCATCGCTCCACGGCGCTGCCTGAGAGCTCGAGAACTCTCATGAGAACCATGGACCTGGTCGGTGCTGGGAAACCATAACACCGCCCACCGCCGCCCTGGCAAATGACACCGCGGTGATCCACCTCACCGGAGCGGCATTTGCCGCGCGCACCCCCGCCTGGTTAGCCTGTCCCCACGCCGGGCGATTGGCTCAGGGGTTAGAGCGCCTCGTTCACACCGAGGAGGTCACTGGTTCGATTCCAGTATCGCCCACAGCGTGCGCGGGCCCGGACCACAATGGTCCGGGCCCGCTGCCGTCCGCCTCGCCTCCTGCGCTGTCGCCCCGTTCCGGGGCGAGCGAGGAGCCGGCTCCTCAGATCCGAGCCCCGTCGGGCACGCGGCCGGGCGCGCCGTCGGGACCCACCTGGGCGTCACCGGTGGCCTCGACGTCGGCGCCGAAGCTCCAGTCCCCTCGGACCGTCAGCGTCCTCGCGGCCCGGATGGAGGGCACCCCCTGGGCGAAGCGCGCCTCGAAGTCCTTGACGGTCGCGTAGTAGCGCCGGTCGAGGTCGACCGTGCAGGCCTGGTCGCCCACCATCCGCAGCAGCCCGTCCTCACCCACCTCATACAGGTCGGAGCGCACGAGTAGCAGGTCGTTGGTCGTCTTGACCGGCAGGAAGCGGCTGCGCGGGACCTCGATGGCCGTGGCTCCCTCGAAGGCCTCGACGGCTGCACCCATGGCCGTCTCCATCTGGATGACCGGGGTGGAGTCGCGGTCGGCGGGGTCGACGGTCTTGAGGTTCCTGATGAGGGGCAGGCCGAGGATGCCGCCGCGCTCGGTCAGGGTCCGGCGTAGGACCTCGAGGTCGAACCAGAGGTTGTTGGTGTGGAAGTAGGGGTGGCGGAACTGGTCGGTGAAGTAGTGCATCTGGTCCTGCGGTGTCTGCGCGGTGTCCCGCAGGATGATCCGTCCGTCGGACTTGCGCACTGCCAGGTGACCACCCTTGACATCCGCGGGAGTGCGACGGCACATCTCCGGGGCGTACGGGGCCCCCGAGGCGGCGAACCACCCGGCGATCCGCGCCGAGGGCGCCGCACCGAGGTTGTCGGAGTTCGAGGTCATCGCGTAGCGGTACCCCCGCTCGATGAGGGCGTCCAACACCCCGGAGGCCACGAGGGCGGTGTAGATGTCCCCATGCCCCGGCGGGCACCACTCGAGCTCGGGGTCGGCCTGCCAGGTCACTGGCGTCAGGTCGTCGGCGCGGAGCTTGGGCTCGCGGTTCTGCAGGAAGTCCAGGGGCAGGCCGTCAACCTCGATGTCGGGGTAGGCGGCCAACGCTTCGAGGGTGTCGCGGCGGGTGCGGAAGGAGTTCATGAACACCAGCGGCAGGCTGACTCCGTGGGCGGCGCGAGCGGCACGCACCTGCTGGACGAGGAGGTCGAGGAAGCTCCGGCCGTCACGCACCGGCAGGAGGGACTTGGCCCGGTCCATGCCCATCGAGGTCCCCAGCCCGCCGTTGAGCTTGATGAGGACGGTCCGGGCCAGTGCCTCGCGATCCCGGGCCTGGTCGGCCTCGACGTCCTCGATGGAGGGGATGTCGGTCAGCGGCTCGATCGTCTCCTCCGGGATCAGGCCGGTGGCACCGGCCTCGAGGGACCTGTAGTAGTGGGTGAAGACCTCGATGGCCTCAGGGGTTACACCCGCCCGACGCATCTTGTCCCGGGCGGCGCTCAGTCCGTTGTCGCTCATGGCACGAGGCTAACCGACGATGGGCGTAAATGTCCTATTTTGTTCGTTCTCTGTTCGTTTCTGTTTGACTTCTCGGGGTGTCGCCTCCTGACTTATCCACATGGGACTACTACCCATGCATGGCGCTCCAGCATCTGAGATGATGTGTGAGCAGATTCCGTTCGCAGGATGGAGGCGCCATGTCCCCGACCGATCTCCGCGACCCGCACGGCACCGCCGAGGTGCTGGCCCGGCTCGACCTTCTCGAGCGCAAGATCGACTGGATCGCCAGGCGGGTCGCGCCTGGCGCCGTCCCCTCCAGCGGGCAGCGGCCCGCTGCCACACCCTCGGCACACCGTCCCGCCTCCGCCACAGCGCCGGCGGCGCCGGCCCGGCCTCCGGCCAAAGGGGGCTCCCAGGCGGCCCCGCCCCAGGTGGTGCAGGACCCCCAGCCGGACCGGCCCTCGGTTGAACGGGACCCCCGGCCCACCTCCCCCACAGCCCATGCGGCACAACGCGCCCAACCGGCGGCGGGGGCACCGCCCGTCGGACAGGTGGGGCAGGGGCGGGCACCCGGAGGACCGCCCCTGCCCGGACCGGCGCCGCAGCAAGGACCCGCTCGGACCGTGGACGGCTCCGTCGCACGCTTCCTGCTGTCAGGGGCGGCTGCGCTCCTGGTCGTGCTGGCCGGGGTCAGCTTGATCGCCCTCGTGTGGGACTCCATCCCCGACGCCGTCAAGATCGGCACACTGGGGCTGGCTGCGCTGCTCCTGGTCGGCTCGGGGGCACTGCTCTCGGTGTCGCGGCCCTCCCTCCGCGTCGCCGCGGCAACCCTGACCGGCACCGGCGGGGCCCTGGGCTTCGTGGCGATCATCGGCGCCGTCCTGCTCGACGGACTCATCCCGGTCGCGCCCGCCTTCGCCCTCATGGCGCTGTGGGCGGCCGCCCTCCTGGTCCTGTCGCGCGTGACCGCCCAGATCTTCACCGCCGTCATCTCGACCATCGGCGCGCTGGTCACCGTGTCCTTCGCCGCCTGGCAGGCCCAGGACCCCGCGGCCGCTCCCCGCACGTGGCTCTTGACCTGCGCCTACGTGGCAGCGCTGGCCGCCATTGCCGCGGCACTGAGCCGGCCCGACAAGACGGCGCCTCTGGCCGCCTGGTACCCGGCCACCTCCATGGTGGTGACCGGCATGGCCGTCCTGCTCACTCCCGTCGGGCCGCTGACGGAAAGCTCGACCTACCTGGCCATCGGCCTCGTGCTCGGCCTCGAGCTGCTCCTGATCGTCCAGCTCCTCCACTCCAGCCGGATCCTGTGGGCCTCGGGCTTCCAGTCATGGGCCGGAGCCGACTGGGTGGCGGTCGGAGCCGTCCTTGTGCTGACCGCCATCATCGTCCTCGACACCGTCGGGCCGGCCGGGCAAGGCACCGGTACCGCCGCCGCCTGCCTGTCCCTGACCGCGCTCCCGCCCCTGGCCCTCCTCGTGTCCCCCGGGCCGCAGGGCTGGCGGAGGCGCACCGCCGTCATGGCACTGGGCACCACCGCGGCCCTGGGCCTCATCGCTGTGCTGGTCGACCCCGGGCTGTTCGCGCAGGCGATCGCCCTGCTCGCGCTGGCAGCCGCCCCCGCCGTTTTCGAGGGGCGCGTCCTGGCGATGACGGTGACCTCCGGGGCCGGGATGGTCGCCCTGGCGACCGTGGAGGGGACCGCGGTCCAGGTCGCGTGGGGCCTGGTCGGCCTCGTCGTGCTCGTTGCGGCGACGGTCGGCCTGGAGACGCTGGCCCTGCGCCATGGACAGCCGGCCGACCCCGGCCTCATGCGTGCCCCGGCCTGGCTGCTCATGGCCGACCTCATCTTCGTCGTGCCACCGCTGCTGGCCGCCCTCGTCCCGTCGAGCACCGCCGCGGAGATGCACGCCCTGGCCAGCGGCGTGATCGTCGCCATCCTGCTCCTGCTGGGGCTGCTCGCACCGGATCTGACGGTGCGCGGTCTCCTGACCGGCCGGCTCACCGGAGGCCCGCCCGCCGTCGGCCCCGGGCATCCCGAGCCCGACGAGGCCCGGGCCTGGGTCGGATGGGTGCTGGCAGGCACCTGCTCCCTGTACGTCATGGCCCGCGCCGACGGGGCGTGGTCGAAGGAGTGGACGGCGCTGCTGACCGTCGTCGCCCTGGCGCTGGGCGTCCTGGCCTCCAGGCTCCTCATGCCCTGGATCCGTCAGGGGCCGGCGGCACTGGCCATCGCCGGGCTGCCGACCGTGCTCGTATGGTGGTCGGTCATCGCGCTGTCCGGCCTGGACTCCGGCTCGGTGCTCATGACCATTGTCGTGCTGAGCACCGGGGCACTGTGCATCGTCAGCGGCTTCAGACTCCGGGCCACGGCCCTGCGCCACTACGGCCTGACGCTCGTCATGGTCGCGGTCCTCAAGCTGGCAACCCTCGACATCGGCTCGCAGAACTCGATCACCCGTGTCCTGGCCCTGGCCCTGGCCGGAGTGGTGTGCTTCCTGCTGTCCCTGGCCTACAACAAGGCGGCCGACACCGCCGCGGGCATGGAGGCCTCGCCCGCCAAGAAGACAGCACCGAGCACCCCGGGTACCCCGGGCGCCTCAACCACCTCGAGCGCCTACGGCTTCATCGTCCCGCAGCATCCCACCGCCGGTCCGGGCACCCCCACCGCCGGTCCGGTACCCGAGGAGTCGCGCTTCGCCCCGCCCGACGAGCGGAGGTGACGAAGCCGACCGGCCCGCCGGTCGAGCAACCTCGCCCCCTCAGCGGCCGTCGAGCACCTGGGCCAGGAACCTGCCCGTGTGCGACTGCGGGACCTGGGTGATCTGCTCGGGAGTGCCGGTGGCCACGACGGTGCCGCCCGCCTGCCCGCCCTCGGGCCCCATGTCGATGACCCAGTCGGCGTTGGCGATGACATCGAGGTTGTGCTCGATGACGACCACCGAGTTGCCCTTGTCGACCAGTCCCTGAAGCACGGACAAGAGCTTGCGGATGTCCTCGAAGTGCAGGCCCGTCGTCGGCTCGTCCAGGACGTAGATCGTCCGGCCGGTCGAGCGGCGCTGGAGCTCGGTGGCGAGCTTGACCCGCTGCGCCTCCCCTCCCGACAGGGTCGTGGCGGACTGGCCCAGACGCACGTAGCCCAGGCCGACCTCGACCAGGGTGTTGAGGTGGCGGGATATGACGGGGGTGGCCGAGAAGAAGTCGGCGGCCCGGCTGATCGTCATGTCCAGGACGTCGGCGACCGTCTTGTCCTTGTACCGGATCTCCAGGGTCTCCCGGTTGTAGCGGGCGCCGTCGCAGACCTCGCAGGGGACGTAGACGTCAGGCAGGAAGTTCATCTCGATGCGCAGGGTGCCATCGCCCTTGCAGGCCTCGCAGCGACCGCCCTTGACGTTGAAAGAGAAGCGGCCCGGGGTGTAGCCGCGCACCTTGGACTCGGGCACCGCGGCGAAGATCTTGCGGATGTGGTCCCACACCCCGGTGTAGGTCGCCGGGTTGGAGCGCGGCGTGCGGCCGATGGGCGACTGGTCGACGTGGACGACCTTGTCGAGGTTCTCCAGCCCGCGCACCGTCCGGTGCCGCCCGGGCACCGCCCGGGCGCGGTTGAGGCGGTTGGCTAGCACCCGGTAGAGGATGGCGTTGACCAGCGAGGACTTGCCCGACCCCGAGACTCCGGTCACGGCGGTGAGCACCCCCAGGGGGAAGGTCACGGTGACGTCGTCCAGGTTGTTCTCCCGGGCGCCCACCACCGTCAGCTCGCGGCCCTTGGCCCGGGGGCGGCGCGTGGCGGGGACTTCGATGCGCCGACGGCCGGCGAGGTAGTCGCCGGTCATGGAGGCCGGGGCCTGAAGCAGACCGGCGAGCTGACCGGAGTAGACGACCTCCCCGCCCCGCTCCCCCGCGCCGGGCCCGATGTCGACGATCCAGTCCGAGGCACGGATCGTGTCCTCGTCGTGCTCGACGACGATGAGGGTGTTGCCCAGGTCGCGCAGACGCTCGAGGGTCTCGATGAGGCGCATGTTGTCCCGCTGGTGCAGGCCGATGCTCGGCTCGTCCAGCACGTAGAGCACGCCGACGAGCCCCGAGCCGATCTGCGTGGCCAGCCGGATCCGCTGGGCCTCACCGCCCGAGAGGGTCGCGGCGCCGCGGGACAGACTGAGGTAGTCGAGGCCGACGTCGACGAGGAAGCCCAGGCGGGTGTTGATCTCGGTCAGGACGCTCGCCGCGATCCTGCGGGCCTGCCCGCTCAGCTCGAGGCCGGACAGCAGGTCACGGGCCTGGGCGATCGACAGGTCGCACAGCTGGGCGATCGACAGGTCCCCCACCCGCACGGCCAGGACCTCGGGCTTGAGCCGGGTGCCGGCACAGGTCGGGCACGGGACCTCGCGCATGTAGGCCTCGTAGCGCTCCCGGGACCAGTCGGAGTCGGTCTCGGCGTGCTTGCGCTTGACGTAGTCGAGGACCCCCTCGAAGCCCGAGGAGTAGGTGCGCTCCCGCCCCCAGCGGTTGCGGTACTTGACCCGCACCTCGTAGTCCTTGCCCCGCAGGATCGCCTCCTTGGCACGCCGTGGCAGGGCCTGCCAGGGGGTGTCGACGTCGAAGGCCAGCTCCTCGCCCAGCGCCGCCAGCTGGCGGGTGAAGTAGGCCTGGTGGCCCGCCCACGGCGCGATGGCGCCCTCGGCCAGGGTCAGCTCCTCGTCGGGGACGACGAGCTCGGGGTCGACCTCGAGGCGCGTGCCCAGGCCGGTGCACGCCGGGCAGGCCCCGTAGGGGGCGTTGAAGGAGAAGGTCCGGGGCTCGACCTCGTCGAGGGACAGGGGGTGCTCATTGGGGCAGGCCCGCTTCTCGGAGTAGCGGTGCTCCCTGTCGGGGTCGTCGGGATCACGGTCGACGAGGTCGATAATGACCAGCCCGTCGGCCAGGCCCAGTGCCGTCTCCACCGAGTCGGTCAGCCGCTGGCGCATCCCCTCGCGCACGACGAGGCGGTCGACGACCACCTCGATGTCGTGCTTGAGCTTCTTGGACAGCTCGGGCACCTCAGCCAGCCGGTGGGTCTCACCGTCGACGCGCACCCGGGTGAAGCCGCGGGACTGCAGCTCGGTGAACAGCTCGGAGTACTCGCCCTTGCGCCCGCGCACCACCGGCGCCAGGACCTGGAAGCGGGTACCCTCCTCCATGGAGCCGACCCGGTCGACGATCTGCTGGGGGGTCTGGGAGGCGATGACCGCGTCGCACTCGGGACAGTGCTGGATCCCGGCGCGGGCATAGAGCAGGCGCAGGTAGTCGTAGACCTCGGTGACCGTGCCCACCGTCGAGCGCGGGTTGCGCGAGGTGGACTTCTGGTCGATGGACACCGCCGGGCTCAACCCCTCGATGAAGTCGACGTCGGGCTTGTCCATCTGCCCGAGGAACTGCCGGGCGTAGGAGGACAGGGACTCGACGTAGCGGCGCTGGCCCTCGGCGAAGACGGTGTCGAAGGCCAGGGAGGACTTGCCCGAGCCCGACAGGCCGGTGAAGACGATCATCGCGTCGCGCGGGAGGTCGAGGTCGACCCCTTTGAGGTTGTGCTCCCGGGCGCCGCGGATGATGAGTGAGTCGTTCACGGGGTATGAGTCTAGGCGCGGCGGGGGCGCCTTCAAACACCTGTTCGACATGCGTCGGGGAGGCGTTGACCACTCCGAGCGCCCCGGGGAAACGGGCGCTCCCGTAGGCTGGCGCCATGAGCACGATCTACGCCGTGGAGTACCGCTACGTCACCGACCAAGATGAGGAGCTGGACCGGGTGCGCCCGGCCCACCGGGCCTTCAACGCCGCACTGGCCGACCGTGGCCGGCTTCTGGCGGCCGGCCCCTATGTGGGAACCCACGACGCCCTCATCATCGTGCGCGCCGAGGACGCCGCCGACGCCCTGGCACTCCTGGCCGACGACCCCTTCCAGCAGGCGGGGCTCATCGCCGAGCGCCTGCCCCGGGAGTGGAACCCGGTCATCGGCGTGCTCAGTGCCGCTCAGTAGAGCCGCCAGCGACCAGGCGCCCGCGCAGGAGGTGGACGATCTCGATCCCGCCGACCGCCGAGGCCGCGACAATGAGGATGATCCACCACACCCCGGGCGTGGGCCAGGCCAGGAGGAAGAAGGAGCGCACCGCCGGAACCACCACGCCCAGCACGGCGGCGCCGGCCATGGCCAGGACGAGCCCGAGCCGCCACCCCAGCAGGGGACGCGCCGTCAGGGTCAGCAGCCACAGGCCGGCGGCAACCAGAACCAGGGTCGCCCCGGTGGTCACCTGCTCATCGTGGGCGCCGACGGCCGTCAACCAGGTGTGCACGGCCAGGGTCGCCACCCCGGCCACGATGCCCGCGGGCACCGCCATGAGCAGGACTCGCCGCAAGAACCCCGCCCGGTAGCGGCGACTGCTGGGTGCCAGGGCCAGGATGAAGGCGGGGATGCCGATGGTCAGGGAGGACACGATCGTCAGCTGCCGCGGCAAGAAGGGGTAGGAGATCGCGGTGGCGGCCACGACGACGGCGATAAGCGTGGCGTAGACGGTCTTGGCCAGAAACAGGGACGCAACGCGCTCGGTGTTGGCCATGACCCGCCTGCCCTGGGCCACGACCCCCGGGAGCGCGGCGAACTCCCCGCTGAGCAGCACTAGGCGCGCCACGGCCTTCGTGGCCGGGGCGCCATTGCCCATGGCGATGCCCAGATCGGCGTCCTTGAGCGCCAGGGCGTCGTTGACGCCGTCGCCGGTCATCGCCACGACGTGTCCGCGCGAGCGCAGGGCGCGTACGAGGGCCCGCTTCTGCTCCGGCGTCACCCTGCCCAGGACGCTGGCGCCCTCGAGGGCGCGGGCGAGGCGCTCGAGGTCCTCGGGATCATCAGCCTGGGTGGGCAGCTCACGCGCGTCCAGGGCCACGAGCTCGCCGCCATCGGGGGCCCGCACACCGGCGCGCCGGGCCACGGTGGCCACGGTGGCCGGGTTGTCCCCGGAGATGACCTTGGCCTCGACGCCCTGCTCACGGAAGTAGGCCAGGGTCTGGGCCGCGTCGGGCCGCACTTCCTCGGCCAGGGTGACCAGGGCGGCCACCTCCAGGCCGGGGGGAAGCACGTGGTCACGGGCCCCGCGCGCGCTCCCGTCCGGGTCCTCGCCCGTGTCGTCACCCCCGTCCTGACCGCCCTCCTGCCAGGGCCGGGGCGAACAGGCCAGTGCCAGCACCCGCACCCCTTGAGCGGCCAGCGCCTGGACCCGCTCGAGGACCGGGCGGCCGTCCTCGGCCGCCGCCAGCACGATCTCGGGGGCGCCCAGCACCCAGGTGCGCCCCTCGAAGCGCACCGCCGACCACTTGCGGCGTGAGGAGAAGGGCACAGCGGTCACGCCCTGTCCGGGGCGGTTGTCCAGGGCCCGGCGGAACTCGCCCGGGCCGGCCTGCGCCAGCTCGCTCAGACCATCGGCGATGGCCTGAGCGGTCGGGTTGGGCTCCGGTCCCCCGGTGAGCACGGCCAGCGCGGTGATGGCCTGGGGGTCGGGCCGGCGGTCCGCCGGGCCGGTGGGCGCCTGGACCTCCCCCAGCCGGATGCGGCCGGTGGTGATCGTCCCGGTCTTGTCCAGGCACAGGACGTCGACGCGGGCCAGGACCTCGACGGCCGGCAGCTCTTGGACAAGGACCTTGCTGCGCGCCAGGCTCAGGGCCGCCGTCGCGAAATTGACCGAGGTCAGCAGCACCAGTCCCTGGGGGACCATGCCCACGACCCCGGCGATGCCGGCAACGAGGGCCACGCGCCAGGCGCCCGAGTCCAGGGCCTGGTCGATCCCGCCGGCCTGCCGCAGCTGGGACCACACAAGGAGCAGAGCCACAGGAACGATGGCCCAGGAGATCCAGTGCAGGACCCGGTTGGTGCCTGCCTGGAGCTCGCTGACCACGAGGGAGTACCGGCGGGCCTCTCGGGCCAGGCGGTGGGCGTAGGCATCGGCGCCGACGGCCGTGGTGCGGAACAGACCGCTGCCCGCGGTCACGGTGGTGCCCGACAGGACCCGGTCGGCTGGGCCGGGCCGCACCGGCCGGGACTCCCCGGTCAGGATCGACTCGTCGATCTCCAGGCCGTTGCTGACGAGCACCTCGCCGTCGGCCGGGACCTGTTGGCCGGTGCTCAGGTGCACGACGTCGTCGAGAACCACCTGCCCGACCTCCACCTCCTGGCGTCTGCCCTCGCGCAGGACGAGCGCCCGGGGGGTCTCGAGGACCGCGAGCCGGTCCAGCGCCCGCTTGGCACGGATCTCGGCAATGGTGCCGGTGGCGGTGTTGAGCAGCAGGACGAAACCGAACAGCGCGTCCGCCCAGTGCCCGACGATGAGGATGAGCACGAGGGCGCTGCCCAGGATCCCGTTGAAGATCGTCAGAACGTTGGCGCGCAGGATCTGCACGGCGCTGCGGGAGGTCTTCTCCTCATAGGCGTTGGTCAGGCCCTGTTGGACGCGCTGCTCGACCTGCGCCGCGCTCAGCCCGGTCAGCGTCTTCTCCGTGGTCGTCACGGCCGGGAGCCTATTGGTCGCCGGTGGCACGTCGCCTCCCTCCCCGGGCCGAGACCTCAGACGGCGGCCTCCTCCTTGCGGCGGTCGGCGCGCGACTTGAGGACCGAGGCGATGACGGTGATCGTGATGGTGACGACGATGAAGCCGAGTGAGACCTGGATCGAGGGCTCGGGGACAAGATTGACGTGATCGCCGCCATTGATGAAGGGCACCTCGTTCTCGTGCAGGGCGTGGTTGATCAGCTTGAGCCCGATGAAGCCCAGGATAGCCGCCAGGCCGTAGTGGAGGTAGATGAGACGGTCGAGCAGGCCGTCGATGAGGAAGTACAGCTGGCGCAGGCCCAGCAGGGAGAAGGCATTGGCCGCGAAGACGAGGTAGGGCTCCCTGGTCAGGGAGTAGATGGCGGGGATCGAGTCGACGGCGAACATGACGTCGGCGGTGCCGATGGCGACGATGCACAGGAGCATCGGGGTGATCATCGTCCGACCGCCGTGGCGGTGGACGAGCTTACCGCCGACGAAGCCCTCGGTCATGGGCACGACCCGCGAGACGAGCTTGACCAGTCCCGTGGGCTGGTACTCCTCGCTCTCGTGGGCATCGGGCTCCTCGACGCCCTCACGCGCTTGGGAGAAGGCGGTCCACAGCAGCCAGGCGCCGAAGAAGTAGAAGATCCAGGAGAAGGTCTCGATGAAGTAGGCCCCCACAAGGATGAACACGAGGCGCAGGACCAGGGCGATGACGATGCCGGCCAGCAGGACCTCCTGCTGGTAGCTGCGGGGCACCCGGAAGGTGGAGATGATGATGACGAAGACGAAGAGGTTGTCGATGCTCAGCGCCTTCTCGGTGATATAGCCCGCGAAGTACTCCTGGCCGTAGACGTGGCCCCACACCCTCCACACGATGATGCCGAAGACGATCGCCATAGCGATGTAGGCCACCGACCACCAGGCGGCCTCCTTCATGGTGGGCTCGTGCGGCGTGCGCACATGGCCCACGATGTCAATGGTGATCATGGTCAGGATGATCGCCGCCAGGGCGATCCATCCCAGGGCGTGGACGTCCACTGCGTGTACCTCCGGTACGGGTCTGGTACCGGAGGTCTCCTCCCGCCCGACGGGCCCGGGCTGTCCCGGTCCGGGGGCCTGCGACGCCGGGGGCCGGGCCGTGGCCGCGGTCCGCCGTGATGACGACGTCGCTGTTGGTGGGAGTACTCCCCTCCGTGTGGTCTGTTGACGTCGTGAGTCTAACGTCCCAGACGGCCGGGGTCGGGGTCAGGGAGGAGCCAAGGGCTGTGGGGTAGGCGACGCGGGGCGTCCGCCGCCGCAGCGACGGGCGCCCCGCGCCCCGGCCGGGATCCCGGCGGAACCGCGCCGTCCCGGGCGTTTGCGCCCAGGGCGACGACGATTCTCATGTGTGTTACTCCCAGGTTCCCAGGGTGGCG
>NZ_JAUNHI010000019.1 GCF_030524025.1 Actinomyces sp. | reverse complement strand
CCCAACATGGCATAAAAAACATGACACACTATCGAGTTCTCAAACAACACACCCACCGGAATTCAACGGCCACTTTCGCCTGCCGCCTCGCTCCGGAAGCGCCCGATCAACTTTAGCGAGTCGATGTCTTCCGGTCAAACCCTGGATCAGTGATCCCGGTCTCCCGATCGACTCGCTGTTCAGTTGCCGGTTCCCGCCGGTGACGGTCATCCTTGGCAGATCACCGGCCGCCGGGCCGCGGAGTACATTACGCAGCGGTCAACCCCGGGTCAAACGCCAGGGCGGTGACTGTAACCACACGCCGCGGGCCGCGCCACGCGGCACACGATCTTGTCCGCGCACCGGGACGGCGTCGGTCCCGGGCAGTGGTGCCCGTCGGGCTCGTCCGGTTCACACGGTCCTGGCCACGGCCAGGTTGCGCCGTCCGCGGCGGATGAGCACCACTCCCCCGGCCAGCAGATCAGCCTGGGCGACGGGGGCGTCCTCGTCAGTGACCTTGACGTTGTTGAGGTAGGCCCCGCCCGAGGCGACCGTCTTGCGGGCGGCGTTGCGCCCCTTCTCCAGGCCCGTGCCGACGAGGAGGTCGACGATGGTCGACCCGCCGACGGTCAGGTCGGTTGCCGGCAGCGCCTCGGTGGCCGCCGCCAGTGTCGAGGCGTCGAGGGCCCTGAGGTCACCGGTGCCCCACAGGGCGGCCGTCGCAGCCTCGGCCTGAGCAGTCGCCGCGGGCCCGTGGACCCAGGTCGTCACCTCGTGGGCCAGAATCCGCTGTGCCTCGCGCGCACGGGGGTTGGCGGCGGTGGCCGCCTCAAGACGCTCGATCTCTTCACGCTCCAGGAAGGTGAAGACCTTGAGGAACCGCACGACGTCGACGTCGTCCGTCTGGAGCCAGAACTGGTAGAAGGCGTAGGGGCTGAGCATCTGCGGGTCGAGCCACACGGCCCCGCCCTCGGTCTTGCCGAACTTCGTGCCATCCGCCTTGGTAATAAGGGGGTTGGTCATGACGTGGACGGTGGCTCCCTCGACCTTGCGGATGAGGTCCATGCCACCGACGAGGTTGCCCCACTGGTCGTTGCCGCCGACCTCGAGGATGCACCCGTAGCGGCGGAAGAGCTCGAGGTAGTCGTTGGCCTGGAGGATCTGGTAGCTGAACTCCGTGAAGGAGATGCCCTCCTCGCTGGCCAGGCGCCTGGCGATGATGTCCTTGGAGAGCATCGTGCCCATGCGGAAGTGCTTGCCCAGGTCCCGCAGGAGGTCGACGGCGCTGAGGTCGGCGGTCCAGTCCAGGTTGTTGACGATCCGCGCGCCGTTCTCGCCGCTGAAGTCCAGGAGGTTCTCCAGCTGGGCCTGGAGCCCCGCCGACCACTGGGCGACGACATCCTTGGTGTTAAGGGCGCGCTCACCCTTGGCCCGCGGGTCCCCGATGAGACCGGTGGCCCCGCCGACCAGGGCCAGCGGCCGGTGCCCGGCGAGCTGGAGGTGGCGCATCACCTTGACCGCGACGAGGTGGCCGTGGTGGAGGCTCGGCGCGGTGGGGTCGAAGCCGCAGTAGTAAGTGACCGTGCCCTCGGTGAGCACCGCGCGCAGCGCGTCGATGTCGGTGTGCTGGGCCACAAGGCCCCGCCACTGCAACTCGTCCAGGATGTCGGTCACGTTCCTGCTCGCCTTTCGTGCGGTGTCACAGCGCCTCGCGGGCACCGGTCCGGGACGGGGAGTCCCGGCGCGGCAAGTGTGCCATGTCCGACGGCGGCTACTCGGGACGGTCCCACACGAGGGTGTATCGGTAGTAGAAGCGGCGCCTGACCCGGGCACCCGGGAGCACTCGTGTCGCCGCCCGCCGGATCTCGGTCAGCGACTCGCGGGGCTCGGCAACCGGGAGGCCGATATCGGGCGTTTCGTGGCGTCGGCGACCAGCGCGTTGTGGAAGGCGACGTTGTGGTTCCAGTACTCCTCGGCCATGGTCGCAACCTACTGCGACGCGGAGGACCTCGTTCGGCGTCTGGGGGCGGCGGCCCGGTAGGGCGAGACTGTGGGCTCGCCGTCGATCCAGAAGCGCCAGGGGTAGGTCCGGCCGTCACCGCCCGGTCCGGAGACGCCGGTGCGCGCTCCAAACCGGAGGCGGTCCTCGGCCACAGGTGTCTCCGGGAGGGACAGGCTGAGGCGGCTGTCGTCCGGGCCGAGGCGGAGGCCGTCGTCGGCACGGGTCAGCCCAAGCGCTGCGCACAGGCGTGCCGGGCCACGGGCCAGGTCCCGGTCGACCGACGCGGCGGGGCGCCGCCGCCGGGCCAGGTCGATGCCCTCAACGATCTGGCCGCCGCGCAGCAGGACCGCCGCTGCCTGCCCGGCTGGCCCGGTGACGAGGTTGACACAGTGGTGCATGCCGTAGGTGAAGTAGACGTAGACCGCTCCGGCGGCCTCGAACATGGTGGCGTTGCGGGCCGTGCGCCCGCCGAAGGCGTGGGATCCCGGGTCGGTCCGACCGCGGTAGGCCTCGACCTCGGTCAGGCGCACGCCGACCCTCCCCTCGGGGCCCGTCACCGACAGTCTCGCCCCGAGCAGGCCCGGGGCGGCCGTCAGGCTGTCGCCTGACAGCAGAGTGAGCACGCGCTCGATCTCCTCCGGCCCCGTGCACGAGCCGGTCGGAGCCACGGCCCCCACCGGTTCGGCCGGACCCGCGGGCGCCATCAGGCCCGGTCCGCCCCGCAGGCCCCGTCGCTCCCCGCCGGGGGCGGGTCCGCGGCGGCGTCAGCGTCATCAGCGGCGCCGGCGGCAGCGCCCTCCTCCAGCACCGAGCCCTCCTCGGCGAAGCCGCGCAGCTCGGCGGCGCGCTCACCGGCGCGTGCCAGTTGCTCGACCACCCGCACCGGCGCCGTGCCGCCGCGCCCGTCGCGCGCCGCCACCGATCCGGCGGCGCTGAGCACCTCGCGCACCCCGGGGGTCAGGCGCGGGTCGATGGCCGTCATCTCGGCGTCGGTCAGCTCCCACAGCTCGATGCCGCGCTCCTCGCAGGAGCGCACGCAGGCACCGGCGATCTCGTGGGCGGTGCGGAAGGGCACTCCCTCCTTGACCAGCCACTCGGCGAGATCGGTGGCCAGGGAGAAGCCTTGGGGGGCGAGCTCGGCCATGCGCTCGGTGTGCAGGGTCATCGTGTCGATCATCCCGGCCACCGCGGGCAGCAAGAGGTCCAGGGTGTCGAGGGCGTCGAAGACCGGCTCCTTGTCCTCCTGGAGGTCCCGGTCGTAGGCCAGGGGCAGGGCCTTGAGAGTGGCCAGGAGCCCGGCCAGGTCGCCGATGAGGCGGCCGGCCTTGCCACGGGCCAGCTCGGCGACGTCGGGGTTCTTCTTCTGGGGCATGATCGAGGACCCCGTGGAGTAGGCGTCGTCAAGGGTGATGAAACCGAACTCCTTGGTGGCCCAGATGATGACCTCCTCGCTCAGGCGCGAGATGTCGACCGCGGTCATCGCCAGGATGAAGCTCATCTCGGCCACGACGTCGCGCGCCGCGGTGCCGTCGATCGAGTTGTCGACCGCCGACTCGAAGCCGAGCTCGGCGGCGACGGCGTCGGGGTCCAGGCCCAGCGTGCTGCCGGCAAGCGCCCCCGAGCCGTAGGGGGAGACGGCGGCCCGAGCGTCCCAGTCGAGCATCCTCTCAACGTCGCGCATGAGCGGCCAGGCGTGCGCCAAGAGGTGGTGGGCCACGAGGACGGGCTGGGCGTGCTGGAGATGGGTGCGCCCGGGCATGATCGCCTCGCCGGCGCCGCAGGCCTGGGACACGAGGGCGTCGACGACGTCGAGGACGAGACCGGCGGTGTGGCGCGCCGCGTCGCGCAGGTACATCCGGATAAGGGTGGCGATTTGGTCGTTGCGCGAGCGGCCGGCGCGCAGTCGACCACCCAGGTCCTCGCCCGCACGCTCGATGAGGCCGCGCTCGAGGGCGGTGTGGACGTCCTCGTCACTGGGTGCCGGCGCGAAGGCGCCCGAGACGACGTCCGCCTCGAGACGGTCGAGGGCGGCGAGCATCGCGGCGAGCTGGGCGGGATCGAGCAGGCCCACGGCGCCCAGGGCACGGGCGTGGGCACGAGAGCCGGCGACGTCGTAGCGTGCCAGGCGCCAGTCGACGTGGGTCGAGACGCTCAGAGCCGCCAGCGCCTGGGCGGGGCCGCCGGCGAAGCGTCCTCCCCACAGGCTCATGGCGGGACGCTGAGCGGAGGGGCCGGGGGGGAGGTCGGGTCCGTGACCGGAAGCGGTGCTCGTCGAGCTCATGGGGGCCATCATTCCTCACCCGAGGCCGGTGGCGGGACTCTCCCCGCCACCGCAGCCGGGTTGCCCCGCCCTCCGCAGACACCAGTGGCGGGGCAACCCGGCCGATCCGGTGCCTGCGGAGGGCGGGTCCGTGCGCTCACCAGGAGTCGGTCACCGTGATCTCGGGCTCGCCGGCGTCGTCGAACTCGATATTGCCCTGCATGGTGAACTCGATCTCCGTCTCGGGAGGATCGGGGTTCCACTGGGTGGCCTTGGGCTTGATGGCGATCGTGGCCGACCCGGAGGTGAAGGAGCCGACCGACAGCTCCGTGATCTCCGTGGGGGACGCCGAGACCCGGAGAGACTGCAGGTTGGTCGACTGCACCTGCCAGGGGCACTCCGACCCGGTGTTGCCCGGCACCGAGGCGCAAGTCTCGACGGCGCTCTTGACGGCCTCGAGGACCTTGGTCTCCAGCTCATCGCTGGGCTCGACGGTCATGGACACGGCGGCCGTGTCCCAGTCCTGATCGTCGCCTGCGTCGATCACTCCGTCATCCATCGTCACATAGGTCGACAGGTCCTTCGAGGCCGTGACGGTGTAGATACCGGGGTAGGCGTAGACAGTGACGGTGCGCTCGTAGGTGTCCGTGTCCCCATCCTGGGACGGATCCTCCATCGCGATGGAGGCCCGTCCGACCATGACCGAGTCGACCATCTCGGCGGTGATCTCGCATGGCACGGCCAGCGAGCTGGAGACCTCCCACTCGTGGAGGACGATCATCGAGTTGTCCCTCTTCTTGACCTCGACCTGCGCCTGACGTTTCTCGCCGTCGATCTGGTAGTCGACATCGACGATCACCGTGGAGGAGTCATCGGGGCTGTCAGAGGACACCTCGACCTCCTGGACGGTCATCGTCGAGGTCCGCCCGGACATCGCGGCGTCGGTGAGCAGGCCGCGCTGGGCGTTGGGGACGCCGGGGTCCACCAGGGCCGTAGCGGCGTCGGCCTCCCCGGCAGCGATGAGCTCGACGTACTCACGAGCCGCCGCCTCGGGCGTGCGGGAGGAGTTGAGGACGGCGACGGCCACGACGCCGGCGATGACGGCCAGGGCTAGCACCGCCGCGGCGAACAGTCCCAGCCGGAGGCGCTGACGGGCCGAGGGCGACATGGGAGGGGGCGGCGCCAGTGACGGTGCACCGGCAGCCGGTGCCGCTCCGACCGGCTGGGCCGGTGACGGGGACTGTCCCACAATGGGGAAGGCGCTGGTCGCCAAGGGCTCTGTCGGCGGGGGCGGAGGGGCCGCCGCCTGCGCCGCGACGAGGGCCGGTGCGCCCTGCGGCATGGCGGGGGCCGGTGCGCCCTGCGGCATGGCGGGCGCCGACGCACCCAGTGGGGCGCCCGGGATCGGGACTGCCTGTGGCGTGCCGGCCACCCAGGACTCGAGCGCCCGGCGTCCGGCGAGCACCTGGAGCAGCCGGGGGAACAGACCGTAGGCGGGGGCGGGCAGGAGCTCTGCCAGGACCGAGACGATGGCGACCGCGATGGGCACGGTGACCAGCGCCAGCACCGAAGGGCTGATCGAGAACTCCATTCGCAGGAAGGAGCTCGAGACCGATCCGCCGCCGGACAGGGCGGCAAGAACGAGGGGGATCCAGATGACGGTCCAGGCCGCGGGCAGCTGCCAGCACCTGCTCCACCGAGGAGCCGCCAGGCGCTGGCGGTGCACGCCGACGCGCAGGGCCACGACGACGAAGGCAAGCACGGCCAGTACGACGAGCAACCAGCCCCAGGCCGAATCGGTCCAGGCGTAGTGGGTCTCCGAGGGCGAGCCCAGCTCAGTGGACGAGGCACTCACCCCGCCCAGTGCGCCCAACGTGAGAAGCCCGACGACAAGGTTGGGCGCGACGAGCGGGATGGCGAGCAGGATGCTCGGGTCGTCCACGGCAGCGATGATGGTCAAGATGAGCACCGCCGCGGTGAAGACGGCCGCCAGGACCAGGGCCGACTGCACCACCTCGATGCGGACCTGCCGGGAGCGCGACCACCATGGGGGCATGCCGGATGCCGGCAGGCGGGACAGGCGCCCGGTGGCCGAGCCGAGCGCGGAGACCAGGAGGATTGCCAGGAAGATCCGGGGTGCCGACGGCGAGATGGTCAGCTCGCCGTAGTCGGTCAGACCCAGCGGGTCCGAGAAACCACCCCCGCTGGTGATGGTCGCCAGTCCGGTGAGCAGGGCGGTGACGGCCGCGGCGACAAGGCCCTCGACCAAGGAGCGCAGCAGCAGCGGGCCCATGGAGGCGGCACGGGAGTCTACCGGGCTGCGGCGACGCGTCGTCCAGGCGGTGAGCACGCCGACGGCCACCAGCGGTCCCAGGCACAACAGCGAGATGAACGCCTTGAAGTACTCGTGCTCCATCGTGAACCCGCCTCCGGCGACGGCGCCGGAGGCCACCAGGAAGGTGGTCAGCATCGAGGTTCCCCCCAAGGACACCTCCCCCGTCTCCAGGCCGACACACAGGAGGATCCCCGAGATGAGGATCGGACCGAGGGCGGCCAGGACGATGAGCCCCACGGTGAGCAGGCCCGCCGGTGAGGCGAGCAGGCCCATCTCGACGGCCTCGACCGACCGTGGTGGGGGGCCGCCCACGCCGGGAGCCGGTGGGGCTGCCGGCACCATCGGTGCACCGGCAGCCACCGGCACACCGGGCACCCCTTGGACGCCGGGCGCTCCCGGAGCCGCAACGGCATCGGTGACCACCTCCTGTGAGGAGGGCGCCGGCGCGCCGGCGGGCTCAGCGACTGATTCCGAGACTTGTTCAGCGACAGACTCAGAGGATGACTCAGAGGCTGATGGGGACCCGGAGGCGCCACCCTCCTGGAGGGCCTGCGCCCCCGGAGGCCAGGAGACCTCCTCCGTAGAACCGTCGTCCTCGGCGCCGGGCGCCTCGGGCGGAGTGGGGATGTGTTCGTCGGAACTGTTATTCATGCCGGTCTCCTGCATGGATCAGGGAAGGGAGTAGCGAGCGCAGTTTATAGCGGCGCGGCTCCGGGCGTGTCCGATCCATGGAACGAGCTCGCGTGGAGGCCGGGGCTCCGGGCCGGTCGGGCAGGTGCCCCTCATGTTTCGGGCGTGGCGTCCGTCATGACATGGGACGATGGTGACCATGGCCGACTCGCAGAACGCGCTCTTCCCCGGCAAGCAGTTCATCTCGACGGTGCTCGAGGCACTGGAGACCAAGACCCAGATGACCGGCTCGATCGCCCACCGGTACCTCATGCGTGCCGCGATGGCGGGCATGATCGTCGCCGTCTTCTACATCGTCAACTACGCGATCATCGGGATCTTCGACGGCCTGACCGTCGGCGAGACGTCCATGGCCGGACTGGGACGGGTGCTGGGCGCCCTGTGCTTCGGTCCCGCCCTGGTCTTCATCTACTACACGCGCTCCGAGCTGCTGACCTCCAACATGATGGTGGTGGTCGTCGGGGCCTACTACCGCCGCAGCTCCTGGTGGAGGGGTCTGCGGGTCCTGGGGCTGTGCCTCTTCGGCAACTTCCTGGGCGGCCTGGTCTTCGCGATCCTCTACCGCTTCTCCTCACTGGTCCAGGGCCCCACCGGCGAGATGGCCGTCCACTCGGTGGAGGTCAAGCTCGGTTACCTGTCCTCGGCCTCCGGCGTCGGGGACCTGTTCGTCCGGGCAATCCTGTGCAACTTCATGATCAACCTGGCGATGCTGCTCATCTACAACGGCTACATCCACGAGGACTGGTCGAAGATCTTCTCGATGATCGTCGCCGTGTTCGTCTTCGCCTTCCTCGGACTGGAGCACTCGGTGGCCAACACGGTCCTGTTCTCCGTGGTCGGCCTGACCCACGGGATCGACGTCCCACTGGCGCTGGCCAATGTCGGGGTCGCCCTGCTGGGCAACTTCGTCGGCGGCGGGCTGCTCATCGGCGCCTACTACGCCTACGCCAACGACGACACCCGCTTCCTGCGGCGCAAGGAGATGAAGGGGGCGGCACAGGCCTCGGGGCCCGCCGACCGCCCCTGACCTGCCGGACAGAACCCGACCGGCAGGGGCGGCGGCGCGCCCGGCATCTCAGGTGCGCGCCGTGGTGCCCTGGGCGGCCTCGGTCTGCCCGGTGCGAGCCGCGCGGGCGGCCACGAGCCTGGACTGCAGGCCGTAGATGTCGATGAACCCGCGTGAGGAGGACTGGTCGAAGGTGTCCCCCGTGTCATAGGTGGCCAGGTTGAAGTCGTAGAGCCCCACAGGCGAGCGCCGGCCGGTGGCCGTGGCCCTCCCGCCGTGAAGGACCATACGCACATCGCCACTGACATAGCGCTGGGTGTCCTCGACAAAGGCGTCCAGGGAGCTCTTGAGCGGCGAGAACCACTGCGCCTCGTAGACCAGCTCGGCCCAGGTCTGCTCGACATGGCGCTTGAACCGGCGCTGCAGCCGGTCCAGGGTCAGAGCCTCGAGGGCGCGGTGGGCCTCGATGAGGGCGATCGCGCCCGGGGCCTCGTAGACCTCGCGTGACTTGATCCCCACAAGGCGGTCCTCGACGACGTCGATGCGCCCCACGCCCTGGGCGCCCGCCCGGCGGTTGAGCTCCTGGACCGCCTCCAGGGGCGTGACCGGCACCGAGTCGATCGCCACCGGCACCCCGGTGTCGAAGGTGATGACGAGCTCGTCGGGCAGGGGCGGGTAGGCGGGGTCGTCGGTGTAGACGTAGACGTCCTTGGTCGGGGCGTTCCACAGGTCCTCGAGAAAACCGGTCTCGACCGCCCTGCCCCAGACGTTCTGGTCGATGGAGAAGGGGTTGTGCCGGGTGGTCTCGATCGGCAGGCGGTGCTCGACGGCGTAGTCGATGGCGAGGTCGCGTGTCAGGGCGAGGTCGCGCACCGGCGACAGGCACTCGAGCTCGGGGGCGATCGAGGTGATGGAGACCTCGAAGCGCACCTGGTCGTTGCCCTTGCCCGTGCACCCGTGCGCGACGGTGGAGGCTCCCATCTCACGCGCGGTGGCCACGAGGTGCTTGGCGATCAGTGGGCGGGACAGGGCCGACACGAGCGGGTAGGCACCCTCGTACAGGGCGTTGGTCTTGAGCGCCGGCATGCAGTAGTCGGCGGCGAACTCCTCACGGGCGTCGACCACGTGGGCACGCAGGGCGCCACAGTCCAGGGCTCGGCGTCGGATGACCTCAAGGTCCTCGCCTCCCTGACCGACGTCGACGGCCACCGCCACGACATCTCTGCCCGTTCGCTCCCTGATCCACCCGATGGCCACGGAGGTGTCAAGGCCTCCGGAGTATGCCAGGACGACAGGGTCGTTGTGCGTGCTCATCTGTGTTCTCCTCCGACTGGTGCAGGGACGCACCGTTGTGGGATAGGGGTGTGGACCCGCCCTCGGCAGGGCCTCGGGCGGGGTCTCTCAGGCGCGCGTCGCGGGGTCGGCCAGTGCCAGCAGGTGGCTGGCGAGCCGGGCCGCGACCCCTTCGTCGCGGGTGACGACCAGGAGGGTGTCGTCTCCCCCGACGCATCCGAGCACGCCTGGGAGCATGGAGTCGTCCACCGCGCTGGCCAGGAGCTGGGCGGCTCCGGCGGGGGTGCGCAGGACGAGCTGGTTGCCGGCCCATTCGGCCGTGACGAGCAGATCGGCGCACCAGCGTGCCAGGCGTGCCGTGGTGTGCTCGGCCAGTGTGGCGTCGCCGCCGGGGCCAGTGTGCATCTGGACCTGGCCGGGAGCCCCGGCCTCCGGGATCGCGTAGACCTGGGTCCCTCCGGAGGAGCGGATCTTGGTCGCCCGCAGCTCGACAAGGTCGCGGGAAAGGGTGGCCTGGGTCGTGCTCACCCCGCGGGCCGCCAGGGCGTCGCGCAGCTCGGCCTGGGAGCGGATGCGCTCCTTGGACAGGATCTGGGCGATGAGGGCGTGGCGCGCCGCCTTGGTGGCGGGCGCCGTTGTCACCGGCTCGGCCACAAGGTCCTCGATCATGGCCGTCCGCCCCCCTGGTCAGCCCGCTCGCCCAGGACCTCCCCCAGGACCTCGGTGAAGGAGTCGGCCTCGGCGTCGGACAGGATGAGCGGAGGGGCCAGGCGCAGGGTGTCGGGCCGGGGGGCGTTGACGATGAAGCCCCGTCTGGCCAGCTCGGCGGCGACCTCGGCGGCGGGGCCGACCCGCTCGTCCAGTCCCACGCCACGCAGCAGCCCGCGGCCGCGCACCTCGGTGACGCCGGGCAGACGGCCCAGCTCGGATGCCCAGCGCTCACCCAGGGACGTGGCCCGTGGCAGCAGGCCCTGGGAGCCGATGGTCCGGATGACCGCCAGGGCCGCCGCACAGGCCACGGGATTGCCCCCGAAGGTCGTGCCGTGCTGACCGGGTCCCAGCAGCTCGGCGGCCGGGCCGGTGGCCACCACCGCTCCCACAGGGATCCCCCCGCCCAGCCCTTTGGCCAGGGTGACGACGTCGGGGACGATCCCGGGGGCCAGGGCGTGGTGAGCCATCCACGCACCGGTGCGGCCCATGCCGGTCTGGACCTCGTCGACGACGAGCAGCGCACCGGCCTGGGCGGTCAGCTCGCGTGCCGCCTCGAGGTATCCCGGGCCCAGCTCGCGCACCCCGGCCTCGCCCTGGATCGGCTCGAGGACGAGGGCGGCGACGTCGGGTCCCATCGCTTGGCGCAGCGCGGGGATGTCTCCGGCGGCGATGAACTCCACCCCGCCGGGCAGCGGTTCGAAGGGCTCGCGGTAGGAGGCCTTGTGGGTAAGCGCCAGGGCGCCCATGGTCCGCCCGTGGAAGGACTGCTCGAGGGCCAGCACGCGCGGGCGTGCCGGGCTGCCGTGGAGCCTGGTCATCTTGAGGGCGGCCTCGTTGGCCTCGGTGCCGGAGTTGGCCAGGAAGACCTTGACCTCCTGTGCCGGGGTGGCCGGGAAGGTCAGCGCCGCCAGCTCCTCGGCCAGACCGACCTGGGCGGGGGTGGTGAACAGGTTGGAGACGTGGCCGAGGGTGGACATCTGCTCACCGACCGCCTCGATGAGGGCGGGGTGGGCGTGCCCGAGGCAGTTGACGGCGATACCCGCCAGCAGGTCGAGGTACTCGACGCCGTCGGCGTCCCACACCCGGGCGCCCTGTCCGCGCACGAGGACGCGCTCGGGGGTGCCGAAGGTGTTCATGACGGCGTCGGCGTAGCGCCGACGCCACTGCTCGGTGACGCTGGTCGTCGAGGTGCTCACCGCGGGACCTCCCCTGCGTGCCGGATGACCTTGGCGTGCTCGAGCTGGATCTCCGTGCCGACCCCGGAGTCGGTGACGATCTCCAGGAGCATGGAGTGCGGCTGGCGGCCGTCGACGATGTGGGCCTGGCGCACTCCTCCGCGCACCGCACGCAGGCAGGCCTCCATCTTGGGGATCATGCCCGAGGCGAGGGAAGGCAGGATGGTCTCGAGCTCATCGGCACCGATACAGCCGATGATCGAGGACTTGTCGGGCCAGTCGGCATAGAGTCCCTCGACGTCGGTGAGCATGATGAGCTTCTGGGCCTTGAGCGCCACGGCCAGGGCCGCCGCGGCGGTGTCGGCGTTGATGTTGAGCACGGTGGTCGAGTCGGTGACCAAGGGCGCGACCGAGGAGATGACCGGGATGCGGCCCATGGCCAGCAGCTCGGTGACCGAGCGAGGATCCACCTCGACGACGTCGCCCACGAGGCCGACGTCGACGCTCTCGCCGTCGATGGTGGCATGACGCTGCCGGGCCGACAACAGCCCACCGTCCTCCCCGGAGATCCCCACGGCCGCCGAGCCGTCCTTGTTGAGCAGGCTGACCAGCTCGCGCTGGACAGAGCCGGTCAGGACCATGCGCACGACGTCCATGACCTCGGGGGTGGTCACCCGCAGGCCGCCGCGGAACTCGGAGTCGATGCCCAGGCGGGTGAGCATCGCCGAGATCTGGGGACCGCCGCCGTGCACGACGACGGGCTTGAGCCCGACCTGGTGGAGGAAGAGGATGTCGGCGGCGAAGGCGCGCTTGAGGTGCTCATCGACCATGGCGTTGCCGCCGTACTTGATGACGACGGTCGTGCCCTTGTAGGTGCGCAGCCAGGGCACGGCCTCCAGCAGCACCGACGCCTTCTGGGTAGCGGTGAGGTAGGCGGGGAACTTCGTGGTCATGTCGTGTACTCCGCGTTGATCGTGACGTAACCGTGGGTGAGGTCGTTGGTCCACACGGTGGCCTCGGCGTCGCCGGCCGACAGGGCGATGTCGATGCGGGTCTCGCGGGGGGTCATGTCGACCAGGGAGCGGTCCTCCCCCAGCGCGCCGTGGCGGAAGATCGTCACGCCGTTGATGGTGACGTCGACCTGGTCGGGGTCGAAGGGGCACACCTCCTCAGGCACGGTCCCAAGCTGGGACAGGACCCGCCCCCAGTTGGGGTCGTTGCCCGCCACGGCGCACTTGAGGAGGTTCGAGGCCGACACCGCGCGCGCCGCGGCCTCGGCAGCCGCCTCGCTGACCGCCCCGGACACGGTGACGGCGATGTCGTGGGTGGCGCCCTCGGCGTCGGCGACCAGACGGCGGCCCAGCAGACCCAGGAGCTCGGTGAGCGCCTCCTCCAGCTCAAGGGCCCCCGGGTTGAGGCCGGATGCGCCCGAGGCCAGGAGCACGACGGTGTCGTTGGTCGACATGCAGCCGTCGGAGTTGATGCGGTTGACGGTGCGGGCGGTGGCCGCCTCGAGCGCGCGCTGGGCGTCGGCGGCATCGACCTGGGCGTCGGTGGTGACCACCGCGAGCATCGTGGCCAGGCCGGGGGCGAGCATGCCCACGCCCTTGATCATGCCGCCCACGGTCCAGCCCTGCCGGACCACGAGGTCCTCCTTGGACACCGTGTCGGTGGTCATGATGGCGGAGGCGGCATCGTGCCCGGCTGCCGCGCCGGGGTCGAGCGCCTGAGCCGCGGCCTGGGCGCCGGCCAGGAGCCTGGGCATGTCCAGGGGCGTGCCGATGACGCCGGTGGAGCACACGAGCACCTCGTGGGCGGCGGCGCCCAGGAGCCGTCCGACCTCTTCAGCGGTCGTGCGGGCGTCGGCGGCGCCCTGCGGACCGGTGCAGGCATTGGCCGAGCCCGAGTTGAGGACGACCGCCCGGGCCGCGCCGGCCGTGCCGCCCCTGCCCTCGATGACCTCCCGCGACCAGACCACCGGGGCGGCCACAACCCGGTTGGTGGTGAACACGCCCGCGGCGACGTCGAGGGGCCCGTCGTTGACGACGAGGGCGAGGTCGGGCTTGCCGGAGGCCTTGAGCCCGGCGCGCACGCCTGCGGCCCGGAATCCTCGTGCTGCTGTCACGCTCATGGTGCGACTCCTTGGAGGGTCAGGCCTGTCGTCTCGGGAAGGCCCAGGGCGAGGTTGAGCGACTGGACGGCGGCGCTGGCCGTCCCTTTGCCGAGGTTGTCGACGGCGCACACCATGGTGGCCACGCCCGCGCCCCGGTCGAGGGCGACCTGGACGGTCGCCAGGCCGGAACCGGCCACCGCACCGGAGACCGGCCAGGTGCCCTCGGGCAGGAGATGGACGGCCGACTCACCGGCACCTGGTGGACCGTAGGCGCGCACCCACGGGGCCCGCAGTGTCTCCGTGGGATTGTCGGCCTCGAGGACTGCCCTGGTCACCGGTGCGGTCACCGTGGCCAGGATGCCGCGGCTCATGGGGACCAGGACCGGAGTGAAGGACAGGCCGACCCCGCCCTGCGGGGCACCGGCCGCCTCGAGGTTCTGGATGATCTCCGGGATGTGGCGGTGGGTGCCCCCGACCGCGTAGGGCTGGGCCGAGCCCAGGGCCTCGGCGGCACTCAGATGGAGCTTGAGCGCCTTGCCCGCTCCGGAGTAGCCGACGGCGAGGACGGCGGTCAGGCGGGCGGGGTCGATGAGCCCGGCGCCCACGCCCGGCTGGGCGGCCAGGGTCACGGCGGTCACGTTGCATCCCGGCACGGCGATGCGGTCGGTGGCGGCCAGGTCGCGGCGCTGGGCCGCCGCCCGGTCCTCCCCGGCGTGCAGGAGCTCGGGCATGCCGTAGGTCCACGCACCAGCGTGCTCGCCCCCGTAGAACTCCGCCCACGCCCGGGGGCTGGTCAGGCGGTGGTCTGCCCCGCAGTCCACGAGCACCGGGCCGGACCCGCCGCCTGCGCCCGCCTCCTCCAGCGCGGCCGCCACGGCGCCGGAGGCGCCGTGCGGCAGGGCCAGGACGACGGCGTCGTGCCCGCGCAGGTGCTCGACGTCGGTGGGCTCGACGACGCGGTCAGCGAGCAGGGGCAGATGGGGGTGGTGGGCGCCCAGCAGGGTGCCGGCCGAGGAGTTGGCGGTCAGCGCGCCGATCTCGACATCGGGATGGGACAGGAGGATCCGCAGCACCTCTCCCCCGGCGTACCCCGTCGCTCCGGCGACCGCGATGGTCCAAGTCATGCGCAAACCATACGCTGGGGTGCATAGAAATCCATAACGGGATGGTGCGGCGGGCACGTAGCCTGGCTCACACCATCCCGTCCACGCGGCATCATGGACATGGCACCGGAGACGAGTGCCCCCGGGGCCGGCCGCGTGTCATATACCCGAGGACAGGGTCCCCGCGATGGCGTCCGCCCACTCGCGCACCGCGTCGAAGTCACGGAAGTCGCCCTCCGTGGCACCACCGAGGGTGGCGATCGAGCGCTCGCGCAGGGACAGCCTGCTCGGGTCAAATGTTCCCGGGAAGGTGACGTGGTCCTCCGGGTCGATGGACAGCAGCACCGGGCCGATCCGGTGCGGGTCGGAGACCTTGCCCTTGGGCAGGCCGGCCAGCCCCACGGAGAAGGCCCACACCGGGTGGGCTCGCAGGGCGTCGCGGAAGCGTTCGGTGAAGGCGACGGCCTCGTTGGTCCAGTGCGTCATGTAGACGGCGCTGCCCAGGATGAAGGCCCCGTACGGGGCGACGTCGGCCACGTCCTCGGGGCGGGCCTGATCGACGTCGTGCCCCGCCTGGCGCAGGCGCTCGGCGATGACGTGCCCGATCTCCTCCGTGGTGCCGTGGCGCGAAGACACGGCGAGCAGGATCTTCATGGTTCCAGTATTCACGGCGAAGGCCTGTGGCGTGTGGGACTGGGGACCCGGATGAGCCCATCGTGACCACCCCCACAGCCGAAGGGCGGCCTCAGGACCGCAGCTGCGCCCCCACGGCCCTGGCGGCGCGCTTGACGACCCGCTTGCGCACTGCCGCGGTCTCCTCGGCGGTCAGGGTACGGTCGCCGGCGCGCAGCCGCAGGGAGAAGGCCAGGGACTTCTTGCCCACGCCCAGCTGGGGGCCGCGGAAGACGTCGAACAACCGCACCTCCTCGGCCAGGTCTCCGGCCGCCTGGATGATGACGGCCTCGACCCGGGCGGCAGTGACCTCCTCGTCGACGACGAGGGCGAGGTCCTCCTTGGCGACCGGGAAGGTCGACACCGCACTGACCTGGAGCACCCCGGCGGCCTCGACGGCCTCGAGCAGCGGCTCGAGGTCGATCTCGACGGCGCAGGCGCGTTCGGGCAGGCCCAGTGAGCGCAGCACCCGGGGGTGGAGCTCGCCGGCGTGCGCGACGAGGGCCCCGGGGATCGTCTCCCGCCCCCTGCGGGTGGAGGGCAGACGCAGCTCGGCGGTGCGCCCGGGGTGCCACGGGGCGACAGGGGCGCCGGGGGCCCCCACTTCGAGGTCCACCCCCAGGGCGGAGGCGATGGTGCGCACGAGCTGGACCGCGTCCGCCCAGTCCCAGGGGCGGCCGGCTCCCAGCACCCCGGGCCGAAGCCGGTCACCGGTCAGGACCGCCGCGACATGGGTGGGCTGGGCGGGGATGCCCTGCTCGATGGCCGCGAGCTCCTCCGGGGAGGGCCGGTGGGCCACACCGGGGATCGGCGCCGGGACGGTTTGCTCGGGGTGGGTGACGGTGCCGATCTCGAACAGGGCGACCTCGGTCATGCCCCGGGAGATGTTGCGTCGGGCGGTGTCGACAAGGGTGTCGAGGACGGAGGTGCGCAGGCCCGGGGCGTCCTCGGCCAGGGGGTTGGCCAGGCGGACCACCTGGCGGCGCGGGTCCTGGGCGTCGATTCCCAGGCGGTCGTGGACGTCGCCGATGAACGGGTAGGACAGCACCTGGGTGAGCCCGGCCGCCGCCAGGGCCTGGGCGACCTCACGCCTGGCCGCCTGCCGGGCGGTCAGGCCGGTGCCGGGCGGGGCGGCGGGCACGATCGAGGGGATGTGGTCGTAGCCGTCGAGGCGGGCGACCTCCTCGGCCAGGTGGGCCGCGCCGACGAGGTCGGGCCGCCAGGTCGGGGCCGTCACGCGCAGCAGCTCAACGCCCGTCTCGTCGGTGCCGGCGGGCTCGACGGTGCAGCCGATCATCCTGAGCAGCTCGACGACCCGGGCGGTGCCGTAGGGCACGCCGGTCAGGCGCTCTGCGGCGTCGGCGCGCACGACCATCGGCTCGGGGTCGCGGGTGCGGTCGACGTCGGTGGCCTGCGGGTCGGCGGTCCCGCCGCCATAGGCCACGAGGAGGTCGACGGCGCGCTGGGCGGCCACCGGGGCGAGCGCGGTGTCGACGCCCCGCTCGTTGCGCTTGGCCGACTCGGTGGGCAGGCGGTGGCGGCGGGCAGAGCGGGCTACGGACACGGCGTCGAAGTGCGCGGCCTCGATGAGCACGTCGGTGGTCGCCGCGTCGATCTCGGCCTCGGCCCCCCCGAAGACCCCCGCCAGGACGAGGGCGCGCGCGCCCTCGGAGTCCGGGGAGTCGGAGATGACGAGGTCCTCGGGGTCCAGGGTGCGAGTGACCTCATCGAGGAAGGTGAGGGTCTCCCCCGCCCGGGCGCGGCGCACGACGACGGGTGCTGTCAGCTTGGCCAGGTCGAAGGCGTGCAGCGGCTGTCCCAGGTCGAGCATGACGTAGTTGGTCACGTCGACGACCAGCGAGATGGGACGCATGCCGGCCGCCGAGAGCCGCTCACGCATCCAGCGCGGGCTCGGGGCCGCCGGGTCGATGCCGCGCACGACGCGGGCGACGTACCGGTCGATCCCCGGGCGCCCGCGGACCGGGCTGGGGTCCTCGGCGAAGCGCACGTCATAGCCCTCGGGTCCGGCCGGCGCCACCCCGTGGGGGTAGAGCGCGGCGTTGGAGGCGTCAGCGGGGTCAGTGAAGGCGGCACCCGTGGCGTGGGAGTACTCGCGGGCCACCCCCCGCATGGAGAAGCAGTAGCCGCGGTCCGGGGTGATGTTGATCTCCAGGACCTCGTCTCCCAGGCCAAGCAGGGCGACGGCGTCGGCGCCCGGAACGAGCTCGGCCGCCACCTCGCGCCCCTGCTCGGCCAGCCACTGGTCGAGCACGATGATGCCGTCGTGGTCCTCGCCGATGCCCAGCTCCCGGGCCGAGCAGATCATGCCGTCCGAGACGTGCCCGTAGGTCTTGCGGGCGGAGATGGCGAAGCCGCCGGGCAGCACCGCCCCGGGCAGGGTGACGACGACGAGGTCGCCGACGGCGAAGTTGTGGGCACCGCACACGATGCCGCGGCTGGGCAGCTCCGAGGGCTCCTTGCCCGTGCCCGGGGGGTCGTTGTGCTCGGGCCCGACGTCGACGCGGCAGTAGTTGATGAGCTTGCCGTTGGACTGCTCCTTGGCCTCCAGGGTCAGGACCCTGCCGACGACGAGCGGGCCGGTGACGGCCGGAGGAACGATGCCCTCCTCCTCCAGGCCCACGCGCACAAGGTCGGCGGCGAGCTGCTCGGCGGTGGTGCCCGTGGGGAGGTCGACGTGCTCGCGGAGCCACTCGATGGGGACGTACGGCATGTCAGTTGCCCTTTCCGGTCGTGCCGAACTGCTGGGAGAAGCGCAGGTCGCCCTCGACGATGTCGTGCATGTCGGCGATGCCGTGGCGCAGCATGAGGGTTCGCTCCAGCCCCATGCCGAAGGCGAAGCCGGTGTGGACCTCGGGGTCGATACCGCAGGCGATGAGCACGTTGGGGTTGACCATGCCGCATCCGCCCCACTCGATCCACCCCGGTCCGCCCTTCTTCTGGGGGAACCACAGGTCCATCTCGGCGCTGGGCTCGGTGAAGGGGAAGAAGGAGGGGCGCAGGCGGGTGCGGGCCTCGGGCCCGAACATGGCTCGGGCGAAGTGGTCGAGGGTGCCCTTGAGGTGGGCCATGGTCAGACCCTTGTCGACGGCCAGGCCCTCGACCTGGTGGAAGACGGGGGTGTGGGTGGCATCGAGCTCGTCGGAGCGAAAGACCTTCCCGGGGCAGGCGATGTACAGGGGCGGCTCGGCGGCGAGCATGGCTCGGGCCTGGACCGGGGAGGTGTGGGTGCGCAGCACGAGGTTGGCCTGCTCGCCCGGGGCGGCGCCGACGCTGGCGCCCTCGACGTAGAAGGTGTCCTGCATCTGGCGGGCGGGGTGGTCGGAGTCGAAGTTGAGGGCGTCGAAGTCGTACCACTCGTGCTCGAGCTCGGGACCCTCGGCGATCGACCAGCCCATGGCCACGAAGAAGTCGGAGATCTCCTCAACGAGCAGGTCCAGGGGGTGGCGCGCCCCGGCCGGGTCGCGGTCGGTGGGCATCGTGACGTCGACGGCCTCGGTGTCGAGCATGCGCGTCTCGGCCTCGGCCTCGAGGAGCTCCTGGCGTGCGGTCAGGGCCGCGGCCAGGCGCGCGCGGGCCCCGCCGAGCAGCCTGCCGGCGGCGGGCTTGTCGGCCCGGTCCAGGGCGCCGATGCCCCGGTTGGTCAGCGCCAGGACGGAGGAGTCGCCGGTGAAGGCCAGGCGGGCCTCCTTGAGGGCCGCCAGGTCGCCCGCCGCGGCGATGGCCTCGAGCCCCTCGGCGACCACGGCGTTGATACCCGCTTCGTCCAGCGGCGACAGCGCGCCGGCTGCGTCAGTCATCTGCGAACCTTCCAGTGGTGCAACACGTCGCGTCCAGGGTAGTCCGCGGATGCGCCGCCCAGAAATCGCGCCGGGGCGCGGGGCGGGCGGTGCAGGCGCTCAGCCGTTGCCCTCGACCTCGAGATCGGGAGATATGACACCTCGAGATCGGGAGATATCGATAGATATGGCACAGTCGGGAGCAGGGCCGTCCTCGGGCTGGCGACGTGAGTCCGGGGTCGGGTCGGTCAAAGCGGGGATCTGCGGTGATTCCGGGGCGGACACCCCCGGAATCACCGCAAAGCCCCGTACCCACCCACCGCGCCCCCGACTCACCCCCCCAGCCCCGAGCCACCGCCAAGGACCAGCGCTGGGTCCCGCGTGACATGCCCGCCCGCATCGCCGCCATCCCGCCCGTCAGCGCCGTCCAGGCCGCCATCCCACGCTCACCGGGTGCTCATACACCGCTCTGCAGGACTCCACTCAGAGACCTGACCGCCGGGCCAGCACCCCCGCGTGTCATATGTACCGATCTCGAGGTGCCATATGTCCCGATCTCGCGGTTCGACGAGCACCGACACGACACGCGCCGCGCCCACATCCGGGACGACCACGAGGCCACCGCGCTACACCACTATGCGGGACTCCACTCGGGCCGCCCACACGATCTGAGCGCGGCCGCTTGACCGTGACGTTGCGTCACCTGCTGGGATGAGGCCATGCGAGTCAAGGAGATCGCCGATCTGGCCGGCACGACCCCCCGGGCGGTGCGCCACTACCACCGCCTCGGGCTGCTCGAGGTGCCTCCCACCGTCCATGGCAGGCGCCACTACGGGGTGGAGCACCTGGCCCGGCTGCTGCGCATCCGCTGGCTGGCCGACGGCGGCTTGTCACTGTCCCAGGTCGCCGACATGCTCACCTCCGATGCCCAGGGATCCGACCGTGAGGCCGTCCTACGGGACCTGCGTGCCGCCCGCGGGACGATCGAGGCCCAGCGGCGCAGCCTGGAGGAGCAGGCCGCGCGGATCGACGAGCTGATCGCCCGGGTCGAGTCCGGGCGGCCCCTGTCCCCCGCACCGGCGGCACTGACCCGTTTCTACGACGACGTCGAGATCCGTGTGCGCGACATGGGAGGAGACCTGCGCAGCCTGCGCACCGAGAAACAGATGAATCTCGTCCTGGCCTCCCTGGGAATGATCCCCGACAGCGCCAGCGCCTTCATCGAGGAGTTCGACGCCGCCGAGCGCGAGGTGTGCGCCCAGCAGATCACCGCCTTCGCCCGGCTCACCCAGCTCGACGAGGCAACCGGCATCGCGCGGGCGCACGAGCTCGCCGAGAACACCATGGCGCTGACGATGCGCCACAAGCAGGCCGCCATCCGGGCCCTGGACGACCTGCCCGACGGGGCGGCGGGCCGCGCCTTGTGGCGCCTGACCCATGTGCTCACCGTGGCGGGCTACCCCCATCCAGCCCAACGGGCCTTCGCCACGCGCTTCCTCGAGCTGCTCATGACCGACCCCGACCTCGCCACCACGATCCGCCGCTCGGCGGGAGAGGACCCCGTTCTGTGAGTCCACCGACCACACCGACGTCCCCGACCTCAGCCCCGACCTCAGCCTCAACCTCACCACCCGCTGCCCCGCGGGCCGGCACGGGCACCGACTCACCGATCCGGGTGCGCGGACTGGTCAAGCGGTTCGGGGGCCTCAAGGCGCTGGACCGGTTGGACCTCGAGGTCCGGCCGGGCTCGGTCCACGGCTTCCTCGGCCCCAACGGGGCCGGCAAGTCCACCACGATCCGGGTGCTGCTCGGGTTGTTGAGGCCCGATGACGGTCAGGTGCGCGTGCTCGGCCGACCACCGGGCAGGCAGTCCAGCCGGATCAACCGGGAGGTGTCCTATGTGGCCGGCGACGTCGCCCTGTGGCCCAACCTCACCGGCGGCCAGGTCCTCGACGCCCTGGCCGGGCTGCGCGGCCGACGCGACCGGGACCGGGAGCGCGAACTCATCGAGCGCTTCGAGCTCGACCCCTCCAAGCGGGTGCGCACCTATTCCAAGGGCAATCGGCAGAAGGTCGCCCTCGTGGCGGCCCTGGCCGCGCCGACGCGCCTGCTCGTGCTCGATGAGCCCACATCGGGCCTGGACCCCCTCATGGAGCGGGTCTTCACCGAGGAGGTGTCCCGCGCCGCCTCCGAGGGGCGCACGGTCCTGCTGTCCAGCCACATCCTGGCCGAGGTGCAGCGCCTGTGCTCGGCGGTGACGATCGTCAAGGCGGGCCGGGTGGTCGAGGACGGGGACCTGAGCACCCTGCGCGCGCTGTCCGAGACCCGCGTCGAGGCGGCGGGTGGGGCCTCGGTGGTGGCCGGCGCCCGCCAGGACCTGGAGCAGCTGGGCATCGCCGTGGCGGGAGGTGTGGAGCGTCTTGAGGTCCAGGTGCCCGCCGCGCGGGTGCCCGAGGTCCTGGGGGTGCTGGCCACGCACCGCCTGACCGAGGTGACCTGTGAGCCGGCCAGCCTGGAGGACTTGTTCCTGCGGCACTACGAGGCGGCGTGATGAGCACCGACGTCTCGACTGCACCGACCTTGGCCGCGGCTGCGGCCCCGCGGCCCGGGCGGCGGGTGACGCCGATGGCGTGGAGCCCCGACCTGGCGGGCCTCCTGCCCGCCGTGCGCCTGACCGTCCGGCGCGTGTGGCTGGGTGTCGCCGCCTGGCTGGTCCCCCTGTGGGGGCTGGCGGCCGCGGCCTCGAGCTATGAGGCGGCCTACCCCTCCTTGGCCTCACGCGAGACCCTCATCGAGGCGATGCGCGCCTCGGCCGGCACCCGCCTGCTCTACGGCGTCCTGCCCCTGCCGGGGACGCTGGGGCAGCTCACCCAGTGGGAGATCGGCACCTACCTCCTGGTGTGCACCGGGCTCATGTCGGTCCTGCTCACCTGCCGCCTGCTGCGCGCCGATGAGGACTCAGGGCGCTCTGAGGTGCTGCGCGGCGCCGGCGTCGGGCGCGCCGTGCCCCTCCTGGCCCCGCTCATCGTCGTGGGGGCCGCGGTGGCGCTGCTCGCGACGGGCATCGGGGCGACCCTGGCGGCGCTGCACACCTCCTTCCCCGAGCTGACGGTCGCAGGAGCCTGGGCGCTGGCGGGAACGGTGGCCGTGACGGGATGGGCCATGACCGGTCTGGCGGCGCTGGTGTGCCAGCTCGCGCGCTCGGGCCCCGGCGCGCGCGGTCTGGCCCTGTCCGCCCTGGGCGCCTCCTTCGCCGTGCGGGTCCTCGCCGACGAGACGGGTGCGGCCCGGCTGCGATGGCTCTCCCCCCTGGCCTGGCGCGACATCGTCGAGCCCTACACCTCCAACCGAGTCGGGCCGTTGGTTGCGTGCGCGGTTGCCGGCCTCCTGCTCAACGGTCTGGCCGCCGTGGCCTACGCGCGCCGGGAGTACCAGAGCGGCTACCTGCCGGACCGCTCCGCCAGCCCGCGGCGGTGGCGTGTCGGCGGGCACGCCGGGCTCCTCGCGCGGCTCATGGCCGGGTCGGCGGCGGGCTGGGCCGTGGCGGTCACCGCCGTCTCCGCCCTGTTCGGGGCGATGTCGGGGGCGATCACCGACCTGCTCGAGCCCGGGTCGGCGACCGCCGCCTACGTCGTCAAGATGGCCTCGGGCAGCCCGGTCAGGCAGTTCATGTCCCTGCTGACCATCCTCACCGTGCTTGTCGTGGTCGTGGCGGCGGTGCAGCGCGCCACAGCCCTGGCCGCCGCCGAGTCCGACGGCTTCGTCGAGGCCGAGGCGGCGACCGGGGTCGGCCGCACACGCCTGTTCGTGGCCCAGGCCGGTGCGGCCCTCGGGCAGGGGGCGGCGCTGCTGGTCCTGTCGGGCGCCGTCATGGCGTGGTCGACCTCCACCCAGGTGACGGCGGACCACGCGGTCGGACGCGCCTTCGTCATGACCGTCAGCCAGCTGCCGGGGCTCATGGCCGCGGTCGGCATCGCCCTGGCCCTGGTGGGGCTCGCCCCGCGATGGGTCGCCCTCGTGTGGGGGGTCGTGGCGTGGAGCGCTTTCGCCCAGTTCCTCGGGGGCCTGGTCAAGCTGCCCACGTGGGCCGCCGACCTGAGCGTGCTCGGTCACGGTCTCGACGTCGTCGGGCCGATGGACTGGGGGCCGCTGGCGGTACAGACGGGGGTCGGCGCCCTCGGGCTCCTGACGGGCCTGGTCGCCTACCGGCGCCGGGACCTGGGGGCCTGACGGGGCCGTCAGCGGGTGCGCGCCTCGATGCGGCGTGCGGCCGCGCCCAGGGACCAGTTGAGGGCGATGTAGAGCAGCGCCACGATCATGTAGGCGGGCAGGTAGACGTCCAGGTACACCGTGGCGCGGGCGCTGGAGACCAGCAGGCGCGCGGCATACATGAGCTCGGCGTAGGCCACGACGTAGCCCAGGGAGGAGTTCTTGAGGATGACGATGAGCTGGGTGATGAGGGTGGGCAGCATGACCCGCAGCGCCTGCGGGGCCAGGACGAGGCGCATCGTCTGCCCGCGGCTCAGGCCCAGCGCCAGGGATGCCTCGCTCTGCCCCCGGTCCAGGGAGAGCACGCCGGAGCGGAACACCTCGGAGGTGGTCGCCGAGGTGCACATGACGATGGGCACCGCGAGCATCCAGAAGGGGGACAGTGTCAGGCCCCAGCGCGGCACGACGAGGAGGAAGAAGTAGATGAGCAGGAGCATGGGGATCGCGCGCATGGCGTCGATCCAGGCTCCCACGACCACCTTGCCGACCCGGCCGGCCGCCAGCCGCGCCCAACCCAGGACGATGCCCAGCGGGAAGGACAGCGCCGCGCTGACGGCGGTGACCGTCAGCGTGTCGCGCAGCGCCTTGCCCAGGTAGCGCACCACCGACTGGCCTGCGAAGTAGCGCCACTTGGGGTAGTCGAGCTGGCCGGCCTGGGCCAGCTGGGCCACCGCGGCCGCGACCAGGGCGACGATGAGCACCGTGACCAGGACCGAGCAGACAAGGATGCGGCGCCGGGCGCGGGGCCCTGGTGCATCGAAGAGCAGGGCCGAGTCGGTGGGGCCGGTGGTGCGCCCCCGGCGGGTGACGAGCCGGGTCGATGCCATCGTCATGCGCGGGCCTCCCGTCCTGAGGACAGGCGCCGTTCGAGCGCTCCCCCGACCTTCGTGGCGGCGAAGGCGATGGCCAGGTAGGTCAGGCCCGAGGTGAGGAAGGTGACGACCGCCTCGGCGTACTGGCGGTTGAGGGACTGGGTGACGCTGGTCAGCTCGGGCACGCCGATGGCGGCGGCCAGAGCCGAGCCGATGAGGCAGGAGATGAAGATGTTGACCAGCGGCTGGATGGTGCGGGCCAGTGCCTGGGGCAGGACGACGCGGGTGATGGTCATCGAGAACGGCATGCCCAGGGCCCGGGAGGCCTCGATCTGCCCCTTGGGCACCGAGTTGACCCCGGAGCGGACGGTTTCGCAGACGAATCCTGAGGCGGAGAAGGTCAGGGAGCCGACCGCGGCCCAGAACAGGGACACGCGCACCCCGGCCACCGGCAGGGCGAAGGCCGCCAGGATCATGAGGCACAGCAGCGGGATGTTGCATGCCACCGTCACCCAGGCAGCGCCCACGAGCCGCAGCGGCGGGATGGGGCTGACCCGGAACACCGCCATGACGGTGCCCAGAACCAAGGCGCCGGCGTAGGCGGACAGGGCGAGGACCAGGGTCGTGGCCAGGCCCTGCCCGAGCAGGTCGAGGTTGTCGGTGAGGACCGTCATGGTGCTCCTGAGGACGTGCGGGTCGGAGGCCGACCGCCCGGCCCCGGGCGAGGGCCGAGCGGTCGGGTCAGGCGGTCTCGGAACCGGGGACCGAGCCGATGGCGGGCGGCTCGGGTGCCGAGCCGCCCAGGATCGCGCCGATCGTGGCCTGCCAGATGGCGTCCCAGGTGCCATCGGACTCGATGGTCTCCAGGAAGGTGTTGACGAAGGCCTGGGCGTCGGAGTCCTTGGGCAGGCCGATGCCGTAGGGGTCGTCGGTGAAGGGGTCGCCAACGATCTTGAGGGAGTCGTTGCCGGCGATCTCGGACAGTGCCAGCGCCTGGTCGACGACGTAGGCGTCGACCTGCCCGGCCGTCAGGGCCGCCACGCACTCGGAGTTGGTGTCGAAGGGCACGGCCTGGGCCCCCGGGGTCTTCTCGGCCAGGGCGTCGGCGGAGGTCGAGTTGGACTGGACAGCCGCCTTCTTGCCATCCAGGGACTCCACCCCGGTGATCTCGCTGTTATCGGAAGTGACCAGGACGATCTGCCCCGAGGAGTAGTAGGGGCCGGCGAAGGTGATCTTCTGGGCCCGCTCCGGGGTGATCGTGTAGGTGGCGATGACGGCGTCGACGCTGCCGTTGGTCAGGAAGGTCTCGCGGGTGTCGGAGGAGACCTGGGTGACCTCGAGCAGAGAGGCGGCGTCGTCCCCGCCGATGATGTAGCGGGCCAGGGCCTGGGCCAGGCCCGCGTCGAAGCCGGTCAGCTTGCCGGTGGCCGGGTCCTCGATGGAGAAGACCTGGGAGGTCTTCGTCCCGCCCGTGCGCAGCTTGCCCGCGTTCTTGATGGCTGTGGCCCAGGTCGAGGCCGCCACGACGTCGTCGGCCGCCACCGGGCCGGAGGCTACCGCGGTGTCGAAGCCGCCGGCGCCCTCTGACGCGCTGGCCACCGCCTGGCCGTCGGCGCCGGTGTCGGCGCAGGCGGCCAGGGCGAGGGCCACGGAGGCGGAGACCGAGGAGGTCAGGAGGAGTCGGCGGGACAGGGTCGCCATGGTGGTTCCTTTCACGGATCGTCGCTCGCCGGGGTCCGCACGGGGTGCGCGGGCCGGTGCGACTGGGTGCGGGTCGGCGCGGGGCCGCCGCAGGTCGGTGGACGGTGGAGGTGAGGTGGCTGGTGGGCGGGTCGCCAGTGGCTGAATCAGGTGCTCATTCAGGTGTGCGGAATCAGTGGCTGAGGACCTTGGACAGGAAGTCGCGGGCGCGCTCGGTGCGCGGCTGGGAGAAGAACTCCGCCGGCGGGCCGGCCTCGACGATCTGCCCGGCATCCATGAAGACGACCCGGTCGGCCGCCGAGCGGGCGAAGCCCATCTCGTGGGTGACGACGAGCATCGTCATCCCCGAGGTGGCCAGGTCCTTGATGACGTCGAGGACCTCGTTGATCATCTCGGGGTCCAGGGCGGAGGTGGGCTCGTCGAAGAGCATGACCTTGGGGTCCATGGCCAGGGCCCGCGCGATGGCCACCCGCTGGGCCTGGCCTCCGGAGAGCTGGGTCGGGCGTTTGGCGGCCTGGTCGGCCAGCCCGACGCGCTCCAGCAGGGAGCGCGCCCTGGCCTGGGCCATGTCCTTGTCGAGGCCGCGGACCTTGACCGGAGCCAGGGTGATGTTGTCCAGGACGCTCAGGTGCGGGAAGAGGTTGAAGGACTGGAAGACCATGCCGACCTCGGCGCGCAGGCGGGCCAGCTCCTTGCCCTCCTCGGGCAGGGGGACGCCGTCGATCTCGATGGTGCCGGACTCGATGGTCTCCAGGCGGTTGATCGTGCGGCACAGGGTGGACTTGCCCGAGCCCGAGGCGCCGACGACGGTGACCACCTCACCGCGGTGGATGTCCAGGGACACATCGTCCAGCGCGGTGAAGTCTCCGTAGCGCTTGACCACATGGCTGATGCGCACGAGCACGTCGGCGGGCGATGCCGGCCGGTGGTCGTCGGACTGGTCTGCGGGCGGGGTGGGAGTGCGCACGAGCACCTCGTCTCGGTCTGGGAGCGAATGGGTCTGGAGGCTGTCTCAGTGACAGCGACAGCAACACATCCACATGCGCACCGAGTTCCTCCTCCTGCATCCGGCGGCCGCCGACCGCGGCCGCGTGCCCGAACCGTAACACCGATGCCCCGCCATGCCCAGCGCTGCGCCGATCTGCGAGACCGTCGGGGCTCTGCCGGGCCGGTCGGCTCAGCCCGCCTCGCGTCCGAGCGCCACCCGGCCGCGGTGCCGGGGACCGGACCCAGCAGGAGATCGGGTCTCCGAGTGCCGGTGCGGCAGGCCAGATCCGGGGAGAATAGCTGTGCGTCGGGGACCGGGGCATCGACATGGCGGCGGCACGCGCCGCCGGGATGGCCGCCGCGCTGCTCGTGCGGCCGGGCACCTCGGTCACCCTGCCCGACGACGCCCCGGCGCCCTTGTCGTGGCCAGCCTGCGCGACCTGCTCACCGTGCTGGGCTGAGGCCGCGCGCGATCCCCTCCCGCGCGGTCGGCCGATCTCGCACCTCAGCGCTGGGCGCGGGCGGAGGCGTAGAGGCAGATGGTGGCGGCGGTGGCGACGTTGAGGGACTCGGCGGCCCCGTAGATGGGGATGGAGACGACGGCATCGGCCTGCTCGAGGGCGGCCGGGGCCAGGCCCCGCGCCTCATTGCCCAGCAGCCAGGCGCCGGGGGCGGCCAGCAACTCGTCGGCCTCGAAGAGGTCGACCGGTCCGCGCCCGTCGGCGGCCAGAAGCGTCAGCCCGGCGGCCCGCAGCGCCCCCACGACCTCCTCCAGGCCGCCGCCGGTGAGCACCGGCAGGTGGAAGAGCGACCCGGCCGTGGAGCGCACCACTTTGGGGCTTGTGGCCTCCACCGATCCGCGGGCAAGAACCACGGCGTCGGCGCCCGCGGCGTCGGCGGCCCGGATGATCGTCCCGGCGTTGCCGGGGTCCTGGACCTCGGTGAGCACCGCCACGAGCCTGGCCCCGGCCAGGGCATGCGCCCAGTCCCCCACAGAGCCCACCGCGGGGTCCGTCGAGGCGCCCGTCGTCGAGCCCTCGGCCGCACCTCTCCCCCGCCCCGGGGCCGCGAGCGCACCGACACCGACGACAGCCAGCGCCCCCTGCGCGTCCGCGCTCATGGCCTCCATGACCGAGGGGCTGACGAGGTGGGTGTGGATCCCGGACTGGCGGGCTTGGGACACGATCTCCCGGTACCGCTCAGCAGCGGCCTCGGTGAGATAGACGTCCAGGACGTGGTCGGGGGCGTGGCGCACGGCCTCGCGCACGCTTTGGGGGCCTTCTGCGAGAAAACGACCGTGCCGCTCGCGCGCCTGGCGGCGGGCCAGCCCGGCCACCCGCGTGACCCGCGCGGAGCCGGGGTTGGACAGGACCTGTCGGGCCTCGGGGCGCGCGCTCATGGGCCGAGGCTACCCTCACGGACACCGCGGCCCCGTGAGCATGGCCGCCGGCAAGGACAGTTCTCACCGAGCCCTGACCGACCGGCCCCGGGCTCACGCCTCCTGGCCGGCCGCGGCATCGACCGGGATGTCGCCGAGTGGACCGGCGGCCGCCCGGTACCCCTCGAGCACCGCCTCGACGATCTCCCGGTGGGCACCCAGGGGTGCGGTGACGACGTCGGCCCCCGCCCTGCTCAGGGCCTGCTGGAACACGCCGTCGGAGAGCAGCAGCGAGCTGACCACGACACGCCGGTGCCCCTGGGCGCGCAGGGAGGCAACGGCCTCGCGCACGTCAGGGGTGGCGGCCGACAGGAAACCCACACCCACCTCGGTCCTCAGACGCGCGCCGAGAACCTCGGCCAGGGCGTGGACCTCCTGGACCGCACCGGGGTCGGAGGAGCCGGCCGCCGCCAGGACCACCCCGTCGCCCGGCCGGGCCCCCGCCTGGTCGAGGCGGTCGGACAGCACCTCGACCAGGCGGGGAGAGGCCCCGAGGTGGGGCACGATCTGCCCGCTGCCGTGGCGGCGCAGCTCATGGGGGATGTCGACCCGCACGTGGTAGCCCTGACCCAGGAACAGGGGCAGGACGACGGGGTCCTCGGTGCCCGCCAGAGCCTGGGCCGGTGAGGGGGTCATCTCCCGCAGGAAGCCCAGGGTCACCCGGGTACCGTGCCCGCGCAGCCGGTGGGCGACCTGGCCGGTGATGTCCTCCACGACCTCCCGTCCCGCCGGGTGCCCGGAGCCGTGGGCCAGCAGGACCAGACTGCGGCCGGCGGCCGGCGCCGCGGGCTCGTGCCGACGCCCCGGGGCTGGGACCCGCCCGTGCCCGGGGGCGCGGGGGCCGGGACGGTGCTCGGCGGCATGCGGCTCCGGGCCGTGGCCGCCGGGCGGCCGGGTCGGGGTGCGCGGCACTGGACGGGGTGCCAATGGGGGCAGGGCGTTCACGCGGCACCGACCTCCTCGGCCAGTGGGGCCGGACGACGCCGCAGCGTCGCCAGGGTCCACACGATGACACTGGCCCACACGAGGCTGACGAGCAGGTAGGCGCCCTGGGAGACCTCGGCGCGGGCGTCGGCGGCCGACAGCAGGGTGCGCAGGTTGGTCAGGACGATCAGTCCGCCGACACCCACCCCCAGGAGGCGGGAGGGCAGGCGTGAGACCGCCAGCGCCGCCAGGGGTGCGGCCACCACCCCTCCCGCCAGGAGCGCCAGGACGATGCCCAGGTCGATGCCGGCGGTGCCCAGGCCCAGGAGGAAGCCGACCGAGGCCGACACGGTGACCAGGAACTCGGAGGTGTCGACCGTGCCCACCGCCTTGCGCGGCTCAAGCCGGCCGCTGGTCAGCAGCGTTGTCGTGGCCACCGGGCCCCAGCCGCCGCCCCCCGTGGCGTCGACCAGGCCGGCGACGACACCGAGCGGGGCCAGGAAGCCCGTGCGGGCCTCGGCCCGTGGCCTGACCGCGATCGGGCGCAGGTAGCGCACGATGATGTAGGCACCCAGGACCAGCAGGATCGAGGCGGTGATGGGCTGGGCCGCCGAGGTCGACAGGTGGGACAGGACGGTGGCGCCCGTGAAGGCGCCGACCGCACCGGGCAGTGCCAGCCGCACGGCGGTGGGCCAGTCGACGTTGCCCAGGCGCCAGTGGGAGACCCCGGACACGAAGGTCGTGCCGATCTCGGACAGGTGGACGCTGGCCACGGCCAGCGCCGGCGAGAGTCCGACGAGGAGCAGGAGGGTTGAGGAGGTCACGCCGTAGCCCATGCCGAGGGCACCGTCGACGAGTTGGGCCCCGAATCCGACGATGGCGAGTTTGAGGAGCTTGCTGTTCATGAGGAGATGCCTTCCGAGCCAGGAGGTGGCGCCGCCGAGGGGGTCTCAGCTGTGCCAGTGGGGGCTGAGGGTCACGACGTCTCCGAGGACGACGACGGCCGGGGGCCGCACGCCGGTGCGCTCGGCGACGTCGGGAAGACATCGCATCGTCGAGGTGGTGACGCGCTGGTGGGGCAGCAGGCCGTTCTCGATGACCGCCGCCGGGGTCTCGGGGTCCTTGCCCCGGTCGATCAGCGCGGTCACGACCTGGCGCAGGGTGGCCACGCCCATGAGGATGACAAGAGTGTGCTCCCCGCCCAGTGGGAGCTCGCCCAGCGGCCCGTGGCCGTCCAGGACGGTGAAGGCACGGGCCGTGCCGCGGTGGGTCAGGGGGATGCCCGCCGCGGCCGGAACCGCGATGGCGCTGGTGACCCCGGGGACGACCTCGGGCTCGATGCCGGCGGCGCGGCAGGCGGCCACCTCCTCGCCTCCCCGGCCCAGCACGTAGGGGTCGCCCCCTTTGAGGCGCACCACCCGTCGTCCGGCCCGGGCCTGGTCGACCAGGATCGCGTTGATGTCGTCCTGGATGACGCGGTGGAGGCCGTTCTCCTTGCCGACGTCGATGACCTCGGTGCCCCGGGGAACGGCCTCGCGCGGGGCCAGGCGGTCCAGGACGACGACGTCGGCCCGGGCCAGGGCGGCGAGCCCGGCCTCGGTGACCAGGCCCGCGGGCCCCGGGCCGCCCCCGACGAGTGTGACCGTCCCGCGCGGCTCCTCCGGCGCGCTCACCGCAGCGCCCCTGAGGTCTTAGCGCCCGCGGTGCCGGCGGGCAGGCTGGCCATGCCCGCGGCGAGGGTCGCGCCGTCGGCAGGGTCGACCAGGAGGAAGGCGCCGCCGGCGCGGGAGGCGCCGTAGTCCTCGAGGGGAACCGGCTGGGCCAGGCGCAGGTGCACCTGCCCGATGTCGTTGAGCTCGAGGGCGTCGGCATCGACGTGGGTGAGGTCGTCCAGGTCCAGGCGCCCCAGGACCTGGTCGACGATGGCCTGGACGGTGCGCGCGCCGTGCTTGAGCAGGACGCGGGCGCGGGGACGCAGCGCAGACTCCGAGAGCCAGGCGACAGTGGCCTCGAGCTCGCGCACCGGGACCGGGGCGTCCCCGACCGCAGCGATGAGGTCGCCACGGGCGATGTCGATGTCGTCGGCCAGGCGCAGCGTGACGGACTGTCCCGCCACCGCCCGGCTCAGCGGGCGCTCGGCCAGGTCGATGTCGGTGACCGTCGAGCGCCGTCCCGAGGGCAGGACGACGACCTCGTCGCCGGGGCTGACGGCCCCGGCGCTGATCTGGCCGGCGTAGCCGCGGTAGTCGAGCAGCCGCGGGTCGGCGGCCGCCGTCTGGGGCCGGATGACGGTCTGGACCGGCAGGCGCAGCCCGGTGGTGCCCGGGGCGCTGCCGGGGCTGGAGACCTCGGCGGGCAGCTCCTCGAGGAGCTCCAGAAGGGTCGGGCCGGTGTAGTAGGGAGTCGATGCGGAGGGCTCGACGATGTTGTCGCCCAGCAGCGCCGAGGTGGGGATCGTGTGCACCCGGGCGACGCCGAGGGCCGCCGCGATCTGCTCGAGCTGGGCCGAGATGGTCTCGAAGACCTCCTGGGAGTAGTCGACCAGGTCGATCTTGTTGACCGCGACGACCACTGAGGGCACCCGCAGGAGCGCCGCCACCGCCAGGTGCCGGCGGGTCTGCTCCAGGACGCCGTGGCGGGCGTCGACGAGCAGGACGACGACGTCGGCCGTCGAGGAGCCGGTGACCGTGTTGCGGGTGTACTGCACGTGCCCGGGGCAGTCGGCCAGGATGAAGGAGCGGCGCGGGGTGGCGAAGTACCGGTAGGCGACATCGATGGTGATGCCCTGCTCCCGCTCGGCCCGCAGGCCGTCGGTGAGCAGCGCCAGGTCGGCCCCGTCCAGCCCGCGCTCGGCGCTGACCCGTTCGACGGCTGCCAGCTGGTCGATGAGCACCGACTTGGAGTCGTAGAGGAGCCGTCCCACCAGCGTCGACTTGCCGTCGTCGACGCTCCCGGCCGTGGCCAGTCTCAGCAACGTGGTCATCAGAAGTAGCCCTCCTTCTTGCGGTCCTCCATGGCGGCCTCCGAGAGCCTGTCGTCGGCGCGGGTCGCGCCGCGCTCGGTCAGGGTCGAGGCCGCCACCTCGACGACGACGTCGTGGATCGTGGCCGCGCTGGAGTCCACGGCACCGGTGCACGACATGTCACCCACGGTCCGGTAGCGCACGGTGCGGGTGACCACCGGCTCGTCGGGGCGCGGGGCCGAGACCTTGGAGGCCGCCAGCCACATGCCGTCGCGCTTGAAGACCTGCCGCTCGTGGGCGTAGTAGAGGCTGGGCAGCTCGATGCCCTCGCGCTCGATGTAGCTCCACACGTCCAGCTCGGTCCAGTTCGACAGGGGGAAGACGCGCACGTGCTCCCCCGGGGCGTGCCGTGGATTGAACAGGTTCCACAGCTCGGGGCGCTGGTTGCGCGGGTCCCACTGGCCGAAGGCGTCGCGCAGGGAGACCACCCGCTCCTTGGCCCGCGCCTTCTCCTCGTCACGCCGCCCGCCCCCGAAGACGCCATCGAAACGGCCCTCCTCGATGGCGTCGAGCAGCGGCATGGTCTGCAAGGGGTTGCGCGTGCCGTCGGGGCGCTCACGCAGGCGACCGTCGTCGATGTAGTCCTGGACCCTGGCCACGATCAGCCGCAGGCCCAGGCGCTCGACCGTGGCGTCCCGGTAGGCCAGCACCTCGGGGAAGTTGTGGCCGGTGTCGACGTGGAGGACCGGGAAGGGGATGGGCGCCGGCCAGAAGGCCTTGGCCGCCAGGTGGAGCATGACCACCGAGTCCTTGCCGCCGGAGAACAGCAGCACCGGGCGCTCGACCTCGGCGGTCACCTCCCGGATGATGAGGATCGCCTCGGACTCCAGCACGTCGAGGTCTGACAGGGGCTCGACGGCGGGCGGGGCGGCCACCGGACCGGGCAGGTCGGGCAGCGGGGCGGCAGGGGCGGTGTCGAGGAGAGTCATAGGTGGATTCCGCATTCTGTCTTGGCGAATCCGGCCCAGCGGCCGGAACGGGGGTCTTCGCCCGGCGCGACGCGCCGGGTGCAGGGCTGGCAGCCGATCGAGGGGTAGCCGTCAGCCAGCAGCGGGTTGACCACGACGTGGTGCTCCTCGGCGTAGGCCAGGAGGTCGTCGAGGGTCCAGGCGGCCAGCGGGTTGATCTTGACCAGACCGCGTGAGGCGTCCCAGGACACCAACGGGGTGTGTGTGCGGGTGGAGGCGTCCTCCCGCCGCACCCCGGTGACCCAGGCCTCGTAGCCGGTCAGTGCCCGCTGGAGGGGCTCGACCTTGCGCAGGGCGCAGCAGCGCGTCGGGTCGCGCTCGTAGAGGCGCGGGCCCCAGGCGGCGTCCTGCTCCTCGACGGTCAGGGCGGGCAGGACGTCGACGACGCGCACGTCCAGGCTCGCGGCCACGGCGTCGCGGGTGCCGTAGGTCTCGGCGAAGTGGTAGCCGGTGTCGAGGAACAGGACGTCGACGCCCGGGACGTGGCGCGCCACCAGGTGGGGCAGGACGGCGTCGGCCATCGAGCAGGCCACGGCCAGCGTGCCGGGGAAGGCGGCGGCCGCCCAGGCCATCACTTCATCGGCACTGGCCTCGGAGTCCTCGTCGCCGAGGCCGCCGAGCCGGCCAACGGCCTCCTCGACGACACTCTGGAGCTCCTCGGCAGGGCGCAGGGAGCGGGGCGCCTCAGGGAACCGGGCCCCCGGGGCCTCGGGCGCGATCCGGCCCTCCTGGGGCCTCACTGGTGTCTGGTGCGTCATACGAGCTCCTCCTCATCGGCTCGGTGGGCCCACTGGGCGAAGGTCTCGCCGTCGTGGCGGGCGGCGACGAAGCGGCGGGTGATCCGCTCGACGTAGTCGGCCACGCCGTCGGCGGGGACCTTGAGGCCCCGCACGGTGCGGCCCAGGCCGGCCTCCTCACGCCCGGAGTCGGCCAGGCCGCCACCCAGGTGGACCTGGAAGCCCGGCACCCGCTTGCCGTCGACAGTGATGATCTGGCCCTTGAGGCCGATGTCCGCGATCTGGATCCGGGCGCAGGAGTTGGGGCAGCCGTTGACGTTGAGGCTCAGGGGCCGGTCGAGGTCGAGGTCGGCCAGACGCTCGTCGAGCTCGGCGGCCACGCGGGAGGCCAGGTCCTTGGTCTCGACGATGGCGAACTTGCAGAACTCGATCCCCGTGCACGCCAGGGTGGCGCGCCGGAACGGCCGGGGCGTGACCTGCAGGTCGAGGGCCTCCAGACCGGCGACGAGCTCATCGACCTCGTCCTTCTCGACGTCGAGGATGAGCAGGTTCTGCAGGGGGGTGAAGCGGATCCGGTCGCTTCCGGCGCTGCGGGCCAGGCGGGCCACGGCGCTCAGGCGTTTGCCCCCGATCCTGCCCACCCCGGGGGAGGCGCCGATGAAGAAGCGGCCGTCCTTCTGCTCGTGGACACCCAGGTGGTCGGCGCGTGCGGCGGTCGAGCGCGGGGCGGGCCCGTCGGCCAGCTCGTAGCCGAGGTACTCGTCCTGGAGCACCTGGCGGAAGCGCTGCGGCCCCCACTCGGCCAGGAGGAACTTCATCCGCGCCTTGGCTCGCAGACGCCGGTACCCGTAGTCCCGGAAGATCCTGATCGTTGCGTACCAGACCTCGGCTGCCTGCTCGGGCGTGACGAAGGCGCCCAGCCTCTCCCCCAACCGCGGTGCGGTCGACAGGGCGCCACCGACCCACAGGTCGTAACCGGGGCCCAGCTCGGGGTGGACGACCCCGACCAGGGAGATGTCGTTGATCTCGTGGACGATGTCGAGGCTGGGGTGGCCAGTGATCGCCGTCTTGAACTTGCGCGGCAGGTTCGCCAGCTCGGGGTCGCCGATATAAGTGCGCCGGATCGCCTCGGCCACCGGCGTGGGGTCGATGATCTCGTCGGCGGCGATGCCCGCCACCGGGCTGAGCAGGAAGGCGCGCGGGGTGTCGCCGGCCGACACGATGGTCGACAGGCCCACCTCCTCCAGGCGGCGCCAGATCTCGGGCAGGTCCTCGACCCTGATCCAGTGGAACTGGATGTTCTGCCGGTCGGTGATGTCGGCCGTGTCCCTGCCGAAGGTGGTGGAGATCTCCCCCAGGACCTCGACCTGCTCGGCCGACAGGACCGCGCCGTCGATCCGCACGCGCTGCATGAAGTAGGAGTCCTCGAGCTCGGTGACGTCGAGCTGGGCCGTGCGGCCACCGTCGATACCCGGCTTGCGCTGGGTGTACAGGCCCCACCACCGCAGGCGCACGTGGAGGTCGTCGGGGTCGATGGAGTCGAAGCCCTCCAGGGCGTAGCGCTCCTCGACCCGCTGACGCACCTCGAGCGGAGGGCTCAGCTGCTTGACGGTCTCGTTGGGGTTGAGCGGTGCACGCCCGTCCACGGCCCACTGGCCGTTGGAGCGGCCGGCACGCGGGGGGCGAACCGGGCGCTGGGAGGTCCGCTGGGCGCCTTCGTCGGGCTGGGTCGTCGGGGATGGGGCAGTCACGGATGTCTCGCTCATCGCTTCCTCAGTGGTGGGAGGGTGTGAGCGTCCGGAGAGCCGATGTCAGGCTGTGTCCCGGTGGGGGCTGGACCCGTGGTTGGCCGAGCGCCTCGGCCGCCATGCCTCCGGACGCTGTGCGCCGGAGCCTCCGAGGGATGCTGCGTCTCGGAGCGTCAGGCGCCGGTCAGGCCTGACAACACATGGAGCACAGGACACGCAGCGTGCCGAGGCGGGCAGGGGCCGCCGGGCGGTGTGCGAGGTCCGTGGTCACACGACCAACCTAGGCCCTGGTACGCCGAAGGGTCAACTGGGGTGGGGGGGGGGGGGGGGGACCGGCACCCACCCACCCCCCATTTGAACCCCAGCCGCGCCCCCCGGGGGCGTCGGGGTGTGGGGGGTGGGGGCGGGGGTGTGGTCACACTCCCCCCCGCGCGGGGGGAGCGCGGTGGGGGCGGGGGGGGGGGGGGGGGGGCCCCCCCCCCCCCCCCCCCCCACCCCAGTTGACACCCATTCCGGCGCCGCCGGCTCAGTCCTGTGTGTCCTGTGTGACGCCGGTGTACGCCTCGAGCTCGTCGTGCAGGACGCGGAAGCCCGCGTCGAAGGCGTCCTTGTCAATGGGCAGCTCGAGCCCGCGGCACTCGGCCGCCAGGGCCGCCATCGGCCCCGCCTCGGGGAAGCCCTGCTGCGCCAGTGCCTCGACCCGCACGATGACCGTCTCGCAGTCCACGGCATCGCCCGACTGCTCCTCGGCGGCGGGCTCGGCCGCCGGCACCTCCTCGGCGGCGGGCTCCTCGCTCTCGCTGTCCCCAGTCGGCGGCGCGTCGGCCGTCAGGGGCACGGCGCCCTCGTCGCGCAGGGTGCGCAGCCACCGGTCGAGGGGACGCTGGGTGGAGTCGAGGTCCTTGACCAGGGCGCGGGTGTGCACATCGAGCTCGGCCACGCCCGTGCGCACCGCCGCGCTCGTGTCCGCCAGGCTCCCGGTCCCTTCCTCCAGGGCCCGGCACAGCAGCGTCATGGATGCCAGGGCGTCCTCCTCGCCGTCGTGCACGGCCGAGGCGGCGAAGCGTCCCACCATGAGGGTGAGAAGCCGCATCTGGGAGGCCAGGAAACGCAGCCGGACGACCTCGCGACGCAGCTCGTCCATCTCCGTGGGCAGGGAACCGAGGATCTCGACGGCGCTGCTCAGCGCGGTGACCACCCGCTCGCTCGTGCGCGGCGCGGAGGAGTCGGAGTCGGGGCTGCCCACCGACGAGACGCCGGCGATCACGTCCCGGGCGCGCTGGGACATGTCGGCCATCTCCGAGGAGCGTGCGTCCAGCGCGCCCAGCAGGCGGCTGTACTCGTCGAGCTGACGCACCAGGGCGTCGGAGTCGCGCTCGACGGTGCGCACAACCTCGAGGATCCGGCCCAGCGGCCCCGTGGCCTCGGGGGTCTCGGGCACGCGCACACCCGCCCCCAGCAGCAGCTGGAGCTCGGTGGGAAGCAGGGCCTGGGTCATGTCGTACAGGGAGCCGAAGCCCAGCGGCGCGAGGGCCGCGGCCAGCTCGCCGGCGCCGTAGACCCCGACCTCGTAGCGGGAGGCGCCCTCGCCCGCGACCCGCCGCTCCTCGGCGCGCACCGTCTCATAGACGGACTCCACCAGGGTGCGAACCTCATCGTTCTGCGGCTTCATGCGCACCGACAGGTAGTCCTCCCCCACTGGCACGACCACAGCGAAGACGCGGTAGTCCAGGTCGTCATTGGCCTTGTTGACCACGTAGGCGCACACCGGCAGACCCTGGGACAGGTCGTCCCACATGAGCTTGAAGGCGCCCGCCGGCATCGTGTCGTGGCGGATGAGGTTGTGCGGCGCCCCGATGAGCTCGTCGCGCCCGAAGGCCGAGAGCTGGACGAAGGTGGAGTTCGACCGCGTGATGACGCCCTTGGCGTCGGTGACCGAGAAGAAGATGTCTTCCGGGTCGAAGAAGCGCTCGTTACCGACGACGTGCTCCATACTTTCCTCTCAGGGACGACTGATGGGCGGGGCCCCGCAAGCCGCGATGGCACGGCCAGGACGACAAGCGCCCCGGTCCCGTGGGCGGGGCCGAGGCACAAGTCTCAACTAGGACGATGGTACGACGCAAGGTCACGCGCCGGTTACGATCCGTTGTCTCAGGCGCGGGGGGCGTTGACATCCTCCGGCAGGGCCTTGCGGGCGACGTCGACGAGGGCCGAGAAGGCGGCCGGCTCGTTGACGGCCAGCTCGGCCAGCATGCGGCGGTCGACCTCGACGCCGGCCAGGCCCAGGCCCTGGATGAACCGGTTGTAGGTCATGCCCTCCGCACGGGCGGCGGCGTTGATGCGCTGGATCCACAGGCGACGGAAGTCGCCCTTGCGGGCGCGACGGTCGCGGAAGGCGTAGACGCCGGAGTGGGTGACCTGCTCCTTGGCCTTGCGGTAGAGGCGCGAGCGCTGCCCGCGGTATCCCGACGCGCGGTCGAGAACGGTACGACGCTTCTTCTGGGCGTTGACAGCCCGCTTCACACGTGCCATGTGATGACTCCTTGGGGTGGTGGGGCGCTCAGCGACCGAGCAGCTTCTTGGCCTGACGACGGTCCGCCCGGGAGACCGGCTGGTCCTGGGCGAGCTTGCGCTTGCGGCGGGAGGACTTGCCCTCGAGCAGGTGGCGCTTGTTGGCCTGCTCACGCATGAACTTGCCGCTGCCGGTGACCCGGAAGCGCTTCTTGGCACCGGAGTGCGTCTTGTTCTTCGGCATTCTCGATTTCCTCGTTCTCGGCCCCGGCCTGGACGGCCCGGGCTGCGGACCCCGCACGGTCTGCCGCGGGGTGGGTGATGGTCTGCGTATTCAGGGGCTCAGCCCTGGGCCTCCTCCGGCGGGGCCTGGTCGTCCTGACCGGTGCGGCCCTCCGGCTGAGTCTTCCTCGTCCGGTGGGAGTGCTTCTCGGCCCGACGGCTCGCGCGGGCCTCCTCCCGACGACGGCGCTGGTCCGACTTGACCTCGGTCTTCTTGCGTGTGGGCGCCAGGACCATGACCATGTTCCGTCCGTCCTGTCGCGGGTGGGACTCGATGGTGCCCAGCTCGGACATCTCCTCGGCCACACGCTGGAGCAGCCGGATGCCCAGCTCCGGGCGGGACTGCTCGCGCCCGCGGAAGCGGACGATGCACTTGACCTTGTCCCCGCCCTTGAGGAATCGCTCGACGTGGCCCATCTTCGTGGCGTAGTCGTGCTCATCGATCTTGGGGCGGAACTGGATCTCCTTGAGCTGGGTGTTCGCCTGGTTCCTCCGGGCGTCGCGCGCCTTCATGGCCGACTCGTACTTGAACTTGCCGTAGTCCATGAGCTTGCACACCGGGGGGCGCGCGTCAGGCGCCACCTCGACCAGGTCGAGGTTGGCCTCCTCGGCCAGGCGCAGGGCGTCCTCGAGGCGGACGACGCCGACCTGCTCGCCACTGGGGCCGACCAGGCGCACCTCGGGGACGCGGATCCGTTCGTTGATACGGGGCTCGCTGATGACTGTTCCTCACTCTTGGTGACGGTGACCGCCACGACGAGAAGGGGCCCCGCCGCAGTACGCGCGCGAAGGCCCCGCATGTGCTCGCCCGAGCACGGCCGCGCTGGGACGCGCGACCGCCGAGGATTGCTCCTCGCATGACCCGACCCCTTGCTCGGGACCCAGGTGGGATCTCTCCGCTTGCGAGCCGGAGACAGACTCCGGCCGGTCGGTTGAGAAGGCTATCAGGTCGGGCCGGTCCCCGGCAGCCCCATCCCCCCGATCTCACCGTGACCCTCCCCACCCCGAGAGGTCGGAGGCACAGGGCACAGCTCGACCGCCTCGAGGCGCTCCCCCCAGGCGGGGTCGGACACGACCCGGCCGCACTCGGCCAGGACCGCCTGCACCTGCCGCGCACCCTGGGGATCAAGCAGGACGAGGACCCGCAGGCCCGCTCCCGCGCCCGGCCCGAGCCGCGCACCCTCGACACCGGGGACGGCGCCCAGGCGTCGCTCGAGCTCACCGACGAGACGACCGTCGCGCCACGGGGGCACCCACGCCTCCCCCCGGGCCACCGCGGCCACCGCCGTGCGCGGCACCAGCAGGTCGACCGTTCCGGGGTCCACGAGCCACAGCCCGTCGGCCTCCCGGCGGGCGAGCCCGGCTGCGCGGCCCACCGCCACCGGGACCGGCCGGGCCCGCGGACGCCAGGCGGCGAGCGCGGCGGCCCCGGTGAACACCGGCAGGGCGAGCCTTCCGCCCTGCACCTTCACCGCCGGGCAGGCCGGGTCGGCCGTCCGGACGCCGGCGTCCCCACCCGAACCACACCCCTCCCGCGGCACACGGGGGTGGGGATCGACCGGCACGAGGACCCGCCCACCGCTGAGAGCAGCGAGGAGCCGCTCCAGGCGCCGGTGCCCGTCAGCCTCCGTCAGGGCACGAGCGACCGCCGGGGCCACCGCGCCGTCGTCGTGCGGGAAGGCGGTGGGCGCGGCCAGGAGCCGGGCGAGCCTGCGGTGCGCGGCCTGCGCAGGAGGCTCGCCCCGGCCGCCGACCGTGGGCCGGTCCTCAGGCACCGGGCTCCTGGCCGCGGGCGACAGCCAGGGCGTCGGGCAGGGTCATGTTCCCGTTGTACAGCGCCTTGCCGATGATGGCCCCCTCAACGCCCTCGGGCACGAGCCGGGCCAGCGCCCTGAGGTCATCGAGGCCCGAGATGCCGCCCGAGGCCACCACCGGTGCGTCGGTCCGGGCGCAGACCTGACGCAGCAGCTCGGTGTTGGGGCCGGTCAAGGTGCCGTCGCGGGTCACATCGGTCACGACGTAACGGGTGCAGCCGGCGGCGTCAAGGCGCTCCAGGGTCTCCCACAGGTCCCCGCCCTCCCGGGTCCAGCCGCGAGCAGCTAGGGTCGTTCCACGGACGTCGAGGCCCACGGCGATGGCCTCACCGTGCTCAGCGATGACCCGCTCGGTCCACTCGGGGTCCTCGAGCGCCGCCGTGCCGAGGTTGACACGCGCCGCGCCCGCATCGAGAGCGCGCGCCAGCGAGGCGTCATCGCGGATGCCTCCGGACAGCTCGACCTTGATGCCGACCTCGGCCACGATGCGCGCCAGCAGGGGGGCGTTGGAGCCGCGCCCGAAGGCTGCGTCCAGATCGACCAGGTGGATCCACTCCGCACCGGCGGCCACCCAGTCCTGCGCAGCCTCCACGGGGCTGCCGTAGTCGGTCTCGGAGCCGGCCTCCCCCTGGAGGAGACGGACGGCCTTGCCGTCGGCGACGTCGACGGCGGGAAGAAGGGTGAGCATGGTCGAACTCCTCGGATCGGGTGTGCCCGGCGGGTGCCGGCGATGGGTCACAGCGTCGTCAGCCAGTTGCGCAGCAGCCGGGCCCCGGCGTCCCCGGACTTCTCGGGGTGGAACTGGGTGGCGCACAGCGCGCCGTTCTCCACGGCGGCCACGAAGTCCTGACCGTGTCTGGCCCAGGTGGCCAGCGGCGGACGTGTCGGGCCCTGCCCGAGCAGGGCCGCGGGGTCGGTGGTGGCCGCGTAGGAGTGGACGAAGTAGAAGCGCTCCTGGTCCAGGCCCTCGAAGAGCACCGAGCCCTCCGGGGGGCGCACCCGGCTCCACCCCATGTGGGGCACGACGTCGGCCTGCAGGCGGGTGACGGTCCCGGGCCACTGGGCCAGGCCCTCGATCCCCCGGCCGTCGACGGCGTGCTCGGCCGATGACTCGAACATGACCTGCATGCCCACGCAGATGCCCAGCACCGGCCGGCCCCCGGCCAGGCGGCGATCGATGAGGCGGGGGGCGTCGACCGCCCGGAGCTGGTCCATCACCGCCCCGAAGGCGCCGACACCGGGGACCACCAGGCCGTCGGCGCGCGCCACGGCCTCGGCGTCGTCGGTCAGCTTCACCCGGGCCCCGACGCGCTCGAGCGCGCGCACGGCGGAGCGCACATTGCCGCTTCCGTAGGACAGGACGACCACCCGGGGTGCTTTCACGCCCCGAAGCCTACCCGCCCCCGGCGGGTGTGCCCTCCGGGCCGGACCGGCGCTCCGCCCCGACTTCACACTCCGGGCCCTCAGGCGCGAGGATGGCGCGCTGACCAGCACGCCCGTCCCACCACCGCCGCCCCAGGCCACCGCGCAGCTGCACATCCCGGGGGTCAGGCTCCTCGACGTCATCGGCCGCGGCGGGTTCGCCACCGTGTACGGCGGTGTGCAGGAGTCGATGGCACGGCCGGTGGCGGTCAAGATCGACTCCCGGCCCCTGAGCGATGAGCGCAACAGGCGCCGCTACCTGCGCGAGGTCCAGGCGGCGGGACGGATCACCGGCCACCCGCACGTCGTGTCACTCATCACACCGGCGTGCTGCCCGATGACCGGCCCTTCATCGTCATGGAGCGCTGCGACGGGGGAAGCCTGGTCGACCTGGTGGCGGGCGGCCCGGTGGCGCCGGCCGACGCCGTGCCCCTCGTGCGCGCCGCCGCTTCGGCGCTAGGGGCGGCCCAGGCCTACGGATTCGACAACCCCGAGGTCTCCGTCCTAGGCCCCAGCGAGGTCGAGTGGACGGTCAACGGCAACCGCGGCTTGTCGTGCGTCCCCTCATCGGCCTGACCGCCCGAACCCGTGTCACCCCACCCACCCCCTTTGCGAGATCGGGACATATGTCCCGATCTCGCGGTGTCATATCTACCGATCTCGGTGAGGGGGGAGGGTCCCGGGGCCGGTCAGCTCGGCTGGTTGCCGTCCTCGTGCGCACCGGCGTCGTCGTGACGGCCCCGGCCGCGACCCCGGCGCAGGCCTCGTCCCAGCCGGCGCAGCGCGCCTCCGGGCTTGACCTCGGCCGTGCGGACCGCCCCGCGCACCTCATCGGCCTTGACCGCGCCGATGAGGACGTCCTCGACGACCTGGTCGACCCCGGCCAGCAGCAGCCCGGCCGAGGCCTCCTCCCCCGCCGCGCCGTTGTCATAGCGCCGGGCGGTGATCGTCCCCGACAGCCCCTTCTCGATACCGACGTCGGTGGCCAGGTCGGCGGTCAGAAGAACGACGCCGCCCCGACTGAAGCGCGACAGGGCACCGGCGAGCTCCGCCGCCTCGGCGGGCTCGGTCTCCAGCCCGCCGAAGAGCTCGGCGACATCCCACTCGGCGTGGGCCGAGACGAACTCCTTGACCGCGAAGGCGCCCGAGGCCGCCGGGACGATCGTGCAGTCGAGACCGCTCATCGCGCACAGCCCGGCCAGCGCCTCGGCGTTGGCGATCGGGGTGAGCACGACGGCCACCTTGACGGCCTTGGGCGCCCCGCCCGCTGCGCCGCCGGCGGCAGGGCCTGGAGCGCTCCCGTCCTCGGCTGCAGCCCCCTGCGCCCCGGCCCCGCCGGCGATCCCACCGGCCTGCGGGACGATGCCGCCCTCGGTGCGCCCTTGCCCATCGGGCTCGGGGGCCGGGGGAGCCTCGAGGTCGAGCCCTTCCATCATCGCGGCGAAACGGGCGTCGATGTCCTCGTCCCCGCCGTCCTGCCTGTCGACATCCCGTCCGTCGCCCATCACAGCGCCCCCTTGGTCGACGGGATCCCGTCGACCCGCGGGTCGGGCTCCACCGCGGCGCGCAGCGCCCGGGCCAGGGCCTTGAACTCGGCCTCGGCGATGTGGTGGGGGTCCCGTCCGGACAGGACGCGCACATGCAGGCAGATGCCCGCGTGGTAGGCGATCGCCTCAAGGACGTGGCGGACCATCGAGCCGGTGAAGTGCCCGCCCAGGAGATGATGGACGAAGGCCTCCGACTCGCCGTCGTGCATGAGGTAGGGCCGGCCCGACACGTCGACCACCGCCTGCGCCAGGGCCTCGTCGAGTGGGACGAGGGCGTCCCCGAAGCGCTTGATGCCGCGCTTGTCCCCCAGGGCCACGCGCAGCGCCTGCCCGATGCAGATAGCGGTGTCCTCCACGGTGTGGTGGACGTCGATGTCGGTGTCCCCACTTGCCCGAACGGTCAGGTCGATGAGGGAGTGCTTGCCCAGCGCGGTGAGCATGTGGTCGTAGAAGGGGACGGTCGTCGCCACTTCTGTGCGCCCGGTGCCGTCGAGGTCGATCTCGACGACGACCGTCGACTCACTCGTGGAACGTTCGATACGGGCGGTACGGCTCATGCGGGCGCCTCCTGCGCGGTGGTGTGGTCGGGTGCGGACAGGATCCGGGTGAGCGCGGCGCGGAAGAGCCCCATCTCCTCGGGGGTGCCCACCGAGACCCTCAGGTACCCGTCGGGCCCGACGACGCGGATGAGCACCCCGTGATCGAGCAGGTCGCGCCACACGGCCTCGCGGTCGGCGAAAGGGCCGAACAGGACGAAGTTGGCGTCGGAGTCGTGCGCGGTCAGGCCTTGGGCGCGCAGCCACGCCACCAGCCCGTCGCGCTCGGCGCGCAGGGAGGCCACCTGCTCCATCAGCTCCTCGCGGTGGTCCAGGGCGGCGACGGCCGCCGCCTGAGTGAGCGCCGACAGGTGGTAGGGCAGGCGCACAACGCGCAGAGCGTCGACGACGCCCGGCGCCGCGGCCAGGTAGCCCAGCCGCAGCCCCGCCATGCCGAAGGCCTTGCTCATCGTCCGGGTGACCGCCAGGTGGGGGTTGTCCTCGAGAAGCTCGAGCGCGCTGGGGACCCCGGGCCGGCGGAACTCCCCGTAGGCCTCGTCGACGACGACCAGAGCGTCGGTGGGACGGCCCTGCGGGTCGAGGGGGCCGTTGCCCCGGGCGGCGTCGAGCAGCGCCTGGAGCTGGTCGGTCGGCAGTGCCGTCCCGGTGGGGTTGTTGGGGCTGGCCACGATAACGACGGCGGGTCGGTGGGCCCGCACGGCGGCGACCGCCTCGCCGTTCGGCCCGAGGGTGAAGTCGGCCGAGCGCAGCGCGGTCACGAACGGGGTGAGCGTGTCGCGGGCGTACTCGGGGTACATCGCGTAGGTGGGGGCGAAGCTGAGGCACGGCCGCTCGGGGCCACCGAAGGCCTGGAGGACGTGGAGCATGACCTCGTTCGAGCCGTTGGCCGCCCAGATCCGCTCCGAAGGCAGGCGCACGCCGGACTCGACGGCGAGGTAGTCGGCCAGGGCCTCGCGCAGCGCCGGGAAGTCGCGGTCCGGGTAGCGGTTGGCCCCCGCCACCGCCTGGGCTGCTGCCGCCGCGATGCCTGCGACGACCGCCTCCGAGGGGGGGTAGGGGTTCTCGTTGACGTTGAGGCGCACCGGAACCTTGAGCTCCGGGGCGCCGTAGGGCTCGCATCCCTCAAGGCCGGGTCGCAGACGGGGTGTGGTCACGGCCCGCAGTCTACGCGGCCGCTCAGTCCCCGCCGGTCGGCCCCGCGTCCGGGGCCGCCGCCTCGTGGTGCAGGCGGATGGAGACCAGACGGCCCTGGTCGTCCAGGGCGTACTCGACCAGGACCGCACCGCCGGCGCCGTCGCTGACCGTCAGGCAGCGCGCCCCCGATGGGTCGACACCCTGGGAGACCGTCCAGCCGGGCAGGAGCCGGACCAGCCCCTCCAGGGACCATGCCGGGTCGTCGAGGCCCGGCAGGAGGCGCGGCAGCCGGGAGGTGACGTCCGCCAGGGCGAGCGGGGGCAGAGGGCGGGACAGCTGATCGAGCAGGACCACGGCGCGCGAGCCGCCGCCGACCGGCATGGAGTAGTAGCAGTACGAGGGCCCGAAGAGCTCGACGCCCAGCGCGCCGACGTCGTGGGCCAGGGCCGCGATGACCTCACCCTGGTCGGCCCCCTACGGGATGGGGTAGGCGACGTCCTCGGCGACCAGCTGGCCGAGCCCGTGGTCGACCCCTGCCCGCCGGACCCCGGCGGCCAGGGTGACGGCGCCCCGCATACCGGCCCAGACGATGACCGAGGCCTCCCGGAGGCCAAGGGGCTCGTTGAGGAAGTAGTCGAGGTCGTTGCGGCTGCGCCGCTGCCGCCGCCGTTCCCGCTCCAGCCGGCGGGACCACCGGTGCAGCGCCCGGTCCCACTCCTGCGGCGTGAGGTGCCGGGCGGTGAGCATCTCCGGGTCGACCTCGCAGGCGCACGACAGGCGCTGCTCGAAAGCGCTCATGCGCTCCTCCCAGCGCTCGTAGCGTCGTCGGGAACGCCTCCCCAGCCGGCGCAGCCAGGCCAGCAGCGGCACAACGAAGACGGCACGCAGGGCGACCGTCAGGGTCCCCGCCGTCAAGGCCAGGAGAACCACCCAGGTCACGCCGCCGGCCACCTCCCCCACCTCACTGACGATGCCGTAGGCCTGCAGCCCCATGGTCAGGAAGACGCCCCCCCCCGAGAACCAGCTGGACCGTGCGCCAGTTGTGCTGGGCCGTGCGCCGGTTGGCAGGCGAGACGAGCAGCGGGGCGCGGTAGGAGCCCACGAGCCCGGCCACGACGGCGGCCACCAGCCCCGAGCCGCCGAGGTGCTCGGCCGGGATCGAGGCCAGGAAAGGGATCGTGAAGGAGATGACCGTGTTGGCGGTCGGGTCGCTGACCCGTGCGCACACGCGCGTGCTCACCTCCCCGACCACCCAGCCCACGGCCAGAGCGATCGCCAGGGCGAGAAGGAAGTCGAGCACGAGGCTGCCCGGCTCCAGGGCGTGGGTGTCGGTCATGAGCCCTGCTGCCGTGGCCGAGGACAGCAGGACGAGCGCGGTGGCGTCGTTGAACAGGCCCTCGCCCTCAAGGATCGTGATGATGCGCTGGGAGACTCCCAGGTCCTTGGCAATGGCCACGGCCACGGCGTCGGTCGGGCTGAGCACGGCGCCCAGCGCAATGGCCCAGGGCAGCGGCAGGACCGGGACGATCGCGTGGATGACGAGCCCCAGGACCACGGCCGTCATGACGACCAGGCCGACGGCCAGGCCCGCCACCGCGATGAGCTCGCGACGGAAGTCCATGACGGGCATGGACACGGCCGCACCGAACAGCAGTGGCGGAAGGACTATCTCCAGGACGATCTCCGGGTCCACTCGATGGCACCGACCATCGGCAGGAAGCCCACGGCGACGCCCAGGCCAAGCAGGATGAGCGGAGAGGCCAGGCCGAGCCGGGGTGCGATCTGGCTGCACGCGGCGATGACAAGCAGGTCCACAGTCGCAGGCTACGGCCACCCCTGCCGGTGGGGCACGGTCTCAGAAAGCACGCCACTGGCCGGTTCAATAGCGGCGGCCCTGGCCGGGTTCGTGGCGGCCGCCGCGATAGGCCCGGGACCGGCCGTCGGAACGCTGCTCATCGGGCAGGCCGGGACCGCCCCGCCGCCCGCGCCCCGCCCCGCCGCCCC
>NZ_JAUNHI010000018.1 GCF_030524025.1 Actinomyces sp. | reverse complement strand
CCAGCCACGAAACTACCCACAGCCGCTTGACACACCACATAGGGGCACCCCCCTTGTTCGGAACTCCATTTCTCAGATACCAGGATTTCTGCCTGCACTGGAACTCCGTAAGTCCGTACGATCGATAATCGAAACTTTGAAATCGTCGGCAGATTGTGGGAGTTGACGAAACCTTCGTCGACGGATCCGAATGCGTTGTTCGCCAACAACTCGGGCTCATTCGAGGAGGGCAATGTCATCTGGTTGGTCATCTATCGATCTCCTTGTTTTGGAGTGATGGACATATCTGCAGATATGCGCTACTGAATATAACGCAAAAAAACCGTAACACGGCGTCAGGCTCTATGTCAAGGGCATTTTGCCCTGCTTGATTCAGGACGGTTTGTTTAATAGGGATTGTTTTTTGTTGTCACAATTACGTGTCTCCGTCGGTTCGCATACTGCTTTAGTTGGCCGTTCAGGTCTTGCCCATGAAACACCAAGACTGTGTCCATACCCGGGTAACAGGATGAAGTTTCGGCCAGCGTTGCGATCCTGGTCCCACCGTTCGGCTGCCCGCACACGTACCCTGCGGGCATGAGCTCACCTGCGCGCGTCTACCTGGACCACGCCGCGACCTGCCCTGTGCGCCCCGAGGTCGCCGAGCAGGTCCGGGAGGACTTGGCCGCCGGACTGGCCGGTTCGGCCAATCCCGCCGCCCGCCACGCTTCGGGCCGTCGAGCCGGAGCGCTGCTGGAGCAGGCGCGCGCCCGGCTCGCCGCCGCCCTCGACGTCGACCCCCACGAGGTGATCCTCACCTCCGGGGGCACCGAGGCCGACTCCCTGGTCGTGGCGGGCCGGGTGCTGGCAGCCCGCGCCGCCGGCGTGCCCGCCCCGCGCCTGGTCACCTCCCCCATCGAGCACCCGGCGGTCCTCGACTCGGCACGCACCGCCGCCGAGCACCTGGGCGCGGAGCACGTCCAGGCCCCGGTCGACCCGGCCGGCCGCGTGCTCGCCGATGGTCTGGCCCGGGCCGTCTCCACCGGGCCCGTCGCCCTGGTCAGCATCATGACGGCCAACAACGAGACCGGCATCGTCCAGGACATGGCCACGGTCGTGGCGACTGTGCGCGCCGCCAGCGGCCAGGACCGTCCCGGGCGCGGCGGGTACATCCCGGTCCACTCCGACGCCGTGGCGGCCCTGGGCCGGGTCCCGGTCGACGTCCGCGGGTGGGGGCTGGACGCCCTCAGCCTGTCGGGACACAAACTCGGTGCCCCGGTGGGGACGGGGGCACTGGTCGCCCGGCGCGACCTGGAGCTGATCTGCCCCACCGGCGGCGGACGTCAGGAGCGGGGACTGCGCTCGGGCACCCAGGACCTCGTGGGGGCGCGGGCCCTCGCACTGGCCGTCGAGCTGGCGGTGGCCGAGCAGCATGAGGAGGCGACGCGGCTGGAGACGCTACGCAGCCGGGTCCTGGAGGGAGCGACGGCTCTGCCGGGCGTCCACGCCACGCTCCCGGCCGAGGCCCCCCACCTTCCGGGCACCGCCCACCTGTGGTTCGAGGAGGTCTCGCCCGAGGCGCTCCTCATGAGCATGGACCTGGCGGGCATCGACGCATCGGCGGGATCGGCCTGCCACGCCGGCGTGAGCCGCCCCAGCCACGTCCTGCTGGCGATGGGCCACGGACACGAGGAGGCCCGCTCGACGCTGAGGGTGTCCATGAGCCTGAACACCACCGACGCCGACGTCGAGCGCCTGCTGGCGGTCCTTCCCGGCGCGCTCGCGGCCGCCAGGCGTGCCCACACCCCGAGATCGGGAGATATGACACCCCGAGATCGGGACAGAGGACACCTCGAGATCAAGAGCGGCATGTCGGCGCTCAACGAGGCCGGTGTCATCTGAGCCCTGCCCCGCACCGGGCCACTGACGCGTTAGGATGCGCCCCGATTTCATTGTCCTCGTCATCGTCTTGCTGAAGGAGCCGTGTGCGCGTACTGGCAGCCCTGTCCGGCGGGGTCGACTCCGCCGTGGCCGCGGCACGCGCCGTCGACGCCGGCCATGAGGTGGTCGGTGTCCACATGGCTCTGTCCCGGGAGCCTGCCGCCACCCGGGCGGGGGCACGGGGATGCTGCTCCATCGAGGACGCCTCCGACGCCCGTTGGGCCGCCGAGATCCTCGGGATCCCCTTCTACGTGTGGGACCTGTCCCAGGAGTTCACCCAACGCGTCGTGTCCGACTTCCTGGCCGAGTACAGGGCCGGGCGCACCCCCAACCCCTGTGTGCGCTGCAACGAACGGGTCAAGTTCGACGCCCTGCTCGAGCGCGCCCTCGCCCTGGGCTTCGACGCCGTGGCCACCGGCCACTACGCGCGCCTCAGCGGTGGGGCGGCGGCGGGCAGGCCCGGCCAGGCGCAGGGGGTCGAGCTGCGCCGCGCCGTCGACACCGCCAAGGACCAGTCCTACGTCTTGGCGGTCTCCGGGCGCTCGGGGCTCAGCCGTGCGCTGTTTCCCCTGGGGGACGCCCCCTCCAAGGGCGCGGTCCGTGCGGAGGCCGAGCGCAGGGGCCTGCCGGTGGCCGACAAGCCCGACTCCTACGACATCTGCTTCGTGGCCGACGGCGACACCCGTGGCTTCCTGACCCGCAGCCTGGGGGCCGAGCCGGGCAGGCTCGTGTCCCCCGACGGCGAGGTCCTGGGCACCCACGAGGGCTACTTCGGCTTCACCGTGGGCCAGCGCAAGGGACTGGGCCTGACCCGCCCGTCCCCCGACGGGCGCCCCCGCTACGTGCTGGAGACCCGGCCACAGGCCAATGAGGTGGTGGTCGGGCCGGCCGAGCTGCTCAGCCGCTCGACCGTGGCCGGCGATGGCCTCGTGCTCCTGGCCGAGCCCGAGGAACTCGGGACCGCCATGGGCTGGCGGCAGGTGGGCGTGCAGGTGCGGGCGCACGGACGGGTCGTCGGCGCCGACGTCGTCGTCGACCCGGGAGCCGGAACCCTCAGCGCCGGGCTGAACGAGCCGGTGCGCGGGGTCGCGGCGGGACAGTCGGTCGTCATCTACGACAGCGCGCCCCCGTGTGACGGCGACCGGGTCCTGGCCCAGGCCACCATCACCTGAGGGCGCGCCGGCTCAGCGCAGGCAGTTGTGCCGCTCGATCGCGCGCACCGCCCACCACACCAGTACCGCCGCCAGCAGTGGGCCGACGAGCACGCTGCCGGCACCCACAACGGTCGGATCGACACCGGTCCTCACGGCCTCCAGGAACTCGGGCCACATGATGCGGGTGGTCAGATCGCCGGTGGTCATGTCCACGCCGAGGACGGCGGCGTTGCGGGGCGCCTGGGTGCGGACCTCCTGGACGAACAGCGTGCGCAGCATCAGCGGTACTCATTTCGGAACAGGGCGTCCAGGCTCATGCCGTGGGCCTGGCGCAGGTCGTCGGCGTCGCCCGCCAACAGCAGACGCCCATCCTTGATGAAGACCACCGAGTCGATGATCGGCTCGACGTCGGAGATGAGGTGGGTGGCCTTGGCCGGGTCGAAATCGGCGAAGAGCCGGGCGAACAGGTCCACCGCGCGGGTCGCGGTGAGATCGGAGTCGAGGAAGGAGGCATCGGGCAGGAAGGATGCGAGTGCCTTGCTCTGGTGCCCGGGGCGGTGGCCGGCGATGGTGACCGTGCCGTCGTAGTCCGCCAGGACGCCGGCAAGGATCTTGAGCAGGGTGGTCTTGCCGCAGCCGTTGGCACCCATGAGGCCACGATCCGGCCCGCCGGCGGGCCACTGGCCCGAGACGATCCGCAGACGGAAGTCGTCGACGAGGTGCCCTCCGGGACCGTCGACTCCCGGCCCGTGGGATCGTCGTCATGTCCTGCAACAGTGGAGGGAGCACGGGCTTCGATGCCCGGATGGTCGACGACCAGTCCGACGAACGGCCCCCGAGCTCGACACGGAGCTCGGGGGCATGGTTCGGCCTCGACAATGCGCAGCAGCCAGTCCCCGCCGGGGGGCACGGTCGCATCCTGCGAGCTGGTTCAGCCGCCTGTTGGCATGGGGCACTACTCGGCGCCCCGGCCAGGGGCACTCAGGGGCGCAGCCGCTCGAGCTCCTCGACCAGCTGGGGCACGACCTGGGTGACGTCGCCGACGACACCGAAGTCGGCCATCTCGAAGATCGGCGCCTCGGAGTCGTCACAGATGGCCACGATCGTCCCCGCGCCCTGGATACCGCTCGTGTGGTGCACGGCGCCCGAGACGCCCAGACCGATGTAGAGGCGCGGCGCGATGGACACGCCGGTCTGTCCCACCTGGGCGCTGCGCTCGATCCACCCCTCGTCGCAGGCCACCCGGGTCGCGCCGACCGCGGCGCCGAGGGGCTCGGCCAGCGAGCGGACGAGGTCGAAGTCGCCGTCGACGCCCCGCCCGCCGACGACGACGGTGCGCGCCTCGACGAGGTCGGGGCCCGCAGCCACGGTGGTCTGCTCACTCGAAACGAGGGTGACGGCCGAGGCCTCCGGGGACAGCTCGACGGCCAGCTGCTCGACGGGCGCCGGAGAGGGGGCAGGCACCGGGGCGGCCTCGACGGCGCCGGGGCGCACCGCGACGACCGGGACACGACCCGTGCCGGGCGCCACCGCCAGGGTCGTCGTCCACGAGCCCGACAGGACGAGCTTGGAGGCGCGCAGCTCCTCGCCGACGATCTCGAGGTCGGCGACATCGCTGGCGCAGGCCGAGTCCAGAAGGACTGCGGCGCGCCCGGCGATCTCCTTACCGCGGTAGTCGCTGGTGACGAGCACGACCCCCGGGGCGTAGGCGCCGACGGCCGCGACGACGGCATCGGCCGCGCCGGCCGCCGTGACCGCGGCGGCCGGGTCGACCGCGAGCACCCGGACAGCACCGCAGCCGCTCAGCGCGGGGCCGGCCGCGGCCGCCTGGTCGGGGCCGGCCAGCACGAGGGCGGTGACCTCACCGCTGGTCAGGGTTCGGGCCGCGCTGATCAGCTCCAGGGCGGGTGCGGTGGGGGCCCCTGCCGCGTCGAGGTCGGCGAGGACGAGGACGGGTGCGTCGATCATGGTCGTGTCTTCTTCCTTAGACGAGCTTGGACTCGACGAGCCAGGCAGCGAGCTCGCGGCCCGCCTGGCCGGCGTCGGTGCGGATCGTGCCGGCCTGGCGGGCGGGCCTGGCCTGGGAGTCGACAACCGCCACCCCGGGCGAGGGCACCTCAAGGCCGATGTCGGCGGCGGACCAGGTCTCCACCGGCTTCTTCTTGGCGGCGCGCATCGCCGCGAAGTTGGGGTAACGGGGCTCGTTGGCCTGGTCGGTCACGGAGACCAGGGCGGGCAGGGGGCAGGAGAGCACCTCGCGGACCGCGCCCACCGAGCGGGTCACACTCACCGTGCCCGCGTCGACCTCGAGCCCGTTGGCCAGGGTCAGGGCGGGGAGTCCCAGCGCTGCGGCCAGCGCTCCGGGCAGCATCGAGGTCATCGCGTCCAGCGAGGCCATGCCCGTGATGACGAGGTCCACCCCGCCGACGCGGGTGATCGCCGCCGCCAAGGCCCGTGCGGTGGTCACGACATCGGCCCCCTCCAAGGCGGCGTCGCTCACGATCACCCCGGAGTCGGCACCCATCTGCAGGGCGCGGCGCACACCGTCCTCAGCATCCTCGGGCCCCATGGTCAGGGCGACCACCTCGCCCCCGTGGTCATCCACGAGGCTGACGGCCGCCTCGACGGCGTTCTCGTCGAGCTCGTTGAGGACGTCGTCCTCACCGCGCACGAGGCGGCCGTCCTCAAGCCGCCGCTCGGACTGCACGTCGGGGACGTGCTTGATGCAGACCACGATTTTCATGCCGACAAGGTTGCCATATCTCTCTGCAGGCTCCGGTGAGTGCTGTCTCACGTCTGCCCGCTCAGCCGTCCTGAAGGTGACCACTGTCGCCTTCCACCGGTTGTCGCTCATCGGGCAGTGGTCGGACAATGGGTGACATGTCCGTCCTGCCCACGTCGGAGCCGGCACCCCTCGCCGCCTCCAGCGCCCTCGACCCCACGCGCCTGGGGGCCACCCTTGTCGCGGACGGCGCCGACTTCGCCGTGGTCGCGCCCCGGGCGCACGCGGTGGACCTGTGCCTGGTGGAGACCGACGCGCAGGGACGCGTCGTCTCCGAGCAGCGGGTGGGCATGCACGGCCCGTCGCGGGGGGCCTGGAGCGCACATGTCGAGGGCGTCGGCGCGGGCCAGCGCTACGGGTACCGGGTGCACGGTGCGTGGAACCCCTCCGAGGGCCTGCTGTTCAACCCCCGCAAGCTGCTCCTGGACCCTTACGCCCGGGCCATCGACACCACGCCCCGGCTCAGCCCCTCGCTGTTCGCCCACGCGGTCACCCAGGATCTCGAGCCCACCGGCTTTCCCCTCATGCCCTCGGACCTGGACTCGGCCGACGACGCCGCGCGAGGCGTCGTCGTCGGTGCGCAGTTCCCCATCGTCCCCGGACCACGGGTCCCCATGGACCGCACGGTCATCTACGAGACCCACGTCAAAGGCATGACCCACGACATGCCCGAGATACCCGCCGAGCTGCGGGGCACCTACGCCGGCCTGGCCCATCCCGCGGCGATCACCCACCTCAAGTCCCTGGGGGTGACCTCTGTCGAGCTCCTGCCCATCCACGCGGGCTTTTCCGAGGCCTTCCTCCTTCAGCGGGGCCGGACCAACTACTGGGGCTACTCGACCCTGTCCTACTTCGCCCCGGAGCCCACCTACGCCACGGCAGCAGCCAGGAGGCGGGGGCCGCAGGCGGTTCTCGACGAGGTCCGCGGCATGGTCTCGCTGCTGCACGAGGCGGGGCTCGAGGTCATCATGGACGTGGTCTACAACCACACCTGCGAGTCCGGCGTCGACGGGCCGACGCTGTCCCTGCGCGGACTGGACAACCTCGAGTACTACCTGCACGCCAACCACCGTCCGGCCCAGTACGTCGACGTCACCGGTACCGGCAACACGGTCGACTTCCGCTCCACGCGTGCGGTCCAGCTCACCCTGGACTCCCTGCGCTACTGGGTCACCGAGGTGGGCATCGACGGGTTCCGCTTCGACCTGGCCGTCACCCTGGGGCGGGACGCCAGTGAGTTCCACGCGCGCCACCCCCTGCTCATCGGCATCGCCACCGACCCCGTCCTCCAGCGGGTCAAGCTCATCGCCGAGCCATGGGACATCGGGCCGGGCGGCTGGCGCACCGGCGAGTTCCCCTCGCCCTTCCACGACTGGAACGACCGCTACCGCGGCACGGTGCGCTCCTTCTGGCTGCGCGACGCCATGGAGATGTCCAAGGGGCGCCACGGCATGGACCTGCGCGACCTGGCCACACGCCTGTCGGGCAGCGCCGACATGTTCTCCTACGGGGAGTACCCCGGGGGCCGGGGCCCCTTGGGCTCGGTCAACTTCGTCACCGCCCACGACGGCTTCACCCTGCGCGACCTGGTCAGCTATGACCACAAGCACAACCTGGCCAACGGGGAGGACAACCGGGACGGCACCGACGACAACCGTTCCTGGAACCACGGCTTCGAGGGGCCGGTGCCCGAGGGCATGGGCGGCGGGCCCATCGAGGTCCTGCGGCGCCGGTCCTCGCGCAACGTTCTGGGCACCCTGTTCATCTCGGCCGGCACGCCCATGATCCTGGGCGGGGACGAGATGGGCCGCACCCAGCAGGGCAACAACAACTCCTACTGCCAGGACTCGGAGATCTCCTGGTTCAACTGGGAGCTGTCGACCTGGCAGCGCGACCTCATCGCCACGACCCGGTTCCTCATCTCCCTGCGCAACGAGCACCCGGTCCTGCGTCCCACCTCCTTCGCCACCGGCGCGGTTCCCGAGGGCGACACCATCCCCGACTTGGCGTGGTTCCAGGCGAGCGGCACGCCCATGGACTCCGGGGCGTGGCACGACGCCGGCACCCGGGTGGTCCAGATGCTGCGCAACGGCCGGCCCTTGGACGACGATGACCTGCTCGTGGTCATCAACGGCACGCTCGACCAGGTCGACGTCGTGCTGCCCGAGGGCCACACCACCGACTGGCACCTCGTGTGGGACTCCACCTGGGCTGTGCCGCGGCCGCAGACCTCGGCTTTCGCCCTGGCCCGGCGTGTGCGGCGCGGGCCCGCTCCCCCGCCGGCCAGACGTGCCGAGCGCGGCGGCGCTGACTGCCGCCAGGACCGGCCCGGAGACACGACCACCCTGGACCCGCTGTCGATGCGGATCTACTTCTCCGGGGAGCCTTTGGGCGAGCCGTTGGGTCAGTGAGTCGGCGTGCCCCTGACGCCGGGCCGGTCCCCACACCGCGACCTGCGGACGATGACCGCTGCGACCGCGCTTAGGATGACGCGCATGACCCAGCAGAACCCCACCGCGGCGACACCCTCGAGCGCCGAGGACGCCCTGGCCCGCTCCACCGACGAGGCATCCCTGGCCCGCACCCTGGCCCGCAGCGCCGAGATCCAGGCCGACCTCGAGGTCAACCCGGGCCGCTACCGCATGCTCACCGGCGCGCGCCCGACGGGCAACATGCACCTGGGCCACTACTTCGGGACGATGCACTCGTGGAAGTCGATCCAGGACCGCGGTGTCGACACCTGGATCCTCGTGGCCGACTACCAGGTCATCACCGATCGCGACGGCGTGGGCCCCCTGCGCGAACGCGTCCTGTCGCTCGTGGCCGACACCCTGGCCGTGGGGGTCGACCCGGCGCGCTCGACCGTCTTCGTCCACTCGGCCGTGCCCGCCGCCAACCAACTCATGCTGCCCTTCCTGTCCCTGGTCACCGAGTCCGAGCTGCATCGCAACCCCACGGTCAAGGCCGAGCTGGAGGCCACCGGCGGACGGGCCATGAGCGGCCTGCTCCTGACCTACCCCGTCCACCAGGCCGCCGATATCCTGTTCTGCCAGGCCAACCTGGTCCCGGTGGGCAAGGACCAGCTCCCCCACCTCGAGCAGGCGCGCCTCATCGCCCAGCGCTTCGACAAGCGCTACGGACGGGCCCTCGCGAAGCACCCGGTGTTCCGCCGCCCCGAGGCGCTTTTGTCCGAGGCCCCCCTCCTGCTGGGCCTGGACGGGGAGAAGATGAGCAAGTCGCGCCGCAACACCATCGAGCTGCGGATGAGCGCCGATGAGACGGCAGCCGCGCTGAGGAAGGCCAAGACCGACTCCGAGCGGCTCATCACCTACGACCCGGTGGGCCGTCCCGAGGTGTCCAACCTGCTGACCCTCGCCTCCCTGTGCGGGGCGGGCACGCCCGAGCAGATCGCCGAGCGCATCGGCGACGCGGGGGCGGGCGCCCTCAAGAGGCTGACCACCGAGGCGGTCAACGAGTACTTCGCGCCCATCCGCGCCCGCCGGGCCGAGCTCGTCGCCGACGAGGCTCATCTGCGCTCCGTCCTGCGCGAGGGCAACGACCGCGCCCGGGAGGTCGCCCAGACCACCCTGGACGCGGTGCGCAGCGCCATGCACATGGACTACTGACCGGCTCCGCGCCCACCGGAGCCCAGGGCCCGGAGCCGGTCATGGCCCCAGGGCTGCTGCTCCCGGCACCGCGCCCCGGCGCGGCGCCCCGGCATGGTCCGACAAATGTGACTGACCCGCGTCCGAGCCGTACGCTTGTCATGTGACCCCCAGCACGCCGCGCCGCCGCACGGCGTCCACACGAAAGGCCGCCGTGAAGACCATGCCGTCCAACGCCCCGACCTCGCCGTCCCAGGGCCCCGCGCCCGAAACCGTGTTCCCCCGTCCCGCCCCGTACTCCCCGGTGGGACGGATCCCCGTCACCGAGGTGTTCCCCGTCGTCGAGGACGGTCGATGGCCGGCCAAGGCCGTGCCCGGGGAGGTCATTCCCGTGCGCGCCACGGTCTTCCGCGAGGGACACGACCGCTTCGGCGCCACCGCCGTCCTGGTCCGCCCCGACGGGAGCGACGGCCCCAGTGCGCGCATGCGGGAGATCGCCCCCGGCCTTGACCTCTACGAGGCCCGTCTTGCTCCCGAGGAGCCCGGCGACTGGGGCCTGAGGGTCGAGGGCTGGTCGGACCCCTACGCCACCTGGGCCCATGACGCCGGCATCAAGGTCCCCGCGGGGGTCGACGTCGAGCTCATGCTCGAGGAGGGCGCCCGGGTCCTCGAGCGCGCCGCCGGGGTCGAGGGCCGCCCCGACCAGGACGCCGCGGTCCTGACCGCCGCGGCCGCCGCGCTGCGCGACAGCTCGGCCCCCGCAGGCTCCCGGCTCGCCGCGGGCCTGGACGAGTCCGTCGTCTCGGTCCTGGACCGCCTGCCCCTGCGCGACCTCGTCTCGCCCTCGGCCACCTACCCCCTCCAGGTCGACCGGCGCAGGGCTCTGGTCGGCTCCTGGTACGAGATCTTCCCCCGCTCCCTGGGCGCGGGCACCGACTCCGGGGGGATCTGGCACTCCGGGACCCTGCGCACCGCCACGGCGCGCCTGGACCGGATCGCCGCCATGGGCTTCGACGTGCTCTACCTGACCCCGATCTCCCCCATCGGGACGACCAACCGCAAGGGCAGGAACAACACGTTGACCGCCCGCCCCGGCGACCCGGGCTCCCCCTACGGTATCGGCTCGTCCGACGGCGGGCACGATGCCATCCACCCCGACCTGGGCACCTTCGAGGACTTCGACGCCCTCGTGGCGCGCGCCGGGGAGCTGGGGTTGGAGGTCGCCCTCGACCTGGCCCTCCAGTGCTCCCCGGACCACCCGTGGGTCAGCGAGCACCCCGAGTGGTTCACGGTCCTGGCCGACGGCTCCATCGCCTACGCTGAGAACCCGCCGAAGAAGTACCAGGACATCTACCCCCTCAACTTCGACAACGACCCCGAGGGCATCTACCGCGCCATCCTCGAGGTGGTCATGACATGGGTCGAGCACGGCGTGACGATCTTCCGCGTCGACAACCCGCACACCAAGCCGCTGCCGTTCTGGCAGCGCCTCATCCGGGAGGTGCGCGCCTCCCACCCCGAGGTGCTCTTCCTCGCCGAGGCCTTCACCCGCCCGGCCATGATGCGCACGCTGGGCAAGATCGGCTTCAGCCAGAGCTACACCTACTTCGCCTGGCGCAACACCAAGGAGGAGCTGACCGACTACATGGTCGAGCTCTCCCAGGACACGGCCCACGTCCTGCGCCCCGCCTTCTGGCCCACCACCCACGACATCCTCACGCCCTTCATGACCAACGGGAAGGTGGCCGCCTTCAAGCTGCGCGCCGTCCTGGCGTCCACGCTGTCGCCGACCTGGGGCATCTACTCGGGCTACGAGCTGGCCGAGTCCACGCCGCGCCCGGGCTACGAGGAGCAGATCGACAACGAGAAGTACGAGTACAAGCCGCGTGACTTCGCCGCCGCCCGCGCCAACGGCATCGAGGACCTCCTCACCCGCCTCAACGCCGCCCGCGCCGCGCACCCCGCCCTCCAGCAGCTGCGGGACATCTGGTTCCACCCCACGAGCAACGACGCGCTCATTGCCTACTCCAAGCGCCTCGACGCGGCCCACAGCCCCACCGGGAGCGAGGACGTCGTCCTGACCGTGGTCAACCTCGACCCCCACCGGGCCCAGGAGGGGGAGGTCTTCCTCAACCTCGACCAGCTCGGCCTGCCGCCGGGCACCGACGGGTCCCGCCCGGTCCTGCGCGTCACCGACGAGCTGACCGGCAGCACCTACGACTGGAGCGGGACGAACTATGTGCGGCTCGACCCCTTCGGCGGCCAGGTCGCGCACGTGCTCAGCGTCGAGCCCCTGTGACCGGCGTGCGGGGCCGCCGGCACCACCCGGCCGCCCCGCACGCCGGCACCCGTCGGCGCACGCCGGCTCTGCCCCCACCCCACCGGGAGGGCGCGGACCCCGCAGCGGGGCGCGCGCCCCGCCCGCCCGCACCATCAAGAGAGGTCATTGCGTGATCGCCTCCGTCTCAGCCGTTCCCGGGGTCCCCGACCTGCCCGCACAGCCGCGGCCCGGTCTGACCGAGGACCCCGAGTGGTTCCGCACCGCCGTGTTCTACGAGGCGCTCCTGCGCTCCTACGCCGACTCCGATGGAGACGGCGTCGGGGACTTCGCGGGCCTGGCCTCGAGGCTGAACTACCTGGCCTGGCTCGGGGTGGACGCGATCTGGATCCCGCCCTTCTACCCCTCGCCCATGCGCGACGGGGGCTATGACATCTCCGACTACACCGGCATCGACCCGCGCTACGGGACGATGGAGGACTTCAGGAGCCTGGTGGCCGAGGCCCACGCCCGAGGCATCCGCATCGTCATCGACATGGTCGTCAACCACACCTCGGACGCCCACCCCTGGTTCCAGGCCTCCCGGCACGACCCCACCGGCCCCTTCGGGGACTTCTACGTGTGGGCCGACGACGACTCCGGCTACGCCGACACGCGCATCATCTTCATCGACACCGAGCCGTCGAACTGGAGCTATGACGAGGTGCGTGGTCAGTACTACTGGCACCGATTCTTCGCTCACCAGCCCGACCTCAACTATGACAATCCCGACGTCATCGAAGCGATCCACGAGGTCATCCGCTTCTGGGCGCGCACCGGGGTCGACGGGTTCCGCCTCGACGCCATCCCCTACCTCATCGAGTCCGAGGGGACCAACTGCGAGAACCTGCCGGGCACCCACGCGGTCATCGCGGGGCTGCGCGAGATGCTCGACCGGGAGTTCCCCGGGGTCATCACGATCGCCGAGGCCAACCAGTGGCCCGAGGACGTCGTGGAGTACTTCGGCACCGACGATGCCCCCGAGTGCACGATGTGCTTCCACTTCCCGGTCATGCCCCGCATCTTCTACGCCCTGCGCGAGGAGTCCTCCCGGGCGGTGCGCGAGGTCCTCCAGGCCACCCCGCAGATCCCGGCCCACGGCCAGTGGGGCACCTTCCTGCGCAACCACGACGAGCTGACCCTCGAGATGGTCACCGACGAGGAGCGCGCCACCATGTACGGCTGGTACGCCCCCGAGGACCGGATGCGCGCCAACATCGGCATCCGCCGCCGGCTGACCCCCTTGCTGGGGGACTCGCGCGCCGAGCTCGAGCTCGCCCACGCCCTACTGCTGTCCCTGCCGGGCTCGCCGTGCCTGTACTACGGCGACGAGATCGGTATGGGGGAGAACATCTGGCTGGCCGACCGCGACGCCGTGCGCACACCCATGCAGTGGGACCATACCGAGCACATGGGCTTCTCGACTTGCGAGGACCCCGAGGAGCTGACCCTGCCGCTCATCGACTCCCCCGGCTACGCCCAGCGCACCGTTGCCGACGCGCTGGCCACCCCCTCCTCGCTGCTGCACTTCACCCGCAGGCTGCTCCACCTGCGCCGCCAGCACCCGGTGCTGGGCCGCGGGTCCTTCCGGCTGTGCGACACCTCCGACGACGCCGTCCTGGCCCACACGCGCACTGACTCGCCCGAGCACGGCGGCGAGACGCTGCTGTGCGTGGCCAACCTGGCCGACGCCCCTCGCGCGGTGACCATCGTGGTTCCCGAGCTGGCCGGGCGGAGCACGACGGAGATCCTCGGCGGCGGCGTCTTCCCCGCCCTCGACGAGGAGGGGCGCATCAGCCTGACCCTGGGTGCGCGCGGCTACTACTGGCTGTCGGTCGAGCCGGCCCCGGAGGCATGACGATGAGCGCCCAGCCCCCACTGGCAGTCCGCTGGCCCGAGGACGACGCCCTTCTCGGTGCGCTGGCCGGCTGGATGGCCGGGCGGCGCTGGTTCCCCCTCAAGGGCGGGAAGGCCCCCGAGCCCGAAGGGTTGAGCATCGTGGCCGACGAGGCCATCGCCCCGGGCGTGCGCGATCTCGTCGTGGCGGTCCCGCGCCCCCGTGGCCCGGGTCCGCTGCTCCTCCACGTCCCGCTCGTCCTCGAGGCACCTGAGGCGCTCGAACGCTACGCGGTGGACGGGGAGCCGCCCGGAGCGGCGGGCACCGTGGTCACCACCCCGGCCGGCCCGGTGGCCCTGGTCGACGGGCCGCACCACCCTGCCTTCTGGCGCGCCTGGGCCGGTGCCGCCGAGCGGGCCGGGACGAGCCTGGGCCCGGCCGGGCCGCGGGCGGTGGCCGCACGGGCCGCCCACCTGCGGGTGACCACCGGGGAGCAGTCCAACACCAGCGTTGTCCTGCCCGCGCCCGAGGGCGGGGACGAGCTGGACGAGGACCTCATCGTCAAGGTCTTCCGGGTCCTGGCGCACGGACGCAACCCGGATGTCGAGGTCTCGGTGGCCCTGGCCCGCCTGGGCTGGGAGCATGTGCGCCGCCCCGTGGCCTGGTCGACCCTGGCATGGACCGACCCCGCCACCGGGGCGCCGGCCGCCTCCGACTCCGCCGTGGCCTGCACCTTCATCCCGGTGGCCGACGACGGCTTCGAGCTGTTCTGCGCCCTGGCCGCCGATGACGACGCCGACGGCCCGGTGCGCGACCGCGCCGTGGACCTGGCGCAGGGCCTGGGGAGGACGACCGCCTTGATGCACGAGCGGCTGGCCCGCGCGCTGGGTGACTTCGAGCCGCAGTCCCCCCAGGCTCTGGCCGGGGCCCTCAGGCAGCGGGCCGACTGGGCCCGCCGGGAGGTGCCGGCCCTGGGCGAGGCCGTCCCGGGGCTGGAGGAGGGAGTGAGCAGGGTCCTGGAGGCCCTCGAGGCGCTGCCGCGTCTGGAGCGGGCCAGCCGGGTCCACGGCGACTACCACCTGGGTCAGGTCTTGCGGGAGGTCGGCGAGCCGGGACGCTGGTACGTCCTGGACTTCGAGGGGGAGCCCCTGCGCCCCCTGGCAGAGCGCTCCGAGCCCGACCAGCCGCTGCGGGACGTGGCGGGGATGCTCCGCTCCTTCGACTACGCCGCCGCCGTGGGGGGCGCCCGGCACGAGGACTGGTTGCCTGCGGTCCGCGCCGCCTTCCGCTCCGGGTACACCCGCGCCCGGACCGCGGGCTCCCAACCGCGCACGGAGCAGGCGCAGGGCGGGGCGCGCACCGACACGCTCCTGGCGGCCCTCGAGCTCGACAAGGCTCTCTACGAGGCCGTCTACGAGGCCCGCAACCGCCCCGACTGGCTGGAGATCCCGGTCAGGGCGCTGAGGCTCCTCACCACACCACTGAACGATTGATATTGATTGAAAAACACTTTATTCACTCACTAACGACCACCCCTTCGGTTGCCTTCGATCCGAGCCGAACAAAGTCCCCCGCCACCGTCTACGCCCATGGGAGAGTTGAGCACATGACCGACGCCACGCACCCCGAGCCCGCCCCCGACTCCGCCACCGAGCCGACCGCCGCCCACGTCGACCCCTGGGTCCTCGCCGACGTCGCCTACGCGCGCTACCACAATCCCCACGAGGTGCTCGGCGCCCACGTGAGCCCCGGCGGGGTCACGGTGCGGACCGTGCGCCACCTCGCCGATGCCGTCGCCGTCGTCACCGCCGAGGGCACCTTCCCCGCCCAGCACGAGCAGGACGGGGTCTGGGTGGCCGTCGTCCCCGGTGAGGCCATCCCCGACTACCGCATCGCCGTGACCTATGGCGAGGACACGACGATTGTCGACGACCCCTACCGCTTTCTGCCCACCCTGGGCGAGATGGACACCTACCTCATCTCCGAGGGCCGCCACGAGGAGCTGTGGGAGGTGCTGGGGGCGCACATCAAGCGCTACTCCGGCCCCATGGGCGCCGTCGAGGGCGTCGCCTTCGCCGTGTGGGCGCCCAACGCCCGTGCCGTGCGCGTCGTGGGCGACTTCAACTACTGGGACGGCACTGGCTCGGCCATGCGCTCCCTGGGCCACTCCGGGGTCTGGGAGCTGTTCATCCCCGGCGTGGGCGTGGGCGCCCGCTACAAGTTCGAGCTGTGCTTCGCCGACGGGTCCTGGCACCAGAAGGCGGACCCGATGGCCCGCGCCTCCGAGGTCCCCCCGGCCACGGCCTCGGTGGTCACCGATGCCGTCCACGAGTGGGGCGACCAGGAGTGGATGGAGCGTCGGGCCACGACAGACCCGCACGCCGGCCCCATGAGCATCTACGAGGTCCATATCGGCTCCTGGCGCCAGGGCCTGGGCTACCGGGGGCTGGCCGAGGAGCTCGTCCCCTACGTCAAGGAGGCCGGCTTCACCCACGTGGAGTTCCTGCCCGTGGCCGAGCACCCCTTCGGCGGGTCCTGGGGTTACCAGGTCACCGGCTACTACGCCCCGACGTCCCGCTTCGGCACGCCCGACGACTTCAAGTACCTCATCGACCAGTTCCACCAGGCCGGCATCGGCATCATCCTGGACTGGGTGCCCGCCCACTTCCCCAAGGACGAGTGGGCGCTGGCCCGCTTCGACGGCACCGCGCTGTACGAGGACCCCGACCCCCAGCGCGGCGAGCACCCGGACTGGGGCACCTACATCTTCAACTTCGGCCGCAACGAGGTCCGCAACTTCCTTGTGGCCAACGCCCTGTACTGGCTCAGCGAGTTCCACATCGACGGGCTGCGCGTCGACGCTGTCGCCTCGATGCTCTACCTCGACTACTCGCGCGAGGAGGGCCAGTGGCACCCCAACCAGTTCGGCGGCCGGGAGAACCTCGAGGCCATCAGCTTCCTCCAGGAGGCCACCGCCACCGCCTACCGCAAGAACCCCGGCACCGTCATGATCGCCGAGGAGTCCACCGCCTGGCCCGGGGTGACCGCCCCCACCGAGTACGGCGGCCTGGGATTCGGGCTGAAGTGGAACATGGGCTGGATGAACGACACGCTGCGTTACCTCGACGAGCTGCCGATCAACCGCCGCTACCACCACGGCGAGCTCACCTTCTCCCTCGTCTACGCCTTCTCCGAGCAGTTCGTCCTGCCGCTGAGCCACGACGAGGTCGTCCACGGCAAGGGCTCTCTGCTGTCCAAGATGCCCGGTGACGCCTGGCAGGAGCTGGCCGGCCTGCGCGCCCTGTACGCCTACCAGTGGTCCCACCCCGGCAAGCAGCTGCTGTTCATGGGCCAGGAGTTCGGTCAGGGTGCCGAGTGGAACTCCGACCACTCCCTGGACTGGTGGATCCTGGAGGACCCCGGTCACCAGGGCCTGCTCAAGCTCGTCAGCGACCTCAACGCCTTCTACCGGGAGTCCCCGGCCATGTGGGCCGACGACTTCTCCCACCGGGGCTTCGAGTGGATCGAGGCCGGCGACGGGGACCACAACGTGCTGTCCTACCTGCGCAAGGGCACCGGAGCCGACGGCCGGGCAGACCTGGTCGTGGCGATCATCAACTTCGCCGGCACCCCGCACGAGGGCTACCGCGTGGGCCTGCCCTTCGCGGGCGGCTGGGACGAGGTCATCAACACCGACTCCCCGGAGTACGGCGGGTCGGGCGTGGGCAATCTCGGGCACGTCGAGGCCGAGGAGCTGCCCTGGAACGGCCGCCCCGCCTCGGTGCGCCTGCGCGTGCCCCCCATGGGGGCGATCTTCCTCCGCCCGACGCGCGACTGAGCGGGCCGAGACGGGCGCCGGGGGCGGCTGCGCCAGGGACCCGCTCCCGGCATCCCGGGCGTCCGGGAGCCGTGCCCTGGCGCGGCCGCGCCCTCAACCGATCCGGATGACGGGCTCGTCGGGCGGGGAGATCGTCGCCGAGGGGTGTGGGTCCAGACGCAGGTCGACGACCAGCCCCTGCCCGTCGGCTCCGACCGCCTCGTACTCGTAGGCACGGTTGTCCAGGTGGCGGGTCTCGGTCCTGGCGGCGGTCAGCCACGGCTGCCGACGGCGCAGCGCGAGGAGCTCCTGGTGCAGCCGCATCATCGGCTCGCCCGAGGGGTCCAGGTACTCGGGGCCGGCCGGGAAGGCGGGCCGCACCTCGTCGTCGCCGCCGAGCTCGTCCCTCTTGACGCCCCTCAGGCCCCGCTCGTCGCCGTAGTAGACCGAGGGGATCCCCCCGACGGTCAGCAGCACGGCCACCGCCAGGCGGGTCGCCTCCTCGCCGATCCTGCTGGCGATGCGGGTGACATCGTGGTTGCCGACGAAGGTCATGGGGACCATCGTCTCGAGGAGCTCGTTGTGCCGCTTCAGGCACCAGTCGAGCTCGTAGAAGTTGCCGTCGGCCAGCGAGCTCCAGATGGCCTTCCACAGCTCGTACTGCGTGACGGAGTCGATGCCTGACCGCTGGACGAGGTCGGCGTAGTCGCCGTGGATCACCTCCCCGACGAACCAGGCCTCGGGGAACTCCCTGCGCACCTGCGGCAGCACGCGGTTCCAGAACTCGGGGGCGACGGCGTAGGCGGCGTCGAGCCTCCAGGCCGAGGCGCCGCGGCGCAGCCAGTGGCGCATGACGTCGGCGACGAGCTCGGCCACCCGCGGCGAGTCGTGGTTGAGGGCCGCCAGCCCTCGGTGCCCCTCGAAGTCGCGGTAGTCCCGCGCCACGCCCTCCCCGGAGAGGTGGAACATGGACCCGGCGGCCTCGTCGCCCTCCATCGCCGCGCGGAACAGAGGGTGGCCGGTGCCCACGTGGTTGAACACCCCGTCGAGCATGACCGCGATCCCACGGTCGTGGCATCCGGAGATGAGGCGGTCGAAGGCTGCGTCGTCCCCGAGCCGGGGATCGATCGCGTAGTAGTCCACGGTGTCGTAGCCGTGGGTCTGCGACCTGAAAACGGGTCCGAGCGCCAGGCCGTTGGCGCCCAGGCCGATGAGGTAGTCGAGCCAGGGGCCCAGGGAGTCCAGGCCGGCTGAGGCGCCGTGGTTCTCGGTGCCGCCCCCGCCGTCGGCCTCCGGACGGATCCGCACCCCGGCGAAACCCAGCGGATACACGTGCCACCACACACAATGACGAATCCAGGCGCTCATGATCAGGTCCTCGTCGCGTATCTGCATGCCCACCGGACCGGTCATGAGTGGACACGGCCCGACGGCAAAAGGCTAGGCCCGCCCTTGGGCACCGTCAACGTGTCGTCCACGTACCTGCGCCCGGGCCCGGTCGTGTCCGGAATGACAGCAGCCCGGCGCGCGGTCGGGGTCCGTGGCCGGTAGGCTCGACCATGTCCGCGAATGGGCCCGGTCGTCAGGGCACCTGTTCCCATGGGGCCGTCGGCCCCGTCATGCGCTGACACGGCCGCAGCCAGACTGCGACCCGACCACAGAGTCTGACAAGGGAAGAAGAATGACGCAGAACCTGGTCGCCACCGTGCCCTCACAGGTCAGGGCGGTCTCCGGTCACCCCGCCGGAGCCTCGACACCGATGGAGGTGTGGCAGGGCCTGTCCGCCGCCGTCGTCGATGCCATCGCGGACGACTGGTACGCCACCGAGCAGCGATACCGCGCCGGCCGGATGGAGCACTACTTCTCCGCGGAGTTCCTCATGGGGCGCGCGCTGCTCAACAACCTGAGCAACCTGGGCCTGGTCGACCAGGCGCGCCAGGCACTGGGCTCCTTCGGGCAGAACCTCTCGGAGATCCTCGAGGAGGAGCCTGACGCCGCGCTGGGCAACGGCGGGCTGGGCCGCCTGGCCGCCTGTTTCCTGGACTCCTGCGCCACCCTCGACCTGCCGGTGGCCGGCTACGGGATCCTCTACCGCTACGGGCTGTTCAAGCAGCTGTTCAACGACGGCTTCCAGACTGAGCACCCCGACCCGTGGATGGAGGAGGGCTATCCCTTCGTCCTGCGCCGTGAGGAGGCCCAGCGCATCGTGCGCTACGCCGACCTGACCGTGCGCGCGGTGCCGCATGACATGCCGATCACCGGCTACGGCACCCGCAACGTCAACACCCTGCGGCTGTGGAAGGCCGAGCCCATGGAGGAGTTCGACTACGACGCCTTCAACTCCCAGCGCTTCACCGACGCCATCGTCGAGCGCGAGCGCACCGCCGACATCTCGCGAGTCCTCTACCCCAACGACACGACCTATGAGGGCAAGGTCCTGCGCGTCCGCCAGCAGTACTTCTTCTGCTCGGCCTCTCTCCAGGAGATCGTCGATAACTACGTCGCCCAGCACGGCACCGACCTGACCGGTTTCGCCGAGTTCAACTCCGTCCAGCTCAACGACACCCACCCGGTGCTGGCCATCCCCGAGCTCATGCGCCTGCTCATGGACGAGCACTCCCTGGGCTGGGAGGAGGCCTGGGCGGTGGTGACGGCCACCTTCGCCTACACCAACCACACGGTCCTGGCCGAGGCCCTGGAGACCTGGGAGATCTCCATCTTCGAGCGCCTCTTCCCGCGGATCCTCGAGATCGTCCGGGAGATCGACCGCCGTTTCCGCACCGACCTCGCCGACCGGGGCGTGGACCAGTCCACGATCGACTACATCGCCCCCGTCAGCGGCGACAAGGTCCGGATGGCCTGGATCGCCTGCTATGCCTCGTACTCGATCAACGGCGTCGCCGCGCTGCACACCGAGATCCTCAAGCGCGACACCCTCAAGGACTGGTACGCGATCTGGCCCGAGCGCTTCAACAACAAGACCAACGGCGTGACCCCCCGCCGCTGGCTGCGCCAGTGCAACCCCCGCCTGTCCGCCCTGCTCGACGAGGTGACGGGCTCCGACACCTGGGTGACGGACCTGTCGGTCCTGGCCGACTACGTCGACGCCGCCGACGAGACCGTTTTGGACCGCCTGGCTGAGATCAAGCACGCCAACAAGGTGGACTTCGCGGCCTGGGTGGCCCAGCGCGAGGGGGTCGAGATCGACCCCGACGCCATCTTCGACGTCCAGATTAAGCGTCTTCACGAGTACAAGCGCCAGCTGCTCAACGCGATCTATGTCCTCGACCTCTACTTCCGCATGAAGGAGGACCCCTCGCTCGTCGTGCCTCCGCGGGTCTTCGTCTTCGGGGCCAAGGCGGCCCCGGGATACATTCGCGCCAAGGCCGTCATCAAGCTCATCAACGCCGTGGCCGAGCTGGTCAACGACGACCCGGTGGTCTCCCAGACCCTCAAGGTCGTGTTCATCCACAACTACAACGTCTCCCCCGCCGAGCACATCATCCCGGCGGCCGACGTCTCCGAGCAGATCTCGATGGCCGGCAAGGAGGCCTCGGGCACCTCGAACATGAAGTTCATGATGAACGGCGCCCTGACCCTGGGCACGCTCGACGGCGCGAACGTCGAGATCCTGGAGGCCGTGGGTCACGACAACGCCTACATCTTCGGAGCGACCGAGGACGAGCTGCCCGCTCTGCGCGAGACCTATGACCCGCGGGCCGTCTACGAGTCCGTCCCCGGGCTCAAGCGGGTCCTCGACGCCTTCACCGACGGAACGCTGGACGACAACGGCTCGGGCTGGTTCGCCGACCTGCGCCGCAGCCTGCTCGAGTCGAGTCATGAGGCGGCCGACGTCTACTACGTCCTGGGGGACTTCGACGCCTACCGCCGGACCAAGGACGCGATGGCCGCCGACTATGCCGACCAGCGCGCCTGGCAGCGCAAGGCCTGGGTCAACATCACCGGTTCGGGCCGCTTCTCCTCGGACCGCACGATCCGCGACTACGCCGAGGTGTGGCGGATCAGCCCTCAGCCGATCGCCTGATCAGCCCAGTGGACGCGGCGGGGCCGGTACTGCCTCATGACGGTGCCGGCCCCGCCGCGTCTACGAGCTTCGGGCGCGGGCACGGGCCGGCGCTCTCCGCCCCGGGCCCGCGCGGGCCGATGGGCGCGGTCAGAACAGGAGGGTGGACAGGCGGCGTCGGGCCCGCGCCACCTCGGGGGTTCCCGCACCGATGACGCCGAAGAGCTCGAGGGCTCGCAGGCGGGCCCGGTCCCGCTCGGCTCCGGTGTGGGTGCGCACGGCCTCGAGGACCCGGTCGAGGGCGCCCTCGACGTCGCCCAGGGCCAGGGCGGCGTCGGCGGCCGCCAGCGCCGCGTCGAGATCGGCGGGGTCGGCCTGGGCGGCGGCCAGGAGGGCCTGCGGGTCCTGGCCGTCGAGCCGGTGCATGAGGCGGACCTGATCGCGGGCCACGACGAGCTGGGAGTCACCCGGGCTCAGCGTGATGGCCTTGTCGTAGACGGCCTCGGCGCCGGCCCAGTCACCGCGCTCGATGGCCCGCCGGGCCTCGCTCTCGACCTCGGTCTCCTCCTCGGAGGCGTCAACGGGCTCACCGTCCACGCGGATGCGTCCGGTCACCCCGTTGCGCGCCGCGAGCTGGAGGAGCTGGTCGAGGACTCCACGCAGCTCGTCCTCGGCGATCATCCCCTGGAAGATCGGAACCGGTTGCCCCGCCAGCAGCGCCAGGACGGTCGGGACGGCCTGGACCTGGAGGGCCTGGGCCACCTCGGGGGCCGCGTCGGCGTCGACACGGGCGAGCTCGAAGGCGCCGGCGTGCTCGCGCGTGAGCCGCTCGAGCATGGCGGCGAGCTCGACCGAGGCCTGGGAGCGGGCGGAGTGCACGACCACGACAACGGGGACCTGGGTGGAGACCTCGGCGACGTCCCGCAGCGAGGTCGCGTCGACGTCGACGACCAGGGGCGCCGGCAGGGCGTCCTGCTCGGCCGTCCCGGCCTTCGGCGCGCCTGCCGGCGCCGCCGACGCAGGCGCCGGAGTCAAGGAGGACAGGTCGACGGCTCCGAACATGGACATGGACACAACCTTTCTCGGGCGGGGCCCGGGTGTTCGAGGAGAGGTGCGCGCCCGCCCCGCGCTGCGGGACGGGCGCGGCAGGGTCGGTGGTCAGCCGGTAGGCGCCTGTGAGTCATCGCGGGTGACGCCCGCGATGACGCTGTCCATACCCAGCGCGACCGCGTTGGTGTCGGAGCCCTCGGGCGGGATGGAGAAGGCGATGATGACGTCGTAGGAGGTCGTCACGGTGCCCACCACCGTCTTGTTGTCCCCCATGAGGGCGCCTGCGGCGTCATCGACGCTGATCGTCGAGCCGGCCACCGTGTTCTTGTAGACGCGGTCATAGCGCAGGGTGGTCATGACCAGCGCGCCGCCGTCGGCGGTCCGCAGCCCCTTGAACCCGTCGGCGCCCGCCGTTGCCGTCACGCTGGCCTCCCCCATCCCGGAGAAGTCGGTGGCGCGCGCGTTGGCGACGGTCTGGCGCAGGAGGTCATCGGCGAAGGCCTTGCCGTTGTCGCCCTCGGGGTTGTTGAGAGCGTCGACGTAGCGGTCCAGGACCTCCTGCGGCGTGGCCACCAGCCCCGCGGCGTCGGCATCGACCTGCTCGGCGCCCACGGAGGGCGCAGCGGTGGCGGGCACGACGACACCGGCGAACAGGCGGGCCCACCCCCACAGCTGAAAGTCGTCCCGCGCGGAGTCCTGGGTCAGGGCGAGGAGGTACTCGACCGAGTCCCCTTCGGCGACCTCGGTGACGGCCATGGCGGTGCGGGGGAACTCCGCGGTCAGGCCCACGGTCCCCGCCTTCGGGGTGGTCGTGAAGGTGTGCACCCGGGTGTCGTCACCGGTCGCCGTGGCAATGGTGTACTGCTCGCCGCGGACCCGGGAGGCCGGACCGACGAGGTAGCCCTTGAGGGCGTCGGTGGACTTCTCGGCGTCGGCGGCGTCCATCCCCTTCTGGATCCGCTCCAGGATGGCGGTCAGGCGCTCGGAGTCGAGCACCGGCTGAGCCGACGGGCTGGTCGTGGCGGCCGAGGTCGCGGGCACCTCGTTGCTGCAGGCGGCCAGGGCGGCCGCGACGGCCGTCGCGGCGGCACCGGTGAGCAGTGCTCGGCGGCTGGTCATCATGCGTGCTCCTCCTCGGAGGGGTCGGTGGACGGCGCCGGGTCGGCGGCCTGACTCATCGTCTGGGTGTCCTGCGCCTCGATCCCCTGGTCGGACACCGAGAACGGCGCCTGAGGAGCGATGCGGCCGGCGCGGTAGGCGGCGGCCGCCTGCTCGGTCAGCCCGGGCACGACGGCGCTTCCCCGGGCCGGACCCACCCAGCTGTCCGCAGGCACCTGGTCCCCCGGTGCCGGGACGGGGTAGACCGGGCTGCCCGTCGAAGGTGCGGGCATGACCGGGCTGCCCGTCGAAAGGGCCGGCATGACGGGCCCACCCGGGGAGGGTACCGGCATAACCGGACCGCCCGGCGATGCGGGCGTGGCTCCTGTGGCCGGTGTCGCTGGGCCCGCCCAGGCGGCGTCGGCATCGAAGGCGGAGGTCGCCTCGACGTCGAAAGCGGTCCCGTCGGCGTTGAACGTCGAGGTCGCCTCGGCGTCGAAGGGCGGAGCCTGCGGCACTGCGGGCACCTGCACGCCGTCGCGGTAGACCTGGCCGGTGCGGGGGTCGATCCACTCCTCGCCGGCGGCCTCCGCGCGCTCCTTATCGCGCAGCTCCCGCCTGCTCAACGGACGGTCGGGGTCGGCGACCTGCGGGATGCCAGCGGTGGAAACGGAGTCGGCGCTAGCCAGGCGGGCGGCGCGCTCGGCGGCCCGGGCGCGGCGCTGTGCGTCGGCATGCCGGACCTGGATGTCGATGAGGAAGAGGAAGACCCCGGCCAGCAGCAGCAGGCCGCCGACGACCAGGCCGGGCACCAGCCATGGGGTGGACACCGACCTGGGCCAGGACAGTGAGATCTGCGGGGCGGGCTCGGAGCCGTTGGTTGCCACGAGAACGACGAGGTCGGCGTCCGTGGCGTCGAGCTCGAGGGTCGCACTGCCCGTACCGGTCTCGGTCGCCAGCCACAGGTCGGAGGCTGTCGGGTCGGCGCCACTGCTCTCCAGCGCGGCGCAGTCCCCCGAGGTGGCGGCCGGCGTGGCCGCGTCAGTCGCGGCCCCGGTGGCGGCATCCGTCGCACCCGGCGTCGCTGCCGCAGTGGGCTGGGCGGAGGCGATCTGGCAGGTGGTCGTGATCTCCGAGGACTTCAGCTTCTCCCAGTCCGTCAGACCGGTGACCGAGACGTAGGGGTCGGTGGCCAGCCACGCCTTGACGTCACTGGAGTGTCCGACGGCGATGACGACGTCCTGGTCGGCCGACGAGGCAGTGGCGGTGACCGTGACGTCGGAGTCGACCAGGCTGAGGACACCGGGCTCGGTGACGACGTAGTTCTGGGTGGGCGCGGCGGCAAGGCTCGCCTGGGCCGTGGAGCTGGGCCGCCAGATGGTGGCCGAGCACACTGCCAGGGCGATGGCGATCAGGCCGAGTACGGCGATGATCATGCTCAGGATCCGTCGGTTCACGACGCGGCTCTCCTCGTGGTTGTGGACATGGCTGACCGGGTGGCTACCGGTCCGTGCCCGGCCACCAAGCAGTGGCGACCGCTGCTGCGGCACGATCTGCCGCCAGAATCCCACGCCCCCCGACCTCGACGCACCGTTCCGGGCAAAGATCACAGGTTCCTGCGCCGTCAGCGGAAGCGATAGGACGGCCTCCTCAATGCTCTCCCGCTCGGATCGGCGCTCTCCCGCCGGGCACCAACAGCCCTGCAGCCCGGGCCTCGCTCCGCGCCGAAAACCGCCCGCCCGAGTGTCATGGCGACCGCCACCGTGGTCACTGTCGTGGCTGGAGTGGCTGTTGTGACGGGAGCCCGTAAGGACCTCCACCATGCAGGGTCACAGTTTGGTCACGGTCGCCATGCGCCGTCCGTGGCTCGGCGCCCCTGCGGGCCCCCGGCGCAGGTCAGGTCACCCGGCGCACTCCGCGCAGTCGCCGTGCGGCATCCGCGCCGTATCCGCTTGGTCTCCGTGCAGTCTCGGCGCCACCTGGGCCAGATCGCCTGCGGATCACCGCCGGATCCCGGGGTGCCGAGGCGCCGTCGCCGCGCCCAGGAGCGCCCTGCGACCTCTCATCGTCCTTGCCAAGGCGGTTCAAGCACGCCTGTCAGCGAGATAACCTTGCCCGGTGAGCGGCGCCGCTTCGGCCCGCCAGGAGGAGGAGTGACGTGGCTGAGGGCACTGAGGAGTTCGCCATCACCATGCGCGGTTACGACCGCGCCCAGGTCGACCAGCGCCTGGAGGCGCTGAGCAGGCAGTTGGCCGACGCACGCAGGGAGGTGGCCAGCCTGGACCAGCGCGCCATGACGCTGGCCGGTGAGCTCGCTGATGCCCAGCGTCGTCTGCGCGAGTCGGACAAGCCCACCTACGCCGGGCTGGGATCCCGGATCGAGCAGCTGCTGCGCAGCGCCGAGGAGCAGTCGGCCGCCATCTTGTCCAAGGCCAATTCCGAGGCCAACGCCCTGCTCAGCCGCACGCGCTCCAACGCCCGCCACCTGGCAGAGCGCAGCGCCACCGAGGCCGCCACGCTCCTGTCCGACGCCCGGCGCGACGCCTCCGAGCTGCGGACACGCTCGGAGGCCGAGGCCGCCACGACCCTGGCCAACGCCGAGGCCCGCGCCAATGAGCTCGTCATCACTGCTGAGCGTCGTGCGGCCCAGCTGACCTCCGAGGTCTCCACGACGGCGGCCGAGGCGAGGTCCTCGGCCGAGCGCGACGCCCAGCTCATCGTGGCCCAGGCCAAGAAGACCGCCACGGAGCTGGAGGTCTCCAGCGAGCGCGAGGCCACGGCCCTGCGGGAGGCCGCGGCGGCCGAGGCCGAGGAGCTGCGCCGCTCCTCGACCGAGCAGGCCGAGGCCACCGTGTCCACCGCTGAGGAGGAGGCGCGCCTCACCCTCGACAAGGCGCGGGCCGAGGCGGACACCCTGCTGTCCGCGGCACGTTACGAGGCCGAGTCCCTGCGCCGCTCGGCCGCCGCCGAGGCCGACGCCGCCCGGACCGAGGCCACCGAGCTGCGCCAGCAGGCCGCCCTCGAGGTCGCCGCGGCCCGGGAGACGGCGGCGCGAGAGGATGCCGAGGCGCACGAGGCCACGCGCACCAGGCTCGCGGAGATGACGCAGAAGGCCGAGGAGCAGGCGGCCGACGCCGAGCAGCGCCTCGAGCAGGCCCTGGCGCGGGCAGAGACCGTGCGGGCCGAGACCGACCAGGCGGTTCGCGCCCGGCAGGAGGCGGCGACGCGGCAGGCCGAGGACACGCTGCGTGAGGCCCGCGAGGAGGCCACCCGCATCATGGCCGACGCCCGCGTGGACGCCGACGCCGAGGTGTCGGCCGCGGCGAGGCAGGTCGAGGAGCTGGAGCGCCAGCGCGACTCGGTGACCAACTACCTTGAGGAGATGCGCGGCATCCTGGGCAACGTCCTGCCGCACGTGTCGGTCTTCTCCGACGTCATCTCCGAGGCCCTCGACTCCTCCTCGCCCTCCAGCCAGGACAAGGCCGAGGATCACTCCGGTGACGGGCAGGACGCCGGGCAGGACCCCGCCGACGAGGCAGACGCCGAGGCTCCCGGAGACGGGGAGGCCTCGACCGAGGCGGAGGCATCCACGGAGGACGCCGCGGCCGAGGAGAGCCCTGCGCCCCCGCCCTCGGCCGAGGACGAGTCCGCGGCCTCCTCGCCGTCGGCAGCACCTGCGGCGGCGAAGACGACGGCCACCCGCCAGGCCTCCTCCGGCCGGCGCTCCGGCGGCTCCGCTCCCCGCCCGCCCCGGGGCTCATCGGCCCGGCGCTGACGCCGCCACCCTGCCACAACCCACTGACGCGCGTGCCCTCCCGTGACCACCGGAGGGCACGCGCGTTGGACTCAGGCATCAGCCCCAGGCGCGTTCGACGAGGGCGAGGGCCTGCTCCCGGGTCATGCCCAGGTCGCGCATCGAGGTGGCGAAGCGCAGCGCCTCCCGCTCCCCCGCCGTCCCGGACTGGTCGACGATGAAGGTCCCCTGGCGTCCCCGGCCCTCGACGACCCCGGCGATCTCCAGCTCGCGGTAGGCCTTGGCGACGGTGTTGACGGCCACCTGCAGCTGGGCGGCCAGCGCACGGGTCGTCGGCAGCCGCATTCCGGGCTGGAGCCGGCCGAAGGCGACCTCGGAGCTGATCGCCGAGCATACCTGCGAGAACACGGGCTCGGGGGAGCTCGAGTCGAGGGAGATGCGCAGCCGGGCGGAGGTGGTCATGCTTCTAGTCTGCGACACCTCCCGGCGCACGGCACCCTGAACCGAGACGTAGGCTGACACCATGTCCTCTCCTTCGCCCTCGCCGTCCGCTCATAGCCCGTCGGGCGAGCAGGCGGCCGCAGCCACGGACTCGGGGCAGTGGTCGTCGCGACGCCGCCAGGCCGCGGCCGAGCGCGCCCGGATGCTGCAGGCGCGGCAGGACGCCGAGCACCGGCGGGCCGCGCGGATCGTCGCCCTGTTCGTTGAGGTCGCCCGCGCCGAGGGGCTGGAGCCCGTTCCCCTGCGGGTTCGCGGCTACAGCGGGGGCACGGCGCGTACGGCCCTGACCGGCTGGTACCTGCGCACCGACAGGTCGGTGGCGATCGACGTCGAGGGGCGCTTCTACGTGCTCGTCCAGGCCCTGGGGCTGCGCGAGCGCCTCCTGGGGGCGGCACCGAGAAGCGAACCGGTGCCCATGACCCTGGGAGAGGGCGGCCGGGACGGGGACGTCATGCCGTTGCGCATGGCCTTGGACCGCCTGCTGCCGGGCTGGGAGGAGCGCGCCGCGGAGCCGCTGGCCTGAGCGCCCGGCTCACCGACTCACCACAGACCCCGTTCCCAGCATGAGGTGTGCCAGTGCCTGCGCTCCTCCAGGCCGCGGTCGGCACCGAAGAGCGACTCGTTGCTCCAGGCCACCACGTGCGGGGTGCCGGGCGCGATGATGCGGTGGCACCCCGGGCAGGTGTAGGGCTTGTCGCTCCCGCGCACGTGGCGCACCGTGAACTCCGCACCGCCGGGACCGGTCTGGGTCCTGGGCATCGACGACAGCCGCCTCAGGTCAAGAGGGCGGTGTTCTGCCCCGTAGGGGCGCCTGGAGGAGCGGCGTGCCATGGGTTGACCCTATCCCTCCTGCGCCTGCTCGCCCGCCCGCCGCGGCGCGCTCCTGATGCGCGTCCGGGGCCCGTCCACCGCGGGTCGTGTGCGGCGGACGGGCCCCGGTGGCCGGAGGGACGGGCCCCTCCTGACGGGTGGTGGCGCCTCAGATGAGGCCCATCTCGGCGACGGCGGAGCGCTCGTCGAGGAGCTCGGCCGCCGAGGCGTCGATCTTGGCGCGGGAGAAGTCGTCGATCTCCAGGCCCTCGACGATCCTCCACTCGCCGTCGACCGCCGTGCAGGGGAAGGAGGAGATGATGCCCTCGGGCACGCCGTAGGAGCCGTCGGACATGATCGAAGAGGAGGTCCACGACGCGCTCGTGCCCTGGCACCAGTCGCGCACGTGGTCGATGGCGGCCGCGGCCGCCGAGGCCGCCGAGGAGGCGCCGCGTGCGGCGATGATGGCCGCCCCGCGCTTGGCGACGGTGGGGATGAAGTCCTCCTCGACCCAGGCGCGGTCTGCCAGGATCTCAGGGATCGGGGCGCCGTTGATGGTCGCGTGGGTGAGGTCGGGGTACTGGGTCGTCGAGTGGTTGCCCCACACGGTGACCTTGTCGATCTCCGAGACGTGGCAGCCGGCCTTGACGGCCAACTGGGCCAGGGCCCGGTTGTGGTCCAGGCGCGTCATCGCGGTGAAGCGGGAGGAGGGGATGTCCGGGGCGTGGGAGGCGGCGATGAGGGCGTTGGTGTTGGCCGGGTTGCCCACGACCAGGACCTTGACGTCGTCGGCCGCGCCCGCGTTGAGCGCCTCACCCTGAGGACCGAAGATGCCGCCGTTGGCCGACAGCAGGTCGGCGCGCTCCATGCCCGCCTTCCGGGGCATCGACCCGACGAGGAAGGCGATGTTAGCGCCCTCGAAGGCCTGGGTCGGGTCATCGAAGATGTCCACCGAGCCCAGGGTCGGGAAGGCGGCGTCGAATAGCTCCATGGCCGTGCCCTCGGCGGCCTTGACCGCCTGCGGGATCTCGAGCAGGCGCAGGTTGATGCGCTGGTCGGGCCCGAGCAGGGCGCCCGAGGCGATGCGGAAGAGCAGTGCGTAACCGATATTGCCGGCGGCACCGGTGACGGTGACGTTGACGGGGGCGTTGGCCATGTAAGGACTCCTTCGGGACGTTGCTGAGGCCGCACGGGCGCAGCCCATGGCTCGAGCCTACGGGCATGACCGGGGCGCTGCCCAGGACGATCGGCTGGAGAGCCGGAGCCGCGTGGTGTAATCCACGCGACACCCCGGCCTGCGCGGGGCTTGACGGCCGGTGGTAGTCGGGAGCACGGCGCCCTGGAGCGGGCTCAGCTGGTCGCAGACGGCCTCGCCGAGCCTGCGGCCTGTGAGGACGCCTCCAGCTCTTCGGGGCTGACGACCCCCTCGATGCTGACCTCATCGAGGTAGGCCATTCCATCGAAGGACAGCTCGCGCACGTTGTCGGGGTCGCCCTCCTGTCCGATTCTGCCGCCGGTCAGCCTGTCCAGGATGATGGCGATCGAGGCATCGCCGGTGACATTCGTGGCGGTGCCGAAGGAGTCCATGGCGATGTAGGTGGCGATCATGAGCCCGACCTGCGCCTCGGTGAAGCCCAGCATGCTCGACAGCAGGCCGGTGGCGGCCATGATCGCCCCGCCGGGGACCCCGGGGGCGGCAACCATGGTGATGCCGAGCATGAAGATGAAGCCGATCCAGTGGACACCGGAGACCCCCACGCCCTGGGTCAGGGCGATGGCATAAGCGAAGGCGAAGATCTTCGAGGTCGACCCGGCCAGGTGGATGGTGGCGCACAACGGGATCGTGAAGGAGGCGACGGCGTCGGAGATCCCGGCGCGCTTGGCCTGGCGGAGGGTCACGGGGATCGTGGCCGCCGATGACGAGGTGCCCAGAGCGGTGAGGTAGGCGGGCATCATCGTCACCAGGGCGCGGAACGGGTTCTTGCGCGCGACCACCCCGGCGAAGATGTACTGGAGCAGGAGGATGACGACCTCGAGCACCAGGACGAGGACGACGACCCGCACGAGTGTCTTCATGATGCTCCACGCCTCGCCGGTGTAGGTGAGGTTGAGGAAGATCCCGAAGATGTGCAGCGGGAGGAGCGGGATGATGATCGTCTCGATGAGCCGGGTGATGATGGCGCGAAACTCGATAGCTCCCTTGCGCAGGACGCCACGGGGCACCATGGCGAGCCCGATGCCCAGGACGAAGGACAGCAGGAGCGCCGTCATGACCGGGACGACCGGCGGCATCTCGATGGTGAAGTAGGTCGTCAGGGACGCACCCGGCTCGGCGACGTCGGCCAGCGTCGACCCGGCGAGCAGCCGCGGCAGGAACGCGGCGCAGGCGAGGTAGGTGACGAATCCTGCGAACAGGGTCGATCCGTAGGCGATGGCCGCTGTCACGCCCAGCCATTTGCCGGCGCCCCGCCCCAGGTCGGCGATGGCGGGAGTGACCAGACCGATGATGATCAGCGGGATGGAGAAGGAGAGGAACTGGCTGAACAGGTCCGAGAAGGTGGCGAAGATCCTGCCCATCTGGACTGGGACCAGATGGTTGCCATCGATCTTGATGGCTCCCAGGGCCAGCGCGAGGACGATGGCGAGCAGCACCCAGACGAGGATGCCGCCCTTGGCCGGGTGGGCGCGGAGTTTCGACATGGCTCAGGTCTTTCGGCGGGAAGGGAGACGGCGACGGCACGCCGTCGTCTTGCCACGGCAGCATGCCACAGGCGTGGCTGTGACGCCGAGACGTACCAGCGCCGCCTCCGTCCGCCGCTCCCGGCCGGGCACCGGCCACCAGGCATGAGATCCCCCGGGTCGCCGTGGCCCCGCGGGGCTCACAGCACGCGCGGAAGGTCTGCGTACTGCGCCAGGAGCAGGAGGGCTGCCGCGATGAGCAGGCCCGCCACGACGTCGAAGCGTCGTTCGCGTGCGGCGATCCAGGTCCCCTCGGGTCTTTGGAGGCGCAGAAGGGCCAGGACCGCCACGACTAGCCCGAGCCAGGTGACGGCCCAGCGACCGTGGTCCAGGAGAGCCAGGGCGGGAACCGCGGCCAACGCACAGGCAACCAGGACGACGCCGACGCTCCGGTAGGGCGCGAGCCGGCGCTCACCCTGGGGAAGTGGGGTGATCCCGGCGAGCGGGTCCGCCGGGCGGACGCCGTAGTCCTCACCGGTGCTGGGGTCCTGGGTCACGTGCACACTGTAGCGGCTGCCCGGGGCGCCCCCGGTCAGTGGGCGAAGTGCCTGGCACCGGTCAGGTACATCGTCACCCCGGCGCCCTGGGCGGCGGCGATGACCTCCTCGTCGCGGATGGAGCCGCCGGGCTGGACCACTGCGCGCACCCCGGCGTCGATGAGGACCTGCAGCCCATCGGCGAAGGGGAAGAAGGCGTCCGATGCCGCCACGGCGCCACGGGCGCGCTCGGGTGCGGCCTCGGTGAGCACCTCGGCCGCCGCGGCGCCACCCACCGCACCGCGCTCGGCCGAGCCGGCGGCGTCGCCGGTCGCTCGAGCGCCCAGGGTGTTGGCGCGCTCGACGGCCAGGCGGCAGGAGTCGACGCGGTTGACCTGCCCCATGCCGACGCCCACGGTGGCGCCCTCGGAGGCCAGGAGGATGGCGTTGGAGCGCACGGAGCGCACGGCACGCCAGGCGAAGACCAGGTCGGTCAGGGTGCCCGGGTCGGCGGGCTCGCCGGCGACCAGGGTCCAGGTGGAGGGATCGGCGTCGCCGGCCTGGAAGGCGTCCCGCTCCTGGATGACCGCGCCGCCGGAGACCGGCTTGATCTCGTAGCCCTCGACGCTGGGTGGCTCGACGACGAGCAGGCGCAGGTTCTTTTTGGCCGACAGGATCTCGACAGCCTCGGCCTCGAAGGCGGGTGCGGCGACGACCTCGGTGAACACCGGCGCGATCTGACGGGCCATGGCGGCGGTGACGGTCGTGTTGGCGGCGATGACGCCGCCGTAGGCGGACACGGGGTCGCAGGCATGCGCCTTGCGGTGGGCCTCGGCGACATCGCCTGCGGTCGACACGGCGATGCCGCAGGGGTTGGCGTGCTTGACCACGGCGACGGCCACGACCGACCCGTGGTCGTAGGCGGCCCTCAGCGCGGCGTCGGTGTCGGTGTAGTTGTTGAAGCTCATGGCCTTGCCGTGGAGCTGTCGGGCCCCGGCCACTCCCCCGCCGACGCCGGGCAGCGTGTAGACGGCGGCGCGCTGGTGGGGATTCTCCCCGTAGCGCAGGATGTCGAGGCGGCGGTACCCGGCGCCGACATAAGCGGGCAGGGGCGTGGTGCCGGCGGGATCCTGGGCCGCGGCGGCCTCCTGCTGGGCGAACCAGGTGGCCACGGCTGCGTCGTAGGCGGCGGTGTGGGCGAAGGCCCGGGCGGCCAGGGCCCGGCGCTGGGCCAGGGTGAAGCCGCCCTCCGCCAGGGCCTGGGCGAGCTGTCCGTAGTCCTGCGGGTCGGTGATGACGGCGACGCCGGGGTGGTTCTTCGCCGCGGCACGCAGCATTGAGGGCCCGCCGATGTCGATCTGCTCGACACAGGCGTCGAAGGGGGACCCCGAGGCGACCGTGCTGGTGAAGGGGTAGAGATTGACGACGACGAGGTCGATGGGGGCGATCCCGAGCCGGTCGAGCTGGGCGAGGTGGTCGGGCTTGCGGCGGTCGGCCAGGATGCCCGCGTGGACGTGGGGATGAAGGGTCTTGACACGTCCCTCGAGGCACTCGGGGAACCCGGTCACCTCCTCGACCGGGGTGACGGGCAGGCCCGCAGCGGCGATGGTGGCGGCGGTCGAGCCGGTGGACAGGATCTCGACCCCCGCATCGACCAGCGTCGAGGCGAGGTCGACCAGCCCGGTCTTGTCGTACACGGACACGAGCGCCCGGGCGATCGGCACCCGCTCGGGGTTGACCAGTCCATCGGTGGAGACGGGGGTGGTGGGGATGACGGTGGCGGGGGCGGATGTGCTGCTCACGGGCGCTCCTGTGCGATCTGTTGGCGGGACGCCCAGGCGGGCGACGTCCCGTTCCGATGGATCGGCGGCCGCTCCCCGGTGGTGTTCCACCCTCGCCAGTCGCGGCCGCACCGAACTCTACAACCCTCACCCCCGGGCCGGCCTTCGGCAGCCGGGTGCGCTGACGCCATCCGGTTGTTCTCGACGTCACATCGGGGGTGGCGCGGCCGCGACGTCACGTGTAGTCTTAGATCGCCTACAGTGTCGTCGCATACGTGAGGCGTGTCCCTGCTTCGTCCTGATCCCCGATGGTGGTGGTCTGATGTTCTGGTCCTCATGGAAGATGAGCCCTCGGTGGCAGGTGGGTGCGCTCGCGTGCGCACTTGTCCTGGCGGCGGGCGTGGCGGGTTGCGCCGATGAGGGCGGCGGGGCTGCGACCGCCTCGCCGAAGGCCCGAGTGAGCGGTGCGGCCACGACGGCGGCGGCCGCCTCGGGTTCTCCCGCGGCGGGGACCTCGGGGCAGCCCTCTGCCGGGGACACCGAATCGACCCCGCCCTCATGGGTGCCGCCGCTCTCGGACGATGAGCAGGCTGCTCGAGATGCGGCTCTGGCCACCCCTGAGCCCACTCGCCTGGAGGGCATGGATGAGAATTCGCCGTACGGTGCGTCACAGGCGGTGGGATACTTTCTCAACCTCTATCCTTACGTCTACGCTACGGGGGATCTGGCGGCATGGAGGGAGATTAGTGGCGATGACTGCATATTCTGCAGTTCCGTCATTGATAACGTTACTGAGTTACACAATAGCGGCGGCTGGTCTGACTACTGGCAGCAGGAGATAACGGTGGTCTCCTACGGTTACGACCCCTCCGATTCGTCGCGCCTCGTATTCGAGACGCATATCGCCACGCCTGACCGGACCGCGTATAGTGGTCTCCCTATTGCGCCGCACACGGTCGCGGGAGGGGAGACCGTGATCAACGTTCAGGTCTACTGGAGCGAGGGTCACTGGATTGTTGAAGAAGGGGATGTCCAGTGAGGAGATCGATCTCGATTGCGACCACAATAACACTAACTGCACTAATTGTGCCTGCCGCAGCGTGCACTGAAGTTGGTGCGGGGTTTGATTATGATGCAGAGGGATCGGGCAACTCGATTAGCATATCGACGCAAGGTTCGTCGCGCGAAATCGAGTCATCCGCTTCTGACCCTAACTCAGGTTCAAGCGAGCCGGGTCAGCCTGGGTCGCTCGTATATCGTTCAGGGAGCGCGCTGTGTCGCGACGGCATGGTTCTGATGTCCCGCGTGCCGGATCCGAATTCTTCGGGGAACCAACTCTGGAAATGCGTTGATGCTCCAGAGGCTTCCGAGCCTGCGCAGGTGGTGGTAACGGCCTCAGATGTCTCGCGGCTCCTGGTCGATGGGTCGGGTTTGTGGCGCCAGCCTCCTGGCCCGGAGGCGCGGGTGGACAAGATCGTCATCGTCTACACCAGCTCCGAGCAGCGCACGCTGTCCACGACCGTGGCCGGTGTACCGATCTCAGTGACCGCCACGCCGGTGTCCTACCGCTACCACTGGGGGACGGCACGGCCACGCGAACCACTGATCCGGGGGCCCCGTACCCCAACCACACCGTCTACCACGACTACAGCGGCACCCGCAGCGACGTCGTCATCTCGGTGACCACCACCTGGGAGGCCACCTTCACCCCCGAGGGCGGCACCACCCAGGACGTCACCGGCACCATCACCACCACCTCCAGCGCCCCACCCTTCGACCTCGTGCGCACCGTGACCTACCTGACCGACGACGCCGAAGAAGCCCAAGGCCACTGAGACGTAGACCGCGGCAACGACACCGAGGCGAGGCAGACATCCCGAGCCTGGGCACATTGAGCCTTTCTCACCAGGCGCTCGGCCGCCGAGTTCGTGCCTTCTGCCTCCAGACCGGAGGTTGATCGTGCGAGCTGGACGCACAAGGTACGAACGCGACGTCCCCCCCTGACCGGTCGTCGACTGGGGCGCAGTGGCCTCCCGCCTACGACACACCCACCTTCCCGCACCACCCCAACGATCCACACCCGTCAACCGTCACACTCTGGCGAGAAAGGCACATGATTTCGGGGCCGGGTAGGTCATTTGCGGGGCTGCGCGGTCCAAGCGGGGCTCCCGGCCCCGGAATCAGCACAGATCTCCGCACCCACCCGCCGGCTCCCGGCGCGGCGCACGTCAGTCTGTGCCGGGCTCACGCGGGACGCAGGGATCGGGCAAGGAGCCCCACCTGCTCGACGAGCTGGGGGGTCTCAGCCGCCTTGATCCGGGCGGTCAGGCTCTCCTCGTCATCTCCCGGAAGGACCGGGACCTCGACCTGCGCGATGTGCTGGCCGGTGTCGACCCCCTCGTCAACCCAGAACATGGTCGCCCCGGCGCGGAGGGCGCCGGCAGCCAAGGCGTCGCGCACCGCGTGCGCACCGGGGAAGTCGGGCAGCAGCGAGGGGTGGGTGTTGACGACCATCGAAGGGAACCGCTCCAGGAAGGTCCGACCGAGCAGCCTCATGAAGCCCGCGCACACGATCAGCTCCGGCTCGAAAGCACCGACCCTCTCGGCCAGCGCGATGTCCCAGTGCCCGCGGGTCGGGTAGTCGCGCAGGGCGACCACCGCGGCCTCGATACCGGCCCGGCGCGCATGCTCCAGGCCCGCGCAGTCCTTGTCGGCCACAACCCCCACGACGTGCGCGCCATAGTCGGGGTCCTGGCACGCGTCCACCAAAGCAGCGAGGTTCGAGCCCGTCCCCGAGACGAGGACGACGAGGCGGGCGGGCGGGATGTCAGTCATGTCGGTCCTTCCTGGCACCCGGGGCGCCGGGCGTCGTGACCTTGGTGAGGGGCTCGGTGACCGCGTCGGGCTCTCCCCCGACCGGCGGCCTCTGCCGATCCGTTGGCGCCGCGGCCCGGCGCCGGGCCTCCTGCGCGGCCGCCCCGACCGCACCGGTGGTCGCGGCGGCGCCACGGCCCACGAGCTCACGGGCGTCGGGGTGGGTGAGCGCCGCCACGATGAGGAGGCCGACGCCGACCTCGAGCCCGAGGAAGGCCGGCGCCTGGACCAGGTTCGGTCCGACCTGCGCCATGCGGCCCGGGCCGATCGGGCCCGAGGCCGCCCACATGATCAACAGTGCGAGGACTGCCACGATAAGCGCCGTCGCCGCCGCGGCGCCCAGGGCCTGCCGCGGGGTCAGGGCGCGCAGGTCCTCACGACGGCGCCAGGCCACCACCATGGCTGCGACCGTGATGACCAGCGGCAGGTAGAGCCCGGCCGTCCCCAGCGAGGTTGTCGGGAGCAGGCCGAGCAGGGGGACGGCCGGCACCTGGCCGGGCACGACCAGGTCAGGGGCGAACAGGGTGCCCTGCCCGACGGCGAAGCCCGGGCCCGCCAGCCACGCCAGCGCCCACACGCACATCGTCGGCACCCATCCGAGTTGGAGGAGCGCCAGGCCGAGCACCGCGATGACGCCCCCGGAGGACAGCGCGTCATGCAACAGGGAGACCCGACCGGCCCCGGCGACCACCGCCGCCACCGACACCGCGGCGACGAGCACGGACAGCGCCACAGCCATGTCCCGGGCGAGCAGGCCGGCGGCCCACGCCCAGTCGGGCCTGTCCTGCCACCGGCGCGTCACCGCGGGCCACCCGCGGCCCGTGGTGTGGAGCCGGCGGGCGGCGACGACGGCGGTGATCAGCCCCAGGCCGAGCACCGCCGGCCAGGTGCGCGACCCGTCGGGGCCGGCGGCGACGAGAACGGTCGCGGTGAGCGCGGCCGCTCCGACCGTCCAGGCCCAGGCCAGCGGGCCGGTCAGCCGCGAGCGCCGCACCGACCAGCCGGTCAGGAGCACCTGGAGGCAGGTCATGCCCAGCAGCGGCAGTCCCAGGACGCCGTCCGGGGATCCCTGGGCGCCCCAGGAGCCGCCGAAGGCCAGGGACCACAGCCCCGTGCCGGTGCGCACCGCAGCGCCCAGGGACAGCGCGGCGGCGGCATCCATCGAGGAGGTCGCCACGAACACGGCCAGGGTGGGCACGACGACGACCAGCCACCCCGCCATGACCGACTCGATGCCCGCTCGCAGAGCGTAGGGCCAGTCGGCGGGAACGATCCGCCCGCCCGCCTCGCGGCCGCCGGGCGCCGTCATGCCGACGATCGCGCTCACGCCGGCTGCACCGCAGCACCGCTGATCTCGCGGTACAGGGCGCGGGCGATCTTGGCCGTCTCGGTGGGCGTGCGTCCCACCCGCACCCCGGCGGCCTCAAGGGCGGTCTTCTTGGCGGCCGCGGTCCCGGCAGACCCCGAGACGATGGCGCCTGCGTGGCCCATGGTCTTGCCCTCGGGGGCGGTGAAGCCGGCGACGTAGCCGACCACCGGCGTGGTCATGTGCTCGGCGATGTAGGCGGCGGCCCGCTCCTCGGCATCGCCGCCGATCTCTCCGATCATGACGACCAGGCGCGTGTCGGGGTCGGCCTCGAAGGCGGCCAGGGCGTCGATGTGGGTCGTGCCGACCACGGGGTCGCCCCCGATGCCGATGCAGGTGGTGAACCCCAGGTCGCGCAGCTCGTGCATGAGCTGGTAGGTCAGGGTGCCGGACTTCGAGACCAGGCCGATCGGGCCCGGCCCCGTGATGTCGGGCGGGGTGATGCCGACGTTGGAGCGCCCCGGGGAGATGATGCCCGGGCAGTTGGGGCCGATGATCTGCACCCCGCGGGAGGCGGCGTAGGCGCGCATGTAGGTGGCGTCGGCCACGGGGATGCCCTCGGTGATGACGACGATGAGGCGCACGGCGGCGTCGACGGCCTCGATGACGGCGTCCTTGGCGAAGGCGGGCGGGACGAAGACGACCGACACCTGCGCACCGGTGGCCCGCACGGCCTCCTCGACGCTGCCGTGGACCGGCACCTCCACGGTGCCGGCTCCCACTCCCGTCGCTCCCGGTCCGATCGGCTCGATGTCGAAGGCCACGGCGGTGCCCGCCTTGCGGGGGTTGACCCCGGCGACGACCTTCGTGCCGGCGCTGAGCATCCGGCGGGTGTGCTTGCGTCCCTCGGCCCCGGTCATGCCCTGGACGAGGACCCTGTCGGTCTCGGTGAGGAAGATGCTCATGGCTCAGGCCCCCAGCTTCTCGGCGATGGCGGTGACGACGTCGGCTGCGCCGTCCATGGTCTCGACGACGGTGACCCCGTCCAGTGCCGCCTCGGCCAGGATCTGGCGGCCGAGCTCGGCGTTGTTGCCGTCGAGGCGCACGACGATCGGCTTGTCGAGGTCCTCGAGGGCGCCCACGGCGGCGACGATGCCGTTGGCCACGGTGTCGCAGGAGGTGATGCCACCGAAGACGTTGACGAGGATGGCGCGCACCTGCGGGTCGGAGGCGACCACCTCCAGGCCGGTGGCCATCTCCTCGGCCGAGGAGCCGCCGCCCAGGTCCAGGAAATTGGCCGGGCGCATGCCGCCGTGGCCCTCCCCCGCCCCGGCCACGACGTCGAGGGTGGACATGACCAGGCCGGCGCCATTGCCCAGGACTCCGATCTGCCCATCCAGGCGCACGTAGTTGAGCCCGGCCTCCTTGGCCCGCGCCTCCAGGGGGTCGGCCTCCTGGGCCTCGCGCAGGGCGGCGTGCTCGGGGTGGCGGAAGGAGGCGTTGTCGTCCAGGCTCACCTTGCCGTCCAGGGCAAGGACCGTGCCGTCGGGTGTGGTGACCAGCGGGTTGACCTCGACCAGGGTGGCGTCCTGGCTGGTGAAGACCTCCCAGAGCGTCTCGATGACGGCCGCCACGCGGGCGGCCGTGCCCTGCGGCCCCTCGTCGGGGAAGCCGGCCTCGGCCACGATCCGCGCGGCCACCGCGGGTGTCACGCCCTCGAGCGGGTCGATGGGCACGCGGGCCAGGGCCTCGGGGTGCTCCTTGGCGAGGGCCTCGATGTCCATCCCGCCCTGCCGGGAGCACATGGCCAGGTAGCGGCGCTCGGCGCGGTCCAGGAGGATCGAGACGTAGAACTCCTCGTCGATGTCGGCTCCGTCGGCGATAAGGACGGTGCGCACCGTGTGTCCCTTGATGTCCATGCCCAGGATCTCGGCGGCGCGCTCCTGGGCCTCCTCGGCGCTGCGGGCGAGCTTGACCCCACCGGCCTTACCGCGGCCCCCGGTCTTGACCTGCGCCTTGACGACCAGGAGGGTCGAGCCGGCGGCGAGCATGCGCTCGGCCACCTCCCGGGCCTCCTGGGCGGTCGTGGCCGTGCCGCCGTCGAGCACGGGCACCCCGTGCTCGCTGAACAGCTCTCGCGCCTGGTACTCGTACAGGTCCATCCGGCTCGTTCCTCCCACGGTTCCACCCGCGTCCGGGCCCGTGGAGCGGGCCGTCGCGGCATCCGGCACGAGCCTAACGCGACGCGGCCCACGCGACGGTGACGAAGCGCCGTCGGCCGGCGCGGGACGGGACGGGACGGGGGCATCCAGGTACGGATGACGGGCCCACGGGGCGTGACTCGGGTCTCGGGAACGGACCACAATAGGGGCACGCACACGGAAGGACCCCGCCATGACCGATAGTCCAGCCCTCATCCCCACGCAGGCCGACGGCGCGAGCCCGAGCCAGGAGCCCGACGACCCGGTGCGCATCGGGGTACTGACCTCCGGGGGTGACGCCCAGGGCATGAACGCCGCCGTGCGCGCGGTCGTGCGCACCGCCCTGCGCATGGGGGCACGCCCCTACGCCGTCATGGAGGGCTGGGCCGGGGCCGTGGCCGGTGGGGAGTCCATCCGGCCCCTGGGCTGGGACGCCGTGGGCTCCGTGCTGCACCGGGGAGGCACGATCATCGGCACCGCCCGCTGCCCGGAGTTCCGCGAGAGGGAGGGGCAGCGCGCCGCCGCCCTCCACCTGCTCGAGCACGGCATCGACCGCCTCGTCGTCATCGGCGGGGACGGGTCGCTGACCGGCACCAACGAGTTCCGCAAGAACTGGCCGGGCCTGCTCGCCGAGCTCGTCGAGGCCGGCGAGATCACCCCGGAGACCGCCGCGGCGCACCCGAGCCTCATCGTCACGGGCATCGTGGGCTCCATCGACAACGACCTCGTCGGCGCCGACATGACCATCGGCACCGACTCGGCCCTCCACCGGATACTCGAGGCCATCGACGACATCTCCTCCACCGCGGCCTCCCACCAGCGGACCTTCATCGTCGAGGTCATGGGCCGCCACTGCGGCTACCTGGCGCTCATGGCGGCCGTGGCCGGGGGCTGCGACTACGTGCTCGTGCCCGAGCTGCCCCCGGCCGACGGCTGGGAGGACGACATGTGCCGCAAGCTCTCCCATGGCCGGGAGGCGGGGCGGCGCGAGTCCATGGTCATCGTCGCCGAGGGGGCCACGGACCGGGCCGGCAACAGGATCACCGCGGAGGACGTCAAGCAGGTCCTGGCCGACCGCCTCGGGGAGAAGGCGCGCGTGACGATCCTCGGTCATGTCCAGCGGGGCGGCAAGCCCAGCGCCTACGACCGCTGGATGTCGACCCTCCTGGGCTGCACGGCCGCCCGTGAGGTGCTCACGGCCGAGGCGGGCACCGAGCCGTGCATCATCGCCGAGCGGCACAACCGCATCCAGCGCCTGCCGATGATGGAGCAGATCCGCGCCACCCAGGCGGTCAAGGACCTCGTGGCCGCCGGGGACTACCTCGGCGCGGTCCAGGCGCGGGGCACCAGCTTCGGCCAGATGCTCGTGCTCTTCGAGAACATGTCCACGCCCCCCTCCCTCTATGGCGTGCCCAAGCCCAAGGAGGGCCAGCGCAACAAGCGGGTGGCGATCATCCACGCCGGCGGCCTGGCCCCGGGGATGAACACGGCGGCCCGTGCCGCCGTCCGCCTGGGCCTCGACCACGACTTTACGATGCTGGGCGTCTACGGCGGCTTCCCCGGCCTGCTGGACGGTGATGTCCGTGAGCTGTCCTGGGACGACGTCGAGGGCTGGGTGGGCAACGGCGGCGCCGAGCTCGGCACGCGTCGGGAGATCCCCACCATCGAACAGCTCTACGCCCTGGGCCGTTCGATCGAGTCCCATGAGATCGACGCCCTGCTGGTCATCGGCGGATTCAACGCCTACCTCGCCGCGCACAAGCTCGTCACCGAGCGCGACCGCTACCCCGCCTTCAAGATCCCGATCGTGTGCGTGCCGGCCACCATCGACAACAACCTGCCCGGCTCCGAGCTGAGCGTGGGGGCGGACACGGCACTCAACAACGCCGTCCACGCCCTGGACTCGATCAAGCAGTCAGCCGCCGCCTCGCACCGGTGCTTCGTCACCGAGACGATGGGCCGCCGCTGCGGCTACCTGGCGCTCATGAGCGGCATCGCCACGGGGGCCGAGCTCGTCTACCTCAATGAGGACGGTGTCACGCTGGCCGGGCTGCGGGAGGACACCGATCGCATGGTCGAGGCCTTCCGCGCCGGCCGCAGGCTCTACCTCGTCGTGCGCAACGAGCGGGCCAGCGAGAACTACACCCGCGAGGTGCTCGCCCGGATCTTCTCCGAGGAGGGCTCGGGCCTCTACGACGTGCGGGAGGCGGCGATCGGCCACCTCCAGCAGGGCGGTGACCCCTCGGCCTTCGACCGGATCATGGCCACCAAGCTGGTGGCCCACGCCCTGGAGCTCATCGCCGACCAGCTGGAGGCGGGCTCGTGGCACTCCAGCTATGTGGGCCTCATCGGGGGGCGCATCACCCACCACCGCCTCGAGCGCATGGACGAGGAGCTCGACCTGGCGGCCCGCCGCCCGCGCCACCAGTGGTGGATGGGGCTGCGCGACGCGATCGGGCTGGTCAACCTCGACACCGGGCCCATCGCCGTCGAGGACGCCCCCGACTTCCACGCCCTGGTCGAGCAGGCGGCAAAGGAGCAGGCGGACTGACGGACGCCGGCGGCCGGGTCGCGACAGGATCCGGCCGCTACCGTCCGGTGCTCACCGGTGCCGGTGGGGCGGTGTCGGTCCGCACCGCCCCACCGGCACGGGGTCACACGGCTGCCTGGGCGAACTGCGCGGCGTGGAGGCGGGCGTAGGCGCCGTCGCGCTCGAGGAGCTCGGCGTGGGTGCCCTGCTCGACGATGTCGCCGTGCTCCATGACGAGGATCGTGTCGGCGTCGCGGATGGTCGACAGGCGGTGGGCGATGACGAAGCTCGTGCGTCCGTGGCGCAGGGCGGCCATCGCGTTCTGGACGAGCAGCTCGGTGCGGGTGTCCACCGAGCTGGTGGCCTCGTCGAGGATGAGGACGGCGGGGTCGGCGATGAAGGCCCGGGCGATCGTGAGCAGCTGGCGCTCCCCGGCCGAGACGTTGGCGGCCTCCTCGTCCAGGACCGTGTCGTAGCCCTCGGGCAGGGCGCGCACGATGTGGTCGACGTAGCAGGCGCGGGCGGCCTCCTCCACCTCCTCGTCGGTGGCGCCGGGGCGCCCGTAGCGGATGTTCTCCCGGATCGTGCCCTGGAAGAGCCAGGGGTCCTGGAGGACCATGCCGGTGCGGGCGCGCACGTCGCGGCGGTTCATGGCCGCGATGTCGGTCCCGTCGAGGGTGATGCGCCCGGAGTCGATCTCGTAGAAGCGCATGAGGAGGTTGACCAGGGTGGTCTTGCCCGCTCCGGTCGGCCCGACGATGGCCACGGTCTGGCCCGGCTCGACGCGCAGCGACAGGTCGCGGATGAGCTCGGCGTCGGGGTCGTAGGAGAAGCGCACGTGCTCCATCTCGATGATCCCGGCCCCGCCGGTGCCGGCCCCGGTGGCCGGGACGGTGTCGGGGCGCTGCTCGTCGGCGTCGAGCAGGTCGAAGATGCGCTCGGCGCTGGCGGTGCCGGACTGCACGGCCGTGGCCATGCCGCCGAGCTGGGCCAGGGGCTGGGAGAACTGCTGGGAGTACTGGATGAATGCCTGGACGTCGCCCAGGCGCAGGCTGCCGCCGGCCACCATGTAGCCACCCACGACGGCGATGGCCACGTAGGCGAGGTTTCCGACGACCTGCATGATCGGCATCATGATGCCCGAGAGGAACTGGGCGCGCAGGCTGGCCCGGTACAGGTCCTCGTTGTCCTGGTCGAACTCGGCACGGGACTCGGCGGTCCGACCGTAGGTGCGCACCAGGGCGTGGCCGGAGAAGGACTCCTCGACACGGGAGTTGAGCCGGCCGGTCTTGGCCCACTGGACGGTGAAGGCCTTCTGGGAGCGCGGCCCGATGATCCCGAAGAGCACGGCCATGAGCGGCAGGACGATGAGCGCGACCAGGGTCAGGCGCCAGGAGATCGACAGCATCATGACCAGCACGCCCAGCACCGTCAGGATCGAGCTGAGGGCGCTGGCCAGCGACTGCTGGAGGGTGTTGGCGACATTGTCGATGTCGTTGGTCACCCGGCTGAGCAGCTCGCCGCGCTGGACACGGTCGAAGTAGGACAGCGGCAGGCGGTGGATCTTGGCCTCGACCTCGGCGCGCAGCCGGTACATGGCCTTGATCATGACGCGGTTGAGGATGAAGCCCTCGAGCCAGGCCAGCAGGAAGGCGAAGGTGTAGAGGACGAGCACGAGGAGCAGGACCCGGCCCAGTGCGCCGAAGTCGATCCCGGCCCCGGGCACGAGGTCCATGGCCCGTAGCATGTCGGCCATCTGGTCCTGCCCCTGGGCCTCCAGGGTCGCGACCACCTGGTCCTTGGTCACCCCGGCGGGCATCCGGGCGCTGATGGCGCCCTCGAACACGAGGTTGGTGGCCCGGCCCAGGACCTTGGGGGCGATGACCGCCAGCACCACCGAGGCCACCGTGGAGACCCCGGCGACAGCCAGCGAGATCTTGAAGGGCGCCAGCAGGCCCAGCATCCGGGTGAAGGACGGCCAGAAGGCGTTGGCCTTGCCCGGGGGCGGCCCGTTCATCCAGTCGTTGGAGGAGGCCAGCGCCTCGGTGGCCAGGGCATCGTCCTCGGCGGTGGTCCCCTCGGGGGCGGTGCGGTCGGTGGCGCTCATGCCAGTGCCTCGCTTCCGAGCTGGGAGGTGACGATCTCGCGGTAGGTCTCGTTGTCGGCCAGCAGATCCTTGTGCCGGCCCGAGCCGACGAGCCTGCCGTCGTCGAGGACGACGATGAGGTCGGCGTCGGTGATCGTTGAGACCCGCTGGGCCACGACGAGCTTGGTGATGCCGCGGGTCGCCGGCCACAGGGCGGCGCGCAGGCGGGCGTCGGTGGCCACGTCCAGGGCCGAGAAGGAGTCGTCGAAGACGAGCACCGCGGGCCGGCGCACGATCGCCCGGGCGATGGCCAGGCGCTGGCGCTGGCCGCCCGAGACATTCGTGCCGCCCTGGGCGATCTCGGCCTCCAGGCCCCCGTCCATCGCCTTGACGAAGTCGGCCGCCTGGGCGAGCTCGAGAGCCTCCCACAGCTCCTTGTCAGTGGCCTCCTGGCGCCCCAGCCGGAGGTTGGAGGCCACGGAGCCCGCGAACAGGAAGGGCTTTTGGGGCACGATGCCCAGCTGGGACCACAGCGCCTCGGGCTCGGCCCGGCGCACGTCGATCCCGCCGACCATCACCTCACCGCTGGTGACCTCCAGCAGGCGGGCCACCAGGTTGACCAGGGTCGTCTTGCCGGCGCCGGTCGATCCCACGACGGCCACGGTCATGCCCGGACGGGCCGTGAAGCTGATGTCGTCGAGCACGGGCTCCTGGGCTCCGGGGTAGGTGAAGCGCACGGCACGCAGCTCGAGCGTGCCGGGCTCGGGGAAGACCTCCTGGGCGTCGGCGGGCACCGTCAGCGAGGTTTCGGTGGCCAGCACCTCGCTGATGCGCTCGGCGCACACCGCCGCGCGCGGGATCATCATGGTCATGAAGCTGGCCATGACGATCCCCATGAGGATCTGCATGAGGTAGGTCATGAAGGCCACGAGCGTGCCGACCTCGACATCGCCCTGGCCGACCTGGTGACCGCCGAACCAGATGACCCCGACCATCGTGACGTCCAGGACGAACATGACAGCCGGGAACAGGAAGATGAACAGCCGCCCGATCCGCTCCCCGACGGTGGAGATCTCCCGGTTGGCCACCTCGAAGCGCTCGGCCTCGACCTCCTCGCGCACGAAGGCCCGCACGACCCTGATCCCGGTCAGCTGCTCGCGCATGACCCGGTTGATCCCGTCCAGCCTCTCCTGGTAGGAGCGGAACAGCGGCACCATCCGCGAGATCGTCAGGCCCACAATGACCAACAGCACCGGCACCGCCACGGCGATGAGCCAGGACAGCGACGGGGCATGGGTCACCGCCATGATGACGCCGCCAACGGCCAGCAGCGGCGCCGTCACGAGCATCGTGCAGCTCATGAGCACGAGCATCTGCACCTGTTGGACGTCGTTGGTTGTCCGGGTGATGAGGGAGCCCGCCCCGAAGGCCGAGACCTCCCGCTCCGAGAAGTCCCCGACCCGGCGGAAGACGAGGCCTCGCAGGTCGCGGCCCATGCCCAGCGCCGAGCGCGCCGCCAACCAGGTGGCCCCGACGGCGCACACGCCCTGCACGAGGGCCACGCCCAGCATGAGTGCTCCGGTGCGCCAGATGTACCCCGTGTCTCCCTGCGCCACCCCGACGTCGATGATGTCCGCGTTGAGGTTCGGGAGGTACAGGGAGGCCATCACCTGCACGAACTGCAGGACGAGGACTCCAACCAGCAGGAGGCGGTACGGACGTAGACGGGTGCGTAGAAGACTGACGAGCATGGGACTCCGGTCCGGATAGGGGGCACGTTGCCGAAAACTCCACGACTCTACCAACCTCGCACCGCCGTGAGAGCCGCTGGGCGGCGGGGCGCCGGTCACGTTCCAGCCGCCCGCCGCCCACGACTGCTCGCACCAACGCGGGGATCCGATGAGGAGGGTCGCCAGGTGCGGGCGACCGGCATATCGTCGAGCCGATGTTCTCCGCGACCTGCCCGTCAGCCGCCCCACGGCCCTCCTGGGCACGGCTGTGCCTCGGGGTGGTTGTGGCGGGGATCGCGGCGGGGGTGGCGGGCACGGCGATGGCCCTGCTGCTGGAGGGCATCGAGCGGATCTTCTACGGGGTCGATGCGGGGAGCCTTCCCGAGCGAGTCGCGGCGGCGCCGCCGTGGCGCCGGGTGGCGGCCCCTGTGTTCGGTGGGATCGTGGCCGGGCTCCTGTGGTGGTGGCTCCGGGCCACCGGCGGCGTCGTCAGTGTCGAGGCGGCGGTGGCCGACCCCTCGGGTGGGAGCGCGCGACGGATGGTCCTGGTGCGTCCGGTCCTCGACGGCGTCGTGCAGGTGCTCACGGTCGGGGCGGGAAACTCGGTGGGCCGGGAGGGCGCCCCGCGGATCATCGCTGGGGCCGCGGCCGCCCGGATCTCCTCCGCGCTGGGCCTGGACACCGGGATGACGGCGCTGCTACTGGCCTCCGCCGCGGGGGCGGGGCTGGCCGCCATGTACAACGCTCCGCTGGGAGGGGCCGTCTTCGCCGTCGAGATGACGATGGTGGCCGGGACCCGACGGCGAGGCCTGCTCCTGGCTGTGCCGGTGGGCCTGATCGCCACCGCCGTGTCCTGGCTGCACGCCGGCACCGGGCCCGCGATCGAGCTGACCGTTGAGGAGCCCAATGCCGCCACGGTGACGGGGACCCTGCTGGTGGCACCCGTGGCCCTCGGCCTCGGCGTGGGGGCGCGGCGGCTGTGGTCGTGGTTCAAGAACCACCGGCTCACCGACACCTGGACCCTTCCCCTGGGCATCGGCGCCGCGGGGGCGCTGACGGGCACGGCCTCCCTGTGGCTCCCGGTCCTGCCGGGCAACGGCCGGGACGCCTTCGAGGCGGCTCTCCGGGCACCGGCGACGACCTCCGCCTTGGTCACCCTGCTCGCCGTCGCCGTGCTCAAGCCCCTCCTCACGGGGCTGACCCTGGGGGCGGGCGCCACGGGCGGCCTCCTGGCGCCCTCCTTCGCCCTGGGCGCCAGCGCGGGGAGCGCCGTTGCGGTCGCACTCGGTCTGGCGGGCTGGGAGACCAGCGTCCCGTGCTCGCCGTCGTCGGGGCCGGCGCCGTCCTGGCGGTCACCCAGCGCGCCCCGCTTCGGGGTGGTGTTCGTGTGGGAGATCGTGCGCACGCCCCTGTGGACCCTCGTGCTGATGGCGCTCATCTCCCTACCGGTGTGGTGGTTGGCCTCAGGCCGCCTGCGCCGCCGCACCGACTCGGAGTGACACGGCCCGGACCGCCCGGCGTGGAGCACCCTTACTTGCCGCGCCCCATGAACGCGATGACGACTACGACAACCAGGGCGATCAAAGCAACGAATGTTCCCAGCACGACAATGTGGGTCAAAGACAATGCCATGGCAATGCTCCCTTTCTAGTTGGCACAGCCAAAAGACTGCACGAAGATCTATAATCAATCATTTCGCGGTTACATAGGCTGCTCCATTACGACCTAGATTTACCTGAAGATACTGAGATGATGTCACCCCTTGTCCGACAGTACTCAGACCCCAGCTGAGACGACCTTGCCAACTTGAAATGATCTCAAGACGCTGGTTGCCGACTACAGCTCCCCACACATACGAAGAAACCCGATATCCACGCAGGTTGCGGATCGTTCCAACACCATTTCTGGGTGCGGTACGTAAGTGTATCACACCTCACGTTGATTGAAGCAGGTTCCGTCGCACGTGTCCGGCGTGGGGCTGGGCGCACTGGAGCACCACGCCTGCGGCACCTGCGCGCGTCGGATGGCACGGCCCGGGCCACCTCGGGAAGCTCGTCGGGTCGCCACTAGACCGGTGAGGTCGTACGCCGGGCATGCGACCTCACCCGCCAAGTGGCGACCTCACCGGTCTAGT
>NZ_JAUNHI010000017.1:50122-50424 GCF_030524025.1 Actinomyces sp. | reverse complement strand
ACCGCCAGACCAGTGAGTGGAAGGACGGGGAGACCCTGTTCATGCGCTGCTCCATCTGGCGCGACGCCGCGGAGAACGTGGCGGAGTCGCTCACCAAGGGCACGCGCGTCATCGCCCAGGGCCGGCTCCAGCAGCGCTCCTACACCACCCGTGAGGGCGAGCAGCGCACCGTCGTGGAGATGCAGGTCGATGAGATCGGCCCCTCACTGCGGCGTGCCAAAGCCCAGGTCACTCGCACCGGCGGTGGCCAGGGCGGCTTCGGCGGGCAGAACCAGGGCGGTTTCAACCAGGGCCAGCCTCAG
>NZ_JAUNHI010000017.1:0-50112 GCF_030524025.1 Actinomyces sp. | reverse complement strand
AGGGCGGCTTCAATCAGGGTGGCCAGGGGGGCTACAACCAGGGCGGCTTCGGCGGCCAGGGACAGCAGCCCCAGCAGGGCGGCGGCTTCGGCGGCCAGCCCGGCTACAGCGCCCCTGCCGGCGGCGCCCCGGACGACCCCTGGGCCACCGGCGGCTCCACCTCCTTCGGGGACGAGCCCCCCTTCTGAGGCGCTGCGGCACCCCGTTCCCCTCATCATCACCGTTATCTCGTAGAGCGCCCTGAGCGCTCAGACCAAGGAGTACCACTATGGCGAAGCCCCAACTTCGCAAGCCGAAGAAGAAGATCGGCCCCGTCAAGGCCATCAAGGTCGGCGTCATCGACTACAAGGACACCGCCACGCTGCGCAAGTTCATCTCCGACCGCGGCAAGATCCGCGCCCGCCGCGTCACCGGTGTCTCCGTCCAGGAGCAGCGCAAGATCGCCAAGGCCGTGAAGAACGCCCGCGAGATGGCGCTGCTGCCCTACTCGAGCTCCGCTCGCTGAACGGAGGCCACCGACATGACCACCAAGCTGATCCTCACGCACGATGTCACCAACCTCGGCTCCGCCGGCGAGGTCGTCGAGGTCAAGGACGGGTACGCCCGCAACTACCTCGTGCCCCGCAAGCTGGCCACGCCGTGGACCAAGGGCGCCCAGCGCCAGCTCGACCAGATGGCCGAGGCGCGTCGTCGCCGCACGATCGAGTCCCTCGAGCAGGCCCAGGCCGCCCGGGCATGGCTGGGCGACAACGTCGTGACGGTCACGGCGACGGCTGGCGCCAACGGCCGCCTCTTCGGTGCCGTGACCACCGCTGACCTGGCCGCCGCGGTCAAGGACGCCGAGGGCCCGGTCATCGACCGCCGCGCGATCGAGGTCGTTCCGCCGATCAAGTCCATTGGGCGTCACAGCGCCTCGGTGCGCCTGCACCCCGACGTCGTGGCGACCATCGAGGTCAACGTCGTCGCCGCCCGCTGACGCGAACCCACCCCCGCACCACCGCGCGGCACACCGCTGCGCGGTGGTGCGTCGCGTTCCCGCGGGGGCCCTGTCTGCTTCGGTGGTGTCACGGGCGCCCTGTGTGCCCCGCCGGACCGGCTCAGGTGGTGGGCGGTACGAAGGCGGCGAGGGACCGGGTGCGCAGCCCGGTGGTCAGGACCCGGGCGCCCATGAAGACCCATCCGAAGGCGACCCACAGCCACACGAGCGACCCCGTGGCGGGCTCGGGCCAGCCGTGGGCAATGAGGACGGTCAGCGGCAGGTAGGGGACCAGGGTGACGATCCCCGCCCAGGCGAGGTAGCGGCCGTCCCCCGCGCCCATGAGCACCCCGTCGAAGAGGAAGACCGCGCCGGCCATGGGCATGGCGGTGCCCGCCACGAGCAGCGCGGGCCAGGCCGCGTCGACCACTGCGGTCTCCGTGCTGAAGAGCCGGGGCAGCCATGGGCTGAGCACGGCCACCGCGGTGCCGAGTACCGCGCCCGCGGCCACGCCCCAGGCCAGGCAGCGTCGCAGGACGGCGCTGACGTCTGTTGTCGCGGCCTCGCCCATGGGGGTGGCGACGGCGGACTCCGGCTCGGAGCCGGAGGCACCGGTGGTCCGGGCCTGGGCGGCACCCAGCGCCCGCCCGACCAGCGCCTGCGCGGCGATCGCCAGGGCGTCCAGGGCGAAGGCCGTCAGACCCCAGACGGCGGCCACCACCTGGTGGGCGGCCAGGGCCGTGGTTCCCAGGGCGGTGGCCGCCCACACGGTGGCCAGGAGCGCCACGCGCAGGGAGATCGTGCGCACGAGCAGGGGCAGGCCCGCGCCCAGGGAGGTCCCGAGGCCGGCGAGTCGCGGTGCCACCGCGACGCCCTCGTGCCGGGCGGCGCGCAGCACGGGTGCGCCCAGGGCCAGCGCCATCGCCGTTTGCGACACGGCGGTTCCCAGGCCCGAGCCGGCCACGCCCATCCCCGCGCCGTACATGAGGACGGCGTTGAGCGCGACGTTGAGGACCGCGCCGGCCGTGGCCACGACGAAGGGGGTGCGTGTATCGAGCAGGCCGCGCAGTGTGCCGGTCGCGGCGAAGACGACGAGCATCCCTGGCAGGCCGCCGGCTGAGGCGCGCAGGTAGGCGACGGCGTTGGAGGCCACCGCGTCCTGGGCGCCCAGCGCGCCGGTCACCCACGGGGCCCCGGCCCCCAGGAGGGCGGCCGCCCCGACGCCCAGCAGGAGGGCCAGCCACAGGCCGTCGACGCCTGCGCGCAGGCCCCCGCGCCGGTCACCGGCCCCGAAGAGCCGAGCGGTCGTGGCGGTCGTCGAGTAGGCCAGGAAGACGAAGAGGCCGACAAGAGTGGTCAGCACTGTCGAGGCCAGTGACAGCCCGGCCAGGCTGGCGGCGCCGAGGTGTCCGACCATGGCCGAGTCGATGAGGACGAAGACCGGCTCGGCGACGAGGGCGCCGAGCGCCGGCAGGGCGAGGGCCAGGATCTGCCTGTCCAGGGCGCCGCCTCGACGGCGCCCGGGGAGCGTCACGGGCACGGCTCCTCCGATCGGTGGCTCGCTGGAATGTCAGGACCTTGGCGGCTCCTATACCACACCGGACTCGGCGAAGGCTCAGCGGTCTCTGCAGGCGGGGCGGGCGGGCGCTGGGCACCCGCGGAGCGTCTCATGTGGATTACAGCGGAGCGTCTCATGTGGATAACAACTGAGCCGAACCTTGAGGTCTTCCACAGAGTTTCCCACTTCTCCACAGATTTGATCGTCCTTCGAGACGCCGGCCCCGAGTGCCCGGGTCACTGGCAGAAAAGCCCGGTATGTCAAGGATTGACAGACCGAGTGACATCGGTCTCGGTTGCGATGTCCACCGCACGACCCACCGAGCACGGTTCCTCGTCCCCAGCGTGTGGCGTCATATCCACAGCCCGCACCGGGTTATCCACACCGGCCGGCGGGGCTCCGTTTGCCTCCGCCGGAGACGGTCGATAGCCTCGCGCGGGCACCGCTGGCAGGCGTGCGTCGGTGCGTCAGGAGGGACCCTTTGACCGACATCGACCACACCGGTGGGCCTGCCGGCCGCAGTGCCGAGCCGGACCGCGTGGCGGCCCGCTTCGACGGCGAGTTCGACCGGGTCCCGCCTCAGGACCTCGATGCCGAGATGGCAACCCTGGGCGGCATGCTGCTGAGCAAGGACGCGATCACCGACGTCATCGAGGTGCTGCGCGGACCGGAGTTCTACAGGCCCGCCCACGAGTCGATCTTCGACGCCATCGTCGAGGTCTACAACCGCACCGAGCCGGCCGACCCGCTCATCGTGGCCGACGAGCTGGCCAAGCGGGGCGAGCTGGAGCGTGTGGGCGGGGCGCCCTACCTGGCCAGCCTCATGGCCACCGTCCCCACGGCCGCCAACGCCGCCTACTACGCGCGCATCGTCAAGGAGAAGTCCCTCATGCGCGGCCTCGTCCAGGCAGGGACCCGCATCACCCAGCTGGGCTACTCCACCGACGCCGGGGACATCGCCGAGCTCGTCACGCTGGCCGAGGCCGAGGTCTACTCGGTGGCCCACCACGAGGGGCAGAAGGAGGACTACGTCAACGTCGGGGCGCTGCTCAACGAGGCCAACCTCGAGATCGAGGCCGGGCAGGCGCGCGACAGCGGGCAGATGACGGGTGTGCCCACGGGCTTCGTCGAGCTCGACGAGCTGACCGGCGGGCTCCACCCCGGGCAGATGATCATCGTTGCGGCCCGCCCGGCCATGGGCAAGTCGACCCTCGCGGTCGACTTCTGCCGCTCGGCCTCGATCCACTCGCGTGGGCCGGATGGCAAACTCATTCCCAGCTGCTACTTCTCTTTGGAGATGGGGCGCATGGAGCTGATGATGCGCATCCTGTCCGCCGAGTCGGGCGTCGACATGACCAAGCTGCGCGGCGGCAAGACGATGAACGAGCGCGACTGGCAGGACGTGGCCCGCGCCTACAACCCCGTGTCCGAGGCGCCCCTGTACATCGACGACTCCCCGAACCTGACGATGCCCGAGATCCGCTCCAAGGCGCTGAGGCTCAAGCAGCAGCACGGCCTGGGCCTCATGGTCATCGACTACCTCCAGCTGATGAGCTCGGGCAAGCGGGTCGAGTCGCGCCAGCAGGAGGTCTCCGAGTTCTCCCGCTCCCTCAAGCTCCTGGCCAAGGAGATCGAGATCCCGGTCGTGGCGGTCGCCCAGCTCAACCGGGGTCCCGAGCAGCGCACGGGCAACAAGCCGCAGATGTCGGACCTGCGTGAGTCCGGCTCGCTGGAGCAGGACGCCGACATCATCATGCTGCTGCACCGGCCGGAGTACTACCAGCCCGAGGAGCGCCCCGGCGAGGCCGACATCATCGTGGCCAAGCACCGCAACGGCCAGACCAAGGTGATCCCCGTGGCCTTCCAGGGCCACCTGTCACGCTTCGCGAACATGGCCCGGGACATGGGCGGCGAGCCCGCCTACGACTGACCCCGCCCTCCGCGAGATCGGGACATATGGCACCTCGAGATCGGGACATATGGCACACCGCTCCCGCGGGGTCCTGGCTACTCGACGTCGTCTGCCGACAGGTCGATCTCGGCCAGCGGAGTCGGACGGGAGCCGCGCACGAGCTTGAATCCCAGCCACAGCGCCACCGCGATGGGCAGCCCGATGTAGGCCACGAGCAGGCCGTACCAGGTGAACCCGGCCAGGGCCAGGTTGACGCCCTGGCCGATGATGACCAGGACGAAGACGATGAGGGAGAACCAGGTGCCCACCGGGAAGAGCTTGGCCCGGTAGGGCAGGTCCTCGACCGTGCGGCCCTGGGCCTTCCAGGCCGCGCGGAAGCGCAGATGGGCCAGGCAGACGCCGACCCAGACGATGAAGCCGGTCAGGCCGGTGGCGTTGTAGAACCAGGTGTAGGCCACCGAATCGCCCACGAGGCTGGACAGGAAGCCGAGCATTGAGATGCCCACGGTCGCCAGCACGCCCCACACCGGCACGCCGCTGCGCGAGACCCGGCCGAAGACCCTTGGTGCCCGACCCGCCCCGGCCATGGAGTACAGGAGGCGCGAGCCGACGTACAGCGTGGAGTTGCCCGCCGAGAGCACCGAGGTGAGCACGACGGCGTTCATGAAGGCCGCGGCGATCGCCAGGCCGGCCCGCTCGAAGACGAGGGTGAAGGGGCTGGCGGCGATGTTCTCCTCGGAGGCCTGGAGCAGGTTGGGGTCGGTGTAGGCCACGAGCGTGGAGACGACGGCGATGGCCCCGACATAGAAGATCATGATCCGCAGGAACACCGAGTTGATGGCCCGCGGCATCGTCGTGCGGGGGTTCTCGGCCTCGCCGGCGGCCACCGCCGCCGACTCCACACCGATGAAGGAGAAGCCGGCGACCATGAGCACCGAGGTCGTCCCCGCCCATCCGCCGACGAAGGGGGCCTCGCCGGTGGTCCAGTTGCTCAGGCCGCCCTCGTGGCCGCCCATGATGCCCACGATCATCGCCAGCCCCAGGATGAGGAAGACGATGATCGTGATGACCTTGATGCCGGCGAACCAGAACTCCGACTCCCCGAATATCCGGGCCGAGAAGAGGTTGAGGCACAGGATGATGCCGAGGAACAGGGCGCTCCACAGCAGGGAGGGGGAGCCGGGGAACCAGTACTTCATGATGATCGAGGAGGCCACCAGCTCGACGGCGATCGTCATCGCGCAGGAGTACCAGTACATCCAGCCCACCGTGAAGCCCAGGGCGGGCTCGACGTACTCCCCGGTGTAGGTCTCGAAGGCTCCGGCCACCGGCCGGTGGGTCACCATCTCGCCCAGCGCCCCCATCATGAAGAAGATCGCCAGGCCGATGACCCCGTAGCTGAGCAGGGCCCCTCCGGGTCCGGCGTCGGAGATCGACACCCCGGTGCCCACGAACAGGCCGGTGCCGATGGCACCGCCGATCGCAATGAGGTTGACGTGGCGCGCGCGGAGCTGACGCTGGAGCGAGCCGGCGGCGGGTGCGGTGTGGGGCTGTCCGCTCATGGGGACCTCCGTCGTTGTGGGGTCGGCAGCCGCATCGTCGCGGCGGCCCGAGATGCGGCAGAAGAGCCGCAGCGGATAGAGTCTTAGCATAACGGCGCGATCACGTCGCGACACGTCCCAGAAACTGGAGCACCCATGGATACCACGGAGACCACGGAGGTCACCAAGGCCCTCGTCCGTCGTCCGAGCCCCCGCCTGGCCGAGGGCCTCGTCACACATATCGAACGCAGCGCGATCGACCTCGAGCTGGCCGAGCGCCAGTGGCAGGGCTACGTCGACGCACTCCACTCCCAGGGCTGGGAGACGATCGAGGTCGAGCCGGCCCCCGACTGCCCCGACTCGGTGTTCGTCGAGGACGCGGTCGTCGTCTACGGCCGCACGGCCGTCATCACCCGCCCCGGTGCCGACGCCCGCAAGCCCGAGACCGAGGGCGCCGAGAAGGCGGTGGCGGCCCTGGGCTACGACATCAAGCGCATCGAGGCCCCCGGCACCCTCGACGGCGGTGACGTCCTCAAGTTCGGGGGCACCGTGTGGGTGGGCCTGGGAGGCCGCACCAACGAGGAGGGTGTGCGCCAGCTGCGCGAGCACCTCGCGGCCGAGGCCGCCGAGACGATCGGGGTGCCCCTGACCAAGGTCCTGCACCTGAAGTCGGCGGTCACCGCGCTGCCCGACGGCACCGTCGTCGGCTATGAGCCGCTTGTCGACGACCCGGGTGTGTGGGACTCCTTCCTGGCCGTGCCCGAGGAGTCGGGGGCGCATGTCGTCCTCCTGGGCGGCAACCGCATTCTCATGGCCGCCGACGCCCCCCGTTCCGCCGAGCTGTTCCGTTCCCGGGGCTACGAGGTGACGACGGTCGACATCTCCGAGTACGAGAAGCTCGAGGGGTGCGTGACCTGCCTCTCGGTCCGCTTGCGCGGCTGCCCCTCCTGACGCGCGGTCCCCGACGACGGCGCCGGCACCCGTGAGGGTGGCCGGCGCCCTCGTCGTTGCCCGCGGGGCGGACCGTGCGGGGCGGACACCGGGAGGCGGGGGGATCCCGGACCGACAGCCGCCGAGCCGCGCCTCAGGGCCGGTAGTGGCCCTGGTAGACGCAGTCGAAGGGAGCGCCGCCGTGCATGCGGTGCTCAATGGAGGACACGACGACGTCCTTGGCAGTGGTCGCGGCGGCCAGGGGGTCGGCGCCCTTGGCCAGCTCGGCGGTCAGCGCGGCGGCCAGGGTGCACCCGGCGCCCGAGACGCGCTCGCGGCCGACGGCCGGAACCTCCAGGACCTGCGCGGCGCCGCCGTCGTCGTAGACGTCCAGGGCCGTGTCGGTGCCCAGGAGCGTGCCGGCCTTGGCCAGCACGATGGGGACCCCCTGGTCGTGGATGGCGCGGGCCGCGGCCTTGAGACCGTCGACGTCCTCGATCGCACCGAGGCCCGACAGGACCTGGCTCTCGAAGAGGTTCGGCGTGGCGACCGTGGCGTGCGGCAGGACGAGCTCGCGCAGTGCGTTGTCGATGTCCAGGGCTGCGCCGGGCTCCTGGCCCTTGCAGATGAGGACGGGGTCGACGACGACCTGTGGGAAGTCGTACTCGGCCAGGGCCGCGGCGACGGTCTCGATGGTGGGAACCGTGCCGAGCATGCCGATCTTGACGGCGTCGATACGGCCGTGCACGGCCACCGCCGCCTCGATCTGGTCGTGGATGACCTGCGGGTCGATCGGCACGAAACGGTGCCCCCAGTCCCGTGCGGGGTCGCAGGAGACGATGCAGGTCAGCGCCGTGCAGCCGAAGACACCGAGCTGGTGGAAGGTCTTGAGGTCCGTCTGGGCGCCGGCGCCGCCGGAGGCCTCGGAGCCGGCGATGGTCAGGACGATCGGAGGGGAGTCGCTCATGGCCCCTAGCCTGCACCAGGCGGACCGGTGGCGCACACGGCGCCGACCGCCCCGGCTGACAGGTGGGCCGGCGGGGCTGACGGCCGGGACCTCCCGGGCCTCCGGTCCGGCCCGCAGGCGCAGGCGTGGCAGATCGGCCTCCCGAAGCGCTGCCAATCGATGGTCTCTTCAGCGACGATAGAACCATGAGCGCCCCCAAGCAGGCCGGAGCCGGCCCCGCACCGTCCACCTCGGCCCCCACCTGGTCCCCCTTCGCCGCCGAGGTGCCGGCCGAGGTCCGTCAGGCCGTCGACGCCGTCCTGGACGCCTCCGGGATCGACGCGGCCACGCGCGAGATCCTCACCGCGCGCATCGAGCGCTGGTACCCCGACCTCATCGACGGGCTGATCATCCTCTACGGGGAGCGGCGCGCCACGGCCACCGCCACCTCCCTGCTCGTCGAGGCGGCCGGGACCTACCTCGAGCGGTGCCCCGAGCTGCGCAGCCTCGACCTGGCCCGCACCCTGGACCCGCAGTGGATCCAGTCCCCGGGCAGGATCGGGTACGCCGGCTACACCGAGCGCTTCGCCGGGGACCTGCGCGGCGTGGAGGAGCGCATCCCCTACCTGCGCGAGCTGGGGGTCACCTACGTCCACCTCATGCCCCTGCTCACCCCGCGGCCCGGCGACTCCGACGGCGGATACGCGGTGGCCGACTACCGCTCGGTGCGTCCGGACCTGGGCGGCATGGAGGACCTGGCCCACCTGACCGGCGAGCTGCGCCGGGAGGGGATGAGCCTCGTGGTCGACCTCGTCCTCAACCACGTCGCCGCCGAGCACGAGTGGGCCCGGCGCGCCCGTGCCGGCGAGCAGCGCTACCGGGACTACTTCTTCATTTTCCCCGACCGCACCGAGCCCGATGAGTACGAGCGGACCCTGCCGGAGATCTTCCCGGACTTCGCCCCGGGTAACTTCACCTGGGACGAGGAGCTCGGCGGCTGGGTGTGGACGACCTTCAACTCCTTCCAGTGGGACGTCAACTGGCGCAATCCGCAGGTGCTTGAGGAGTACGTGTCGATCATCCTCAACCTGGCCAACCAGGGTGTGGAGGTGCTGCGCCTGGACGCCATCGCCTTCACGATCAAGCGCAAGGGCACCGACTGTCAGGGCCAGCCCGAGGTCAACGCCATCACCGAGGTGCTGCGCGCCGTCACGCGCATCGCCTGCCCCGCCGTCATCCTCAAGGCGGAGGCCATCGTGGCCCCCACCGAGCTGCTCCAGTACCTGGGCCAGGGGCGTTACACCGGCAAGGTCTCCGACCTGGCCTACCACAACTCCCTCATGGTCCAGATCTGGTCGATGCTGGCCATGCGCAACGTGACCCTGGCGGCGCACGCCTTGAGCAGTCTGCCGGTCGAGCCCTCCACGGCCACCTGGATCACCTACATCCGCTGCCACGACGACATCGGCTGGGCCATCGACGACGCCGATGCCGACGCGGTGGGTCTCAACGGCTACTGGCACCGTCTGTTCCTGTCGGACTGGTACCGCGGGGTCTACCCGGCATCGGACGCCCGCGGCCTGGTCTTCCAGTACAACCCGGTGACCAACGACCGCCGCATCGCCGGGACCGCCGCCTCCCTCATCGGCATCGAGTCGGCGGCCGAGGCGGTCGAGGGGATCGACGAGCGCACCCCGGCATGGCGCGAGGAGGAGCTGCGCACGTGGCTGGAGGAGCGCTTCAACGCGCTACGGCTGGCCAATGCGATCATCTACGGCTGGGGCGGTGCGCCGGTCATCTGGAGCGGCGACGAGCTGGGACAGTTCAACGACCCGAACTGGGACACCGAGCCCGGCCACGAGGCCGACTCCCGCTGGGCCGGTCGCCCGGTGCTCGATGAGGCGCGGGTGGCCAATCGCCACGACCGCTCGACGGTCGAGGGTAGGGTCTTCACCGACCTGGCACACCTGGGCCGGGTCCGGGCGGGCCTGCCGCAGCTGAGCGCGGAGGTGCGCACCGAGGTCGCTCCGGTCGACGACGACGGCGTGCTCGTCACCTTCCGCGACCACCCGTGCGGCAGCTTCGTCGGGGTGTACAACGTGACCCCCGACTGGCGGTCGGTGCCAGCCTGGCGCCTGGCCGAGTACGGGGTGCTCGGGGCGGTCGATGTCCTGACCGATACGGTCCCGGCGAGCTCGACGACGCTGGAGGGGGCGGGCGACGGGCGCGTTCCCGTGCCCCCCTACGCCGCCTGGTGGCTCGTGCGCGCAACCGACTGAGGTGCCCTCGCCACTCGGCTCCGCGCCCGGGTGGGCGCGCATGCCCGCGCGTGCCGTGCATCATGGGTCCATGACTGTGCACGACCACGCCCGGACGGCGCGGAGGGCGGGGGCCGGACCCCGCCCGGCCGGGGGAGTGCCTCCGGCGCTGCTGCCCGTGCTGCCCGCGCCCGACGCGGTGCCGGCCGTTGAGGACGCCCCCGACACGACCCTTGTGCCCACCGCGTTGGATGCGGCCACGCCGGCGGCGCTCCTGGCCGGGGAGTTCACCGCCGAGCGGGCCTCCCGTCCTCTGAGCGTCTTCGACATCATGCGGGTGGGGATCGGGCCGTCCTCCTCCCACACGGTCGGCCCCATGCGGGCCGGACGCTCCTTCGCCGCCGAGCTCGCCGGGGTACTCGACGCCTCACTGCGCGTGAGATCGGGGGCGCACAACCGGCGGGAGGGCTGCACCGAGCCGGTGGCGAGGCTGACCGTGGAGCTCTTCGGCTCCTTGGGCGCCACCGGCCGTGGCCACGCCACCGACCGGGCCGTCGTCATGGGCCTGGCCGGTTACGAGCCCGAGACGGTGCCCACCGAGGTCTGCCAGGGGCTGGTCGAGCAGGTCACCGCCTCCGGTGTGCTCGTCGTCGACGGCGTGGCTCCGCTGCCCTTCAGCCCGGCGTCGGACATCACCTTCCTGCCCGGGCGGGTCCTGGCCTACCACCCCAACGCCCTGACCATGACGGCCTACTGCGAGGCCGGTGGCGAGGTGCTGCGACGCACCTACTACTCGGTCGGCGGGGGCTTCGTCATGGAGGACGTCGGAGAGCCGGGCGCGCCCTCGATCCAGGCTCTGGCGACGGTGGCCACCGCCGAGCTGCACGCCACCCCCGCCCCCTTCCCCTTCTCCACTGGCGCGGCCCTGCTCGCGGTGTGCGAGCGCGAGGGGCTGCGGGTCTCCGACGTCGTCCTGGCCAATGAGGTCTCCGCCCGGCCCGAGACCGAGGTCCGGGCCTACCTCGACACGCTTCGTGACACAATGTCCGCATGTATTGCGGCGGGCTTGGAGGCCGATGGTGTGCTGCCCGGCGGGCTGGGGGTGCGCCGGCGCGCCAAGGCCCTCCATGAGCGGCTCAAGGCGCAGGGCACCGGGCCGATGCGCGCCTTCGCGATGGCCGACCCCTTGCGCGGAATGGACTGGGTAGACCTCTACGCCCTGGCCGTCAACGAGGAGAACGCGGCCGGCCGCCGGGTCGTCACCGCACCGACCAACGGCGCGGCGGGGATCGTCCCGGCGGTCCTGGCCTACTACGAGCACTTCATCCCGGGGGCCGACGACGACGGCGTCCACCGCTTCCTCCTGGCGGCCACGGCCGTGGGGGCGCTCATCAAGACCAACGCCTCGATCGCCGGCGCGGAGGTGGGCTGCCAGGGCGAGGTCGGCTCGGCCTCGTCGATGGCGGCGGCGGGGCTGGCCGAGGCGCTGGGGGGTACGCCCGCCCAGGTGGAGAACGCCGCGGAGATCGCGATGGAGCACTGCCTGGGGCTGACCTGCGACCCGGTGGGCGGGCTGGTCCAGATCCCGTGCATCGAGCGCAACGCGGTGGCGGCGGTCAAGGCGATCAACGCCGCGCGCATGGCGTTGTGGGGGCAGGGGCGCCACGCGGTCAGCCTCGACACGGTCATCGAGACGATGCGCCAGACCGGCGAGGACATGCTCGCCAAGTACAAGGAGACCTCGCGCGGGGGGCTAGCCGTCAACGTCGTCGAGTGCTGAGGGGCGGCGCGGGTTCGCCTGGACCGTTGGCGGCGTCGGCTCCTCGGAGCGCGTCGCGGGATCCGGGTTCGTGTCGGTGGCGCACGGCATACTGGGGGCATGGATGAGTCCCAGGCTCTGTCGGCATCGCAGGCATACAGCATCGCGTCACTGCGCACGCTTGTGCGTTCCGGGCGCATCCGCATCCCGCAGTTCCAGCGAGCCTTTCGGTGGGAGCGCCGTGACGTCATCAGCCTCGTGGACTCCCTTCTGCGTGGCTTCCCCATCGGGAGCCTGCTGCTGTGGAAGCGTGGGGCGCCGCGCCAACGCCTGACGATTGGGGCGCTCCGGGTCGAGGCTCCCGAGGTCGCCGACGCGCTGTGGGTGGTGGACGGGCAACAGCGGATCACCAGCCTCGTCAACGTCGTCGACCCGGTCTCGGGGGTTGATCCTCGTTTCGCGATCGGGTATTCCCTGAAGGACCGTGAGGTGGTGCCCCTGCGTCCCAACAGCCCGGCCCTGGTCATCCCGCTGCCCGACCTCTTCGACTTCTCCCGGGCCCTGGCCTGGCTCCAGGACAACCCCGACGCCCGGGAGCACAGTGCCCATATCCAGGCGGTCGCCGGCCGGCTCAACACCGCTACTGTTCCCGCCACCGTCATAGAGGATGCCGACGAAAAGATCCTGCGAGAGGTCTTCGACCGGATCAACAACAGGGGCAAGCCGTTGAGCAGCGCGGAGATCTTCGATGCCATCCACGCTCGCCCGGATACCGGGCTGACGACGTCGCTCGTCGCCGCCCACCTCGACGATGCCACGTCGTTCGGAGTCCTGTCGGACAAGATCATCGTGCAGGCGATTCTCGTGCGCCGTCACCCGGACATCTCACGTGAAGCCAAGGAGATTCAGACCGAGTTCAGCCGGTCGTGGCGAATGGTGACCGACTTCCCCGAGGAGAGCCAACAGGAGGCTCTCGAGAGCACCCAGTCCGCTCTCATTGCTGCCGTGCGCTTCCTGCAGGAACGCTGCGGCATCCCGCATATGGTGCTTCTGCCCTTCCGTTTCCAGCTCCTCGTCCTGACGCGGTTCTTCGCACTGTTTCCCGTTGCGAAACCCCGTAATCTCGAGCTGCTCTCCCGCTGGCTGTGGAGGACGAGCGCCGGAGCGGACCGGCTGGGGATCAGCGGTTCGCAGACGGACCTGCGTGCGATGGCGACATGCCTCGTCGCAGGCGAGGAGTCGGCCTCCGTGCAGCGTCTTCTCGCGCGAGCCGAACTGCCCGACGGCGCGCGCATCCCGGACCTGAGCGTCTTTCGCGCCACACGCTCGGACTCCAAGCTCATCCTGGCCGCGCAGTGGAACCGCCAACCCGCGGATGTCCTGACCGGTCGGCCAATCACGGTCGAGCAGCTGCGCGAGCACCTCGACGGCGAGACGACGCCGAGCGCCGTTGTCGCCGACCTCGCCCCGGCCACCGAGATGGAGGACGGCGCCCCTGTCGCCGCGGCCAAGATGCTCGCTCTTGTCGACCAGCGCGAGGTCATGGCGAGATTGCCGGACCTGGACGATGGCACTCTCGGCTCACTGCTCCTGAACCGACAGGTCGTGGCGCTCCTGCAGGCCAACAGGTTCACCGAGGCCGTCGAGACCCGGGCCTGGATGCTGGAGACCCATCTCGAGGACTTTCTGGCCGCCCGTGCCGCCTGGGACCAGGAGGACACCCCGCCGCTGACCGACTACATCGCCGACGACCAGGACGGCGCATGAACGAGGCTGTCTACGCGGTCCTCCTCCATGGCGAGCACGTGGGCTCACTTCAGCGCCGCGAACAGTTCACGAAGTTCGTCTTCGACACCGACTACTGGGACCGCCCCCACCGGATGGTTCTGGGCAGGTGGTTCGAGGACCACCCGCGCGGGCAGCCGCGCGCCACCAACCGGGTGCCGGCCTGGTTTTCCAACCTCCTGCCCGAAGGGAGGCTGCGCGATCTCATCGCTCGTGAGCAGGGTGTGAGCACGTACCGCGAGATGGATCTGCTCGAGCGGATCGGCCGCGACCTGCCGGGAGCGGTCTCCGTCGCGGTGGACCCCGACCAGCGGGTCGACGCCCGGTTCGATGACGCTGTCCCCTCCCTGAGGCGGGAACCAGTGACGGCCGCGGGCCCGCGCCGGGCCTCCCTGGCGGGCATGGCCCTCAAGTTCTCGATGAGCCGTGACGGTGACCGCCTCGTCATCCCGGCTCACGACGAGGACGGGGACTGGATCCTCAAGACACCCGACCAGGCCTACCCAGGTCTGCCCGCCAACGAGCTCGCCGTCATGAACCTGGCCCGCCGGGTCGGGATCGAGGTGCCCGAGGCCCGCCTGTGGGACCGCGACAGCGTCGAGGACCTCGGTCCCGGCTCCTGGCCCTCCGAGGAGGCCACGGCATACGCGGTGCGCCGCTTCGACCGCTCGCCGGCGGGACGCGTCCACATCGAGGACTTTGCGCAAGTCCTCGGACACCACGGGGCGGGGGAAGGCAAGTACGGGTCCAGTGTCGAGACGTTCATCGGCCTGGCCTACCGCGGCCGGGACCACGACTCGCTCCAGGAGGCGGTGCGCAGGACCGTCTTCAACCTGCTCGTCGGAAACGGCGACGCCCACCTGAAGAACTGGTCCCTCATCTATCCCGACGGTCGGCGTGCCCGACTCTCACCGGCCTACGACCTCGTGTGCACCGCCGCCTACCCCAATCACGCCGAGCTCGGCCTGCCGTTCTATGGCTCGAGGCGCCTCGTGGAGGTCGGGCGTGGGCACTTCGAACGGCTCGAGCGTCACCTGGGCCTCGGACACCGCGACGTGCTCAACGTCCTCGATGAGACGGTCGAGAGGTTCCGGAAGGCGTGGAGGGACCACGAGGCCCCCGAAGAGGTCCGCCAGTGGATCAGTGCGCACCTGGAGCCCACGACAGTGCGACTGGCCCGCCCGGGTCTCACCTGAGACGGCGCCGCCCGCTTGAGCCCCGAGTCGCAGTCGGCCCCACTGTAGTTTTGCGCTACACCTCAGGCGTGGCACGATTCTGCCGTGACCGCAACGACGCAGCCCGCCTCGACCAGCGCCCCCGAGGCGCAGCCCCCCGCAGGACCCGCACCCACGGGCCTTCCCGACGCATCCTCCGCAGACGGGCGGACCGGGCCCCGGCCGTGGTGGGCCGACGCCGTCGTCTACCAGATCTACCCCCGCTCCTTCGCCGACGCCGACGGCAACGGCATCGGCGACCTGGCGGGCATCATGAGCCGGGTGCCCTACCTGCGGGCGCTGGGGGTCGACGCCGTGTGGCTCTCGCCCTTCTACCCCTCGGCCCTGGCCGACGGGGGCTACGACGTCGATGACTTCCGCGACGTCGCCCCCGAGATCGGGACGATGGAGGAGTTCGACGAGCTCGTCCGCGCCCTCCACGCCGCCGGCATCCGCGTCATGGTCGACATCGTTCCCAACCACTCCTCCAACCGCCACGCCTGGTTCCGGGCCGCCCTGGCCGGCGGGCCCGAGGCCCCGGAGCGCAGCCTCTACCACGTGCGCCCCGGCGCCGGGGAGCACGGCGAGCTGCCTCCCAACGACTGGCGCTCGATCTTCGGCGGCAGCGCCTGGGAGCGGATCGAGGACCGCGACGCCGACGGCGCCCCCCTGACCGGCCCCGGCACCGGCCGCCCCTACCAGTGGTACCTCCACGTCTTCGCCCCCGAGCAGCCCGACCTCAACTGGGACCACGAGGCTGTGCGCGAGGACCTGCTGACGACGCTGCGCTTCTGGTGCGACCACGGCGTCGACGGCTTCCGCGTCGACGTCGCCCTGGGCATGGCCAAAGACATGTCCGAGCCCTACCGCCCCTTCGCCGAGATCCCCTGGTGGCCGCTGCCCGAGGACGGCTCCCACCCGCTCATGGACCGCGATGAGGTCCATGAGATCTACGCCGCCTGGCGGGAGGTCCTGGACTCCTACGACCCGCCCCGCTTCGCCGTCGCCGAGGCCGGGGTCGCCCCCTCACGCCGCCCCGCCTACGCCGCCAGTGTCGGCCAGGCCTTCAACTTCCAGATGCAGGACGCCGACTTCACCAGCGAGTCCTACCTGTGGGCCATCGAGGCCGGGCTGGCCGACGAGGCCGAGTGCGGATCGACCACTTGGGTGCTGGGCTGCCACGACTCCACCCGTGTGGCCTCGCGCTACGGCTTCGACATCGCCGCACAGCCCTCGGCCCAGGACGGGGCGCCGGGCCAGGACACCGCCTACAACCCCGGCGGCGGGGGCGAACCCGCGGGGATCCAGCTGGGCATGGCCCGCCGCTGGATCCTGGCCGACGGCGTCGAGCCCGCCAACGACGCCGCCCTCGGCGAGCGCCGGGCGCGGGCCGCCGCCCTGGTCGTCATGGCGCTGCCCGGCGGGCTCTACATCTACCAGGGCGACGAGCTGGGCCTGCCCGAGGTCCCCGACATCCCCGAGGAGTGGCTGGCCGACCCCATCGCCCGGCGCAACCGCGGCGTCGAGAAGGGCCGCGACGGCTGCCGGGTCCCCCTGCCCTGGGCGGCGGAGGGCTCGTCCTACGGCTTCGGGCCCGACGGCGCCGCACCGCCTCACCTGCCCCAGCCCGCCGGGTGGGGAGCCCGCAGCGTCGAGACGCAGGAGGACGACCCCGGGTCGACCCTGCGGCTGTATCGCGATGGCCTGCGGCTGCGCCGCGAGCTGTGGGGCCCGGCCAACCGCGAGCCGCTGACCTGGGTGCGGCGGGACGAGGAGGTCCTGGCCTTCGCCCGCGGAGACCTCCAGTGCTGGACCGCCTTCGACGCCGAGGTCGAGCTGCCTGCCGGCGAGGTGCTCCTGGCCAGCGCCGCGCTCCGGACGCGCCAGGACGGCAGCGGCCGGCAGGTCCTCCCCCCGGATGCCACCGTCTGGCTGCGCCCCTGATCCACCCGGCGGCCCGGGGCGCGCTCCCAGGAGTGCGCCCCGGGCCGCCGGGGACTGTGAGGAGGAGGCTCAGCCCTGCGGGGGCTGGCCGCCACCCATGGCGCCGCCCATGCGGCCGGTCGACAGGGCCGAGGCGGTGCCGGTGGCCGACCCCCCGGAGGTCGTCTCCACGGTGTACTCGGTTCCCTCGGTCAGGCCCAGGACGGTCATGTAGTCGGCCGAGATGATGCTGGTCAGCTCCCAGCTGTCGCCGTCCGCGCTGGTGACCGTGATCGTGTCGCCCGCGGAGACTGAGGGGTCGCCGGTCACGCCCACCAGGGTGGTCTCTCCGTTGGCGTCGATGGCGCCGTCCATGGAGCCGGCCGAGCCGCCGACCACCACCTGGCCACCGGTGACGAAGGCCGAGCCGTTGGAGTCGATGCCGTCGGAGGCGGCGTAGTCGACCTGCACGGCACCGCCGGAGATCGTCAGGACCGAGCCGTCGTCGGACTCGGAGTCGGCGTTCTCGTAGCCCTCGATGGTGAAGTCGCCGTTGGAGGCGTTGATGCCGTCGTCGCCCGAGGTCACCGACAGCGCGCCGCCGCCGACATTGACGAAGGGTGCCTGGAGGCCCTCGTCGGCGGTGTCCAGGACCACCGTGCCGGAGTTCTGGGTGTACGACACCCCCGCGTTGATGCCCTTGGGCGAGGCGGTCGTGTCCGAGGTGTCCTCGGTCGTCGACTGCTGGCCGGGGGCGGCCTCCTCGGTGACGACGGCGTTGGCCTGGCCGCCGCCGGCGGTCACCGTCAGCGTCGTGCCGTCCACGGTCACGTCGGTGACCGCGGCCACGCCGTCGTCGCCGGCGGTGATCGTGACGGAGGCCTCGCCCAGGGCGACGAAGCCCTGCGTCTCGTCGGTGTCCTCGCTGGCCTTGAGGCCGTCGCCGCCGGCGGTCACCGTCAGCGTCCCCCCGTCGACCAGGAGGTAGTCCTTGCCGCGGATGCCGTCGTCGACGGCGTTGACCGTGATCGTCGGGTCGCCGACGATGGCCAGCCCGTTCTTCGAGGAGATGGCGTCGTTGGCGCTGCCGGTGACATCGAGTGAGCCGGTGCCCGCGATGGTGAGGGTGTCGGAGGAGAAGAGCGTGGCCGTGGCTGCCTCCTCGCTCGTGTCGGCGTAGGTGGCGCCGTCGGTCAGGGTGTTCGTGCTGCCCTCGGCCAGGACGAACACGGCCGTACCCGCGTCCTGGATGTCGATGGCGGGGCCGTCGGCGTTGGTGATCGAGACGTCGTCGGCCACGAGGCGGACCTCGGCGTCGGGGGCGTTGACGATGATCTGGCCGTCGTCCAGCGTCCCGGTCAGCACGAAGGTTCCCGCCCCGGTGATCGTCACGGTGGTCCCATCGACGCTCACGGCGTCGGCGTAGGCCCCCGAGACCTCGACCGAGCTGCCTGAGGCGGTGATGGTTGTGGCCGAGGAGGCGTCGTAGGTGCCGGCCGTGTCCTCCTCCGTGGCCGCCGAGACAGCCTCGGAGGTGTCGGCATTGGCGGCCAGGATGTCCGCGGTGCTCGCGCCGGTGGAGGCCTCGGCGACCGCCGAGGAGATCGAGGTCCACGCGGTCGCGCTGGCCTCCGTCTCCGAGCTGGACACCTCGGTGCTCGTGCTGTCGGTGCTCGTGCCGGCCGTCGTCGTCGAGCTCGTGCTCGAGCTGGTGGTCGTGGTCGAGCCCGTCGTCGATGTCGTCGCGCTGCTCGAGGGCGACAGGGATGAGCCGCAGGCGGCCACCAGTGCGATCGAGGCGAGCGCGGCCATGGCGCCGGTGGCGCGGCGGGTGGTACGGCCCTTGAGCGGGTTCTTCATGTCTCTGTTCTCCTTGGTTGCCGGGCCTTGGCCCGTCTGCGGTCTGGTGCGCCGTCAGGCGGCGCGGTGGTGCTGGTGGTCGTGGTGGTCTGGACGGTGCGCGCGGGTGGCGGGCGCCAGCTCGTGGGTGAGCACCCGGTGCCACTTGTTGGCGGGAAGCTCGGGGCGCAGGGCGGCCATCCCCGTGGCGTACTTCGACAGCCGGGCGGGACGGTGGCCCTGGGACCACAGGAACCGGTCGGCCGGCCCGGGGGTCGCCGGGCTCTTGGTCTCGACGATGGCCAGCCCTCCGGCGGGCAGGATCGGCCCCCGTTCGACCGTGCCGAACCGGTCCGTGCGCAGCGACGTCCAGGTCAGGCCCGTGTCAATAGTGGTGCGGGCCTCGTCGTCGGGCAGGTGCAGCGTGGTGCGCCAGTAGGTCGTCGCCATGACCGGAACAAGGCGGGTGGCCAGGTCCCCGCCGCACTGGGGCGAGCAGATTCCAGAGGACGCCAGGCAGTCGGCGACGAAGAGAAGGCCCTCGGGAGTGAGCCGGTCGGCGTCCTGGAGCCGGTAGGGCAGGCGCTCCTTGACCGTCGACTCCCGGGCACCGCGCGTCTTGACCTCGAGAAAGCAGATACCCGAGTCCAGGTAGGTGCGGGTGCGGACCTTGAAGCGGCGACGGCGCTTGCGGGCGGCCAGCATGTAGGCGCTCAGCTCCAGGGTGTCGAAGTAGGTCGAGGCGTAGGCGAAGCGGCGACGGTCGTCGATCTGCAGCACCAGTGCCCGGCCGGTCAGGGCGTTGGCGACATCCTGGACGGTTGCCGCCGGCACGAGGTACTTGCGGTCGACACGGGTGAGCAGTCCCGCGGCCTCATTGAGGGCCTCGAGGCTCGTGGGGGCGAGGTGGCCGGTCTCGAGCGGTGGGCGGGTGGTGGTCATGACTGGTCATCTCCTCTGTGGTGTCGGCTCGGGGCCCGGTGGGGCGGGCGGTCTGTCAGCGGGCGACGGCGTGCTGTGGCTGGTAGGAGACGGGCATCTGCGCAGCGCCCTGCGGGCGGTACCACTCGTCCAGCGGGGAGGCCTCGGGCGAGGCGGGCAGGGCTCCTGCGGCCGACTCCGCCCGCCCCGCCGGCTCACCGGCGGGCACCGGGCTGCGGTGGAGGCGGTAGCGCACGTCCACCAGGGTCGTGTCGTTGACGAGGTCGAGGCGCTGGACCTCCAGGCTGCGCACCGTCCCGCCCAGCAGCTTCTCGAGGTGGGCGATCAGGGCCCGCTCGTCGGCGATGGCGCGGTCGAGCATGACCACCTGGTGGCGGTTGCGGCGGACAAGGGCCGGGTGGTCCCCGATCCACAACGAGGCGACTACGAGGCCCATGAGCAGGGAGGTCACCGCGATCGATGCGCCGATGCCTCCCAGGAGGCCCAGGGCGAGGGCTGCGAAGAAGTAGGCGATCTCGTGCTGGGAGATCTCGGTGGAGCGCAGGCGGATGATCGACAGGACGCCGAAGAGTCCCAGACCCAGACCGGCGGAGATCGTTGCGGTGGCCAGCAGGAGCGTGACCGCCAGGACGCCGACGTTGATGCCGATGTAGGCGGCCAGAAGGTCCTTGCGGCCGTGGCGCGGCAGGTAGAGGGCTCCGATGAGCAAGGCCAGGGCGATGAGATCGGTGGCGATGGAGGCAAGGGAGGTGAGGCTCATAAGACGGTTCCTTGATCCTTAGATCCGTGGTGGTGGGTCGACCTGGTGTCGGCCTCGATGACCACGAGTCAACGGCCCGTCTCCATGAGGAGCCTGTGAACTGCTTAGTTCTCAGGCATGGGGTGCGGGTCACAGCGGCTCCACGGGGTGGTGCTGCCGGCAGAGGGAAGTCGTCAGGCGCGTGCGAGGGCCATGTCGCCCGGGCGGATCCAGCCCCGGCGTCGCATGAGCGCACAGATGCCCCAGCTGAGCGCGGCGGGGGCCGCGACGTGGAACAGCGCGATGGTCAGCGCCAGGCGCCCGGCGGGCACCGATGGCGACATGACCTGCCAGGTCATGATCTGCCCGACCAGCCCGGCCGATCCCATGCCCGAGCCCACCGCGTTGGACTCCATACGCAGCACGACGGTGGACACCGGTCCCAGGATCGCCGAGGCCAAGGTGGGCGGAACCCAGATGAGCGGACGGCGCATGATGTTGGGGACCTGGAGCATGGATGTCCCCAGCCCCTGGGCGAGCAGCCCGGACCAGCGGTTGTCCCGGAAGGACGCCACGGCAAAGCCCACCATCTGGGCGGTGCAGCCGATGGTCGCGGCGCCGGCCGCGGTACCGGACAGCCCGAGGATGACGCCCAGAGCTGCTGAGGAGATGGGCAGGGTGAGGACCATGCCCATGATGACCGACACGACGACCCCCATGAGAAGGGGCTGGCGCTCGGTGCCCCAGTTGATGACATGGCCGAGGGCGGTCATTGTCTGGGAGATCGGTGGCCCCACGAGCAGCCCGGTGCTGCCGCCGACGAACACGGTCGCCAGGGGAGTGACCAGGATGTCGACCGGTGTGCGTCCGGCGACCAGCCGGCCGACCTCGAAGGCCGCCCAGGCGGCCAGGAAGGCTCCCAGGGGCTCGCCCGGTCCGCGCAGGAGGAGGGAAGTTCCGGCGCCCTGGGTCACGACGGCCGTGCCGGCCAGGAGTGAGGAGGCGTGTGCCCCGATCGGCCCCGCAGTGCCGGCGCCCACGAGGACGAGGGTGCCGGCGCCCAGGCGATGGGCGGTTCCCAGGCCGATCCCCGCGCCGGTGACCGACGAGGCGACCCGCCCCATGAGGATGACCGCCTCGCCCAGGGCCCCGGGCAGTGCGGCGCCGAGTCGGGCCTCGATCTCGTCGAGGAGCTGCTCGGAGTCGGCCTCAATGGTGTGGGTGTGCCAACCGTTGGTCAGCTCCGCCAGGGTGGAGGACTCGGGCAGTCGGCTGAGGAAGTCGGTGAGGTCCGCGGTGTCGCCGATGAGCAGGTCGACGGTGATCTGTCCGTAGAGCCGGTGCTCGACAGACACGTCCAGCACCGTTCCCCCCGCCTCGACGATCACGGACAGCTCGGTGGGGATCTCGGCTCGCGTGTGCTGGACCGCGATGGAGCGGCGGGGCCTGTCGGTGGGGCGCGCCAGGATGTATCCGCGGTTGGTGGCGCGGATCGCGTGGCCGGCCGCCCGCAGCAGGGCCACGTCGCCGACTATGACCTGACGCGATACCCCGAGCCGCTCCCCTAAGGACCAGGCGGCCACGGGTGCGGCCGCCGCGGACAGGCGGGTCAGGATCGCCTCCCTGCGTTCGGCGGCATCCACATGCTCCTCCTCGGTGTTGCGGTGACGGGTGGTGGGCGGGTGCCGGTCAGGAGGTCAAGGACCCTCTTCGGTGTGCGGCAACGGGTGCTCCGCGTCGCGCGCCCGTGCAACTGCCGCGGGTCCGGCACTGACCGGTGTGCCCCTGACGGCGTCAGTGGACACCGTCCCGACCCATCAAGGCCAGCGCGGGTGCAGGTCGGGTGCAGGTCGGGTGCTCGGCGCGGCGTGGGTGGAGGGCCACAGGATACCGGCACCCGATGGCCGCCCGGGCGGGCGCCGCGCAGCATTGGGGAGCGCGGGGGCCGACCCGGCGACACGCCCGGGGTGCGGTGTGACGAGAAACCATTTTCTGGGACTTTGTCCCCAGGGTGGGGAGCGGTCATCGTCGGGGGAGGCACAGGTCTGTGCACGAAGGGGGCGAGTTCGTGTCACACCCTTGGAGCACCATGGTTCTGCGGATCCGTCGGGGGTGGCGCTCCGGAGCGGCGGCCGCCGACTGGAGGCGGACCCACCGGGCGTCCACACTCCCGCCGGAGCTCTCCACAGGAAGAAGGTGAACTGTGCACAGCGCCACGCCGAACACATCATCTTGGGGTGCTGGCGGGCACCGACCCCTAGGGGTAGTGTCTTGCCCCGCAGGGCCACAGCGCCCTCCCGCGAACTACACATGTGTGGTTACACCGGCGCAAGCCCTTCCTCGTGAGGGCGTCGATGTGACCGCGCCCGGCCCTGATCCACCTCTCGACAGCCAGGAAGTGACCGACATGGCGATCACCGTCTACTCCAAGCCCAACTGTGTCCAGTGCACCGCGACGTACCGCGCCCTGGACAAGGCCGGCCTGCCCTACGCGACGGTGGACATCTCCCTCGACGTCGAGGCGCTGGAGCAGGTCAGGTCCCTGGGCTACGCCCAGGCGCCCGTCGTCGTCGCCGGTGACGAGCACTGGTCGGGCTTCCGCCCCGACAAGATCAAGGCGCTGGCCTCCGCCCGCGAGGCCGTCGCCATCTGAGCGAGGGCCGGGCACCGGTGGGCGCGCGGCCCCTCCTCGTCTACTTCTCCTCGACCTCGGAGAACACGCACCGCTTCGTGGGCAAGCTCGACTTCCCCGCGGTCCGGATCCCGTTGCTGCCCACCGACGGGCTGTTGCGAGTCGATGAGGAGTATGTGCTGGTCGTGCCCACCTACGGAGGAGGGACCGTCAAGGGCGCCGTGCCCAAGCAGGTCATCCGTTTCCTCAACGACCCGCACAACCGCTCTCTGTGCCGGGGGGTCATCTCCTCAGGCAACACCAATTTCGGCGAGGCGTACTGCCTGGCCGGTGACATCATCGCCCGCAAGCTCGATGTGCCGCTGCTCTACCGGTACGAGCTGTTGGGAACCCCCGCTGACGTCGCGCGCGTCACTGAAGGATTGGACACGTTTTGGCAGACACGCTGACGGACACGGGCCTGGAGTCCGCCCCCTCCCCGGACCTGGACTACCACGCGCTCAACGCCACGCTCAACCTGTATGACGCGAATGGGCTCATCCAGTTCGACGCCGACCGGGAGGCCGCCCGCCAGTACTTCCTCCAGCACGTCAACCAGAACACCGTCTTCTTCCACGACCTGGAGGAGAAGCTGGAGTACCTCGTCGAGGAGGGCTACTACGAGAAGCCCGTGCTCGACAAGTACTCCCCGGAGTTCGTCAAGGACGCCTTCAAGGCCGCCTACGCCCACAAGTTCCGCTTCTCGACCTTCCTGGGCGCCTTCAAGTACTACACCTCCTACACCCTCAAGACCTTCGATGGGAAGCGCTACCTGGAGCGCTTCGAGGACCGCGTTACCATGGTGGCCCTCGCCCTGGCCGACGGCGATGAGGCCCTGGCCATGGATCTCATCGAGGAGATGATGACCGGTCGCTTCCAGCCGGCCACGCCCACCTTCCTCAATGAGGGCAAGGCGCAGCGGGGCGAGCCCGTGTCCTGCTTCCTCGTGCGCATCGAGGACAACATGGAGTCGATCGCCCGGGGCATCAACTCCGCCCTCCAGCTGTCCAAGCGCGGTGGCGGCGTTGCGCTCCAGCTGACCAACCTGCGGGAGATGGGTGCACCGATCAAGCGCATCGAGAACCAGTCCAGCGGCGTCATCCCGGTCATGAAGCTGCTCGAGGACTCCTTCTCCTACGCCAACCAGCTCGGTGCCCGCCAGGGCGCCGGTGCCGTGTACCTCCACGCCCACCACCCCGACATCATGCGGTTCCTCGACACCAAGCGCGAGAACGCCGACGAGAAGATCCGCATCAAGACGCTCTCCCTGGGCGTGGTCATCCCCGACATCACCTTCGAGCTGGCCCGCAACAACGAGGACATGTACCTCTTCAGCCCCTACGACGTCGAGCGTGTCTACGGCGTCCCCTTCTCGGAGGTCTCGGTGACCGAGAAGTATCGGGAAATGGTTGACGACGGCCGGATCAAGAAGAAGAAGATCAACGCCCGGCAGTTCTTCCAGACGCTGGCTGAGATCCAGTTCGAGTCGGGTTACCCGTACGTCATGTTCGAGGACACCGTCAACCGGGCGAACCCCATCAAGGGCAAGATCACCATGTCCAACCTGTGCTCCGAGATCCTCCAGGTCTCGGAGGCCAGCGAGCTGGCGGAGGACCTGTCCTACACGCATGTCGGCAAGGACATCTCCTGCAACCTGGGCTCCCTCAACATTGCCAAGACGATGGACTCCCCGGACTTCATGCGCACCGTGGGCACCGCCGTGCGCGGGCTGACCGCCGTGTCCGACCAGACCCACCTGCCGAGCGTGCCGTCGATCGACCGCGGGAACCGCGAGTCCCACGCGATCGGCCTGGGGCAGATGAACCTCCACGGCTTCCTGGCCCGTGAGCGCATCCACTACGGCAGCGAGGAGGGCCTGGACTTCACCAACGTCTACTTCGCCTGCGTCCTGTTCGCCGCGCTGACCGCCTCCCACGACCTCGCCGTCGAGCGGGGCCGGGCCTTTGGGGGCTTCGAGGACTCCAAGTACGCCAGCGGCGAGTTCTTCGAGAAGTACATCAACCAGGACTTCCTGCCGGTGACCGAGCGCGTCAAGGAGGTCTTCGCCGCCAGCTCGGTGCACGTGCCCACCCGTGCCGACTGGGCCGAGCTGGCCGACAAGATCAAGCGGGACGGCATCTACAACCGCAACCTCCAGGCGGTTCCGCCCACCGGGTCGATCTCCTACATCAACCACTCGACCTCCTCGATCCACCCGATCGTCTCCAAGATCGAGATTCGCAAGGAGGGCAAGATCGGGCGCGTCTACTACCCGGCTCCCTACATGTCCAACGACAACCTCGAGTACTACGAGGACGCTTACGAGATCGGTCCTGAGAAGATCATCGACACCTACGCCGCGGCGACCCAGCATGTCGACCAGGGGCTGAGCCTCACTCTCTTCTTCCCCGACACCGCCACGACCCGTGACGTCAACCGGACCCAGATCTACGCCTGGCGCAAGGGGATCAAGACCCTCTACTACATCCGCCTGCGCCAGGCCGCGCTCGAGGGCACAGAGGTCGCCGGCTGCGTGTCCTGCATGCTGTGACGACACCGAGGAAGAAGTCCTCCGGGATACGTGGTTCGGGTGCGCGGAACCTGGAGCGTCCTTACCGGGTGTTTGTGGACGAGTCGGAGGTCAGGGGCTACTCGATAACGGCGGTCTACGTATGGCCCGCCGACATGCATCTCATCAAGAAGACTCTTCGGAAGTATCTGCGACCGGGGCAACGGTCGATCCACTTTACAAAGGAGCGGAACGAAACTCGGCATGCGCTTCTTCGTGAGATTAAAAAGATGCCTGTTAGAATCGAGGTGTATTGGACGTCGGACAAGCCTCGGCGCGGGCGTCGAACGTGCGTGCGTGCGCTCGCTGAGAATCTCGGGACGGTCCGTGCCAGCAGTTGGTCTTCGATCGGAACGACTCCACCGTCCGTTCTGACAGACAGGTTCTCGTTGGAGTGCTGCCCGGTCACTGGGACGGAACCTACGATCATGTCCACGACCATCAGGAGGAGCTCCTGTGGCTCCCCGATGCAATTAGTTGGTGCTGGAACAAGGGCGGACACTGGCGAGCCAGTGTCGAGCAGATGGATCTGACTGTCATTGACCTGGGCCCTTGACGCGCGAAACCCGGCCCGCCCACCGTCCGGAAGGCTGCCGGGTCCACTTCATCCCACTACAGCGACATGCAGCCTCAAACTATCCGGTCGTAGGCTGGTGCCGCAAGGTTTCGCTCACCGGCGGCTCAGGGCCCGTCGGACGGTCGAGCGCAGGTTGACCGCCCCGCGGGCCAGCGCCAGGGCCGCAGGCTCGCCGGGCGGCGTGATCTCGATGAGCTCGACACCGGGCGCACGCAGCCGCTCGGCCCCGTCGCGCAGCACACCGGCCAGGACCATGACCGGCACCCCATGACGCCTCGCGGCCCGCACGACACCGCCGACCGCCTTGCCCTCCAGGCTCTGGGCGTCAACGGCCCCCTCACCGGTCAGGACAAGGTCGGCGTCGGCGATCCGCTCCTCCAACCCGGCGGCGCGCGCCACGATCTCAAAACCGGGAACGATCCGCGCCCCGAGCGCAGCGGCGAGGGCGAAGCCCACACCGCCCGCCGCGCCTGCCCCGGGATCCTCCACCCGGTGCGCCAGCCCCATCAGTCCGGCCAGGCGCCCGATCTCGGCGTCCAAGGCGGCGACCCGCTCGGTGTTGACGCCCTTTTGCGGCCCGAACACCGCCGTCGCACCGCTCGGCCCGAGCAGCGGGTTCGTCACGTCGCAGGCCACCGTCAGATCGACCCCCGCCAGGCGCTCACGTGCGGGGTCGATGTCGATCGTGGCGATCCGGTCGAATGCCGCGGGCACCGGCTCCACGGGGCGGCCGGTGCCATCGAGCACCGCAGCGCCGAGTGCCGCGAGCATTCCCAGTCCCATGTCGTTGGTCGCCGATCCACCGATCCCGACAACGGCATCGCCGGCCCCGCACGCCATGGCGGCCCGCAGCAGCAGCCCCAGGCCTCGCGTCGAGGAGCGCATGACGTCGCGCTCGGCGGGCCGGATCCGCTCCAGCCCGGCTGCCCCGGCCAGGTCGAGCGCCGCGCTGCGCCGCCCCTCGGGCCCGCTCAGGCCCAGGCCCGCGGTCACCGGCCGGCCCAGTGCGTCGACGGTCGGAACCTCGATCCACTCCCCGCTGCGGAGCGCGGTGAGGGTCCGGGCGAAGCCCTCCCCGCCGTCGGAGACGGGAAGGAGCTCGACGGCGGCATCGGGGAGGGCGTCGGCGGCCCCCAGGGCCATGGCGCGGGCCGCGCCCGGCGCGGTCATCGACTCCTTGAAGGAGTCGGGGGCGATGACGATCCGCATGTGCTGATCCTGCCCGCCCATCCGAGTGCACTCCACCCCGCCCTCCACCGCGAGATCGGGACATATGACACCCCGAGATCGGGACATATGACACCCGGGGCTAGGGGGGCGCCTCGTGTCGGGCGGGGGAGTGAGCTGTTGGGCCCGGCCCTGGTAGGTCGGGCGGGGGAGAGGATCCTCAGGCCCAGCCCTGGTAGGTCGGGACGAGGACCATGTCGTGAACGTTGACGTCCTGGGGCGTGTTGAGGCAGTGGTGCACGACGGCGGCCACGTCCTGGGCGGTCAGCGGCGCCAGGGCGATGTGGTCGGTGACCGCGGGGATCGAGCGTCGGGCGGTCAACGGTGTCTCGACGTACCCGGTGGCAATGGTCCGCGCGCGCACCCTGTCCCCGCGCAGCTCGACGCGCAGCTGCTCGCCCAGGGCGTGGCGGGCTGCCGCCGCGGCGCCGTAGACGACGGCCTCCTCGAAGGCGGTGCTCCCAGCGATCGACCCGATGACCACGACGTCGGAGACCCCGTGGGCCTGGGCGCCCTCCTGCAGCGCGGGCAGCAGGTAGCGCACCGCCCGCAGCACGGTGTGGGTGTCGGTGGAGAACTCCTCGACGAGGACCTCGGCGTCCCGCAGCGCGAAGTGGCCGTTCATCGCCCCGCCCGCGCTGACGACGAGCGCGTCGAGCCCGGCCTCGTCCTGGGCGATCCCCTCCAGTGCGGTGCGGGCGGTGCCGACATCGAGCAGGTCGCAGCGCACGAAGCGTGCCCCGAGGGACTCCAGGTCCTCGAGCGGGTCCTGCCGGTCGACGACGATGGTGCGCCAGCCCTCGGCCAGCGCCTGTCGGGCCACGGCCAGGCCGATCCCGGAGGACCCCCCGGCCACGACGATGCTGCGTGCTGTCATGTCTGCTGCCCCTCCCTGAGGCGTCGGCGCCGGCCGCTGCGCTCGGCACTGTCGGACGGGTCGCCGGGGCGCAGCGCCTCGAGGGCGGCGATGAGGTCGGCGGCCTCCACCGGGCCGTCGTAGATGACCTCGCCCACGAAGAAGGTGGGCGCGGTGGTCAGGCACAGGGTGCCCGCGTCGTCGGCGTCGTCGGAGACCCGCACGGCGTGCATGCCCAGGCGCACCGCCTCCTCCAGGCGCGGCAGGTTCGCCCCGACGTCGACGGCGACCCGGCGCAGCATCCGCGCGTCGAGCTCCTCGTCCTGGGTGGCCAGCTCCAGCTCGCGTTTCATCGGGGCGAAGAGCTCATAGCTCTGCGCGGCCACCGCCTCCAGGGCGAGAGCCGCCTGGAGCGCCGCCGGGTCCTCCCCCGGGTTGTGCCGGAAGACGTAGCGCAGCTCGGGCCCGAAGTGGTCGCGCACCTCGCGCAGGACCTCGGCCTTGTCGGCGTCGTCCAGGCCGCCCAGGCGGCCGTACTCCACGAGGGTGAGCGGGGCGTCGACCGGCCCCTCGATGTGGTCGCGCTCGGGGTCGACCGGACGGGTCAGGTGCTTGCGGGCCGGGGCGTGCTGCTCGTCGTAGCGGGCCGTGCTCTCCAGCATGACCATGCCCAGTCCCGCGGCGATGAGCGAGGCGGTCAGCACCCCGATCCTGGCGTCGGACTTCAGCGCCTCATCGGTGATGGCCAGCTCGACGATGAACAAGGAGATGGTGAAGCCGATCCCGGTCAGCATCGACCCGGCGCCGATGTGGCGGAAGCCCAGTCCCGGGGCCAGCGCGCCGATGCGCAGCCGGGTCGCCAGCCAGGTCGCGCCGAGCACGCCCGCGTGCTTGCCCACGACGAGGCCCACGATGATGCCCCAGGTCAACGGGGAGGTGAAGGCGTGGCGCAGGGTCTGTCCGGTGATGACCACCCCCGCGTTGGCCAGGGCGAACATCGGCACGACCAGCAGGTTGACCGTCGGGGCCAGGACGAGCTGGAGACGCTCGTTGATCGACACCGAGCGCAGGATCCCCTCGACCGCGGCGTTGCCGGTGGCGGCCACGGGGGTGCGGCGGAAGACCTGGGTCAGCTCCTCGGCGCGCAGCACCTCGGCACGCTCGGGCGGGAAGACCGGCAGAAGGAGCCCGAGCACGACCCCCGCGATCGTGGCGTGCACCCCGGAGGCCAGGAAGGCCACCCACAGCACCGCCCCGGCCACAATGTAGACCGCCGTGCGGTGCAGCCGGGCCTGCTGGAGCAGGTAGAGCACCAGCGCGGTGACCGCGACGACGACAAGGGGCACGATGCGGATCGACTCGGTGTAGACCACGGCGATGACGAGCAGGGCGCCGACGTCGTCGACAACGGCCAGGGCCACGAGGAAGGCCCGCAGCGGTTGGGGCAGGCGCGCGCCGAAGACCGCCAGGAGGCCCACGACGAAGGCGGTGTCGGTGGAGATGACGACGCCCCAGGCCCCGGCGCCCTCGGCCCCGGCGTTGAGCGCGAGGAACAGCACGGCCGGCAGGGCGAGGCCAGCGACCGCGGCCACCATCGGCACGCTCGCGTGCCGCCAGTCGCTCAGCTCGCCCATGATGAAGTCGTGCTTGACCTCCAGGGAGACCAGGAAGAAGAACATCATCATGAGGCCGTCGTTGATCCAGTGCTGGAGCGACATGGAGATCTCGGCGTCCCCGAGGGTCAGGGCGAGGTCGGTGTGCCAGAAGTCGCTGTAGGACGAGCCGCCCAGGTTGGCCCACAGGATCGCCACGACCGTGGCGGCCAGGAGCAGGAGGGCGCCGGAGGTCTCCGAGGCGCGGAAGGCGGCGAGGCCGGCTTGCAGGCGGGCCACGGCGGCGGCGGTGCGGGCCTGGTTCATCACCGGCTCCCGATCGGGCGGATGGTGGCCCGGGCGAGGTTGACGTGCGGGGGCAGGGAGGCCATGAAGGCGACCTCGGCGGCGACCCGGCCCGTCTCGATGGTCGCCTCGGCGGCGAGCTCGTCGGTGAGCACGTCGTGGTGGTCGCTGGTCGAGCGGTCGGCGCCGAAGTTGGACTCGGCGAAGAAGTTGCCGGCGGTGAACAGGCAGGCCAGGTGGTGGACGCGCACGCCGCGCGGCCCGTACTCGGCGCGCAGGTGCTTGGCGAACTGGCCGATGGAGGTGCCCAGCGAGGAGAAGACGGCGTAGGCCTTCTGGCGCTCGCGGGCCGGGCCCGTTCCCAGGAGGATGATGTCGGCCGGCTCGTCGCGCGCCCCGGCGGCCAGGATGTCGGGGGCGAAGATCTGCACCGCCTGGAGCGTGCCGCGCAGGTTGACCGAGAGCATGGCGTTCCAGTCCGCCGGGATGGCCTCCTCGAAGGGGGCGGCCCGGCGGATGCCGGCGGCGACGACGAGCAGGTCGGGCGGCCCGAGGCGGTCCAGGATCTTGTCTCGCGCCTCGACGATCTCGAAGGCACTGGTGACGTCCGCGGGGCAGCACAGGGTGCGGGCGTCCTCAGGCAGGTGGGCCCGCAGGCGCTCGAGACGACGGCGGTTGCGGGCGATGAGGCCGACCTGGGCTCCCGCCTCGACAAGGGCGTGGACGACCGCCGAGCCGATGGCGCCGGTCGCACCGGTGACGACCGCGGTGCGGTTGCTCAGATCGATGGGTGCCATCGTGTCCCCTCCCTCATCCGGCCTCATCATGGGTCGTGCGGGCGCCTCGTGGCGCGCCGCGCACTGACCCGGGCAATGTACCAGTCGGCGATGACAGGATCGTTCCGCCCTGGGTGCCGGGTCGGGGCGCGGTGCGGTGCCGGCGCGCGAGGCGCTCGATCAGCTCGTCGGTCAGTGCCTGGAGGGGGCCGCTGCGCACCACGGGTTCCATGGCGACAGTGTCCCACCGCCCCGCCCGGGGCTCGGTCGGGATCGCGACCGTTCACCGCGTGGATGAGCGGTCATGGCTGATGTGGAGACCGTGGCGCCGCAAGACATCAGGCGGCGGAGCGGGTTCTGGAAAAACGGCGTGGCGCAGGACATGGTGTGCGTAGCCTTGGGGGCGTGTGGGCTGCGTCTCAACGGCGGCTCACCGTCCCGATCACCTGCGAGACGCTCTCGACTTCAGGACCACATTATGGCTGACAACTCGTCCTCGTCCCCGACCCCCTCGTCATCCGGCGTGAGCCGGCTCAACGCCCGCGTCATCGGCATCTGCGTGGCGGCCGCCCTGGGCGGTTTCCTCTTCGGCTTCGACACCGCGGTCATCAACGGCGCGGTGGACGCCCTGTCCGACCACTACGCCCTCAACGCCTTCCTCAAGGGCTTCGCCGTGTCCTCGGCCCTCATCGGCTGCGCCCTGGGGGCCTGGTTCGCCGGACCGGTGGCCAACCGCATGGGCCGTGTCCCGGTCATGCTCATCGCGGCCGTGCTCTTCGTCGTCTCCGCGCTGGGATCCGGCCTGGCCTTCCACATCGTCGACTTCATCATCTGGCGGGTCGTCGGTGGCCTGGGGGTGGGCGCCGCCTCGGTGATCGCGCCGGCCTACATCGCCGAGGTCTCCCCGGCATCGGTGCGCGGCCGCCTCGGCTCGCTTCAGCAGCTGGCGATCGTCACCGGCATCTTCACGGCGCTGCTCTCGGACTCCTGGTTCGCCGGGATCGCCGGGGGTGCGGCCGAGACGCTGTGGATGGGGCTGGCGGCGTGGCGGTGGATGTTCATGGCTGAGGCCGTGCCCGCGGTCATCTACGGCCTGTTCGCCTTCCGCCTGCCGGAGTCTCCGCGGTTCCTTGTGGCCAGGGGGGACTACGACAAGGCCTCCCAGGTGCTGTACGACTTCACCGGCATCGTCAACGTCAACCTCAAGATCGAGGAGATCCGCGCGACCATCGACTCCGAGAAGCGCGAGTCCTTCAAGGACCTGCTCGGGCCGCGGCTGGGCCTCAAGCCCATCGTGTGGATCGGCATCCTGCTGTCGGTCTTCCAGCAGTTCGTGGGCATCAACGTCATCTTCTACTACTCCACGACCCTGTGGCGCACGATCGGTTTCCAGGAGTCCGACGCCCTCAAGATCACGGTCATCACCTCGGTGACCAACATTGTGGTCACCATCGTGGCGATCCTCCTGGTCGACAGGGTGGGGCGCCGTCCCATGCTGCTCGTGGGGTCGGTGTTCATGACGCTGTCGCTGGGGCTCATGGCCCTGGCCTTCTCCTTCGCCACGGTCCACGGCGATGAGGTCACGCTCGACTCCCCCTGGGCTCCGATCGCCCTGGTGGCCGCCAACCTGTTCGTCGTCGCCTTCGGTGCGACCTGGGGGCCGCTGGTCTGGGTGTTGCTGGGCGAGATGTTCCCCAACCGCATCCGTGCCGGGGCCCTGGCGGTCGCGGCGGCGGCTCAGTGGGTGGCGAACTTCTTCATCTCGACCACCTTCCCGGTCTTCTCCGACATCGGCCTGACCTTCGCCTACGGGTTCTACGCGGTGTGTGCCCTGGCCTCCCTCGTCTTCGTCTTCCTCAAGGTTCCCGAGACCAAGGGCAGGGAGCTCGAGGACATGGAGAACCTCGCTGTCAAGCGGTGAGCAGGTCCGCTGTGCCGCGGGCGAGTCCCTGGCGGGTCGTCACGAGTGGTGCTGACGGCCCGCCATCACGATCGCCCTGGAACAGGGCACCGGTGTCGACAAGATGGCCACGCTCCCGTCCGAGTGGTGAGGCGGTCGGTTCGGGGTATTCTTGTGCCGTGAGCCCTGACAGTGAACGTTCCGCTGAATTCTGATATCCGACGACAGAATATACGATGGGCCCTGATCGCGATCCAGAGGAGATTCGCACGGAGGTCGTGGTAGGACTGTGCTGGAGCGGGAGGGCCAAGACGATCTTCGTCGACGGTAGGGGGGGTGTTCGTTGGGCACGGTGAGGTGACCGCGGTTCCCGCAGCGATCACCGAACTGACCGGGCCGGATACGGCCCAGTTCTTCGGCATGGGTGGATGGCAGGTGCTGAGTCTCGACTCAGACGGAAGGCGCCTTGAGTGGGCGGCTTGTGGAACAGGTGATCGCATCGGCACGCGGGGTTGACGACGACGGGCAGATCGAGATCACCGAGTCACCTGAGGACGGCGGGGTGGTCGTCATGGTCGGTGGCTTGTCTGCCGACCAGCAGACGGAGGTGACTGCGACGAGGGGGTTCCTGTGGTCCGGGCGCTGACCGACTGCGCGTCCTTCGGGGTGTCAACGCTCCTCCTGTCCCATCATGACAGCAAGATCTGGCCCAACGGTGTCTACGAGGCCTTGGCGAGGGAGCCCTCCTTCGCCTGTGTGGACGGGGTTCTGGCTCCGGCGGGGGAGGATGCGGCGGGCCAGGAGCTGGCGGCGGAGATCCTGCGTCAGGCGGGGCGTTGAGGTCCCGGCCCGTCCGGTTGTGGGACACGTGACTGGGTCGTCGCAGCCGGCTGGCGCCGTCGTCGGTAGCATGAGGCGGACACTGACCCCGTACTGGAGGAAGCCATGCACGAGCCGATCAAGCTGGTCGACCGCGTCCAGGCGATCAACTGGAACCGCCTCGTCGACGACAAGGACCTGGAGGTCTGGGACCGTCTGACCGGTAATTTCTGGCTGCCGGAGAAGGTGCCGCTGTCCAATGACGTCCAGTCCTGGTCGACCCTCACCGACGCCGAGAAGAACATGACGACGAGGGTGTTCACGGGGCTGACGCTGCTCGACACGATCCAGGGGACTGTCGGCGCGGTCTCGCTGATCCCCGACGCCCGTACGCCTCACGAGGAGGCGGTGCTCACCAACATCGCGTTCATGGAGTCGGTGCACGCCCGCTCCTACTCCTCGATCTTCTCGACGCTCATCTCGACCGCTGAGATCGATAAGGCCTTCCGCTGGTCGGAGGAGAACGAGCACCTCCAGCGCAAGGCGCGCATCATCCTGGACTACTACCGGGGCGATGACCCCGAGAAGCGCAAGGTCGCCTCGACGATGCTGGAGTCCTTCCTGTTCTACTCGGGTTTCTATGCCCCCATGTACTGGTCGAGCCACGCAAAACTGACCAACACCGCGGACCTCATCCGGCTCATCATCCGTGACGAGGCCGTCCACGGTTACTACATCGGCTATAAGTACCAGTTGGCGGTGCGTGAGTCGAGTCAGCGGCGCCAGGACGAGCTCAAGGACTATACCTTCGAGCTGCTCATGGAGCTGTACGACAACGAGGAGCAGTACACCGAGGACCTCTATGATGAGCTGGGGCTGACCGAGGATGTCAAGAAGTTCCTGCGCTACAACGCGAACAAGGCACTGATGAACCTGGGCTATGAGGCTCTCTTCCCGGCCGACGCCACCGACGTCAACCCGGCGATCCTCGCCTCATTGTCACCCAATGCCGATGAGAATCACGACTTCTTCTCCGGCTCGGGCTCCTCCTACGTGATCGGAACGGCTGAGGCCACACAGGACGAGGACTGGGACTTCTGAGTCCCGGGACGCCCTGTCCCATGCCTCCCGCTCCTGGAGTGGGAGGCATGGGACAGGGCCGGCTGCACGGCTACCTCGATCTGGGATCGTGCAGCCCGCTCGTGCTCCGCTGGTCCGAGGGCGTCCTGGTGGTCCGGGCGGCATACTGGGTATGCGCCGGCGAGGCGCTATCGACGCAGCCTGACGGCGCAGGAACCTGCGAGTGCGACGGCGAGCAGCATGAGGGGCATGCCCGGGCCCGCGGAGCCAGGGCGGAGGTCAGGGTCGTTCTGTCGTGCCGCCGGGCGGCGCTAACGTGGCGTCCATGACCAGGTCTCCCACCCGACCACGCCCGACCGCGCCCCCTGTCTACACGCGAGGCTCTGACAAGGTCGGTGAGGCGGAAGCTCGCACCTGGGGCGTCGACGACGTCGCCGACGCGTTGTTCTTCGCGGTCTCAGCGCTCCTTACCCTCTGGCTCGCCTGGGTCCTGCTCGGCTCGGGATGGCACCTGCAGCCGCGCGCCGTCGTCTTCAGCCTCCTGTTCTGGGCGGTCCTGGCCTACCTCGCGCTGCCTCGCCTCCACCAGGTCCTCACCTGGCTCTACGTTCCGGACTACTTCATCGGGCGTACCCGCACCCCCGACGGACTCCTGGGCGATCCGGTCAACCTCGCAGTGCAGGGGTATGAGGAGGACATCCATGAGGCGATGACGGCGGCCGGATGGGTGCGTGCCGACCCCATCTCCCTGCGCTCATCGTGGGGAATCGTCGTCTCCTCCGTGCTGCGCCGCTCCTACCCCGCCGCCCCGGTCTCCACCCTCCAACTGTTCGGCCGCGGACAGGACTTCGCCTACCAGAAGGAGGTCGCAGGCAACCCCGCGCAGCGACACCACATCCGCTTCTGGCACACGCCCGACGCGTGGGTCCTGCCCGGCGGCCGGCGCGTCGACTGGCTCGCCGCCGCCACCTACGACCGCTCGGTGGGCCTGAGCGCGCTGACCCTCCAGGTGACCCACAAGATCGACGCCGACATCGACGTCGAGCGCAACTACGTCGTCGACGACGTCCTCTGGGCCAACCCTGCCGCCACCCTCGAGATCTGGAACGACTTCTTCACCTCCTACCACGACAAGAACGGTGGAGGGGACCGGGTCGTCACCGACGGCGACCTCTACGTGCTCGACGTCCACGAGGTGGTTCCCGGGCCCCAGGAGGACCTCCTGCGCGCCCGGCGAGCTGACGTCGCCGCAGGGCGGAGGCGGCCGGCCGCGCTCGTCATCTCACTCGTACTCCTCGGCCTGCTCACGGTGGTCAACGCCGTCGAGGCCTTCCGCGGCGACGTCCTGCGCACCATGGCCCTGGACCCCGAGATCGCAGCCGAGCCTTACGGCACGGAGATCCCCTACGGGATCGTGGCCGCGACGACGACGATCGCCGCCCTGGCCATCGCCGGGCTGGGGGTCGCCGTCTGGCACGGTCACCCGCGCAGCCGCATCGTACTCATGGGGGTGCTCACTGTGTCCGTGCTGACCGACATGTCGCAGGTCGCGGCACTGGGGGTGCGGCAGACAACCATCCGCCTCGTCGTCTCATCGGCGCTCGGCGTCCTCGCTCTGCTGGCGATCAGCGCCCGCCCCTGCCACCAGTGGGAACGGGCGCGCAAGGAGGAACGTGCGGCGAGGCGGGCTCAGCCGCACGCTGAGCATGCCGACCGGCCGGCAGCAGAGGACAAGACCGCGACGCGATGCTGACCAGCCCCGTGGTTGTCGTTCCCGCACCGCCGTGGTGAACGATGCCATCGACCCGCGGAAACAGCCACCGGTGGTCGACTTCGCCGATACGGAGGACGTGCTCCGACACTCTGCCCGGAGGTGAATCCGTACGTGCAGGCGTGATGATCCTGATCTGATTTCTCTCGGCAACCTGCATGACGCTGTCGTCCAACCTTCTTGCCAGTTGGTCGCTGGCCCCGGTCACGCTGCCGAAGCCGATATAGACGCACGGCCTCCCCCCGTCGAGCATCGCCATGATCTCTCGATCGTCCGGCACAATGACGGGACCATTGTCTAAAGGATACCCGGTTTGAATGGTGAACGGCGCCCAGTCCGATGCCGGCGGCACCAATGTAGGACTTGCTGCGACGACGATTCTATGCCGCACGGAGGCACCTTTGAGGCCGGATGCTCTCGCACACTGGTGAGTCAGAACTCCAGTGAGCAGCACGTCACTTCCTCGGATGACCTCGATAAGCGTGCGACTCAGGTCGTCGCTGATGCTGTCCATCCAGCGGCTCAGGAGCCTGAGTTGAGCCAACGGGCTGCCGACTACCGCTCGGCCGCGTCGCCCGTGAGTCACCCGTTGAGGGTGGGAGGTGGCTGGCGCAGGCGCACTCGACCCCGAGGACGCGAGGTGCCACGCCGTCGTCAGCGGGGAGCGGTGGCCGCCCGCGCCTCGTAGGCTGGGTGCATGAGTGAGCACACCGGGCGCCATGCGGCCGCGCCGCGCCGCGGGCGCCACGAGGCGGCCTCCGAGCAGGTCCGGTTCGGCGTGCCCTTCAACGGCATCGTCCCCCTGTGGCACGAGGGCACCGAGATCACCTGGCACCGCACCCCCGTGGGCACCGACCTGTCGGAGGTTCTCGGGCTGGGCCTAGTCGAGAGCGAGCCGGGTCCGTCGGCGGCCCCCGAGGGCTGGGGAGAAGTCGTCGAGGTCGGCACCCTCGTCGAGGCGGCCTCTGGGCCCGTCCTGCGTCTGCGCGCCGTCGGCCCTGCGGGCAAACGCGCCATCAACGACCCGGGCGACGGCGTCCCGATCCCACTGTCGGCGCCCCTGAGTGTGGAGGAGGCGATGGCCGGCGAGTTCGACACCACCGGCTTCGCCGTGCACATCGCCCGGCTCATGCTGCGCGCCGCCCGGGACGGGGCGATCCTGCTGTTCACCCTGCGTGCCCCGCGCGACCCCGAGCCCCACCACCTCCTGTCGGTGCCCGCCGAGGCGGACACCGACGGCGTCATGCACTTCCACCTGGGCACCCTGCTCGACATGAGCGCCGCCGGCTCCTGGAGCGGGGCCGTGCGCGCCGACCGGATGACTCTGCTCGACCTCGACGTCCCCTACACGAGCCTGCTCGTGGGCACCCCCGAGAACCAGGAGGGGCTGGACATCGGCAGCCTGGTCGACATGGCCCGGCCGGTGGTCGACTGCATCCTCAAGCCCGGCTTCCCTTTCGCTCTGGGGTGCTCGGCCGTGCTGCCCGAGTCGGCGAGCGCCCGCCGGTGACACTGGCCGCGGCGCGGGCACGCAGCCGGGGCCGGATCGCCGGAAGAGCGCTGCTCCCCCAACCCCTCCCCATGCGGGCATGATGGACCCATGGGAGAGACGCGAGATCTCAGCCGCCCCACCACCCCCAGCCGCGCCGTCCAAGACCGGATGGCCCAAGAAACCGCCGCTCGCGCAGCCACCACCGCGCCCGCCCCCGCCCTGCCCGAGGACGCCGGCGCCCCGGCCGCCCTGCGTGCCCGCCTGTCCGCCGTCGTCTCCGACCTGGCCGATCAGATGATCGCCCTGTCCCAGGACATCCACGCCCGCCCCGAGATCGGCTACGAGGAGCACCACGCCGTGGCCGCCGTCGCCGAGCTGCTGCACGCCCACGGAATCGCCTCCGAGACCGGGGTCTACGGCATGGACACCGCCCTGCGCGCCCAGATCGGCGCATCCGAGGACGACGCCCCCACCATCGCCATCCTCGCCGAGTACGACGCGCTGCCCGGCATCGGCCACGGCTGCGGGCACAACGTCATGTGCGCCAACTCCGTGGGGGCGTTCCTCGCCCTGGCGGCCATGGCCCGCACTGACCCCGCCGCGGTGCCCGGCCGGGTCGTCCTCCAGACCACCCCCGCTGAGGAGAACTCCACCGCCAAAGAGATCCTCTCCGTCCGCGGCATGCTCGACGGCGTCGAAGCGGCCATCCAGACCCACGCCTACGCTCGCGACGTGGCCGACCAGACCTGGCTCGGCGTGCGCCGCCTCACCGTGGTCTACACGGGGGTGCCGGCACACGCCTCCTCCCAGCCCTTCATGGGGCGCAACGCCCTCGATGCCGCCACCCTGGCCCTGACCGGCATCGGGCTGCTCCGCCAGCAGATCCTGCCCATGGACCGCCTTCACGCCGTCGTGCGCGACGGCGGTCGGGTCGCCAACATCATTCCCGAGCGCGCCGAGCTGGGCCTGTTCGCGCGCTCGAAGTACCCCGAGACCCTCAAGGACCTGGTCAGCCGGGTCGAGGACGTCCTGCGCGGTGCCGCCCTCATGACCGGTACCGGCGTGGAGATCCGCACCGACCCTCACACCAACGAGATGCCCGTGCGCTCCAACGGTCCGCTGCTGGCCGCCTGGGTCCGCTCCCAGCGTGAGCGGGGCCGCGAGCCCCTGCCTCTCGGCGTGCTGACCGAGACGATCGCCGCCGGCACTGACTTCGGCAACGTCTCGCAGCGCGTGCCCGGGATCCATCCGCTTATCTGCGTGACCGCCAGTCCCGACGTCGCCCTGCACACGCGTGAGATGGCGGACGCCTCCGCGTCCCCCACGGGGGACGCCGCCGCGGTCGACGGCGCCTACGGGCTGGCCGCAGTCACCCTCGACTGGTTGCACGACCCCGGGCTGCGGCGCGCGGTCCGCCGGGACTTCGAGGCCAGTGGAGGTGTGATCGACGTCGAGGGGCTCTGGCGGGAATGAGTGCCGTGCCGGATGCGGCGACCGCGACGTGTCACACGCCGCAAGCACAGCCTGCCATGTGCCTCAGATCTCGGAAGGAACACGGTCGAATCGAGACGGATTCGTGACCGGAAATGGGGGCCGTAGGCATTGAGGTGCCTCCAGAAACTACTCTAGGCTTCAGAGGATCAGTTCCAACCATATATGTGTGAGTGCGAAAGGTTCGCTGTGACTCTCCTCCCCACTTCCCGCAGTGGTGCCGCCCTTCCTCGCAGAGTAGGCGTCGCCACTGTGCTCGTGGCGCTGCTGGCAGCCCTGCTAACAGCCCTGCCGATCGCGGCCCGCGCCGCGAACAACCCTGGCATCGTTGTTTCCAACCTCTCGCTAGTCGCTTCTGACTCGCATGGCGTCGAGGACCCCACGGATACCAATATCAGGGTCGAAGACATCCTCAAGCTGTCCTTCACCTGGGACGCCAGGAACGCCAATGTCTCCAGCGGGGACTCTTTTCAGATCACCCTGCCGGCCGAGCTGCAGAACCGCGAGTCCATCACCGAGGACATGACGGTGACAAACAATGGTGCCACACACACCATTGGCTCGTGCGTCATGGACGCTGAGACGATCACCTGCACCTTCAACGACGAGCTCGACGCCCTGAAGGCCCAGGGATTCAGCAGCCTGCAGGGCTCCGGCTCCTCCATCCTCAGGGCCGCACAGACCACAGACCAGTCGACGGTGACCATCAACGCCAATGGTCAGGACACACCGGTCGCGATCCCCGGGGGAAAGATCGGCGAGAATATTGGCATGCCCTACTCTGAGCAATGGCTCAGCAAGTGGGCCTACCCGGTGACGAGCACCTCCACAGAAGTCACGTGGGAGGTCACCTTCGGCTCGTCGCAGGTCAAGCAGGCCTTGGAGAACGCGGGCTCCAGCCTCGCCGTTGACGGCACCACTCGTTCGACCATCACCTTCACGGACGAGCTCTCCCCGGGGCAGACGTACTCCACTGACATGTCGAAGTGGCGGCTGGTCATCGGCAACGCGTTGGGTCGGAACTACTACCACGGGCAGGTCACGGACGCCACCGGCGCGGATCAGGACAAGAGCGAGGGAGACTTCGACATCGCTGTCCAGATCAATGGGAACGCCGCGACAGTCACGGTCACCGGCCCCTTCGCTCCTGACACGAACTACCACATCTACTACAGCACCAATCCCACCAGCGACAACGGCACCGTCCAGCCAGGCGTGGAGTACACCAACAAGGTCGCAGTGTCCGGAACCAGCCTGGAGGACTCATACTCCGCGTACTATACGCGCTCCTTCGCCATCACTGTCGAGATGGCTCCCGGGTTTGGAGGAATGGGAGTCACCAAGCTCCTCACGGGCGATCAGGCCACGCAGGTCCCAGCCGGAACCACCTTCGAGGTGACGGTGGACTACGTGCTGCCCAGCGGCGCCACGGTGGACACCTATGCCGGCTGGACCCCGCCAGGCACAGTCAACGCTGACCGCAAGAGCGGCTCGACGACGATGACGGTGACCTCCGGGGAGATGACGCCCTACACGGGAACCTTCCCCACCGGTACCGTCCTCACTCTCCGTGAGGACACCGCGACAGCGTCGACCACACCCGACGGCGTGGTCTGGGGGACACCCGTCTTCACGGTGGGCAGTGAGACCACCAACACGCTGACGGTGAAGGAGCAGACCTCCACAGCCGTGATCCTGCGCAACTCTGCTGACACGGCTCCTGTTGAGGAAGGCGACTTCACCATCACCAAGGAGCTGGCCGGCGATGGAGACTTCACTGGAACGGTCTACACCTTCTCCTACTCCTGCAGCGACTCCACGAGCGGCACGCTGACTGTGGAGGGCGGGCAGACCTCAGCGCCGTCCCAGAAGATCACGGCGGGCTCCTTCTGCACGATCATTGAGGACGAGGCCTCGGCGGCCCGTGACGGCTACTCGGTCGTCGTCCACCCGGAGATGACCGTGCAGGTCGTCGCGAACCAGACCACTGCGCTGACGGCGACCAACACCTACACCCGGGACTCTGGCACCTTCAGTGTGGCCAAGGTGATCGATGGTGACTTCACTGGGACAGACCCGGGAACCGTGACGGTCAACTATCAGTGCGACGACCCCACGTCCACGAGCGGATCCCTGGTCCTCACCATGGGCGGGAGCGCCGTCTCCGGGCCGACCCTCCCCGCGGGGACCACCTGCGTGCTTAGCGAGGACGCAGCCACCGCCGAGCGCGATGGCTACACGGTGACGACGAGCTGGTCCCAGGAGTCTGTCACCATCGTCAAGGACTCCACCCCCGCGGTGACGGTGACCAACACCTACACGCCCATTCCCACGCCCTCGGCGAGCCCGTCGGAGGAGCCGTCGGTGGAGCCGTCTGAGTCTCCCTCGGAGGAGCCCTCGGCCAGTGAGTCGGCAAGCCCGTCTGCTTCGGCGGATCCCTCGGAGAGCGGGACGCCTGCTCCGGTGGCGTCGGCGAGCAGTCCGTCGAACGGAACGCCTCCGAGGACGTCCTCCCGGACGACCTCCTCGCTGGCTCGCACGGGCGCATTCGTGGTCGCCCCGCTGGTCGCCGCCGCGGCCGCACTGGCCGGTGGCGTGATGCTCCTGCGCCGCCGCCGGGGCTGATCACCCGAGCGACGCCACCGGGCGGACCATGTGACCGGGCGGCCGAGAATCCTCGGCCGCCCGGTCACCGCGTTGTCCGCAGCGTGCTCCACCACTGCGCACAACGGCATGAGCGGCAGCAGAATCATGGTCGAGCCGTGGGACGCCTTGAAGGGAAGGCACAGGTGGGGGAGCCTGGTGCCGTGAGTACCGCAGCCGTGATCCCCTCCCTCCCGCCGCCTCAGGACGCCTGCGCCCCCTACACGGTGGTCATGGTGTGCACCGGCAACATCTGCCGGTCAGCCATGGCACAGATCGTCCTCATCGATCGCTTGGCCGGGTCGGGTGCCGGGACCGCAGTGCGCGTGACCTCGGCGGGCGTCTCGGCGGAGGAGCACGGCCACCCCATTGACCCCCGAGCCCGGCAGGTGCTGCATGCGCACGGCTACGGCGAGGGCGCCGACGAGGCGAGCCGTTCCGTAGCCGCCTCGATCCGCGGGCACCGCGCATCCCGTATCACAGACTCCGAGCTCAAGGAGGCCGACCTCCTCCTGGCGATGACCAGGGCGCATGAGGTCGAGCTGTGCCGTCGCCTCCGCGCGCTGGGCAGTGATGAGACACGCGTACGCATGTTTCGGGAGCTCGACCCGCAAGCCCCGGCGCAGGTGGGCGAAGGGGCCCTCGATGTGCAGGACCCCTGGTACGGAACGATGAGCGACTTCGAGGACACGCTCGAGGTTGTCGAACGGGTCTGCGACGCCCTGGCTCCGGCGCTCGCGGAAGTGGGAGGCATGACGCCCGCGACCGGCGAGGGCTGAGGCTCTGCCAGGACGGTCGCGGGCCGCACGGGGGCGGCGCCTCAACCCAGGCGCGCATCGAGCCAGCCAGTGAGCACCGCGAGGTACTCCTGGCAGGCGGGCGGCAGCGACAGGGCCAGGTCATGCACGCCGTCGGGGATCTGGACCACCGTGACGTCAGTGCCCAGGTGCGCCGAGCGACTCACGATCTGACGGACCGACAGCACCACGTCGGCATGCCGTGCCTCCTCAGCCGTGGCCGCGTGGGAGCACGAGCGCGTCGAGCAGCACACGAGGACCGGAACCTCCAGGCCCAAGCCGTGGTGGACCTCCCGCTGCAGACGACGGATCCCGGCCAGGAAGGCTGCGCATACGGGGAAGGCGGGAGAGGGCTTGAGCGCGAGGTCCCAGCTCCAAGGACCACCCCACCGCTCATGGAGCGAACGGGCGTAGAGGTCCAGCCCCACCGGGCCGGGGTCGGTGCCCGCCGGCGATGACGCCACCAGCCCGCCGCCATGGGCATGGCCTCGGACACCGACCTGTTGCGCTGCCACAGCAGCCCTCATGGCCTTGGCCTCCTCCGGGTCCTCGATGACCCGGTCGGGGGCGATCCGGGAGACGAGGTCGACATAGGCCGATCCGTAGGAGCGCATCAACGCCGAGGAGTTGAGGTCGAGCCAGGGCGAGTTGAGGGTGATGGCGTCGACCGTTCCCGGGTGGTCTTTCGCCCAGATGAGAGCGGACAGGCCGCCGGTCGAGTGCGCGTTGAGGACGACCTGCTCGTGACCGTGCTCGAGACGGATGATGTCGAGGCAGGCGGCGATCTCCTCATGGTGGACGCGCAGGTCCCGCACGTCGTGGGGTGAGGGGTGCCCAGCACCGGCGCGTCCGCATGCCCGCAACTCCATGGCGTAGAACTCGTATCCCGCGTCCAGGAAGGCCTCTGCCAGCCAGGTCTGGAAGAAGTAGTCGTTGCGTCCGTGCAGGTAGAGCACGGCCCGACGATGCCGGGGGCCGTGGCCTGCGGGCACTGCGCCGCGCTGGTGGACGAGCACGGCGTGGTCGGCTCCCGGCGCCGCAGGCGACTCCGTGACCTCCAGGCGACGGGCCACCCACGGCTCACCGAGAAGATCGGTTGTCAGCCGGGGCTCTGGGGAGGGCGTGTCGTTCACCGGCGCATTGTGGCACGACGCCGGGCATCCGAGCCGGTTAGGCATCGCATCCCCTTCGGCCCCACGCGGCCCCGACGACCATCGTGACCTTCATCCCAGCGCGCCACTCCCATGTTGCCGGACGGGCGCGCCGGACCGTACGGTGTGCCTGACCATCCAGAGCAACTGAGAGACCTGGCTCATCGACGTTGCAGCAACCCCCGATCGCGGTGAGGGTGCTTCCGCCAGGACCGATGGAGGGACGAGTGAGCGCACTGCCAGCACCCGCCGGGGCGGGCACCCCCGCCGAGGGCCCCGACGCCCCCGAGGCGACGGGCCCGATGATCTCCCTGCACGACGTCCACAAGGTCTACGAGCTGCGCAACGGCACGACGGTGCGCGCCCTGGACGGCCTCACCCTCGACGTGCCCGCGGGCGCGATCCACGGCGTCGTCGGCACCTCCGGTGCGGGCAAGTCGACCCTCGTGCGCTGCCTGACCGCCCTCGAGCAACCGACCAGTGGCACGGTCAAGGTGGCCGGCCAGGACATGACCTCCCTGCGCCCCGGGGAGCTGCGCGAGGCCCGCCGCGCCATCGGCATGGTGTTCCAGCACGCCAACCTCCTCGACTCCCGCACAACGGCCCAGAACGTCGCCTACCCGCTCGCCCTGGCCGGGGTACCTCGCGGTTCGAGGCACGAGACGGTTGCGCGCATGCTCGAGCTCGTCGGCCTGGGCGACCGCGGCGACTCCTACCCCGCCCAGCTCTCCGGCGGACAGAAGCAGCGCGTCGGCATCGCCCGTGCCCTGGCCGACCAGCCCGCGGTCCTGCTGTGCGATGAGCCGACCAGCGCCCTGGACCCCGACACCACCCGCTCGATCCTCGAGCTCATCCGCGATGTGCGCGACCGGCTCGGCGTCACCGTCGTCATCATCACCCACGAGATGAGCGTCGTGCGCCAGATCTGCGACTCCGTCAGCCTCCTGGACTCCGGCCGCGTCGTCGAGTCCGGCCCGATCGAGCAGGTCGTCTCCGACGTCGGCTCGCGCCTGTCCCACGAGCTCGTGCCCCTCCCCGACGTCCCGCCGGGCTCGCTGGCCCCCGGGCACGTCGTCCTCGACGTGGCGCTGACCGCCCACCCCGGGCAGCCCGCCGCGGCCCGCGTCATGGCACTGGCGGCCGAGCAGGGCGCCGACGTCGCAGGCGGCGTCTTCGAGACCCTCGGCACGGCCCAGGTCGGCCGGCTGGCCCTGTCCATCCCCTACTCGCGCGCCGGCGACGCCGTCGCCGTCCTGCGCGAGGCGGGCGTGACCGTGGAGGAGCGCGCATGAACGCCCTGACATCCCTGGCCACATCCGCCCTGCCCGTCATCGCGGGCGCCGACAAGGAGCGGTGGCTCGACAACAAGTACCTGACCGACAACGTCGGGCCCGCCATCGTCGAGACCCTCCTCATGCTGCTCGTCTCGGGCAGCCTCACCATCGTCCTCGGGCTCCTGCTCGGCCTGGCCCTGGTCACCACCGGCAAGCGGGGCGCCCACCGCAACTGGGCGGTCTACGGCGTCCTGTCCCAGGTCGTCAACCTGGGCCGCTCCATGCCCTTCATTGTCCTCATGGTTGCGATCATGTCGCTGACCCGCCTCCTCGTGGGAACCTCCCTGGGCTGGCAGGCGGCCTGCGTCCCCCTGACCATCGGTGCCATCCCCTTCTACGCCCGGCTGGTCGAGACCGCCGTCAACGACGTCGACCGGGGCAAGATCGAGGCCGCCCTCATGATGGGCGCCTCGACCTCCCAGATCACCTGGGGGGTGCTTGTGCGAGAGGCTCTGCCCGTCCTCATCCAGTCGGCCACCGTCACCCTCATCGCCCTCCTGGGATACTCCGCCATGGCGGGCACCGTTGGCGGTGGAGGCCTGGGCAACCTCGCCGTCCAGTACGGCTACGAGCGCAACATGGGTGACGTCATGGTGGTCTCCGTCATCCTCATCGTCCTGCTCGTCGGTGTCATCCAGGTCCTCGGAGACCTGCTCAGCCGGCTGGTCGACCACCGCTGAGCCACCGCCGACGCGCCCCCCCCCGCAGCCCCGCCGCCCGGCCCGCCGGGCACCACTGAAAGGAAACACCAATGTCCCAGAGCCTGTCCCTCCGCTTGTCCCGTCGCACCGCGCTCGCCGGTGGCCTGGGCTCGGCCATCGCGATGACCCTGGCGGCCTGCGGCTCGTCCTCCGACGGTGGAGTCGACGGCCTGACCGTCGACGGCGAGGTCGCCACCATCTCCATCGGTGCCAGCCCGGTCCCCCACGTCACCATCCTCAACTGGGTCCAGGAGAACCTCGCCGCCGACGCCGGGATCAGCCTCGACATCGTCGAGCTCAACGACTACCGGACGCCCAACATCGGCCTCGACGACGGCTCCCTGGCCGCCAACTTCTTCCAGACCCCCAACTACCTCGCCCAGCAGATCGACGAGCTGGGCTACGACTTCACCGCCATTGCCGACGTCCACATCGAGCCCATGGGCGTGTACACCGACAAGGGCTACACCTCCATCGACGAGATCGCCGACGGCGGCAAGGTCATCCTCAACGACGACCCGGCCAACACCGCCCGGGGCCTGAGGCTCCTCGCCTCCGGCGGACTCATCGAGCTCGATGAGTCCGTTGAGATGCCCACCACCGACGACATCACCTCTAACCCGAAGAACCTCGACTTCCCCACCGTGGATGGCGCCCAGGTCTACAGCTCGATGGCCGACGCGGAGGCCGCCGTCATCAACGGCAACTACGCCCTCGACAACGGCCTCAACCCCAACGAGGACGCCCTGCTGCTCGAGGAGGCCGGCGAGTCGCCCTACGCCAACCAGCTCGTCGTGCGCACCGCGGACAAGGACAACAAGCACCTCGTCGCCCTGGCCGGCCTGCTCAACTCCGAGGAGCTGCGCACCTTCATCGAGCAGGAGTGGACCAACGGGGCGGTCCTGCCCGCCTTCTGACCGTCGGCTCTCCGACCGCCACACCTGACCCTGCCGGTGCGGCGCCGAGCGCCCCTCGCGCCCGGCGGCGCACCGGCAGTCCCGCATACCGCCGTCGCACCGGAGCGGTGCTCCGGCACCGGCGGGTCGTCCTCAGGCGGGCCGGTAGCCGATGAGGCGGCCGGTGGTCGGGTCGTAACCCACGGCAGAGGTGGTGCCGACCAGGAGGAACACTGCCCCGGCGGCGGGGTCCAGGCCCTCGAAGGTGATCTGCTCCCCGCTGGTCGTGTCATACATGAGGTTGAAGGAGCGCAGGGTCGTCGGATCCGAGGTGCCGACGGTCATCACCTTCGGGTCGGTGCTGAAATCCGTGGTCTGGAGGCACGAGCCGTTGGCCGTGTTCAGCTGGGGCATCTCGATCGTGCTGGCGCCCAGGACCTCGATCGACTGATAGCAGCCCTCGGAGTCGGTCGTCCCGAGGGCCAGGATCGTCGAGGTGTCCGAATCGACCCACAGTGCCTTGAATTCCGCCAAGGTCCGCGGCCTGGGCGTGTAGGCGACGGACTGGTTCTCCGAGAAGGACCAGTTCGGGGCGTAGTCATCGATCGGCTCGCCGCCTGCGGGCTCGTAGGCGTAGAGGTGCTCGTTGCCCGAGTCGTCGCGAGCGAGCACCGCCCAGCCGTCGGTCGCCGCGGCCACGACGTAGAAGGCGAGATCGTCCATGGGCACGGTCAGGGGGACGGGCTCGCCGCTGTCGATGTTGATGGCCCCCTCGCCTCCGACGATGGTGTAGTGCTGTGACTCGCGCTCCAGGACGAGGATGTTGAGCGGCGACCTCGGCGCCCGCCAACCCTCGGTGATGTCCGTGAAGGAGCTCGGCAGGCGCGTTGTCCACAGCTCGGAGTCCGACCCCGGCTTGTACCCGGAGCGCAGGTCCTCACGATCCAGGCGATTGGTAGGCGCTCAGCGTGGAGGCGGCCCCGGAACCGGTCAGGCTGAACACGTAGCCATCGGTCGCCAGCATCTGGGCGTTCGCCTCGATCGTCGCGGCCCGCGCGGCGCAGCGGCCCGCGCGCCGGACGATCAGTCGACGATGCCGTAGAGCCGGTCCCCTGCGTCGCCCAGGCCCGGGACGATATAGGCGTGCTCGTTGAGCCGCAGGTCCTGCGCGGCGGTGACCACGGTGACGTTGGCCCGCTCGCCGACCGCGGCCTCAAGGGTCGCGATGCCCTCGGGGGCGGCGATGAGACAGATGGCGGTCACGTCCCGGGCGCCGCGCTCCAACAGGTAGTTGATCGCGGCCACGAGGGTGTGCCCCGTGGCGAGCATCGGGTCGACGACGAAGCACTGGCGCCCGGAGAGGTCGTCGGGCAGACGGTTGGCGTAGGTCTCGACCTCGAGGGTGTCCTCGTCGCGCTTCATCCCCAGGAAGCCCACCTCGGCGGTGGGCAGCAGCCGGGTCATGCCCTCAAGCATCCCCAGACCGGCGCGCAGGATCGGCACGACGATCGGTCGGGGCTCGGCGAGCCGACGGCTCTGGGCCACCGCGACGGGGGTGGTGATCTCGACGGCCTCGGTGCGCACCTCCCGCGTGGCCTCGTAGGCCAGGAGGGTGACGAGCTCGTCGACGAGCTGGCGGAAAACGGCCGAGGGCGTCCTCTCGTCGCGCAGGACGGAGAGCTTGTGGTCGATCAGAGGGTGGTCGGCAACGTGCAGGCGCATGCGCACAGGGTAGAGCAGAGCCCGCCCCGGTGGCCGGTACCCGTGCGGTGTGCCCGGGAACCGGCCCCGGCCAGGCTCGCCGCCCCGCGTGAGGATGCACCCGGCAGTCGGCGCGCCGGGCGCGGCGTCGGTCATTGGGTGGCGACAAGAACACCTGTGCAATACCTGTGTAGAATCGTCCGCAATGTTCTGCCGTCGCGTCCTCTGAGTGCCGCCACCGCATCCGACGCGCGCGATGAGTTGATGCGTTGCTGACCGGAGGTCGTGTGACAATCCGGTATAGCGGAACCCCGCGGGACTACTGAAGGAGCGCGATGAGCGACGAGGTGCAGGCCCCCAAACCGAAGAAGAAGCGGAATGTCAAGAAGATCGTCGCCTGGGGTTGCCGGGGTGCTGAGCGTGGCGCTGGTCGGTGCGGGTTCTACACCGGCTACTGGCAGCTCATGTTCAAGCCATCTGAACTGACCAGCATCATCAACGCAACAAGGGCAAATTCGACACATTGACATTTGAGTCCGATGGGCAGTCCTCAACGTACAACTTGTACGTCCCGGAGGACTTTGATCCCTCCAAGAGCGACCCGCTGGTGCTGTTCATGCACGACTCCGCATCGGTCTCCGACGACTCGACCTACACGCTCGAGCAGGGCATCGGTGCCGATGTGTGGGCCTCCGAGGAGGTTCAGTCCTTCGAGCAGGCCTTCGTGCTGGCGCCCCAGTTCAGCGAGGTCATTGCCAATGACGACTTCGAGCTGACCGGCCAGGGCGAGCTGGTGATCCCCCTCATCGACTCCCTCAAGCAGGAGTACAGCCTGGACGACAACCGGATCTACACCACGGGGCAGTCGATGGGGTCGATGGCCTCCATGGCGCTCAACATCGCCCACCCGGACTACTTCGCGGCGTCGTACTACGTGACCGGCCAGTGGGACCCGACGGCCATGCAGAAGCCGGCCGGCACCAAGATGACCTGGATCGCGAGCCTCGGCGATGAGAAGGCCGGGCCGGCCATGGACACGTTCAAGGAGTACCTGGATGGGGTGGGCGTCGACTACGCCACCGACATCTGGGACGGCCGTTGGAGCAGCGTCGAGTACGACCAGGCCACGAGCGAGCTATACGCCCAGGGCAAGGACATCAACCTGGTCAGCTACGCCGAGGGCAGTGTCACCCCGCCGCTGTCGGTGCCGTCGGCCTCGACCGAACACATTTTCACCTGGTACCGCGCCTACCTGGCCGGTGGCGTGCACGAGTGGCTGCTGTCCCAGAGCCGCTAGGACCCCGCTCGATGATTGATTCCGGGGCTCGGTGGGTGAGTCCGGGGCCCGGTAGTTGATACCGGGGCCTTGCGGTGATTCCGGGGGCGTCGGCCCCGGAATCACCGCAGATCCCCGCTTTGACCGACGCAGCCCCGGACTCA
>NZ_JAUNHI010000048.1 GCF_030524025.1 Actinomyces sp. | reverse complement strand
GCGGACTTTTAATCCGAAGGTCGTGGGTTCGAGCCCCACGGGGGGCACCGTCTCGCGGCGCGCCGGCACGAACGGCGCCGGCACCCAGCCGTCCGCGGTGCGGGTGGGCATCAGGTCGTCGATGCTGACTCCGAACAGGCCTGCGAGGATGCCTGCAGGCCCATGGCAGTCATGGGCCTGCAGTGGCCGGCGTGGACAGGTGGGACAGGCGTGGACAGGCGACGGACGAGACGCGGGCGCAGGACGGTGGTCGACACCACTGTCCCTGGCGATCGCATGAGGTCCCGCAGCAGGCGGAGGCCTTCGCCGCCACTGTGGGCCAGGGGTTAGCTGACCGTGGTCAAGGTGGGGGCGCGCGCCGTCTCGGTGTCGTCGTAGCCGATCACGGCGACGCCCACCGGGACGCCGTTGGCCGGCGCGAGCACGCCGCGCCCCGGGACGAGGTCGGCTCGTGGGCGAACGGTCCGCGTCCCGGGGTGGGCGATGCTGGCGCTCTAGACCTCGGCCGCAGTCGAGGCGGCCTCGTCGTCGGAGGACTTGTCGGCCGTGGGGACCCGCGAGCCGACGCCCTGGCCGGGGGCCGTGCGGTCCACCGACAGGGCGAAGTCGTCGCCGTGGGCGCTCACGCCCTGGACGACGGCGTGGTCGATGGCCTCCGCGGCGTACTTGCCGCGCACGATGCGCGGGTCGTTCTGGAGGTCGCGCATGAGCGCGACGACCATGGCGATCATGACAACGAGGAAGGGCAGGCTCGCCACGATCGTGATCGACTGGAGCCCGGAGAGCGCGTCCTCCCCGCCGATGACCAGCATGATCGCGGCGACCGCCCCGGTCACGACGCCCCAGAAGACGACCGTCGTGCGCCTGGGCTCAATGGTCCCGTTCTCCGACAGGGTGCCCATGACGATGGAGGCGGCGTCGGCACCCGAGACGAAGAAGATCGCCACGAGCACCATGACGAGCACGGATGTGACCTGCTCCCAGTGCATCGTGCCCAGGAGGGCGAACAGGGTGGACTCGGCGTCACCCGCCTCGGACAGCCGCTCGCCTGCCTGCTCGGCGTGAATGGCGCCGCCACCGAAGATGGCGAACCACACGAGCGAGACCATCGAGGGCAGGAGCAGCACGCCGGAGACGAACTGGCGGATGGTCCGGCCCCGGGAGATCCGGGCGATGAACATTCCGACGAAGGGCGTCCACGACACCCACCACGCCCAGTAGAAGATCGTCCACCCCGACAGCCAGGCGTTGGCGTCGGGACCAGAGGCGCCGGTCATCGAGGACATCTGCATGATGTTCTGCATGTAGGTGCCCAGTGTCGTCGGCAGGAGGTTGAGGATGAAGACGGTGGGGCCCAGTACGAAGACGAACAGGGCGAGCACGACGGCGAGCACCATGTTGATGTTCGACAGGTACTGGATCCCCTTGCTCACGCCCGAGACCGCCGAGAGTATGAAGCAGATGGTCAGGAAGGTGATGAGCACGACGAGGAAGATGTTGCCGACCTCGCCGGCCCAGCCCACGATCTGGGCGCCCTTGGCGATCTGCAGCACGCCCAGGCCCAGGGAGGTGGCCGAGCCGAACAGGGTGGCGAAGATGGCGAAGATGTCGATGATCTTGCCCGCCGGCCCGTAGCTCTGGCGCTTGCCGATGAGCGGCTCGAAGACCGCCGAGATCGTCAGCGGCCTGCCCTTGCGGAAGACTCCGTAGGCGATCGCCACACCGACGACGGCGTAGATCGCCCACGGGTGGAGGCCCCAGTGGAAGAGGGTGGTGGCCATGGCGGTGCGCACGGCGTTGTCGTCGCCGGCCTCGACCGTTCCCGGAGGCGGGGCGACGAAGTGGGACAGGGGCTCGGCGGCGCCGTAGAACATGAGGCCGATACCCATGCCCGCACTGAACATCATGGCGACCCACGATGTCGTGGAGAACTCGGGGTCCTCCCCGTCGCGTCCCAGGGGGATCGCGCCGTAGCGGCTGGCGGCCAGCCACAGGATGAAGAAGACGAAGCCGGTGGCCGCCAGGGCGAAGAGCCATCCGGTGTTGTCGACCACCCAGGTCAACCCCGCCTGGGAGGCGTCGCCCAGGGACAGCGGCGAGAGTACTCCCCACAGGACGAAGGACAGGGAGACGACTGCGGTGACGCCGAAGACGATCTTGTCCAGCTTGCCGGGCTGCTCGTCTCCGAGATCCTCGGCCAGGGGCTCGAGTGCCGGGTGGTTGGCGTCCAGCACCGTGCCCTGCCTCGTCATGCGGGCGATGCCGGCCGAGGACTGCTGGAGGAGCGTGCGCGTGCGCCGCCGACCCGCTGGGCGGTCGGCGGGACGGATGCGCCAGGAGGTGGGACGGCGGACGGAGGTACGGGGTGTGGGTTCGGTGTCAGGGGCCTGCACAGGCTCAACTTCCTCACGAACAAATCGGCGATGTGGGCCCGTGCAGCCTATAAGAGGTGCTGTCGCGAGGCCGGGTCAGATCACGATCAGGTCACGTACAGGCCACGCCCGGCCCCGCGCCGCTGCAACGATAATCGGGAACCCGCGCGATCTTGGACACATCATCGCCGGGCAGGCCCATCAGCGCTGTCCGGACCCCGCCCCCGGCCCCTTCGCAGTGCCCCGCCCACGGCCGTGCCCGCTGCGGGCGCGGGCAGCGCCGCCGCCGGTGGCGGGCCGACCCGAGCCCCCGGCGCCACGGGCGCGGCCCGACTGGCCGCGGCCGGACTGTCCATGGCCACGGCCCTCGCCCCCGCGCCGTCGCGACGCTGCGGAGGCACGCGGGCGCCCTGCCCGACCCTCCTTCGACCGGCCCGCCGCCCCGCCCTTGACGGCCACGCCCTCGGGCATGTCCTCCGCCGCCACGACCGGGGCGACCTGGCCGACCAGGCCGGTCACGACGTCGTCGCCGGGGCCGACCTTCTCGATCCCGGCACGGATCCGCGCCTTGGAGAGCAGGACCTCGACGTCGCGCTTCTGCTCGGGCAGGACCAGGGTGACGACCACGCCCCGTGCTCCGGCGCGCGCGGTACGCCCCGAGCGGTGGAGGTAGGCCTTGTGCTCGGCGGGCGGGTCGACGTGCACGACGAGCTCGACGCCTGTCACGTCGATGCCGCGCGCGGCGATGTCGGTGGCCACCAGGACGTGGAGGGCCCCGGAGGTGAAGGCACTCATGGCGCGCTCACGGGCGTTCTGGCTCATGTTCCCCTGCAGCTCGGCCGCCGGGATGCCCGCCTGGGTGAGCTTGCGGGCCAGGCGCCTGGCAAGGTGCTTGGTGCGGGTGAACAGGATCCGGCGCCCGGTCCCCGAGGCCAGGCGCACGACGACCTCGTCCTTGGCCGCCTTGTCCGCCACGAGCAGCACGCGGTGGTCCATCGACTGCACCGGGGCGACCGCCGGGTCCACCGAGTGCAGAAGGGGGTCGTCGAGGAACTCCTTGACGATGGCGTCAACACCGTTGTCCAGGGTGGCCGAGAACAGCATCCGCTGGCCCGCCCGGGGCGTGGCCCGCAGGATGCGCCGCACTCCGGGGAGGAAACCGAGGTCGGCCATGTGGTCGGCCTCGTCGAGCACGGTGATGGCGACCTCGTCGAGGCTGATGACGCCCTGCCCCATGAGGTCGAGCAGGCGGCCGGGGCAGGCCACGACGACGTCGACGCCCTCGGCCAGGGCCTTGACCTGCGGTTTCTGGTTGACCCCGCCGAAGACGGTGGTCACCGTCATGTCGACCGCCTTCGCCAGGGGGGCGATCGTCTCGGCGATTTGGAGGGCGAGCTCCCTCGTCGGGGCCAGGACCAGGCCGATGGGGTGTCCCGGTCGGGCGCAGTCCTCCTCGGCCAGCCGTTGGACGAGCGGCAGGCTGAAGGCCAGCGTCTTGCCGCTGCCGGTGCGGCCGCGGCCCAGGACGTCCCGGCCGGCCAAGGTGTCGGGCAGCGTGGCCGCCTGGATCGGGAAGGGCTCGGTGAAGCCGCGGGCGGCGAGGTCGGCGACAAGGTCGGAGTCGAGGCCGAGCGCGGCGAAGGTGGTGGTGTGAGGCACGAGGGTCCTGTCAGTCGGTTCCGCCCGGTCGGGCGGAACGGGGTGCCGGCGTTCATGCTCGACGGCGCCGCACTCGCGTGGGGCGACGCCGGAGCCGAGGCACCAGCCGGGCCGCGGCAGGGTGCCGGGCCGAGAGGCCATTGTGCCCCACCAATCCCCCGTGCGGCCACGACGCGCCCGAGCCCGACGACGCCGTGCAAGCCGGCCATCACCGCCTTCCCATCGCCTACGATGATCTCCCCGCCGGCAGCGCCGACAGCACCGACACTGCAGTCAGCCGCCGGCCGCATGAGAAGGCCGAGGAGACGCGGCATGCCCCTTCCTGTTGACCACCTCGTCGTCATGGGTGTGTCGGGCTGCGGCAAGACGACCGTCGCCTCCCTGCTCGGCCGCGCCCTGGAGCGGCCGGTGGCCGAGGCCGACGACTTCCACACCGAGTCCTCGATCCGCAAGATGCGCCGAGGCATCCCCTTGAGCGACGAGGACCGGGCGCCCTGGCTGGAGGCCCTGCGCGCCTGGATGAACGAGCAGGCCGGGTGCGGGGTGCGGACGGTCGTGACCTGCTCAGCGCTTCAACGCTCCTACCGCGACCTGCTCGCCGGCGCCGAGGGCCGGGTCCTGTTCGTCCACCTCCTCGCCGATGAGGAGGACCTGCGCCGACGCATGACGCAGCGCTCGGGGCACTTCATGCCCGCCTCCCTCCTGCCCTCTCAGCTGGCCGCGCTCGAGCCGCTGGAGCCGGATGAGGACGGCATCGTCATCTCCTCCCGCCCCACCCCCGGCCAGACGGCCCGAGCAGTCCTGACCGCCCTCCGGCAGGTCGGAGGGCCGTCGGTGGATGCCTGAGGCGGACGCCGTGAGTGGAGTCCCGCGCCACCGGCGCCGCGAGGGACCTGCATCGTCCGAGCGACAACCGGCATCGACACGACGGTCCGGCGCGTGCTCGCACGACTGGCCTGACCCCGCCCCCAGCTCAGCGGCTCCCGGCCGCGCCGCCGGACCGGGATCCTGACTCCTGGCCCGGCCGCGTGGGACGAGCCCGGGCAGGCGGTCCGCTCAGGGCCGGCGCCCCGGGACGGCGGTGCGTCGGTGCCGGCCTCCGGTCCCGGCCAGGGCGACGGCGGCGCTGACCAGGAGCAGTCCGAGCACCTCCCAGGCGTTGGGCACCTGACGCAGCATGACTAGGCCCACGAGCAGGGAGGTCGCCGGCATGAGGGAGGACAGCAGGGCGAAGGCGTCCGAGGTCAGCCGACCCATGTTGACCTGGTCGAGGCCATAGGGAATGACCGTGGACATGACGCCCACGCCCAGCACCATGAGGATGCTGCGCGTGTCCGCCAGCGCGGCCGAGGCGGTCGGAGCCGCCAACGGCAGGTAGACGAGCGCGCCGGCGGCCGAGGCCACGGCCAGCGAGTCGACCCCGCCAGTCCCCGCCGCGCGCCGCCCCAGGAGGATGTAGGCGGCCCAGGCCGCCCCGGCGCTGAGCGCCAGAACCACACCGAGGCGCTGGGAGCCGTCGGACAGGTCGAGCCCGAAGCCCGAGATCGCCGCCACCCCGGCCAGCGCGAGGAGTGCGGCCACCCGCGGCCGCCACCCGCGGCCGGTCGCCAGGGCCACGACCACCGGCCCAAGGAACTCCAGGGAGACCGCCGTCCCCAGCGCGAGGTGCCCGATCGAGGCGTAGAAGATGACGTTCATCGTCGACATCGCCACACCGAACAGCGCCGCGGTCACCAGCGCCCGGCGCGTCCAGCGCCGCCGCCAGGGGCGTCGCCAGGACAGCAGGACGAGGGCGCCGATGAACAACCGCCACCATGCCACCGTCGTCGAGGGCATGGCGGCGAACAGGGCCACCGCCAGCCCCGCACCGACGTAGGTCGACGTCGCGGCGCCGATGAACAGCACAGGCGCCGGCACGGCGCGCAGGGCTGCGCCCGGGCGGGGGAGGTCGGCCGGGCGGAAGGGGAGCACCCTCCCATTGTGCCCGCCGCACGGCCAGAGCCCTGCCGCAGGCCCCTGCCGCCGGTCTCGACCGCCGGACCTCATGGCCGACGGTGTTGGCCCTCCCCGCGGCCGGGCCCCTGCTCAGCCCAGGAGCGCCGTGGCGAGCAGGACCACCGGCACGAAGCCGGCCGTCGTCAGCAGCACGCTGTCGCGCGCCAGGGACTTGGCCGCGCCGTAGCGGGAGGCGTACATGAAGACGTTCTGCGCCGTCGGCAGGCTCGCAGTCGTCACCGGCACAAGCAGCTCCCCTCCCCGCAGGCCGAGCGCAAGCCCCAGCCCCAGGGCGAGGGCGGGCAGCACGAGGAGCTTCCAGGCCACCGCCGTGCCCAGCGCCCGCCCCGATCCGCGCCCGTCACCCGCTGTCGCACCGGTGCCACCCGCCGAGCCACCCGAACCATCCGCAGTCGGGGCGGCCCCGGACACCCTCATCCCGGAGGCCGCCAGGCTCATCCCCAGAGCGAGCATCATCAGAGGGACGGCGGTGCGCCCGATCAGATCGACGAACTCGTAGAGATGCCCCCCGAGCACGCCGGGGAGGTCGACGCCCGCGAGGTTGAGGACGGTGCCCGCCACAACCGACAGGACCAGCGGGTTGCGCAGCGGGATGGTGTAGGTCGCCAGGCGTGAGGGGTTGCCGCGGCGGGTGACCGTGTCGAGCACCGCGAAGGTGGCCGGGGTGAGCACGAGGAGCTGGAGGAGGAGGATCGGAGCGATGGGCGCCGCGTCACCGGCCACGAGGACGAGTACCGGGATCCCCAGGTTCGCGGCGTTGACGTAACCCGATGCCAGCGCGCCGATCGTCGCCTCCGCCACGCTGTGGCGCAGGACGAGGCGGTGGACGAGCCACGCCGACACGATGCCGATCAGCTCGGCGCCCACCGAGGCCGCAGTCGCCGCGGAGAGCACCGCGGTGAGGTCGGCCGCCGCGAGGGTCGTCACCATGAAGGCGGGGGTCGCCGCGAAGAAGCACAGCCGGGTCAGGACGGCGTCGGCGCGCGCATCGACCGCGCCCGAGCGCACCAGCGCCCAGCCCACGGCGATAACCGCGGCGAAGACGGCGAGCCCGCCCAGGACCTCGACCATCAGTGGGTCGGGGGCGGGGGCCCGGGGCGGTGGCCACTCATCTCAGGCGACCGGCTCGAGGTCCACCCAGGTGCCCGCGTGGTCGGAGACGATGAAGGTCCGGGTGCCCGAGCCCACGACACCGAGCACGGGCACCGCGCTCCCCGAAGGCCGTTCCTCCACGAGGGCCTCGGCGGCCAGCGGGCGTCCGTCGGGGCCCACCGGCCAGGGGTCGGTCAGGACGTGGTCGATCCGGTGGTCGGGGCGGGCGGCCGGGAAGGTCCCGCCCTCGCCGACCTGACGGGCCAGGCCCAGTCCGGCGACCTGGTGCGGGCGCATGTTGAGGTCGCCCGCCAGGATGTGGGGGCCGGGCAGCGTGGCCAGCGCCCCCCATGCCGCGGCGAGCTGGGCGGAGGCGATGTCGATCCTCGTGGCCAGGTGGGTGGAGGCCACCGCCAGCCCACTCAGCCCCGACACGGCGCCATCGGGCAGCGCGATGGTCGCAGCGACCATGTTGCGCATCGTCGAGGTGAACAGCGCGTAGGAGCGCGGGTCGAGCGCCCGTTCGCCTCGGCGCACGACCGTGGCCGGTCCGCGGCCCAGGCGCTTGACGTGCCAGGAGGACACCGGGTGCCGGGTGAGCAGCGCGTTGCCGAAGCCCGCGGGCGGGCGCCCCTGGAGCGCCCGGACCGGGCCGAGGAGGTCGTCGGTGTGCCCCGCCAGCGCCGAGCGCAGGGGCCGGCGGCGCAGCCCGGCGACCGGCCCGGCGTAGGTGGCGGCGAAGCGGTAGTCCTCCCAGCCCAGGCACTGGGCAAGGACCGCCGTCTGGTCGAGGTAGCCCGAGCGGGCCTGGCCGTGGTCGACCTCCTGGAGCAGGACGACATCGGGGTCGAGCTCGGCGATCTGGTCGGCCAGGGCGGCCAGGACGGCCCGGGCGGTGCCCGGGTCGGAGATGTCGGCGCCCGCCAGCGAGCCGGAGGCGGCGCTGCCGTCGCCCGCCCCGGCGCCCGGCTGTCCGTGCTGGAGGTTGAGGGTGAGGACACGCAGCATGTCAGCCCTCCCTCGATGCGGTGGCCTGGGCGCCGGGCGCCTTCCGCCCCTCGCCGTGCGCCTCGTCAGGCTGGGCGGCCTCGAAGCTGAGGCTGACGGAGTTCATGCAGTAGCGCTGGCCGGTGGGCGTGGACGGGGCGTCGTCGAAGACGTGGCCGAGGTGGCTGTCGCAGGTGGCGCAGCGGACCTCGGTGCGCACCATGGCGTGGGAGGTGTCCGTGCGCAGGGTCACCGCGTCGGTGCGGGAGGGGTCGTAGAAGGAGGGCCATCCGCAATGGGAGTCGAACTTCGTCGAGGAGCGGAACAGCTCGGCGCCGCAGGCCCGGCAGCGGTAGACCCCCTCGCGGTTCTCGTGGAGGAGCGCCCCGGTGCCCGGACGCTCGGTGCCCGCCTCCCGCAGGACGTGGTACTCCAGCGGATCGAGGAGGGCGCGCCACTGGGCGTCGGTGCGCACCACGGCGACCGGGTCAAGGGCCGGGTGGAGGGACGGGCTGACGGCGGGGCCGGGTCGCGCGCCCTCCCGACGCTCGTCCCGGCTCGCGGCTGAGGCTTGGATCGGCTCTGTCACAGTCCCATCGTCGCGCGCCACGGCCCGTTGCGCGAGCACCGTTCACGCAGCGGGGAAGCCACCCGGGCAGGCAGCCGCCGGCGCGGCGCCGGCCGCCGGCCCGAGGACCGGCTCAGTCCCAGCCCAGGTCGTGAAGCCGGGCGTCGTCGATGCCGAAGTGGTGGGCGACCTCGTGCAGGACGGTGACACCCACCTCCTCGACCAGCTCCTCGCGGCTGGAGCACCAGCGCTCCAAAGGCCCTTTGAAGATGAGGATCCGGTCGGGCAGGACTCCGGACCAGCCGCCGTCCCGCTCGGTCAGGGGAATACCGTCGTAGAGGCCCAGGAGCGTGGGGCGCCCCTCCTCGTCGTAGTCGGTGGGCCGAAGCATCTCGTCATCGGGCTCATCGACGACGAGGACGACGACATTGTCCATCTGCTCGGCCAGGTCCTCCGGGATGGCGTCCATGGCGTCGGCGACCGCGGCCTCGAACTCCTCCTCGGACAAGTGCACGGGGGTCATGCCCGGAGCCTGCCATGCCCGAGGCCCACGCGTCACACCCTGTCCCGTGCCGCCCGGGGGAGTCGACGAGGCGGCCCGGGCCGCGGGCCGCCCCTCGCTTCCCCTGGAATCTCGGCGACATCCCGCGGTGAGGAGGGTCACGCCCGGGAGATTTGCCTCCGGGAAGAGTCGGCCCCTAGTGTTCTCACTGGTTCGAGGCGCGGCGACGCCAAGGGCACCAGGCCCCCATCGTCTAGCGGCCTAGGACCCCGCCCTTTCACGGCGGTAGCACGGGTTCGAATCCCGTTGGGGGTACCAGCCCGTGCATGTGAAACATATCGGCTTCGTGCCAGACGAGGCCTCGTGGCGCAGTTGGTTAGCGCGCCGCCCTGTCACGGCGGAGGTCGCGGGTTCAAGTCCCGTCGAGGTCGCGGAGTGGGCCGGCCGGGTCAGCAATGACCCCGGTCGGCCTCATCCCACCCAATATCCCACGGCTCTGTAGCTCAGTTGGTAGAGCGTTCGACTGAAAATCGAAAGGTCACCGGATCGACGCCGGTCGGAGCCACTGCGATAGGCCCGGTTCCCACAAGGAGCCGGGCCTTCGCTCTGCCCGGGAGTCCGTCAGCCACCTCAGCCCCTCACCCGGCGGCATCGAGTGCATACCAGGCTCGCGCCGGGTTCGTACCTTGTGCGTCGGGTGCGTGCCTTGATCGTGCGGTCTGGGCGCACAAGGTACGAACGCGGGGGTGGGTGGGGTGGGGTGGGGTTGTGGTTGATCTTCCCTGGGACCTGGAGTGGGTTGAGGAGTCTTTG
>NZ_JAUNHI010000047.1 GCF_030524025.1 Actinomyces sp. | reverse complement strand
CACGCCGACTACATCAAGAACATGATCACCGGTGCCGCCCAGATGGACGGCGCGATCCTCGTCGTGGCTGCCACCGACGGCCCGATGGCCCAGACCCGCGAGCACGTCCTGCTCGCCCGTCAGGTCGGCGTGCCGGTCCTGCTCGTCGCCCTCAACAAGGCCGACATGGTCGACGACGAGGAGCTGCTCGACCTCGTGGAGATGGAGGTGCGCGAGCTGCTGTCCTCCCAGGAGTACGACGGCGACGAGGCCCCCGTCATCCGCGTCTCGGCGCTCAAGGCCCTCGAGGGCGACGCCGAGTGGGCGGGCAAGATCAAGGAGCTCATGGACGCGGTCGACGAGTACATCCCGACCCCCGAGCGCGACATGGACAAGCCCTTCCTCATGCCCATCGAGGACGTCTTCACCATCACCGGCCGCGGGACCGTCGTGACCGGCCGTGTCGAGCGCGGCAAGCTGCCGATTAACTCCGAGGTCGAGATCCTGGGCATCCGCGAGGCCCAGAAGACAACCGTCACCGGCATCGAGATGTTCCACAAGCAGATGGACGAGGCCTGGGCCGGTGAGAACTGCGGTCTGCTCCTGCGCGGCACCCGTCGTGAGGACGTCGAGCGCGGCCAGGTCGTGGTCAAGCCCGGCTCCATCACCCCGCACACCGAGTTCGAGGGCCACGTCTACATCCTGACCAAGGACGAGGGCGGCCGCCACAACCCCTTCTACTCGAACTACCGTCCGCAGTTCTACTTCCGGACCACCGATGTCACCGGCGTTATCACCCTGCCCGAGGGCACCGAGATGGTCATGCCCGGCGACACCACCGAGATGACCGTCGAGCTCATCCAGCCCATCGCCATGGAGGAGGGCCTCGGCTTCGCCATCCGTGAGGGTGGCCGCACCGTCGGCTCCGGCCGCGTCACCAAGATCCTCAAGTGAGGACCTGACCGGCTCGGCCGCAAGCCGGGTCGGCACTCGCGGATCCCCCGCACCCCGACAGGGTGCGGGGGATTCCTCGTTCCCGGCCGCCCAAGCCCCGCCCGGCCGGCCTCCCCCTGCCAGGTTGCCGACGGGTCACGTTCCGGTCACGGACAAGGCACAGGCAGGGCACGGGCCGGCCACGGCAGGTGTGTCGGCCCCTCCTCACCAGTAGGCTCATGGCCGTTCCCACGCGCTGTGCGCGCCCCCCCCCGCGCGCAGCGCCGCCCCATTCGGGCGAGTCCCATCCCCGCAGGAGTCCGCATGACCGACTCGCACGTGGCGTCCGCCGGGGCGTCCCGCGCCCCCGGCCGTCTGCGCCGGCTCCTTGTGCTGCTCGCCGTGCTCGTGCTCTCCGTCGGAGGCGGGCCGGCCCTCCTCGTTCTTCCCGTCGCCCCGGCCGATGCCGTCTACGCCACTCCCGCGGGCGGCTCGGGGCGCTTCCCGACTCATATCGACTGGATGGACTGGGACAGCGCGACCTTCGCCGCCGGGTCGACCACGACCCAGTGGTCGACCCCGCAGCAGGTGGGCACCGGCTACTGGCGCACGACCCAGTGCACCATTACCGTCGACGGGACCTACGCCGTGGGCCGCTACGAGCCGGGCGCGTGGGCCGGAGACGCGCTGGCGCGCCTGTACAACAACGGCGTCAACTACACCGGCGGGGTGCGCAAGTCCGGAGTGACCGCCTCTGGCCTGCTCATCGGGCTGCAGAACGTCACGCGGGCCACCACCTCGACCTTCCGCCTGGCCTGCACGGCCTACATCGTGCAGTGGACCGGTTCGAACGCCCCCAGCGAGGCCCAGATCTCGGCCGCGCCCAAGACCCGCATGCCCGCCGTCGGCATGGTCGTGGCCGACGCCGAGTCCTCCAACTTCTCGAGCTCGGAGTACCTCGCTGTCTCACCGGTCACCGCCCCGACGGCCTACCGTCACCTGGAGACCGAGCGCGTCGCCCGCTGCACGACCCGCTCCCTGCTCGAGCACGGATTCACCTTCACCGCCGGCGGCCAGACGCGCAGCGGGGTGCGCATCGCCCCGGACGGCCCGGAGTGTCTCAACCAGGTGTCCTGGGGCCACGGCCCCTCCTCAGTGGTCCTCATGGAGGGCGTGAGCGACGTTTACGCCGCCGTGCGCGGCGGGGGCCGGACCGCCGCCGCCTTCGGGGTGATGTCCTACCTCGACTTTGGCGACGCCCCCCAGAGCTACGGGGTCGCCGGGTCGGCCTACCTCCCCACGTGGAGCGGCGGGGAGGTCCCCACCGCCGGGACGGTCGACCTCACCGGGATGCAGACCGCGGGGAGCCTGGCCAGCGCCGGGTCGCCGACAACCGCCCTGGGCGGGGTCGTCGACCCCGAGTCCGCCCCGGGCTACTCCGCCGGCGCCGACTCTGATGACCTCAACGCGACCGACACGGTCGGTCCCGCCGACGACGAGGACGCCCTCGACACGGTCGACGGATCGGTCCACGTCACCCCCGGGGCGACCACGCTGACCCAGACCGTCCGGTGCACCGGGACGGGGACGGTCCAGGGCTGGATCGACTGGAACCGTGACGGCGCCTTCGCCACCGACACCGCCGACCTCGAGGCCTCCGACCAGGTGGTCTGCCCCGCCACCGGCCAGGCCACGGTGACCTGGGGCGTCCCGGCGCATGTCTGGAACGCCGCCGCGGGCGACCCCTCGACCCTGTCGACCTACATGCGGCTGCGGATCGCCGCCGAGGCCTCCGAGCTCGCCCCGACCGGGATCAGCGGCTCGGGGGAGGTCGAGGACTACAGCCTGGCGATCGACCGGCCCGTGCTCACCCTCGTCAAAGAGGTCGACACCACCCAGGCGGGCCCGGCCGCCTCGGCCCAGGCCGGCGCGTGGACCCTCAGCGCGACCCAGGGCGAGGGCACTGCCGCCGGCACGGCGCTGCAGGGCGCGGGCACGGCCACCGCGGTCGTCATGCCAGGAGCCTTCACCCTGTCCGAGACCGCCACCGGCCTGCGGGGCTACGAGGCGGGGCAGTGGGTGTGCGCCCCCACACCCGGAACGACCCAGCCCGGCTACGCCTCGACCGCCCTCGACGCGACGGTCACCGTGGCCGCCGGCGACGAGGTCACCTGCACCATCCGCAACACCGCGGTCCCGGCGACCGTCACCTGGACGAAGACCGACGAGATCGGGCTCCTCCTGCCCGGCTCGGCCTGGGAGCTGACCACCTCCACCGGACAGGTCCTGGCGGTCAGCGACTGCGTGGCCGCCGCCCAGTGCCCGCAGGACAGCACGGACCGCGACCCGGCCGCCGGCAAGTTCACGGTGACCGGCCTGCCCTGGGGGCAGATGACCCTGACCGAGACCGCCGCCCCCGCGGGCTATGTCAAGAGCGACCAGCCCCTGACCCAGACGGTCGACGGGTCGCGTGCGACCCCGGGCGCGGCGAATGTGACGGTGACCGGTTCCTTCGGCGCGGTCGTCAACGTCGAGCTGACCGGCTCGGTCACGCTGACCAAGACCGACCCCGAGGGACGCCTCCTGGACGGCTCGGTCTGGGAACTGACCCCGGTCGACGACCGCGGGGCGGCGGCCGGGTCGAGCACAACGGTGACCGACTGCGTGGCCGCCGTCCAGTGCCCCGAGGGCTCGGTCGACACCGACCCCGGCGCCGGGGAGTTCCGGGTCGACGAGCTGACCGCCGGCCGCTATGCGCTTGTCGAGACGACGGCGCCCCCCGGATATGTCCTCGACTCCACGCCAGTGTATTTCACAATCGATTTCCAGGGGCAGGTTAACAACCTGGGTGCGAGGGTCAATAGGATGCTTCCTCCTGTCACGCTCCCGCTGACCGGGGGCATGGGTTCAGACATATTCATTCTGACCGGATCGGTGCTGGTGGTCCTCGCCCTCGGTGCGGTAGGGGTGCGCGGAACGCTGCGGCACAGCGCCGCCGGCACCCACCGCTGGCGCCGCGGCGAGCGTCGCCGGAGGTAAATGAGAAGATGGCGTGAGTGCAATCGGATCGAGACTCGTCAGCGACGGAATGGTCATGATTCACCACTAGGATTTGGGCTGTCGCCGGAATTCATCCGGCAAACGGGCGTCGAACCGCACCCCACGGCGCGGCGCTTGTCCCCGAAGGGGTACGACCGGATATGTCGGGCCCGAGCGCCGTCCGCACCTGGGATCCCGCCCCGCGACCGTCCGCACCGACGGTCGCTCGAACCTCGGCCGAGCCCCGTCCCCTGCGTCCTCATGGGCGCGCACCGAAAGGAATCCCAACCTCATGAAGCGTCCAACCCGTCTCCGCGCGCGGGGCGTGCTGGCGGCCCTCGGGGCTCTCGCCGTCGGCCTGAGCGGCCTCGGGGCGGCGGCCGCGGCCGCCCCCGCCGCTCCTGGCAACATCGACTACGCCGCCACGGGGTCGATCCTCATCCACAAGCTCGAGTCGGGCTCGATGACCGGGGCGCCGGCCGTGGGCAGCCCCGACGGTCAGACCCCGGTGGCCGGCACGGGCGTTCCCGGAGTGGTCTTCACCGCCTACAAGATCAACACCATTGACCTGGCCACCGCTGACGGCTGGACGACGCTGTCGAACCTGAGTGTCCCGGCCGACGCCTGCGGCGCCGACTACAACAGCCCGAACCTGGCGGGGCACTCCTTCGACGGCGGCACGCCCTCGACGACGACCGACTCTGCCGGCGACGCGAGCATCACCAACCTGTCGGTGGCCGCCTACCTCGTGTGCGAGACGAGCGTGCCCTCGACGGTCAACAAGCGCTCGGCGCCCTTCGTCGTCACCGTGCCCCTGCCCGACGACGGCACCTACCTGCCCGAGAGCGCCTCGCGCACCAACACCTGGCTGTACGACATCAACGTCTACCCCAAGAACACCGTCGTCCAGGCGCCCACGAAGGGGCAGAGCCTGGAGGCCAACGCCCTGGGCCTCAAGACCGACAACCAGCTGAGTTTCCCGGTCACAGCCACGGTCCCCAGCATCGATGCCGGCGACCAGTTCAACTACTTCATCATTGAGGACCCGCTGACCGCGGCGCTGAGCAACGGCGTCGTCGACTCGGTGACGCTGACCCCCGCCAACGGCAGCGCCCAGACCCTGACCGCCACCCACTACACGGCGACGACGGGGCAGACCCCGACCGTGGCCTTCACCCAGGCCGGTCTCACGCTGCTCAAGGCCAACCCGAACGCGACGGTCACCGTTACCTTCAAGGCCGAGGTCACGGACCTGGGGACCGCCGGCTCGGTGCCCAATACGGCCAACATCTACGTCGACACGATCACCGACTCTGCTCCGCCGTCCACGCCGAGCACCACCCCGCCCTCCGACCCCAGCCGCAAGACCCCCTCGAACACGGTCGTCACGACCTGGGGGGCGGCGACGGTCTCCAAGACCGACGCGCGCTCCAACACCGCGCTGGCCGGGGCCACCTTCCAGATCTACGAGGCCGCCCAGCCCTACGCCGGGACCTGCGGCACCGAGATCGCCGGGGGAGCCGCCCCGATCTCGATCGACGGGGTCAACACCTTCACGACCCAGGACGGCACCGGCCAGGTGGTCATCGAGGGCCTGTTCGTCGACTCCAAGATCGGTGCCGCCGGCGCGGCCGATGTCACCCCCGACCGGACCAAGCACTGCTACGTCCTGGTCGAGACCTCCGCGCCCGTCGGCTACACCCTTCCCCAGGGCGACAGCGCCCGTACAGCGCTGACGATCACAACCGGCCAGACCGCCACGGACAATGTCGTGACGATCGAGAACTCCAAGTCGGTCGTCCCGGCCCTGCCGCTGACCGGTGCCGCTGGCAAGATCCTCATGACGCTGGCGGGAGTCGCCCTCGTGGCCGCCGCCTGCGGCTGGGCGATCGTCTCGCGCCGCCGCCGGGAGAGCTGAGACCGGACCGACCGACAGGTGGCTCGCCGCGGCGATGGCCGTGAGGACCACCGGGGTGATGCGGCAGGGAGGAGGCTCCCTGCCGCATCACCCGTTGCCATGAGCACGACCGACCCTGAGAAGGAGACCCTGACCCCATGCGCACCGCAGGCCGCCGCCCGCGCCCCCGTCCCGCGCGCTGGAGGCTCCGTCTGTCCGCGCTGCTGCCGGCACTCATGGCCCTGGCCGGCATGGCGCTCCTGTCCTACCCGACGGTGGCGGCCTGGTTCTCCCAGTACAACCAGTCCCAGATCATCTCCGGCTACGCCGAGGCGGTGTCCTCGGCCGAGCCCGCCGCGGCCCAGCAGATCGCCCTGGCCCACGCCTACAACGATGCCCTGTCCTCCGGGGCGATGCTCAACGCGGGCGCCCATGTGCCCGTCGGCGACGGACAGGTAGCCGACGGCTCCGAGGCCCTGGACTACAACGAGATCCTGACCGCCAACGAGGCTGGTCTCATGGCGCGCCTCCAGATCCCGTCGATCGACCTGGACCTGCCCGTCTACCACGGCACCGCGGAGGACACGCTGCTGGCCGGCCTGGGCCACCTGGAGGGGACCTCCTTGCCCGTGGGGGGAGAGGGCACCCGCTCGGTAATCACCGGGCACCGCGGCCTGGCCAATGCCACGATGTTCACCGACCTTGACAAGGTGTCCCTCGGCGACACCTTCACCCTGGAGGTCTTCGGGGAGGTGCTCAGCTACCGGGTCGTCGACGTCGTCGTCGTCGCCCCAGAGGACACCGAGTCCCTGCGTGCCGAGGAGGGCCGGGACCTTGTCACCCTGGTGACGTGCACGCCCTTAGGCATCAACAGCCACCGGATCCTACTGACCGGGGAGCGCATCTACCCCACGCCCGCCGAGGCCGTCGCGGCGGCACAGGCCGCCCCCGAGATCCCCGCCTTCCCGTGGTGGGCGGTGTGGCTGAGCGCCGGACTTCTCCTCGTGTGCCTCTACCTGTGGCGCGCGGGCCTGCCCCCGGCCCGCTCCCGCCGCCCGGCCGCGACGGCTGCAGGGACTGAGGCGACCGCGGAGACAACAGCGGCACAAGCGTCTGCGGCCACCGATGCCCCCGAGGCCTCGGCGGGTGCCGGGCGAGAGACCCCACCCCCCGACGTTGCGGCGCCGCGTGAGCCGATGAGCCCCTACGGTCCGCTGCGAGGATGAACGCAGGTGAGCACAGGCGAGCACAGGTGGGCGGTCTCACAGCGCCCGGCCGCAGCCCTCGGCTTCCCCGGGGGAGGGCTCGCTGATAACGTAGTCCAGCCGGTGCGGGGGTCGCTCGCGCCGCGCATCTCCCGGTGCCCACCGGGAACCAGTCTGACGGAGCCGATGACCCATCGGGTTTCCGTGTGTCCAGACCGGCCACATCTTCTTCACAGCGGAGTCTCTTGCGCGTCGCGATGCGACACGCCCGAGCGCGTGGACCGGTCACCGAAAGCAAGAGAGGTTAGGCGCCATGGCGGGACAGAAGATCCGCATCCGGCTCAAGTCCTACGACCACGAGGTCATCGACAGCTCGGCGCGCAAGATCGTCGACGTCGTGACCCGCGCAGGTGCGACGGTCGTGGGCCCCGTGCCGCTGCCGACCGAGAAGAACGTGTTCTGCGTCATCCGGTCGCCGCACAAGTACAAGGACAGCCGCGAGCACTTTGAGATGCGCACGCACAAGCGGCTGATCGACATCATCGACCCGACGCCCAAGGCCGTCGACTCGCTCATGCGCCTCGACCTGCCGGCCGACGTCAACATCGAGATCAAGCTCTGAGGACTGAAGCCATGACTACGCTAAACCAGCCGGCTGCCGCCGCGCCCACCAAGGCGCTGCTCGGCACGAAGCTCGGCATGACGCAGGTCTGGGACGAGAACGGCGTGCTGCGCCCCGTCACGGTCGTGCGCGTCGACACCAACGTCGTCACCCAGATCCGCACCCTCGACAACGACGGGTACGAGGCCGTCCAGCTCGCCTTCGGCGAGATCGACGAGCGCAAGGTGACCAAGCCCCTCGCCGGCCACTTCGCCAAGGCCGGGGTGACCCCGCGCCGCCACGTCGCGGAGGTCCGCACCTCGCTGGCGGGCCAGCTGACGCCCGGCCAGGAGCTGGGCGCGGACACCTTCGAGGTCGGTCAGCTGGTCGACGTGACCGGCACCTCCAAGGGCAAGGGCTTCGCGGGTGTTATGAAGCGTCACGGCTTCAAGGGCGTCTCGGCCTCCCACGGCGCGCACCGCAACCACCGCAAGCCCGGCTCGGTGGGCGCCTGTGCCACCCCCGGCCGCATCTTCAAGGGCCTGCGCATGGCCGGCCGGATGGGGCACGCCACCACCACTGTCCAGAACCTCAAGGTCCGCGGCGTCGACGCCGACAAGGGCGTCATCATCGTCGGTGGTGCCATCCCCGGCCCCAAGGGCTCGGTCGTCGTCGTCCGCACCGCCGTGAAGGGAGCCTGACACCATGACCGAGGCACGTTCCGTCGACATCGTCGACTCCACCGGGGCCAAGACCGGCACCGTCGAGCTCCCCGCGGAGATCTTCGACGTCGAGACCAACATCCACCTCATGCACCAGGTCGTCGTGGCCCAGCTCGCCGCGGCCCGCCAGGGCACGCACGCCACGAAGACCCGCGGCGCCGTCCGCGGCGGTGGCCGCAAGCCCTACCGGCAGAAGGGCACCGGCCGCGCCCGGCAGGGCTCGACCCGCGCCCCGCAGTTCACCGGCGGCGGCACGGTCCACGGCCCCCAGCCGCGCGACTACACCCAGCGGACCCCCAAGAGGATGAAGGTCGCCGCCCTGCGCTCGGCCCTGTCCGACCGCGCCCGCAACGGCCGGGTCCACGTCATCACCGAGTTCGTCACGACCGAGAAGCCCTCGACCAAGTCGGCTCTCGCCGCGCTGCGCACGATCACCGACCGCCGGGCCCTGGTCGTCGCCACCCGCTCCGACGAGCTCACCGCGCTCAGCCTGCGCAACGCCCCCGAGGCGCACGTGCTCTGGGCCGACCAGCTCAACACCTACGACGTCCTGCTCAACGACGACGTCGTCTTCACCGCCGCTGCCCTGGAGTCCTTCCTGGGCGCGGCCAAGGAGGAGTCCAAGTGAGCCTCGAGAAGTCCAAGAACCCCCGCGACGTCATCATCGCGCCGGTGGTCTCCGAGAAGTCCTACGCCTGCATGGACCGTGGCCAGTACACGTTCATCGTCGCGCCCGGCTCGAACAAGACCGAGATCAAGCAGGCCGTCGAGGCCATCTTCGGTGTCAAGGTCGAGTCGGTCAACACGATCAACCGCAAGGGCAAGACCCGCCGCACCCGCACCGGGATCGGCAAGTCGAAGGACACCAAGCGGGCGATCGTCACCCTGCGCGAGGGCGCCATCGACATCTTCGGCGACGTGGCGAACTGACACGGAAGGTAAAGGATCGACATGGGAATCCGTAAGTACAAGCCGACGACGCCGGGTCGCCGCGGCTCCTCCGTGGCCGACTTCGTCGAGATCACGCGCAGTGAGCCCGAGAAGTCGCTCGTCCGTCCGCTGAGCAAGTCCGGTGGCCGCAACAACAACGGCCGCGTGACCACCCGCCACAAGGGCGGTGGCCACAAGCGCGCCTACCGCGTCATCGACTTCCGTCGTCACGACAAGGACGGCGTGCCGGCCAAGGTCGCTCACATCGAGTACGACCCCAACCGCACGGCCCGCATCGCGCTGCTTCACTACGCCGACGGGGAGAAGCGCTACATCATCGCCCCCAACAAGCTCAAGCAGGGCGATGTCGTCGAGGCCGGTCCCGGTGCGGACATCAAGCCCGGCAACAACCTGCCGCTGCGCAACATCCCGACCGGAACGGTCGTCCACGCCGTCGAGCTCCGCCCCGGTGGCGGGGCCAAGATCGCCCGCTCCGCGGGCACCTCGGTCCAGCTCGTCGCCAAGGAGGGCAAGTACGCCCAGCTGCGCATGCCCTCGGGCGAGGTCCGCAACGTGGAGATCGCCTGCCGCGCGACGGTGGGGGAGGTCGGCAACGCCGAGCAGTCCAACATCAACTGGGGCAAGGCCGGCCGGATGCGGTGGAAGGGCGTGCGCCCGACCGTCCGCGGTGTCGTCATGAACCCGGTCGACCACCCGCACGGTGGTG
>NZ_JAUNHI010000046.1:2610-10341 GCF_030524025.1 Actinomyces sp. | reverse complement strand
ATGGCCGGGGCGTGCCATATGTCCCGATCTCGGGGTGCCATATGTCCCGATCTCGCGGGGAGGGCGGGGCGGGGGGGGTCAGCCGAAGCGGCCGGAGATGTAGTCCTCGGTGGCCTGCTCGGAGGGCGCGGAGAAGATCTTGTCGGTCGTGTCGAACTCGACGAGCTGGCCGGGCTTCCCAGTGGCCTCGAGGTTGAAGAAGCCCGTCATGTCGGACACGCGGGAGGCCTGCTGCATGTTGTGGGTGACGATGACGATCGTGTAGTCCTGCTTGAGCTCGGCGATGAGGTCCTCGATCGCCAGGGTCGAGATCGGGTCGAGGGCCGAGCAGGGCTCGTCCATGAGCAGCACGGAGGGCTTGACCGCAATGGCGCGGGCGATGCACAGCCGCTGCTGCTGGCCGCCGGACAGGCCCGAGCCGGGCCGGTCGAGCCGGTCCTTGACCTCGTCCCACAGGTTGGCCCCACGCAGCGACTTCTCGACCAGCTCAGCGGCGTCGGCCTTCGACATGCGGCGGTTGTTGAGGCGGGCCCCGGCCAGGACGTTCTCCGCGATCGACATCGTGGGGAAGGGGTTGGGCCGCTGGAACACCATCCCGATGGCGCGCCGCACCTGGACGGCGTCGACGTTCGGGCCGTAGAGGTTGACGCCGTCGACAACGACCTGCCCCTCGACCCGGGCACCGGGAATGACCTCGTGCATGCGGTTGAGCGTGCGCAGGAAGGTCGACTTCCCACAGCCCGAGGGGCCGATGAGAGCGGTCACCGACCGCGGCTCGATCGAGACATTGACGTCCTTGACCGCCAGGAAGTCGCCGTAATAGATGTTCTCGTTGGTGACGTCGATACGCTTGGACATGGGCTTTCCTTGATGTGCTCAGGCGCGGGCGCGATCAGCGCCGACCGCCCTTGGGGCTGAGGTAGACGGAGACGAGTCGGGCCAGGAGGTTGAGGACCATGACGATGACGATGAGCGTGAGCGCCCCGGCCCAGGCGCGCTCCATCGTGGCGGTCTCCCCGCGCGAGTACTGGTCGTAGACGAGCACCGGGAGGGTCGCCATGGAGCCCTCGACCGGGTTGGTGTTGGTGCGCACAGTCAGGCCCACCGTGATGAGCAGCGGCGCCGTCTCGCCGATGACCCGCGCGATGGCGATCATGATCGAGGTGGTGATCCCCGCCACCGCGGTGCGCAGGACGACCTTGACGATGGTGAGCCACTTGGGCACGCCCAGGGCGTAGCTGGCCTCGCGCAGCTCGTTGGGCACGAGCCGCAGCATCTCCTCGACCCCCCGGATGACGACGGGGGTCATGAGCACGCTCAGGGCGACGGCGCCGATGACTCCCGCCTGGTAGCGCGGGCCCATGATCATGAGGAAGAGGGTGTAGGCGAACAGGCCGGCCACGATCGAGGGGATACCGGTCATGACGTCGACGAGGAAGGTGACGGCGCGCGCCACCCAGCCGCCGTTGTACTCCACGAGGAAGATCGCGGTGAACAGTCCCAGCGGCACCGAGATGAGGGTGGCGATACCGGTGATCTCCAGGGTGCCGATGATGCCGTGGTAGACCCCGCCGTTCGTGTCGTCGGCGCCGCGCATGTTGGTCAGGAGGAACTCGGGGCCGAAGCGCTGGGCGCCACCCACGACAACCATCCACACGAGGGACACCAGGGGGACCATGACCAGGGCGAAGGCGAGGTAGACCAGGACAGTCAGGGCGGTGTTCCTGCCCCAGCGCTCCCCCTCCTTGACCCAGGACACGGCGGTGGCCGACACGACCCAGGCCAGGGCCGTCAGCACGAGGATCGCGGGGGCGCCCAGGCCGGCGGCCAGCCCGGCCCCCCCGACGACGACGAAGGAGGCGCCCAGGGCCGCCCACACGAACCAGTCCGGCAGCCGCTGGGAGGTCAGGGGCACGCCGTCCACGACGGGGACCGGGTCGGCCAGCGGGTCGGCGGGGTCGATCCGCAGGACCTGCTCGGGGGCGCCGAGGCGTCGGCCGCGCGGGGAAGGGGTGGTGGTGCTCATATCAGTTGGCTCCCGAGAACTCGGAACGTCGGGCGATGAACCAGCGCGCCGCGGAGTTGACGGCGAAGGTGATGAGGAACAGGACCAGACCGGTGGCGATGAGGACGTTGACGCTCAGGCCGTAGGCCTCGCGGAACTGGCCGGCGATGTTGGCCGCGATCGTCTGGTGCTGGCCGGCCTGGAGGATGTGGAGGTTGATGGACAGGCCGCTCGACAGGATCATGAGCACGGCCATCGTCTCCCCCAGGGCGCGCCCCAGCCCCAGCATGGAGGCCGACACGATGCCGGAGCGCCCGAAGGGCAGGACGGCCTGGCGGATCATCTCGTAGCGGGTGGCGCCCAGCGCCAGGGATGCCTCCTCGTGGAGGGTGGGTGTGGCCAGGAACACCTCGCGGGTCGTGGCGGTGATGATCGGCAGGATCATGACCGACAGGACGAGGGAGGCGGTCATGATGTTCTTGGCCGGCGCCTGGTAGTCGGCGAACAGCGGGATGAACCCGAGGTGGTCGGTCAGCCAGGTGTAGAAGGGGTTGAGCAGGGGCACGAGCCACAGGAAGCCCCACAGGCCGAAGACGACCGAGGGGATCGCGGCGAGCAGGTCGACGAGGTATCCCAGCCCCTGGGCCAGGCGCCGCGGGGCGAAGTGGGAGATGAACAGGGCGACGGCGACGCTCAGGGGGACCGCTGCGGCCAGGGCGATGACGCTGGACAGCAGGGTGCCGAACACGAGGGGGGCGACGTAGGCCCACAGCCCGCGCTCCTTCATGAAGGACACCTCGGCCAGGTCCTCGCCCGAGGCGGTCAGGGCCGGCAGGGACTTGCCGATGAGGAAGGCCGTCACGAGTGCCAGGACCGCCATGATGAGGATGCCCGAACCGAAGGACAGGCCGGTGAAGACGCGGTTGCCCGTGCGTCCCGGCGCCCTGCCCTCCACAACGGGCGCGGCGTCGGCCGCGGGTCGGTCAGTGGTGGCCACGTAGGGTCCTTTCGTTAAGAGGTCGTCTGCGGGGTCCGGTTCTGCACGGTTCTGCACAGTCCGGGGACCCCGGGTCCGGGTCGGTGGGGTCGAGGGCTCCGGCGCCGGCCCCGGGGGACGGAGACCTGGCGCCGGTGCCCGTCAGGACCCGATCGTCGAGATCGCCGCGAGCACCTTGGCGCGCAACTGCTCGGACAGCGGGGCGCAGCCCGAGGCCTCGGCGGCGACGGTCTGGCCCTCGGCCGAGGCCATGTACTCGAAGTAGGCCTTGACCCCCGAGGTGATGTCGGGGTCGTCGTAGCGCTGGCGGGCCACGAGGTAAGACACGAGGATGATCGGGTAGCCGCCCTCGGCGGTGTAGTCGATCGTGTAGGTGACGCGGGTGTCGGTGGCGTCCTCGGCCGGCTGGGAGGCCTCGAGGGTCGCGGCCGCCGCCTCGGCGGACAGGGACACGAAGCTGTCCGCGGTGCCGACTGCCACCGTCCCCAGGGTCTGGTCGACCTTCGAGGCGTCGGCGTAGCCGATGGTCCCCTCGGCCGAGCGCAGCGTGGAGACGACCCCCGAGGTGCCATCCCCGGACTGTCCGCCGGACAGCGGCCAGGCGTCGTCGGCCTCGTGGGTCCACACCTCGGGCGCGACCGCCGACAAGTAGGAGGTGAAGCTCTTGGTCGTGCCGGAGTCGTCGGAGCGGTGGACCGGGATGATGGCGGTGTCGGGCAGGGCCACCCCGGGGTTGAGGGCGGTCAGCCGGGGATCGTTCCAGGTCGTGATCTGCCCGGCGAAGACCTGGGCGACGACCTCGCCGGTCATGTTGACGTGGGTCGAGGTATCGAGGTCGGGCAGGTTGTAGGCCACGGCGATCGGGGAGATGTACAGGGGAACCTCGACCACCCCCCACTCGCCCATCGAGGCGACCTCGTCCTCCTTCATCGCCGAGTCCGACCCGGCGAAGTCGACGGCGCCCTCGATCAGCTTGGTGCGGCCGGCCCCCGAGCCGCCGCCGGCGTACTCGACGGTCACGCCCGCGTGGACGTCCATGAAGGCGTTGAGCCAGGCCTCCTGGGCGTCGGCCTGCGAGGTCGCCCCCGCCCCCTTGACCTCACCGGACAGTGTGCTGTTGGGGTCGGCGTGCGCCGTGCCGCCTGCGTCGGAGCCGCAGGCCGCCAGGGTGGTCAGCGCCCCAACCGACAAGGTGCCGATCGCGACACGACGAGTGACGAGCACCACGTATTCCCTCCTCATGTGGTCCGCTCGTCCCGGTCTGGCCGGGGCGAGCCGGATTGTCTGACTGCTCAGGAAGGTAGGCAGGCAGGGTGACTCCGTCATGGCCGCAAGGTGTCCGCCCGAGGTGGGGAGGGTGAACGCGGGGTGAACGGGCCGGCGGGCGTCACCGGGTGCCCCGGCGCTGGCCCGTCGACCGGCGCTCGGCGGCTCTCAGCGGCTCTCAGCAGCCCTCGGACAGCACCGGGCGCTGGATCTCGATGGCGACGGCGCGGATCTTGCGCCGTGGGCGCAGGGCGAGGTGGACGACCATGATCTCCCCGGTCTTGAGCCAGGGGTCCCGGTCGGGCACGGAGCGCAGGAGCGAGCCCGGGGCGTAGTCGGCCACCGCGTCCATGACCGAGGGCAGCACGGGGCGGTGCGTGCACAAGGCCACGGCGGGTCCCCGACGGCGCAGCTCGCCGGCCACCGCCTTGCGGGCGGCCTTGGGGTCGCGGGAGTGGGCGGCCTCGGTCAGGGACGGCTCGGTGACCATGGTCAGTCCGGCGGCGCGCACGTAGCAGGCCACCGTGTCGTAGCAGCGCCGCCACGGGCTGGTCACGACCCTGCCGACGCCGTAGGCCGCCAGGATCGGCACGAGGGCCCGGGCCCGCACCTCGCCCTGGTCTGAGGTCAGCGGGCGGGTGGCCTCATCGGCCTCCGCGTCGCGCTTGCGGCGTCGGCGCCACACCGACCGCTTGACGGCGCGGGCGTGCCGCACGAGGACGAAGGTCCAGGTGTCGAGCTTGCCGTCCTCCCACAGGTCGACGAGCCTGCCGAGCAGGTCACGGTCCATCGCGTGGGTGAGCCGCTTGCGGGCCTTGGCCGAGTCGACCCACTCGGCCTCGTCGATCTCGGAGCGGGAGGCGGGCTTGACGGGCTGGCGGGCGCGCACGGCCGGGTCGGCGGTCTCCAGCTCGCGGGCCGCCCAGTAGCTGACCTCCTTGCGGGCCCCCGAGGCCAGGCGGTACCTCACCCGCCCCAGGGGCTGGCCCAGGGCGACCTGGGAGCCGGTCTCCTCGGCCACCTCCCTGACCGCGCAGGTGCGCAGGGACTCTCCGGGGTCGACCTTGCCCTTGGGGAAGGACCAGTCGTCGTACTTGGGGCGGTGGACGAGGAGCACCTGGAGGCGTCCGCGGCGCTCCCGCCACACGAGGGCGCCCGCGGCGCGCAGGACCCCCCGGTCCTCAGCTCGCTGCGTCATGGCCAACGTCCCCTGGGGCTCAGCCCCGGCCCTTGACGCGCGAGCGCGCCCGGGCCATGAGGGTGGTCTGGATGTCCTCGAGGCGGTTGCCCTCGGCGTCGCGCACATGGCGGGTCCAGGTGCCGTCGGGCTCGAGCCACCAGCTGGAGACCTGCGGTGAGGCGGCGTGGGTGACCAGCCACTCCAGCTCGGCGACCATCGCCGGGTCGGTGATGCGCACGAGGGCCTCGACCCGGCGGTCGAGGTTGCGGTGCATGAGGTCGGCCGAGCCGATGAACAGCTCGGTGTCGCCGTCGTTGCAGAAGGCGAAGACGCGGGAGTGCTCGAGGTAGCGGCCCAGGATCGAGCGGACCCGGATGTTGTCGCTCAGGCCCGGCACCCCGGCGCGCAGGCCGCAGATGCCGCGCACGACGATGTCGACCTCAACCCCGGCCCGGCTGGCCCGGTAGAGGGCGTCGATGGTCGCCTCGTCGACGATCGAGTTGACCTTGATGCGGATCCAGGCCGGGCGGCCCGCACGCCGGGCCTCGATCTCACGGTCGATGCGCTCGATGAGCCCGTCGCGCACGGTGCGCGGGGCGACGAGCAGGCGGCGGAAGCGGGCCCGCGGGGCGTAGCCCGAGAGCTGGTTGAACAGCGTCGTCATGTCCTGGGCGACGTCGCGGTCGCAGGTGAGCAGGCCCAGGTCCTCATAGCCGCGGGCCGTCTTGGGATGGTAGTTGCCCGTGCCCACGTGGCAGTAGCGGCGCAGACCATCGGCCTCCTGGCGCACGACGAGCAGGAGCTTGCAGTGGGTCTTGAGCCCCACCATCCCGTAGACGACGTGGACGCCCGCCCGCTCGAGCTTGCGCGCCCAGGAGATGTTGGCCTCCTCGTCGAAGCGCGCCTTGATCTCCACGATGGCCACGACCTGCTTGCCGGCCTCGGCGGCCTCGATGAGGGCGTCGACGATCGGGGAGTCGCCGCTCGTGCGGTACAGGGTCTGCTTGATGGCCAGGACCTTGGGGTCGGCGGCGGCCTGGGAGACGAACTCCTGGACGGAGGTGAAGAAGGAATCGTAGGGGTGGTGGAGCAGCACGTCGTGCTCGCGCATGGCGGCGAAGACGTCGGGCGCCGAGCTGGACTCGTGGGCGGCCAGGCCGGCGGCGGTGACCGGCACGAAGCGCGGGTACTTGAGGTCGGGGACGTCCAGGTCGTGGACCTGGTTGAGGGAGGTCAGGTCGAGGGGGGCCGGCAGGCTGAAGACGTCGTCCTCGCGCAGGCCCAGCGCCCGCACGAGGTAGCGGCGCACGAAGGAGGAGATCGTGTCCTCGACCTCGAGGCGCACGACGGCGCCGAACCGGCGCTTCTCGAGCTCCTTCTCCATGGCGGTCAGGAGGTTCTCGGCGTCGTCCTCCTCGACCTCGAGGTTCTCGTTGCGGGTGACGCGGAACAGGTGGTGCTCGAGGATGTCCATCCCCGGGAAGAGGTGGTCGAGGTGGCGGGCGATGACGACCTCGAGGGGGATGAGGGCGGCCCCGGCGCGCTTGTCCTTGGCGTTGAGCTCGCGGCCCGGGACGGTGACGAAGCGCGGCAGGGAGTCGGGCACCTTGATCCGTGCGAAGTGCTCCTTGCCCGAGCGCGGGTTGCGCAGGAGCACCGCCAGGTTGAGGGAGAGCCCGGAGATGTAGGGGAAGGGGTGGGAGGGGTCGACGGCCAGGGGGGTGAGCACCGGGAAGATCTGGTGGCGGAAGTAGCGGGTCAGCCGCTCGGCCTGCTCGGGGGCCAGCTCGTCCCAGGACAGGATCTCGATGTTGTGCTCGGCCAGACCCGGACGGATCTCGTCCTGGAAGAGCGCGGCCTGGCGGGCCGTCAGTGCCTTGGCGCGCTCGGTGACGGCGGCCAGGACCTGGTGGGCGTCCAGGCCGGAGGCCCGCACCGGGGTGATGCCCGCCTTGATGCGCCGCATGAGACCGGCGACGCGCACCATGTAGAACTCGTCGAGGTTGGACGAGAAGATCGCCAGGAACCAGGCGCGCTCGAGCAGGGGCAGCTCGGGGTCCTCGGCCTGCTCCAGGACCCGCTCGTTGAAGTCGAGCCAGGTCAGCTCGCGGTCGGTGAAGCGCTCCGTGAAGGAGTCCAGCGGGGGCAGCTCTGACTCGGGGTCGGCCTCAGGGTCGGCCTCGTGGTCGGTCACCGCCTGGCCGGCCTCGGCGGGACGGTCCTGCGGCTCGTCGGTCGACGGCGTCGGTGCGCTGCGGCCCGCCCTTGCCCCCGGCTCCGGCG
>NZ_JAUNHI010000046.1:0-2600 GCF_030524025.1 Actinomyces sp. | reverse complement strand
GACGCCGGTGACGCGGGTGACGCCGAAGCGGGCCGGGGCTCCTCGGGTGCCGCCGGCGAGGCGCCCGAGAAGGGGACGAGGCCTGCCGCGTCCACCGGGCGGGTCGCCCCGGCGGGCTGCTCGTCCTGGGGGGACTCGTCGTCGAAGTCCTCGTCCTCGTACTGGGGCCCGGCATCGTCGGCGAAGTCGCGGGGATCGGCGACCTCGATGACATGGTCCTCATCGTCCGGCGGACCGGACGGGGCCTCCGGGGCCCCGGGGTCCTCGGCGGAGGCAGCCTCGGCGGTGCCGGACTGGGCGGGGCCGGTGGCGTCAGGGTCGGGGTCCTCGGGCTCCGGGCCGCCGGCGGCCGGAGCCGCTGGGGCCCCGTCCTGCCCGGCCTGGGCACGGGTCCAGCCACCGAGGAAAGAGGACAGGGGCGCGGTGGAGGGGTCGGGCGTCGTCATGGGGGAATCGTCGCATGTCTGGGCCGTCCGCGGGCGCGCTCTGTGGGCCCGGGCACCCATGACCGCCGTCGCCGTCGAACCGCCCGTCCCGGCGGCCGCGAACGGGCCCGGGGCAGGGTCAGTCGAGGACGCCCGTGCGGGCCCGGGCGCCGGCCTCGGCCAGCTCGGAGGCGGTGGCCAGCAGTGCCGAGTCCCGTCGGGTCACGCGGTCGGCCAGCTCGTCGGCGTCGTCGGCGATCCACTCCGGGTCGCTCCCGGCGGCCAGGGCCCGCAGGAAGCCCGCGGCCAGGGAGAGGACCGGGGCGAGCCCCGCCACTGAGCCCTCGAGCCCTCCGGTGAGCACCTGGTCGATGTGGGCGCGAACCTGCTCGGGCGAGGGGGCGGGGCGCGCCTCGGCCTGGGCCGCCTCGAACCGGCTGAGGGCGGCCGAGCCGGGCTCCTCAGTGGTCAGGTCGACGGTCGTGGCGTAGCGGCGTGCGACGAGCTCGGGGTCCCTGCGGATCCACTCGCGCACGAGGAACAGCCGCCACAGGGCCCCGGGCAGTGTCGTGGCCGGGGAGTCGGCCCACAGCTCGGCGACCTCGTCGACGCCGCGGGTGGCGACGACCTCGACGACGCCGGCGCGGCTGATGCGCTCGATGGCGCCGTCCCGGAGGGGGGCGCTGCCGACGGGCTCCTCGGCCGGGGGGTCCTGCGGCGCAGCGGCAGCGGGGGCGTCGGCGGGGGCGTCGTCGGCGAAACCGCCCACGAGGGCCTGGGCGGCGCGGTGGGCCAGCTCGGAGGACACCGCCGTGTCGGCGCTGCCCTCGATGGACTCGGCGACCTCGGGGTCGAGACGTGCGGGACGGTGGAACTGGCGGGCCATGGTTGTCCTTCCGGAGGGCCGGGCGGTCAGGGGACATTGTCGCGCACCGGCCACGCCGCTCAACCACGTGGCCGACGCGGCGTCCCCCGCGCGGCGCCGGCCCCACCGGGCTCAGGTCGCGGCGCGGCGAGGCACGCGAGCGCGGGAGACGCGGGGGGCACCGTCGCCGTAGACCGTCCCCTCCCCCGCCTTGACCGCGGCGACCAGGACGAAGCTGAGCGTGATGAGCAGCGCCCAGCTGCCGAGCTTGCCCACGTGGACCATGTGCCATCCCTCCTGCTGGTCGGGGTAGCTCCATGCCCCGAGGTAGGTCGCGGCGTTCTCGGCGACCCACAAGACGGCGCCGATGAGGACGAAGGCCTGGGCGGTCGGCATCCAGTAGCGCTCGCCCCCGACGGTGAAGTGCACCGTGGAGCCCCACAGGGCCACGACGAATCCCAGCGCGATGATCCAGCGCAGGTCGGGCAGGACGTGGTGGGTGAAGAAGTTGGCGTAGGCCGCCACCGCGAGCAGGCTCACCGGCAGCCACCGGAAGCCCCCGACGCTCAGGTCGAAGCGGCGGAAGGCCTGGCAGATATAAGAGCCGACCGATGCGTACATGAAGCCGGAGAACACCGGGACCCCGCCCAGGCGCACCACGCCGGCATCGGGGTAGGACCACGAGCCGACGCTGACCTTGAAGACCTCCAGGGCCAGGCCCACCGCGTGGAAGGCGCAGATGACGCCGAGCTCGCGCCAGGTCTCCAGGCGCAGGGCCACGAAGGCGAGCTGGACGGCCAGGACGTAGACGAGCAGTGCGTCGTACCGGGCGATCGGCATGGGGACGCGGCCCCAGATGAGGGCGGTGGCCGCCAGCCCGACGAAGACGGCGATCGGGAAGGCGCAGCAGGCCAGCTGGATGAGTGTGAACTGGGCCAGCCGCAGCGGCACGAGTCGCAGGCGGGTCAACGGGCGGCGTTCCGGGATCACCGGGTGATCATGCCGCAGGGGCGCGGCGTGCCCGGCGCGATCCCCGGGTCGGGCACTGGGGACCGCCCCCCACCCGCGCCGCGGCTGCCGCAAGCGCGAGCCGCTTCGCAGCCGCAGGGGGCGCCGCCTGCTCTGCGCCCCACGACCTGCCCCGCGCCCGTTGCAGACACCCGGCTCCGGCACGCCGCAGGAGCGCGTGAGGGTATGCTGCCGGTCGCGGTCGCGGCCTCGTCGCCTCCGCCACGCCCCTCTAGCTCAGTTGGTCAGAGCTGCGGACTTTTAATCCGAAGGTCGTGGGTTCGAGCCCCACGGGGGGCACC
>NZ_JAUNHI010000016.1:14161-52445 GCF_030524025.1 Actinomyces sp. | reverse complement strand
CCCGCAGTGGGGTGGCCGGGCTCGCCGCCACGTGTCGGGGCCTTGGGGCACCGGCGCGGCCCTGCCGGCCGTCAGTCCTCGGGCTCGGTGGCCCCCGGCGCGGCCAGGACCCGGCGGGCCGGAGTCTCGGCCCCCGGGGTCTTGGTCCCCGGAGTCGCCACCCCCGCCGTCGTGGCCCCCGCCCTGCAGAGAGGCGAGGAAGCCTGCGTTGAAGGCGTCCCCCGCACCGGTGAGGTCGACGACGACCTCGACCGGCTCGACCGGCACGGCGGCCACCAGGCGCCCACCGGTGAAGACCCGGGTGGCCCGGGCCCCGTTGCGCGCCAGGAGGGTGGCCCCGGGCAGGCGTGCCAGCAGCGGGCCGGGCTCCTCGCCGTCGGCCAGGCCCAGGGCGAGTGCCTCGTCCCGGTTGGCCGAGATGAACTCCGGGGCGATCGCCTCGAGATCGGTGGCGACGGCGCCCGCCCCCAGCTCCTCGATGAGGCCCACGCTGGACACGTCCAGGCTCACCCTGCCGCCGCGGGCGTGCACCTGCTCGGCGGCGTCGAGCACCGCCCGTCGGGCCGAGTCGGTGGACAGGGAGTAGGCCGTCAGGTGCAGCAGGTCGACGTCGTCGAGCAGGGCAGGGTCGACCGGCTCGAGCAGGCCGGAGGCACCGCGGGAGGGGAACATCGTGCGCTCGCCCTGCTGGTCGATCTGGAGGACGATCGTCCCGGTGGTCCCGCGGACCTGGTTGCGCACCTCAACGCCACGGCCCTCAAGGTCGCGGGTGAGGGCCAGCCCGGCCAGGTCGTCCCCGACGCAGCCGATGTAGCGCGTGGGCGTGCGCGGGCCCGCGAAGGCGGCGACGTTGGCCGCTGAGCCTCCGCGCCGGATGTGGATCTGCGAGCGGGTGTCGGTGGCCGGCCGGACCTCCTCGAGCTGCCAGACGACGACGTCCTGGACGATGTCCCCAATGACGGCGAGCATCACTGTTCTTCCCCGGCCGCCCCCGCTGCCTCTGCGGCCCGGGCGGCCAGGGCACCGGCGACCGCGGAGGCCAGGCGCACGTTGTTGCGGTACAGGGCGACGTTGGCGTCCAGGCTGCGCCCATCGGTGGCGCGGCGAATGTAGTCGAGGAGGTAGGGGGTCGTGGCCTGCCCGCTGATGCCGTCGCGCTCGGCGTCGGCCCAGGCCCGCTCGAGGATGGCGTCGAAGCCCTCGGTGTCGAGCTGCTCGTCGACGGGGACGGGGTTGGCCAAGTTGATGCCCGCCTCGATGCCCAGGGCGCGCTGGGTGAGCAGGAGGTCAGCGGCCTGCTCGGGGGTGTCGACGCGCTGGTTGACGGTGTAGCCCGAGTCGGCCACGTAGAAGCCGGGGTAGTTGTTCGTCCGGTAGCCGACCACCGGCACGCTCAGGGTCTCGAAGCGCTCGAGGGTCGCGCCGATGTCGAGGATGGCCTTGGCCCCCGAGGACACGAGGAGGAAGGAGGTCTTGGCCAGGGCCACGAGGTCGGCGGACTCGTCGAAGGTGGTCGAGGCGCCGTGGTGGACCCCGCCCAGGCCGCCGGTGGCGAAGACATCGATGCCCACCCGGTTGGCGAGGTAGGCGGTGGCGGCGATCGTCGTCCCGGCGCTCAGGGAGTGCACACGGGCGTAGGCCAGCTCGCGGATCGAGGCCTTGAGGAGTCCGTCGGAGCCGGCGAGCTCCTCGATCTCCGAAGGGCTCAGGCCCACGACCGCCTGCCCGCGATAGACGCCGATCGTGGCGGGCACGGCGCCGTTGTCGCGGGCGATGGCCTCCCCCTCGAGGGCGACCTCCAGGTTGCGCGGACGGGGCAGCCCGTGGGTGAAGATCGTTGACTCCAGGGCCACGACCGGGCGGCCATCGGCCAGCGCGGACCGGACCTCGTCGCTGACGCGGATGGGCTGGGTGACCATGGTGGTGCTCCTTCATGCTCGGCGGTGCTGTCGGTGGTGACGGTGTCGTCGGTGGTGACGGTATTGTCGGCGCCCAACATAGACGAGCCGCCCCTCCCCCGCGAGATCGGGACATATGGCACCTCGAGATCGGGACATACGGCAGCGCGGGACCTGGACCTGTCAGGCGGGGCCCACGGCACCGCCCTACTCCAGACGCTTGCGCACCAGGTCGCGTGGCAGCCGGGCAACCACTCGGGCAACGGCCAGTCCGAGGCCCACAATGATCACGATCGCCACGGCCAACATCCCCCATGTCGCCGGCGCTGTGCTCCAGGCGGCGAAACCGTCGGGGTAGATGCGTCGCCACCAGGCCATCACGTATGCGCCGACTGACCAGCCTGTCACCGCACCCAGGGGCACCCCCAGGCACAGGACGACCGCCGCGTGTGCCACCATGACGCGCCGTAGGAAGGGCGGCCGGGCACCCACAGCGTGCATTGTCACGAGGTCGGGCAGCATCTGGCTGCGCGCGAGAGCAAGACTGACCCCCAGCGCCGACAGCGCGAAGAGCGCTGCCACCACGAAGGCGACCACACCCAGCCGCCCACCCCACGGGTGGGCCTGTGCGTCCCGGCCGGCCGAGACCATGAGCAGGTCAGTTCGCTGCGTCAGGATGTCCGTGGCCCGTGACACCTCGGCGGGAGTCAGGTCTCGTGATGTCTCCAGGATCGCGCCGACGTAGACCGGCGCACCTCCGCCGACTCCCAGACCCGCCAGGGTCTGAGGCGTCATGACCAGTGAGGCGGCCAGACGCGGCAGGGCGTACCCGGCCACCTCGACAGTCCCCAAAGGCCCGTCGGCTCCAGCTACCGCCACCGTCACCATTCCGTCATCGCCGATCGTGGTGGCGTCGTTGACGACGACCCCACCCTCCTCGAGCATCTGCGCAGCCTGCTCGGCGCCCGGCACACCCGTGGCACGCATCGTCTCAGCACTCAGGACGAGTACGGTGTCGCCCAGCCACCATGGAAGCGCGTACCCCGCGGTGTAGCCACGGATCGAGTCGACACACACCGCCTCAGAACGGCCCAGCACCGAGCCGATGGACGGCGCCTTACCCTCCTCGCACTCTTTCCCGGGGGCGGGCAGCGCGTGCAGCAGGCGGCGGTCTTCGCCTCTCAGGTCCAGGGAGTAGACGGGATGGGTCCCTGTCACTGGGAGACCCGCACCGGCCAGCGCAGCGGCCTGGGAGCGCAGGAGCGCGGCGTCGATCTCGTCATTGACCGGGACCTCCACCCCGATGGCCAGATTGCCGGGTCCCACGAGGCTGGTCCGCGTGTCCTCCATGTGCTGCGCCCCTGCGGGCACAAGCACGCAGCCGGCGCTCAGGAACGCTACGACCACGGCCACCACCCCCACCACCGGGGCGGTTCGCGCCGGCCTGCGCCCGGCCTCCCGCAGGGCCAGGCGCAGGGCCATCGGCGCCCTGTGGGCCCACGAGGAGGCGGCCCGGACCAGAACCGGCACGGCAAGCAGCAGACCGACTGCTGCAGCCAGGACGGCGAGCGCCATCAGCACCATCACAGCGCCACCCGGTCCGGGCGTGCCTGAGGAGCCTCCCGCCTCCAGTGCCGCGATGGGCGCCCTCAGTGAGGCGAGCGCACAGCCCACGGCAGCTACTAGCGCGATGGCAGCACCCGCCCATCGACCTCGCGCCTTGACACGGCCGTCGAGGTTGGGCCGCTGCTTGAGGGAGGCTACAAGGTCGGTGCGAGACACACGGCGTGCAGCCGTGGCGGTGGCGAGCCAGCCGGCTCCTGCGCACAGGACCACGATGAGGATGGCCTGCCACGCAGGAGGAAGGATCGCGGGACGCCCGGGCATGGTGGCACGCAGTCCACCGACCCCCACCGCCACACCTGTGCCCCAGCCCAACAGGCTGCCGACCACTCCCGTCCCGACCCCTTGGAGGGTCAGGATGCGGCGCAGGTCACGAGGGCGGACACCGGTGGCGGCGGCCAGCGCCAGCGTGCGTCGCTGCTGGTCGACGGCGACGACAAGTGCCGGCGTGACCATCCCCAGCAGCAGGCTGATGGCGCCGGCCGCCGCACACATGACTATGACGACCTGGAGGGCCACGGCAGCGGGGTCAACGGCCACCGGGTAGAGCTCGGCGTCGGAGGGATAGTTGCTCAGCACCTCTCGGGAGACGACTACAGCCATCTGGGAGTTGAGGCGCTTGACCTGCTCCCAGGTCACCGCCTCGGGACCGGTGACCAGGAAGCGGGTGTCGACGCCCGCAGGGTCCGCCTGGGCGGTCGCTGCGACCCAGTCCGTACGCGCCCAGGCGGTGTCCTGGTCGGAGTCGACCACGCCGGAGACCCGGAATCCGCGCTGGCTGCCTGCGAGGAACTCGTTGATCCAACCCACGGTGGAGTACACCCCGGAGAAGGGCGGTGCGATGACGGTGATCTCGTCGCCGACGTCGGCGCCGGTGCGCTCGGCCACGGCACTGGTGATGACGATGTCGGCGTTGTCGGCCGGTGCGGCGCCGCGGAGGAGTCTGCCGCCTGCCGGGAGCAGGAGCTCAAGGGCGTCGGTGTCGGCCTCGGTGAGGGTCATGGTGGCGACACCGGTTGTCTCGACGCCGACGAGGCCGGCAGTGCCCGTGCCCGTGCCCGCGCCCGTGTCCGTGTCCACAGCGTCGATCCGCCCGGGCTCGGAGTCGATGCCTGTGGTTGCCAGCAGCGTGCCGGTGGTCCAGTACTGGTGGACCTCATCGGCGGCGGGCACAAGTCCGGCGACATCCTTGGCGTCCACCGGCACGACGTCGGGGTCGTCTATCCAGCCGACAAGCCCTTCCGGCCGTTGACTCAACGGTGAGCCTTCCGGGTGGACTGCTGTGCCAGTGACCACGGCCTGAGCGCCATGGGGAATGGACTCCAGGGCAGCCTGCCGGTCGGGCAGGTCCGAGCGTTGCGTCTCCATGGCGACCAGGAGGCCGCTGACGGCCGCCACCGGCAGGGCGATGAGGAGGATGGCGCTCATGGTGCGCAGACGGTGGCGAACGGCGTCACGGTGGGCCAGGCGGATGATCGGGCGCAAGGCGCTCAGACGGCGCCTCATCATCCCTGGGCCCTGTAGCCGCCCGGGGACGCCAGGAGCACCGCGGGGTCCTCGGCCGCTGATGCCCCGACCATGCGCCCATCGCGCAGGAAGACTGTCCGGTCGGCCCAGGCGGCGAAGCGGGGCTCATGGGTCACGAGCATGACGGCGGCGCCGTCGTCAGCCCGCTGACGCAGGACGGACATGACCTCGGATCCAGCGACCGAGTCGAGGGAGCCCGTGGGCTCGTCGGCCAGGAGGAGGCGGCGGGGTCCGATGAGGGCGCGGGCAATGGCGATCCGCTGGGCCTGCCCGCCGGAGACATCGTCGGGGAAGCGGTCGGCGAGGTCGGCGACGCCGACGCCGTCAAGGGCTTCCAGCGCCTGGGCGCGCGCGGTGGCGGTGGGTGCGCCGTCGAGCTCCAGAGGGAAGGCGACGTTCTCGACGGCGGTCAGGGATGGCAGAAGGTTGAAGTCCTGGAAGACGAAGCCGATGGACCGGCGCCGTAGGTCGGCTCGTTGGGTGGGGCTCAGGCCCGCGAGCTCTGAGCCCTCGACCAGGATCCGCCCGGAGGTGGGCGTGTCCAGGGCACCGGCGAGGTTGAGCAGCGTGGACTTGCCCGAGCCCGACGGTCCCATGACGGCGACGAACTCACCCGGGCGCAGGGCCAGGTCGATGTCCTGCAGGGCAGTGACAGCATGCGGGCCCTCACGGTGGATGCGGGTAATGGACTCCATGGTCAGGATGTGCCCGGCGGCGCTCATGCCAGGCTCCCGGCGGCGGGTTGCGCGGTAGCGTGACGATCGGCGACACGTCCCACGGCGGGAGCGGAGCCGTCCGCACCCACCGCGCGGTGGCGGGCTCGAGTCAGACGGCCCTCGACGTCATCGAGCCACGGCAGCTCTGCCTCCAGGGTGTAGACGTGGTGGTCCAAGATGAGGCAGGACACGAGGTCCTCGGTGGCGGCGCGGCGGGCCAGGGTGATCTCGTGCAGGGCGGCCTGGCCTGCTTGTCGCTGACATTGAATGAGGTCACACACCTTAACACCCGGCGCGGTGGCGGCCAGGGCGAGCTTGATGATGAGTTCGTCACGCCCGGGGTGGCGGCGCACGACAGGAGTCGACCACCAGCGTGCGAGCGAGTCTCGGCCGGCCTCGGTCAGTGACCAGGCGACGACCTCGGAGCCGCCGGAGGTCGACCCGGCTCGGGCAGGAGTACTGCCAGCAGGAGCGATGTCTTGCCGTGTGACGAGGCCGTCACGCTCCAGGCGCCCCAGTGTTGTGGAGACCTGGCCGATGTTGAGCGGCCAGGTCGAGCCGGTCGAGGCTTCGAAGTCCTTGCGGAGCTGGTAGGTGCCGGCATCACCCGCGGACAGCAAGGCGAGCAGGGCGTGCTTGATGGACATGAAGCCTCCCGAGCAACCGCTAACTACTTACCGGGTAATGGATACTCAGTATCCATTCCGTTGAGACGGCAGTCAAGCAACTGGGCGCTGCTGTCCGGTGGTGGGCGGCTGCCGTCGTCGGCTCGGTGACACCGGCCTTTAGCGGTGGGTAGCCACCGCATGGGCCCGGACCGTAATGCCGGGCTGGTTGATGGAGGCCACCGGCGTCACCGGCCTGCCCTGCGCTATGGGGGTCTTGCGGGCCGCCGGCTGCTGACTGGAGTGCTGGGTGTTTTTCGGACGGTGTGTTGTTGGTGTGTCAGGCCGCGTGCTTGTGGCCTAGGTGTATGAGGTCGTGACGTTGTTGACGGCGGCGGCGGCCAGGCGCACGGCCGCGTGGCTCGTGGCCGCCGGGGAGCCTGGCGATCATCCACTCCTGACTGGTCGGCCCCAACCACCGGAGTGCGCCCGGAGCCGAGCCGCTTCCTCACGCCGCCCGGTAGGTGAACGCCTCCCAGCCCAGGGCCTCGATCGCCTCGGCGAGGCGCGCGCACTCGGCGTCCCAGCCCGGGGCGGTCACCGGGAAGGCCCGGCTCGTCCCCTCGGCGCGCGCCTGCTGGAGGGCGAAGGCCCGCGCACCCGCGGCCTGCGCCCGGCGGGCGACCGCGAGCGCATCGGCCGCCGTGACGTCCCCGGGCACGACCGTCGTGCGCACCTCGAAGGCCGGCCCGCCGCGGGCCTGCGCGTCAACAAGGACACCCAGGGCCTGCCAGGCCTTGGCGCCACCGGGGGCGCCGACGACCGCCTCGTAGTGCTCGGGCAGCGCTTTGAGGTCGAGCCCCACCCAGTCGACCAGCCCGCGCCGGACCATGTCCCCCAGCCGCCCCGGGTAGCAGCCGGCCGTGTGCAGCCCGACGTCGAAGCCCATCTCCTTGACCTCGGCGGCGGCGTCGGCCAGGGCGTCTTGACGCAGCGCCTCCCCGCCGGTGAACACGACGCCGTCGAGCAGGCCCCGGCGGCGCGCCAGCAGGTCGCGCACCTCCCACCAGTCGACCAGGCCCGGCACCCGCGTGGGGATGAGCGCCCGGTTGTGGCAGTAGAAGCAGCTCCAGGGGCAGCCCTGGCAGAAGACACTGGCCGCGAGGCGATCCGGCCAGTCGACCGTCGACAGGGGGACGAGCCCGGCGATGACAAGGTCGTCGGCGGGACGGCTCAGCGGGCCCGCCACGTTGCGCCGCCCCGCACCACCGTCGTCGTGCCGGACCGCCATGGCCGCTCAGGCTCCGACCAGGCGGGAGACGACCGGGCCGTGGCTGGCAGCGGCGCCCTCGGTGAACATGGTCCGCTCGGCGTACTCCCCCTGCTTGCCAATGTTGAAGGAGCGCACCGGGCGGAAGTAGCCCATGACCCGCGTCCACACCTCGCACTCCACCGGCTCGGCCTGGGGGTGCAGCGCGGCGCACTTCTCGCAGGTCTCGTGCTCCCCGGGCAGGTAGCCGTGGGTGGGGCAGATGGAGAAGGTCGGCGTGATCGTGATGTAGGGGGTGCGGAAGGCGGTCAGGGACCGGCGCACGAGCTCCTTGCAGGCCGTGGCCGAGGAGACGCGCTCGTTCATGTACAGGTGGAGGACGGTGCCGCCGGTGTACTTGGTCTGGAGCTCCTCCTGCATCTCCTGAGCCAGGAAGGGGTCGGGGGTGTGGCCGACGGGCAGCTGGGAGGAGTTCGTGTAGTACGGGTTGGAGTCGGTGCCGGCCTGGATGATGCCGGGGAAGCGCTTGCGGTCCTCCTTGGCGAAGCGGTAGGTCGTGCCCTCGGCGGGTGTGGCCTCGAGGTTGTACAGGTGGCCGGTCTCCTCCTGGAAGCGCACCATCGTGTCGCGGACGTGGTCGAGGACCCTGGCGCACAGGTCGTGCCCGCGCGGGTCGGTCAGGTCGTAGGCGTCGGCGGTGAAGTTGCGGACCATCTCGTTCATGCCGTTGACGCCCAGGGTCGAGAAGTGGTTCTCCAGGGTGCCCAGCCAGCGCCGGGTGTAGGGGAACAGGCCGGCGTCGATGTGGTGCTGGATGACGGCGCGCTTGAGCTCCAGGGTCTCCTTGCCCAGCTCCAGGAGCGGGTCGAGGGCCTCAAGGAGACCGGTCTCGTCGCCGGTGTGCAGGTACCCCAGGCGCGCCATGTTGACGGTGACCACCCCGACCGATCCGGTCTGCTCGGCCGAGCCGAACAGGCCGTTGCCGCGCTTGAGGAGCTCGCGCAGGTCGAGCTGGAGGCGGCAGCACATCGAGCGGATCATGCCGGGGTCGAGCTCGGAGTTGATGAAGTTCTGGAAGTAGGGCAGGCCGTACTTCGCGGTCATGGCGAACAGGCGGTCGGCGCCCTCGGAGTCCCAGTCGAAGTCCTTGGTGATGTTGTAAGTCGGGATGGGGAAGGTGAAGACGCGTCCGTCGGCGTCACCGGCGGCCATCACCTCCATGAAGGCGCGGTTGATCAGCGCCATCTCCTCCTCGAGGTCCCCGTAGGTGAAGTCGCACAGCTCGTCGCCGATGAGGGGGTGCTCCTCGGCCAGGTCTGCCGGGCAGGTCCAGTCGAAGGTGAGGTTGGTGAAGGGTGTCTGGGTGCCCCAGCGGGAGGGGACGTTGAGGTTGAAGATGAGCTCCTGCATGCACTGGAGGACCTGCTCGTAGGTCATGGCGTCCAGCCGCACGAAGGGGGCCATGTAGGTGTCGAAGGAGGAGAAGGCCTGGGCGCCGGCCCACTCGTTCTGGAGGGTGCCCAGGAAGTTGACGATCTGGCCGACGGCGGAGGAGAAGTGCTTGGGCGGCCCCGAGGAGATCTTGCCGGGGATGCCGCCCAGGCCCTGCTGGAGGAGGTTCTTGAGCGACCAGCCGGCGCAGTACCCGGCGAACATGTCCAGGTCGTGGATGTGGATGTCGCCCTCGCGGTGGGCCTGCCCCGCGGCCTGCGGGTAGACCTGGCTGAGCCAGTAGTTGGCCACGACCTTCCCGGAGGTGTTGAGCATCATCCCGCCCAGGGAGTAGCCCTGGTTGGCGTTGGCGTTGACGCGCCAGTCGGAGCGGTCGAGGTACTCGGTGATCGTGGAGACGGCGTCGACCATGGGGCGCGAGCCGTGGGCGACGGCGGAGTCGGCCGATCCTCGGGCGATAAGCTCGGGGTGGGCGGCTGCGAGGTGGGTGGCGGTCGGTGCGGCATCAGGCGTGCGGTCGGACACGGCGGTCTCCGGTGGGTCGTGGGCGGTTGTCGGGGCGGCACCGCGTCCGGACCAGGGCTCGGGCGACGGCGCCGCGGCTGACACTACTCGATCAACACATGATCTTGGGGTATTTCTTCCAAAGCGCCCCCACATCTTGTGGTCTAGGCGACACCTGTCAAGGTCATAGGGACAGGTTTTCAGCGGGATGTCGTGGCTTGCTCGGGCCCTCGACGACGGCGCGGCACGCATTCGGTTGGCGGCCCGGCGTGTCCGGGTCGGCGTCCGGGCCCGGCGTCGCCGGGTCCCGGCGGCCCGGCGGCGCGGCGGCCCGACGAGAAATGCTCATATGACGCCGTGAGATCGGGACATGTGACCCCTCGAGATCGATAGATCTGGCACGGCCGGGAGCAGAAGCGCCCTGGGGCGGGTGCTTCGTGGCAGATCGGCTCGGGGCTCGGGGCAGCGTGGGGCTGGGTGGCCTTGACGTACTCGCGCGGCTGGGTGCGTCTTTTAGTGTGGTGTCACTTCCCGCAGGTCCCTCGTCGAGCCCGGCGGCCCAGATGGCCGGCGCCGGGCTCGGCCGCCCCGGACCGGGAGTCGTGCTCCACAGAGGACATGGGGTCTGGCGCCCAGGGACACATGTGGGGTAATGTTGGGGTGTCTGAGGAGCGGTATCGCACTTCAGGCGCGTCCCTGCTTCGCCCTGATCTCCGATGGCGGTGGTCCGATGTCCTGGTCCATGACGTGCAAGGCGAGTCCCCGGCGATGGGCGGGCGCGCTCGCGTGCGCGCTACTCGTGACGACGGCGGGGGTGACGGGCTGCGCGGACGACGGCGGCGGATCGGCAGCCGCCACCACGAAGGCGCGAACCGCCAGCGTCTCGGCGACGGCGACCTCCTCCGCCTCCGGAGCGACGACCCCGTCCAGCCAGCCATCGGGCACCGGCAGGCCCTCGTGGATGCCACCCCTGTCGGATGATGAGCAGGCCCTGCGCGACGCCGCGCTGGCCACCCCCGAGCCCGCCACAGTCGACGGGATGAACGAGCAGTCCCCCTACGGCGCCTCCCAGGCCGCCGGCTACTTCCTGCAACTGTATCCTTATGTTTTTGCTACCGGGGATCTGACGACCTGGGAGGAGATGAGCGAAGACGAGTGCGACTTCTGCAGTTCAGTTGCTGAGGGAGTCAGAGAAATCCACGACGACGAAGGATGGGTCGAGCCGTGGACGCCTGAGATCACGATAGTGTCCTATGGAACCGACCCCGCCGATCCAGAGCGATATGTCGTCCAGACACGGTTCTTCGCCCCTGCACACAAGTCGTACGACGGGATCCCCATCACCACATCGAATGTTGATGCACGCGACGTCAGCATCGATGTCCAACTTCGTTGGCAGGGCGATCACTGGGTCGTCGAGGGGGCGAAAGTCGAATGAGACACCCCAACCCCGCCGCAGTAGCGGCGTCCCTTATAGTTATTCTCTTGAGTAGTTCACCTTGGCAGGCGCCAGCTTTTGGCGCCTCATCGAATGAGGATATCACCGCATTTGGCTCTGACGACATCGTCACGTTGACAGAAACAAGATCCATCCCTGTCCCTGAACAAAGATCCGCTGATCCTGGTACGGGCGGCTCGGGCGATGCTGAGTCAGTGTCGTATCGGTCGGGCAGTGGGCTGTGTCGCGACGGCCAACTGCTGATGACCAGGCAGGTCGGCGCCGAAGGTCAGACGAGGATGTTCGCGACCTGCGTGGACGCTCCGGAGTCGCTGCCTGCCGATGTGCCGGTGACGATGACCGGGACGGACGTCGCCCGGCTGCTGGTCGACGGGTCGGGGGCCTGGCGCCAGCCGCCGGGGCCCGAGGCGCGGGTGGACAAGATCGTCATCGTCTATACCAGCCCCGAGCCGCGAACGCTGACCACAACGATTGCCGGCAGGGCGGTCACCGTGGAGGCCACCCCGGTCTCGTACCGGTGGCGGTGGGGCGACGGCACCGCCACGACGACCACTGACCCCGGCGCCCCCTACCCCAACCACACCGTGTACCACGATTACACCGGCACCCGGGAGGGCGTGATCATTTCGGTGACGACAACCTGGGAAGCGACGTTCACATCCGAGGGCGGCGAAACCCAGGAGGTCTCCGGCACGATCACGACGACGAGCAGCACCACACCCTTCGACCTCGTACGCACCGTCACCTACTTGACCGACGACGCCGAAGAGGCCAAGGAGCACTAACACGTGGGCGGGCGCGCTCGCGTGCGCGCTCCTCATGACGGCGGGGGTGACGGGCTGCGCGGACGACGGCGGTGGATCGGCAGCGTCGTCGAGGGGGTGGGAGTCGAATGAGGCACCCCGACCCCGCCGTGTCGATGGGAGCGCTGACCGCCCAGGCGCGGATACCGTACCTACGGAGCAGACGCGGGTCACGCCACGAACCGCCCGCCGAGCCCGCCCGCCGATCCCGCCCGACGAGACACAGCCCCGAGGAGGCCTGATGGAGTCCACGCACGTCCCGGTCGACGACTTCCTGGCGACCGTCCCCGCGCGTCGTGCCGCCGAGGCCCGCGAGCTGATCGCGCTCATGCGGGATATCACCGGCGACGAGCCCGTCATGTGGGGGCCGAGCATCATCGGTTTCGGCTCCGCGCCCTACCGGACCGCGGGCGGCACTGAGGGGGTCGTGCCCGCAGCAGCCTTCAGCCCGCGGAAGGCCGCTGTCACGGTGTACCTGTCGCCGGCGCTGCTTGCGGACACCCAGCTCATGGGCCGCCTCGGCCGGCACCGGGCCGGCAAGAGCTGCCTCTACCTGACGCACCTGACCGATGCGGACGAGCAGGTCCTGCGCGAGCTTGTCACGCGCTCGTTCTGGGAACACGTGCCCCCACCGCGGAACCGGCAAGGAGCGCTGGCCCGGACACACCTGCGCTGCGTGGCCGACTACCTGGCCTCTGTCCCCCTGGCGGCTCGACCCGGCCTCGACGCGCTCCGTGATCTCGTGCGACACGTCGCGCCCCACGCCGAGGAGGTCGTCAGTTACGGGATCATCGGCTACCGGATGCCGGGAGGAAGCAGGGCAGCCAAGGTGTTCGTGTGGGGATGGACCGACCACGTGGCGCTCTACCCCCTGCCGGCCGACGAGAACCTGCGCGCCGAACTGGCCCCATGGGCGCGCGGCAAGGGGACCTTGTGGTTCGGCCTCGACACCGAACTGCCGACGGCGCTGCTGAAGCGGGCGGTCGCCTCCCTGATGGGCGACGGGCAGCCGGGGAAGGACGGGTAGCCTCGGTGACGGCGCCCGAGCCGATGCGTGGGCACGCTCGAACTATCGCGGCAACGACCTATCGAAGTCATTGTCAGAAATGTCCACGGGAAGTGAGTGGCTTCCATGTCGCGTGCACACGGCCATCGGAATCCATAAATTTCCGTCCTGAACTCGCTTGAAGCGAAGATTTCGGTTAGCACACTTCGGACACTTGAGAGATAGTTTCAATAAATAGGGAAACGTCCGTCCGCGCTCATTTCGAATTCCGGCACACGCCGGAAGGTACCAGCGCTTTGGGAGGTGTAAAATATTCTTTCGAAGAAAGCTACAGCACCTCACGCCTAGCACGAGAATATAGACGGAGAGCACTATAAAGAGCGTGCCGATAAAGATGCGAACAGAATGGGCTGGATCAACCCACCCTCGCACCGACAAGACGGCTTTTAAGCTCTCACCAAGAGAGCTCGCCCCCAACACGAATCCGATGATCGAAATGACGCCAGAAATAGCTCCGACAGCCTCTGCAAATACAGGAATCCTCACCTTTCTCGCAATATCAAATCTATGCACTTGACCCTCGCGATCCGGACCAGAGCGGATTGTTACCCCTCCGTTCACGACCCCAGTGACAGCGACCCCATTTCCCACCGTCACAGAGCCATAGCTGTTCCCTTCAACCTGCATCTGTACATGACCGTCGCCCGCCGTGGCGTCCATGGAATTCATGATGCCCCTCTCCGCGTCCCTGGCTACCCGCTCTGGCCAGCCAGACACCCATGGTGCACCAGGGGTACGACACGAATTCGGGGGCCTCAACGGTGACTAGGCTCCTGACCTTCCCACACCTGACACCAACCAGGCACCGCCAAGGACCTGAGACCTCAAGGCATCACCCGCTCATACACGTTGGCCTCGAGGTCCCGCATCTGCTTCTCGACGCTGGCCGCCAGGGCAGGGTCGTCCACGCGCAGACCGAGCTCGACGTTGCGCTCCTCGGCGCTGCGGGAAAAGTTGGCGCTGCCCACCAGCAGGTATCGGTGGTCGACGCTGAGGAACTTCGCGTGACTCGTCACCGGTCGCTCACCCTGCCGGGGTGCGCGGGTCCGCATGACAACCGCCCCAGTAAGGCCACGAGCCATGTCTCCGGTGCTGAGTGCCGAGCCTCGCGACGCCGCCACCCCAGCGCCCATACCACCAGCCTGCCGCCCGCCCCGACCCCCGGCCTGCCGTCCTCCTCGGGCCCCAGGCCGGAGCCCTGGCGTCCGCCGGGATCTGCCAGCACCCGCGAACCTCCCGTCAGCAGCCTGCGTGTCGACGTACAGACGCACCGCCACCCCTGGCCGCTCCTGCGCCAGGAACACCATCGCCTTCCATAGCACCGAGGTCGGTTGGAGGTTGTAGGTGGCGCAGACAACGGAGGTGGCGGCTCCTTTGACCATGGCGAAGACGTCGCCCGTCAGGGCGCCCCCACCGAGGAGCCCCGGGGGCGCGGTCCACACGGGCGAGATGCTCCTCATTCGGCTCGCTGCGCCAGCAACAGCGGTGAGTAAGGCAACGCTTTTCTCCCTCGTCGGTGGCCCAAGCCCGGCATCCGCCATAAGCCGCCGGGCTTGGGCCCGACGGGCGGCAGGTACCACGGACAGCGCCTGGCTCAGGGTGGCACCGGCTGCCAGCCGCGCGCCAATTCCTTCAGCCTCCGTGCCGGTAAGGAATGCACCAAGCGCCCGTAGTGACTCTTCCGTACTGCGCGTCATCTCCCACCACTGTTGCTCAGGAGGTCCGCACGCCGCTGAAGAACGCGAGACCGGCCGATGGGAATGTGTTGCTGTCGACCGTACACTCCCCAGGCAGTGGGACAACGAAGCGGCGGTCAAGGAAGCGGTTCGCCCGTTCACAGGAGGTCTCCGAGGCCATCGTGCAACAGTGGCAGGCTGCGCCGTGGAGAAAGTCCTCGGGGTCCTGTGGCACCCGCCGGGCACACACCGGATCAGAGGAGCAGCGCATCATGCCTGTAAGAGCGGCGTCGACCACGTCTGCGAGGCGGTCAGGTTGAGACAAAGACACGAGCCCGCCGAGCGTCCCGTCTGAGTCCGACGCGGTCGTCGTCAGCAGCATGCCCGCGGCTGGCGGACGGGACGGGGTCTTGGTCCAGGCATAGATGCGCTCAGAGATGGAGGCGGCACCATAGCCCGAGGACATGGCCATCTCACGAATGAGTGCGTGGGCGAGGGTGTGGACGAGCCAGTAGCGTGGCGGGACGAAACGCTCATCGGGATCGATCACCTTGGCCGTCTCGGAGTACCGGCGTTCGACGTTGCGCCTGTGAGCAGCCCGGTGCGCCTCCCACAGCGTGCTGTCGAGCACCCGCTTCTCCCAGGTGGACACCTCATTCTCGTCGAGCTGGAGGTAGATCCCCTCGCCATGGTCCACGGTCGCAGGCACCCACGTGGGCCTGCCGCCTCGTGCCAGGGGCACGAGCCGGGCGCCTGAGTCATCAATGCGGTCGAAGTCGTCGATGCGGGTGAAGCCGAGGACAGCGTTGACCTTGCGCAGCCGGTCGACGGCGAGGACCCGCTTGATCTCGTCGGGCACCGCACCGAGCTGACGAGGCGAGACAACGAGGCCGCTGGCGGATTCCTCATGGTGGTCACCTGGCGGGTCGTTCTGGAGGTAGTTCCACTCGGGCACGAGGAGGTCCACCGGGTTCCAGTCCTCGCGACGGCGCAGGCGGTCCTCCTCACTCTCGACCGGAGCCGCGAGCTGGCGCAACAACTCGCCCAGCTTGGTATTGCTGAGCTTGGAGAGCCGTATGGCTTCGGCGTCGCCACGCTTGAGAAGCAGGCGGGCCATCCTCACGTCCTGCCCCACCTCTGCGCGGTCCTCGCCCAGTGCTCTACTCAGCGCCGCCACCTCGTCCCGCCTGACCTCGGCATCATCCAGTCGAGGCATGTCGATGATGGACTGGGTGGTGGCGAACCAGAGGTTGGAGGCGCCGATCAGCATGACTCTCGGCTCGGCCTGGCACCCCTGAGGGTCGAAGACGCCAAGGTGGGGATGGCGGCCGCGGCAGCGAGGGAGCCGACGGCGCCCCTCCTCGCCCTGGGCCTGAGCCATGGGTCGCCGGCTCTGGCAGGCCCGGCAGACAATGATGGCGGTGGCACCGCGCTGGGAGGTGTCTCGCATCTCGAGCTCGGGGTTCTCGGCCTTGGTGCAATGCGCCCCGTCGTGGACCCACCAGTCGTAGGGGAACTCGTCGAGATGGCCCAGAGGGCAGGCCAGCAAGTAGCGCGCGGGCACGCAGGGGGAGCAACGCCGCCCCCGTCTCCTGCTCGCCGGACTTGCGGAGCGCGAGCCGCCTCGCCGCTGATGGCGCCCGGGGCACTCGAGGTGCTCGAAAACAGCCTGGTCGGGGCGGTAGGGGTGGGTGTTGGAGTAGCCCCTGACGAAACGCCTCAGCGGGGCGAGCAGGTCGCAGCCGGTGCAGCGAAGCCACTGGGGGAAGACCCGCGCCGGCACACCCAGGTCGTCCCCCTCCCGGTGGCGCCCCGGCCGGGTGGGCTGCCAGGGGAAGGGCCGTAGCTCAGCAACCTGGTGGCCGAGCATGAGCTGAACGGTTTCCAACAGGCGCGGGGCATGGACAGGAATGGGGTCGGATGACCGGCGCCGCCAGATGTGCTCCCAGTCGTCCAGGCCGGCGGGCATGATGGTGAAGTGCGGGAGGTCGATGACAGCGCCCGGCCCGTAGGTGTACAGCAGCGTCGTCGGCCGCGCGGAGCCGACCTTCGCGTAGTTCTTCTTGGCCTGCTCGGCGGTGAGGCGTTCACCGTCGCCCAGAGGGTCGACGACGGCGAGCTCGTCCTCGGGTTCAGCGGCGCCGGTTCCCGTCGGCGCAGTGATGTCCTGACTCATCGCTTCTCCTGCTCGGTCTCGTCGGTGTCTCCCGGCTCCTGGCGCTGCCACGGTGGGGCGGCCTCCATGGCGCGGTCGATGAGGCGGGTGGGGTCGGGTGAGACGAGCAGATTGATCTCGGGCTGGACCTCCCGCATGGAACCGGCGACGACGAACGGCGCCTCGTCTCCCCGGGGCGCGTGACCACCGCTGGACTCGGCCGAGCGCAGGAGGGCGAAGAAACGTTCGTCGTCGGCGCCGCGCTCGTAGACGAGCCCGCCACCCCGACTGGTGACCTTATCCTTCCGGCGCTTCCACTCGCTCCGTCGAGCCTCGAGCCGCTGCTCCGCGTACCGGGCTGCGTCCTCACCGCCGGCCGCGGTGATGCGCTCAATCAGTGCGCTGGACAGTGCCTTGAGGGCGGCGTCTTGCGTGAGGACCTTGCCGGCGTTGTGCTCGGGGTTGAGGCCGTTGGGGGTGCTGGCCTGGATGACGCGAGATGCGGCGACGAGGGTCCCGTCGAGGCCGCGGTCGACGGCCGTGATGGAGAAGGGCGTGACCGACAGCGGCTCGACGCGTGCGTAGAAGGTCTCGTGGAAGTGGCAGAACTGCTCGTAGTGCGCGAGGTCCCGGGGTCGCGACCAGTTGCCGAGCGTGACGACGAGCCCAGGGCGGTTGGCCATGTCACGGCCAACCCGGGAGGTGGCCTGGATGTACTCGGCGGTGTTCTTGGGCTGGCCGACAACGAGCATGAGGCCGAGCCGGGAGACGTCGACCCCGACCTGGAGCATGGAGGTCGCCAGGACGACGTCATAGGGGTTGGCGGATGCCTGCCGCCGATCAACGTTCGTCCCGGAGCGGGTCGCAGCCGCCGCCGCGTCCTTGGCGGCGGTGGAGTCGATGTCGGGGTCGAAGGTGAGGGCCATGCGGTCGAGGGTCGTGGTGATGTCCGCGGAGGAGACCCGGGAGGTCAGCTCACCCAGGTGCAGGGCACCGAAGTCCGTGCCTCGGCGGCGCGGCAGGCGGGAGTCGCGGCCCGGCCTGGCCAGGCCCGTCTGAATGTCGTCCTGGATGTAGCGGGCCATGCCGGCCAGCTCACGGGTGGCTGAGAAGTAGCCGACGAGGGTCATGTAGGGGTCGGCCGGCGCGCCGACACGGTCCAGGAGGAGCTGGGCGCCAGCCATGAGGACCTGCGTGACCTGGATCTCGGCGTTGGTCAGTCGCACCCCGGTGGTGGACAGGCCCACGTAGAGGCGCCCCGGGTGCGTGCGGTCGATGGGGACTGATCGGGAGAAGAAGGTGTCGGAGGCGTCGAGGACCTGGGGCGGGAAGATGGTGACATCGCGGCCGTAGAGGAGTCGGACCTGGTCGGCGGCCTTGCGGACGGTGGCCGAGGAGGCGACGATCAGCGGCGCTGCGGGGCGGCCATCGGGCGCCTTCCAGGCGCACATGGCGTCGACGGCGGTTTCGAACAGGCCGACCGTGGTACCCAGCGCGCCGGTGATGAGGTGGAGCTCGTCTTGGATGATGAGGTCCGGCGGTCGGAGCCTCGTGGCGGGGCGGACAGTGGCGGCGGGCAGGTTTCCCTTGGCATGGTGGCGCCCGTTGTCGGCCAGGGTGCAGCCGGTGTAGTCCGAGCGACCGCGGTGGTCGAGTCCGGGGACGTAGCCGTGATGCCCACAGTGGCGGGCGACGTGCCCGAAGAGGGTGGCAGCGTGGCCCTCGCGGGCGAGCCGGGCGAGCTTGTCGACGGTGGCGATGACAAAAGCGGGTACGAGCCGGTAGATCTCCTCGTCGGTGGTCAGGACCGGCAGCCCGTCGGGGACGTTGTCGTCGCCAGCGGAGAAGGGGCACTCGCCGTAGGGGTCAGGGCAGCGCACGACGACGCGCTCAGCCATCCCGGCAACGTCCCCCACGGTCACGTCGTTGGGGGTCAGAGGCAGTCCGCACCAGGGGCAGTGGCCGAGCTGGAGGGCGGAGAAGCGGTGGCCGGCGCCGCCGCCGGGCCGGTCGCGCAGGCGTTGGAGCGCCTCGTCGGCCTCCCTCACGCGTTTGGGGGAGACGGCCGTGCCGACCCACAGGCCGATGCGGAAGGGCTCAGTTCCCCAGGTCTCCGGGTCCTCGCGGCGGGCGAGCTCGGCAGCGCACACGAGGGTCGTGGCGCGCTGGAACTGTTGGGAGGTGAGCAGGCGCAGGGTGTAGCGCATGAGGACGGTGACGCCGGCACGCCCGTCGATGGGCCCGTCCGGGGTGTCCAGGAGGCCTTGCCGGCGGCGGATGGCGAAGGCGTAGGCGGCCAGCCCAAGGTAGGCCTCGGTTTTTCCTCCACCGGTGGGGAAGAAGAGAAGCTCGACGGTGGCCAGAGGGCCAGCGCGTCGCTCGGCTGCCGGGTCAGCGAGGCCTGGCAGCTGCATGAGGATGAAGACGAGCTGGAAAACACGCCAGTGGTGGGGGTAGCCACCTGCCAGGACTTTCTCCTCGGCCTTCTCAACGCTGAGGGCAGGTTCAGCCATCCGGGCCGCGGCGATCTGGGAGTGGATGCGTTGGTCGGCCATGACCCTGTTCATGAACGCGAAGCAGCGGCGTGCCTCCGCCCCGTCCGGGGTGTCGGCGGTGAGGTGGGCGAGCCCCTCAGCCAGTTGGTCCAGGACCTGGTGGGCCTCGGCGAGGGCCTCCTCGGCGGTGTCCCGCAGGTGCTCAGGGAGGGCTGCGGCAGCCACGCCTTGCTCGTCCAGCCAGATGCGGTAGGCACTGACGATGGGTGCGAGGGCGGCCCGCAGCGCCCCGGAGCCCTTCGGGGTGGTTGCCGCGGTGGCCAGGGCGCGCATGTCGAGGAGGGCGTCGGGGACCTCCGCCGCGCGGGTGTGGGGCGTCTCGACGGTGGGGATCCAGGTGGTGCGGACCTGGACGGCGCGGCGGGGCGGGTCCTCTCCGGGGAGGGTGGGCGACAGGCTCCAGTCGGCCGAGCAGGTGCGGCCGACGGCGAACTCGAGCCGGTCGCGGTACTGGAGGTCAAGGCGGGCCTCCTCGCTGCCGGGGTCGTGTCTCGCCGCAGCGCCTGGGGCGGGTGGGTGGGTGGGGTCGTGGACGGGGAGGAAGACGGCACGGCCGCCCGCGTCAACATCGATACGGGTCTGGAACATCCAGGCCTCGGTGGGAATGCGCCTGGGGGTGGTCCGGTCGTTGCACAGAGCGAGCTCAATGAGGTACCGGCCCGCGGGCTCATCGAGGTAGGAGTCGATGCGGAGGGTGACGTCTCCGTCGAGGATGCAGTCTACGGTGCGGCCAAGTTTGAGGGTGGCGGGTTCCAGGCGGAGGCTGTGGTCGTGGGGGACACGCCGGTACTGGGGTCCGGAGGACGAGCCGGGGTCCTGGGAAACGCCGCTGTCGCCACCTGTGTCAGTGGGGCTGCTCACGGGCTCATAAGTGCCCCAGCTGACGTGGATGGTGAGCGCCTCGAAGTCGGTGGGGACCTGGAAGCGCAGGCCCATCGAGGCGGGAATCATGAGGCCGCGGCGGACGGGCTCGTCGTCGGTGTCCCCACCGAGGTCCTCCTCGGCGGAGGCGTCCATGGTCTCCGTTTCCGTGCCGGTGACGGGGACGCCGGTAGAGGCCAGGGCGTCGAGAGGATCGACGCCCTCCTCGTCCGCCATCATCTCGGCCCCTGTCTCCTCCCGGAGGTCCTGGAGGCGGGTGGGGGCAATGCGCCCGAGGAGGTAGCGCTGGCTGGGCTGGACGGCGAGAACCTCGGTGTCGCCCTCGGCGGGGCCAAGGAGCTCGCGACGCAGAACATCAAGGAGGCCGGCGCGAGCGGACACCGAGGTGGGGCCGGGCTCCTCCTCAAAGAGGTAGGCCGTGCCGTCGTGGGGCGTGGTGCCGGGGGCGCCCGGGCTGGCGGGGGGCGTGGTCTTAGACATCGAGGGTCTCCTCTTGGACCGGTCGGGGGCCGCGCTTCCCACGTGGCTGTGCTGTGGTGGTGGCCGCCTGGGCGGCGGCACGGCGGTGGTTCTCCTCGAGCAGTCGGTCGAGGATCTCGACGCGGGCGGCCGGGGAGATGGTCCAGCGGGTCATCTTCCGGTAGGTGTGGACGCCATGGTCGAGGTCAATGTCCTCCCAGCCGTAGGCGGCGGCCAGGGTCTCGTCGAGCTCGCGGTGGATCTCCCGCAGCCGGTCGACATCCGGATCCACGCCAGACTCGAGGCCCGGGTCATTGACAAGGTTGTAGAGCTTGGTGAGGCCGAGGTCTCGGCGCAGCATGATCTCCCGGCGCTCCACATCCAAAGTGCGGCCTATTGCTTCCATATCGACGGTGGGCTCCGGTCGCGGGAAGGTCTCGAAAACAGTCTTCGGAGTATATGTTGGATCGCCAGTGCGAGTAGTCCCATACTTAATAGTCCAACTTTGATGAAGGCTGGACGAAAGCATGGCTTGCATGCTGTAACGATCCGAGGAAAATACGACAATTTTGTCATCACACCTGCCCAGCAGGAACACGCACAGGCATGACCGTTTTGCTCACACGAGCAATTACCAGGACCTCGTCGAGCTCAGCAATCGCCCGCCGCATCGACGGCGCCCATGCCGCAAAACGCCACCAGTATTCGCGGCGATAATCGATTTTGACGAGGTCGCGCTGTGGCTTAACATACTGTTTCACTCGCCAGAAAGGGGCGAAATATGACCCAGCATCATCTCGCGAACGCATACCGAAGTCAATGACCCATCGCGACGGCGAGCAGTCGGGTCTAGAGTTGAGGTCCTTGCCGTTCAGATAAGGGAAGAGCACTTCGACATTGCGCGGGTCTTGCTCGATCCAGCTTCTCGCCTCCTCGGGGTCGAGGATGAAGCCTGTACCAAGCACAATGCAGCCCTGGAAGGCGATGCCGGCGTTCTCGACGAGCCGCTTTGGATTTCCGGTCACGCTCCCCTCTGGTTCGAGGAGTGCGCTGATGCGGGCGACGGGGGTGTCGTCACACACGCGCGGTACCTCGTCGGCGACATAGCCTCGAGACCCCCACACAACCGCATACTCGAGGTGCGGCTGATCCCCAGATCTTTTCACTCTTGGTCGGTGAGACCTCCTGTGAGACCAGGGTCTTGATCGAATGGCTCGGGTGATTTCAAAACCATTCGCCGTTATGCGGTCGAGCCCCACCTTGCGGGCGCCACCCTGGGCCAGGGTGTTCGTCGCGATCAGCCCCAGCATCCCAGTTGGCCGCAGCAGGCTGAAAGCGCGGAGGAAGAAGTAGGCAACAAGATCAGCGCTCCCCTTCGTTCCTCCAGCAAGGACGTGCACAAACCAGTCACGCACATTCGCTCCCTGTGACCCGGTGAGTTTCTGCCCACCCAGGAAGGGCGGGTTCCCCACAATGGCATCGAAGCCGCCGCACTCCATCACCTCGGGGACAGCCAGGGGCCAGTGCAGGCAGTGCCAGCGCTCGTAGTCCGTCTCCACCGTCGGAGTGAGGCCGCGGTTGAGGATCGCCTCCAGCATGGCCTCGTCTCCCTCCCCCTCGGGTGGGAAGGCCCGGCCGAGGGCCACCGCCAGGTCCCCGTAGGCCTCATTGAGCTTCTTACCTGGCTTGGCGCCGACCGCCGGGTCCAGGCCCACGGCCACGACGGCATCGGCCACACCTTCGAGGAGCCGCAGGTCCGCCTCATTGCCCCGCTGGAGCCGCTGCTTCGTCGTCGTCGAGCGCGCCGGGTCAGTGTCGTCCACCTCGGTGGCCAGCGCGAGGCGGCGGCGCCGCACCTTGCTAAGGACTGCGTCGATGTCCAGGGCTGCGGCCTCCTTGCCTGTGCGGTCGAGTTCAAAGAGCCGTTTCTCGGGTGCTGCGGCAGGGTCAATGTGCTGGGCGCGCAGCTGGCGCACGTCGCTCAGCCCCAGCAGGGAGTTGCCCACAAAGATCTTGTTGTCGACAAAACTGAAGGGCTTGTCCTTGTCGAGCGAGACAAGCCACAGGGATAGTTTGCACATCTCGACGGCCATCTCGTTGATATCCACCCCGTAAAGGCAGCGGGCCACCACCTGCCGCAGGGCGTGGCTGCGCAACCCGCCAGGCTGGCCGGCGTAGCCCCCGAGCGCCCCCTCACGGGTCCATGCCTCGACGAGATGGTCGGCGAGAAAACGGGCTGCCGCCACGAGGAAGGCTCCCGAGCCGCAGGCGATATCAGCCACGTGCAGGCCGAGGATCGCATCCGAGCTGAGCGGCCGCCAGGCAGTGCGGTCGTCTGTCTCGCGCGGCCCCGGGTTGTAGACCAGCGGTTCCAGGGCATGGCGCACCACCTCCTCGGCCAGTGAACGGGGCGTGTAATGGGCGCCGGCGTTGCGCCGCGACGGGGTCTCAGTCACGACAAGGCCACCGGACTCGATCACCACCGGCCGGCCGCGCAGGTCCCACCGGACGGCACCGATCCACGGTTTCAGCGCCTCCCGGAGAGAGTCGTCCTTGGTGACGGCCCGCAGGGCACGCTCACGCTCGGCCGGGTCCATCATGTCCCCAGAGCGGAAGGCTTTTGCCAAGGCACCCTTGGTAGGCGGTTTCGCCGCGCTCTGGTGCTCCCTGAGCCAGGCGAGCACCGCCTGCGCCAGATCGACGTCGTCATCGTGCTCCTCAGCCAGGTCCTCCAGGAGAGCCAAGGACACCTCCGGCTCCGCACCCTCGGTGCCATGGAGCCCCAGCACCGTCTCCGAGGTGCGTACGCACGTGTAGCCCAGCAGGCCTTCGTAGATATAACCGATCTGCTCGACGTCGATGTCCCGGAAGGACAGGCGGCGGACATCCTGCCCCTGGCCGGTGCGGGCCGTCTGGAGGGAGCGCAGCACATGCAGCATGACCCGGTCCGAGACCGCCAGGCGCAGGGAGCCCCTCGCGTCCACCGCCGTGAGGACAGGGAAGCGGGCGGGATCGAAAAGCGAGCCGCCGTAGGCGGGGATCCGCATGTTCTCATTGTTGACGCCCTCGTGCAGGGCGCGGGAGGTGGCCAGCAGCCGGTGCCAGGTCAGGCTCGTGCCATCCATCGACTCCTCACCCTCGTCCCGTGCGCGCGCCTCGAGGTCATCAAGGACGCCGACCAGGCCGTAGCCACCGGTGTAGAGAGTGTGAGCGGGCAGAAGGCCCCGCTCCTCAGCGAACAGCAGGAAGACAGCGCGCATCATGACCGTGACCACCGCCTCATACACCTCGTGGGTGTCCTCGGGCAGCGGGTCGCCCAGGGCCGGATCCGGCTGAGAGTCGAGGGCGGCCTCGGACAGCGCCATGACGACCAGCTCAACCGCCCGGCGCACCTGGGCGCCAAGCGCCTCGGTCACTTCCTCGGCCGCCAGGACGGATCGCTGGAACAGTGCAGGCAGCCGGTCCTCACTCGTCCCGCCCAGAAGCCGGCGCAGGCCGAGGAGCTCGCAGAAGGCATCCCGGGTCGCGGGCTCCTCCACCCAGGTCAGGCAGTCCACGATGCCGCAGGCCGTCGTCCCGCCCGGCGGTGCGCTGACAAGCGCCCACCAGCGGCCGTCGGTGACAAGGCCGATCGTGCACTCCGAGTCGCGGCTGCGCAGCATCGCAGCCATCCGGTCGACCGGGCTCGCCGCCCAGCCGTCCTGCCCCGCACCACGCAGTGAGTCCACCGGGTCGGTGACCAGCACAAGCGCACCGGTGGTCTGCCGGTGGACAAGTGCGCCGGTCGGTGTCACCGTCACCTGCGGGAAACCGTCAGAGACCACCCGGTGCACCTCAGCCAGTGCCGGTCGGTCCTGTGCGCTCACATAGTCCCTGCCCCAGCCGAAGACCGCGGTGAGGACCGTGAGCACCCAGGTGTCACGCGCCCGGCGGTAGGCATCCAGGGCACGGTCACTGTTGCGGTCACCGTTGCTGTCCCGGTCGCGGTCCCAGGCATCCCAGGCGCGGTCGAAGGCAGGCTTGGCGGCACGGAGGGCCTCACGGCCAGCCGCCCCGAGTGACGGCATTCCCTGCGGGTGCAGCCTGGTCATGACTGGGACGGACAGGAAGGGCCCGTCGACGTCGACCAGCTCCAGCCAGGCGCGGTGCTGCTGGGCGGCGGTGCGGGCGGCCCTGCCGGATGCTGAGGACCGACCGGCCCGGCTTCCTGCCGCCCGTGCGCCTGATGCCTTCCTCGGGCTCATCACCGCCTCCCCCACGAGGTCGCGTCCTCCTCGGTGACCGCCAGGACGAGGGCTACGGGCGAGACGTAGGGCCGCACATCCTCATAGCGCAATGCCATCGCCTTGACCTCCCGTTGCTCCTCGTCGTCCAGGGCCACCAGGCGGTCCTCCATGGCCCGCAGGTCCCGGGCGCGCTGCTGGCGCTGGTCCTCGGCCCACAAGGCGAGCATGTCCTGGGACTCCCGCTCCTCGGCGTGCAGACGCTCCAATGAGTCAGTGAGGTTGGCGCGGAAGGCCGCATAGATGGCGTGGACGCGTCCCGTGTCCTCCTCACGCCGCCGGTCAAGGCTCGCGGTCACCCGGTCCTGGAGGCGCTGCGCCCGTCGCTCGGTCTCCTCGACAAGGCGGGTGCGCAGGTGCCCGTCGTCGTTCCACAGACCGGTGAGGTGGCGCCGGACCGCCGGCTCCGCCAGCTGGTAGCCGTTGGGGTCAAGGGCACGATCCAGCACGCGGGCGAGCGTCTCCTCGGCCACGCGGTGCCCGCGCAACCGCACCCCGGTCACGAAAACCTCCTCGTGCAGGCGCAGGCCCCCGCGGCCAACGAGCACGAGCCGGGACAGGGAGGCGGCACAGGAGTGCTCCAGCCCCGGCAGCATGACGGCCGTCACCCGGCTGACCTGCGACTGGGGGCTGAACAGGTTGGCCCGCAACGTGCGGGTCGCCTTGCGCATGAGCGGGTGGCCCAGGTGGACGTGAACGAGACCGGGCACGCGCCCAGCCTCCTCGTCGAAGGTGATCGGCCGCAGGCGCCCCGGCGCCAGGCGCGTGTCGAGACCCGCGAGGGCCTCCTGCCAGGAGCGGCCCAGAGAAGGTACGTCGAAGACTGCGGCGTCCGTCTCCTCGCTGCCGACCTCCTCCAGCGGAGGCTGGTGCGTCATACGCAGTGCCTCATCGATCACCCGCCGGCTCGCGGAGGGGGTCAGGTGCATCTGCTCCTTGCGCTCGTTATAGCCTGCGGCGAGCGCCGTCAACTGCTGTTTGAGTTTGTCCGAGCCGGCTAAAGCCTGCGTGATGGCCTGCTCGTCCCGCCCCTGGGCGGCGGTCTTGCGTAGGCCGCGCCCCAGGAACTGCGTAGTGATCTGCTCATCGATAAGCGGGTTGACGGCACCCAGGTCCTGGGTCTCGGTGGCGATCTTGGCTGCGAGCCGCTCCAGAAAATGCTGTTGCCCGGCGTACAGGCTGTTCGTGCCCGTCGGGGCAAGGTAGTAGACCTCGGGGACCTCGCGCTGGCCGTAGCGGTCGATCCGCCCCACCCGCTGCTCGAGGCGGGAGGGGTTGAAGGGGACATCGAAGTTGACGAGGCGGTGGCAGTAGGCCTGGAGGTCGATTCCCTCCCCGGCGGCGTCCGTGGCCACCAGGACACGGACCGGCTCCTCGGTGGGGCTGGCGGTGAAGCGCGCCCGGATGTCCTCACGGTCCTCCGCGGGCGTCGAGCCCCGGATGACCTCCAGGCGGTCCTCGTAGCCCTGCTGGCGCAGCACCGAGACGATCCAGTCGAGGGTGTCGGCGTACTCGGTGAAGACGACAACCCTCTCGTTCATCCACGTCGTCCCGTCGGGGGCGGCAGACGGCGTCGAGGAAGCGCACGAGGGCCGCCAGGCGGGAGTCAGGCCGGGACTGGTACCCGTGCGCCCACTCGGACAGCTCAGTCAGCTGCTCGCGTGTGGCAGCCGACAGCGGGTCCGAGGCGCGGGTAGCCAGAAGCGTGCCCATTTCCGGCTGGGCGTCCAGGCCCTCCTCCTCGTCAGCCTGACCCGAGCCCATGACCTCGGTGTAGTAGTCGTCGACGTCGTCGAGCTCCTCGAACCCGCCGAAGGCCGGCTGAGCGAGGTAGTTGTCCAAGGTTCGCGCAAAGGCCCAGGGGCTGGACAGGAAACGTTTCTTGAGCAGAAGGGCGGCGATGTCGAGGTGGCGGCGCCCCTGGGAGCGGCCGGAGGCGCGTAGGATCTCGTCCAAGGTCGCGTAGGCCTTCTCCTCATCCTGTGAGGCCTGGTATGGGAGCACTTTGACCTGGCGGGGGCGGAAATCCTTGTCCGGGATCTGCGACTTGAGCCGCCGCACGGTGACCTCGTTGAGGGCGTTGGGGTCAATGGAGGCGCCGCGGGCGAAGCGCCGCGAGTCGATCATCTCGAGCAGGGCAGAGAAGGACTCGGTGTAGCCGTTGTGGGGTGTGGCGGACAAGAAGAGGCGGTGCTCGCAGCTCTCTGCCAGGCGACGCAGCGCCGTCGTGCGCTGGGAGTCCACGGCATACCCGCGCCCGCCGCCTACCGCGGAGGGCGCTGCGGGGGCCACGTGGTGCGCCTCGTCGACAACAAGCACATCAAAGGCGTAGGAGCGGGCCGTGTCGGAGCGGGCGGCGTCGGCGAGCACCTCCCGCAAGAGTCGTTGGGCGTGCGCGCCAGGCAGCCATGCCATGGAGACGATGACACGCGGGTGGAGGCGCAGCGGGTTGGCTGCCAGCCCGTAGGTGCGCCGATCGGCGGCCATGCGGGCCGAGTCGACGATGACGAAGTCGAGGCCGAACTTCTCCCGCATCTCGTCGCGCCACTTTAGGGCCAGGCTCGGCGGGCACACGATGATGACCGAGCGGGCACGGTGGCGCAGCAGCAGCTCCTCGATGACCAGGCCAGCCTCGATGGTCTTGCCCAGGCCGACGTCGTCGGCCAGCAGGAGGTTGGTGCGCGGGGCCGCGAGTGCCCGGCGCAGGGGCTCAAGCTGGTAGGGCTCCAGGGTGGCGCCCGAGCGGAAGGGCGCCTGAAAAGCTGAGGAATCGGCGGAGGTGATGGCGCCCCAGCGCACGGCGTCAACAAAAGCCCCTAGGGTGTCGGGGTCGTCGAAGGTCTCCGCCGAGATCTCCTCGGGCAGGCCACGGTCCGGGACCACCGACTGCCCGACTTCCAGCTCCCAGATCACCGTGAGCTCGTCACCCATACGGTCCTCCTCAAGGCACTGGAGGTCGACAACATGCTCGCGACGGGGCTGGCCGTCGTCAGCCGGGCTGCGGGGAAGCCCCTGAACAGCGACATCTGTGACCGCCCAGGCGGCTCCACGGACCTGAACGACCTGACCGTGGTCCGGCGGTGCAGGCAGGGTGGATGACGGAGAGGAGCCGCGGTCACAAGTCGTCGAGGGAGAGATCGTCATAGTGCCTGATCGGTGTGCTGTGGAGCGAGGGGACAGTCACACTCTAGCCCCGCCAGCCCGGCGGCCAAGCCACCTCGACGGTGGAGTGACCGAACCGTGAGGGGCACACCCGGCGCCTCGGTCCTGGAGCGCGCCGGCTCGTCAGCGGTGCTACGGACTCAGCCCGAAGGAGCCGCCGGTGCGGTGGAGCATCTCGAAGGTGTTGACCCACGTCACTCCAAGGGCCTTGCACGCGTCCGGGATCTTCACGTTTCTGCGGGATCCTGATCCGGCCGTCTCATGGGTGACCACCGTGCACGAGTGCGCTGCTATCACGCCGCTCCGAGTTTCTGCGCCAACCCCTCGAAGGTCGCGTGCTTCGCTGTCCCGAGCAGCCGGTAGGCATCCCGGTATGTCGTTCGCCCCTCGAGGGTGGAGGAGACCACAGCCCGGGCGAAAGGGCGCCCGAGGCGTCGGACCTGAGTGTTGTAGTAGTTTCCGCCAGTAGTACCGCCTTTCGAGGACCGCATGAACTCCATGACGCGTTGACGCTCGATCGCGTATCGAGTCATGTGCTCATCCCACGACAGTTTCCCCGCGTCCCGGAGCCTGGCGAGCACCACAAGAGTGCTGACCTTGTAGTGGGACGCCAGCCGGTTCAGTTCCTCCTCGTCGAGGCTACCCGCCCACTCCGACTGGAGCGAGTCCAAGGGGACGAGCACCTCCGCCACCACCTCATTGCACCAACGCTCTTCCTGCTGCGCGCTGTCTGCGACTCCAGTGGCATCGGAGAGCGCGCTGTGCCCCAGCCACAGATGAGCGAGCTCGTGGACGAGCATGAAGACCTGGGCCGCTTTCGTGTCGGCCCCATTGATGAAGACGAGCGGAGCAATGTCATCGGCCAGGGCGAAGCCCCGGAACTCCTCGGGGTCGAGCTTGCGGTGGGTGTCGGAGCCAACGATTCCGTTGACCATCACCAGGACGCCGATGTCCTCGGCGCGCTTGATGAGGTCTGTCATGGCATCGGACCAGCTGGTCACGGATCGCTCGTCCAGCCGGAGTGCGTCACGGACGCGCTCTGCGGCATCATCCACCGGAGTCGAGAGCCTCGCGGAACCGACGAAGCCGAGTCGGCTTGCACCAGAGTCCAGGGCGTCGTCGCGGTACCAGTCCTGGCGCCGTTGGCACAGGTAGATCGTCTCCAGCAGGTCAGCCGACGGCTCGCGCACTCCGGCGTCGCGGATGGTCCGCATGTCTGGGATGGGGATGTCCTCAACTGGCGGCTCGGGCAGGAAGAGCATCCCGAAAGGAGTGTGGGTGGCGGCAGCGAACTGCTCCAACTGCTTGAGGGTCGGGCACGAGGTCCCTTCGATCCACTCGTTGAGCTTGGGCGCGCGACGGCGGACCGTCTCCTCGTCCCAGCGCGCCCGCCTCACGGCCCAGAGCAGCAGGTCGGGCTGGACGTCCACAGGGGCAACGCCCATCGCTCCTCCTTCGCCTACAGGTCTCGAGCGCCAGTCTGCCCTACATCACTGACGCGTTGGGCGTCTTCAGGACTCCGTTCCTGTGGGTTGCGGTGACCGATCCGCTCCCCACCGGGGAGGAACCCGCCTGCGACGGAGGCGCTGCTATGGCAATCATGAGACGGAGCCTTCCGGCACCGACGACGCCCCCAACAACCTGCCCCGCTCATAACCAAGGGCCTCGCACATCGACCTGAAGTGATCCTCATCCACATGCTCCATGAACGTGAACAACGCACGGAGGAAGGACACTGCCTCACTGGGATCGAGCGGCTTCGTCAAGTCCGCCTCCTCCAGGTGAGAATTGGCATGGGCATAACGCACCACCATCGTGCGCACAGAGACGTCCAGTCCTGGACGCTTTTTAAGGGCGGCACGTACGGATTCACGCAAATCTCCCATATTCGACGGACTGCGGAAACTCAGAAAACCCTCCAACAACTTGCGGGCGGTGTTGGGAACCAGCGCAGCTGCTTCCATCTGGGCGATCGAGTCGGGATCGGCGTCAGACTCAGCGAGGGTGGCCGCAACCTGATCGAAGAGAAAGTGGTACTGAGAACGCAACTTCTTCCGCCGCTTATCACCCAGATCCCACGCCTCGAACTCCGGCACACGACCAGCACTTCGGTCGAGACGCACCCGAACTCGAAATACGGCATAGCCACCTTCACGAGACTTCTTGGGAACACGCTCCATCTGGATCAGCCACTGACGGAAAAGTTCAAAGTTGTGCGTCAGAAGGAAGACCTGGCTAGCGTACGTATTGGCGACAAGCTCTTCCCACACATGCGCTGACGCCCCGAAGAGTATGGCATGGTCCAGGCTGGAGACCGGGTCGTCGATAATGACGATCGGTGGCTCACCCTCGATCTTGTCCTCGCGAACACTGTGGAGGAAATATAGCAACGCAATCGCGGTCTGCTCGCCCTCACTGAGATGTTTGGCCGGAGATCCTCCCCGTTCGATGAGATAGTGATTCGAACCCTGGGCGCTGAACCTGAGCTCATCACGCCCCAGAAGTCCCCTGAGTTCCTCAGTGAGTTCCCTTGCTCCGGGGACGGGATCACCCTCCACGTTCTTGAGCTCGGCGATCTACTCCTCGAACTCTTTCACCTGGGCCTGGAACTCGCTGCAAGCCGCCTGCGCACCTTCTATCTCCTTCTTGAGACTCGCATACTCGTCCGCGGCACTTTTCACATAGTAGTGCTCGACTCGCGTAACAGCCTTCTTAGCCTCTTCCTCATGACGATCAATTTTGTTGCGATGGTCTGTGACCACCTTGTCCAGTGCCGCGACACTCGGAGCTACGAGCGCGAGGTCTGACATGGGCAGAGAAGCGCCGAAGGGGTTGTTCTTCTTCTCCTTCAACGCCGCGACGATCTCACCAACCATTCTGGCATATGACTCATGCTCAGCAACATAGTCCTGACGAGCCTTCCGTAGGTCCTCCCTCAGGTCCTCATACACTTCGGAGCCGTCAGGGAAGCCCTCCAAAAAGGTCTTTGACACCTCCACAGACCCCTCCAGACGTTTCACGAGATCATCAACGGCACTCTGGAGCATCTTGAATGACTCATCGAAGTGCTTATTGAGAGCATCGCGACGGTCAGAGGTCAGGCCTTGGCCGCAAAACAGACACTCCTCCAGCGCCTTGTGGAGACTGATACCCTCCTGCACCCACCTGGACCGGTCAGAGCGCCCCACCAGACCTTCGATATGTCGGCTACTCACAACGCTAGTCGTTAGCAACTGGCGAGCCTCGTCTAGTCCGGCCTGCTCCAAAAACTCGTCCCGCCGCTGGATGTTGACAGGTTGCATGGCTTGGCGCGTCGCACGTTTGCGGCCCGCTAAGACGTCAGTTGATGCGTCCGCCAGGATTGTCGGATCTCCCTCAAATTTGTCTAGAAGCTTCTGCACTTTCGTTCGGTTATAACTACGCACATTAAAGCCAGGGGAGCCGGCAAGATAGCCCCCTATCTCTCTTGCGATTTTCGTGCTCAGTTCATCAATCTTCTTCTGCGCCCTTTTGAGGTCCTTCTTAGTCGCACCTAGCCTTTGTCGCTCAGTTCTGAGCTGAGGCTCGAGCTCCTCAATCTTCTCCTCGGCATCAGCTAGCCTCTCGCCGAGAGTGAGCAGAACTTGTGGATACGGACCACCAGGCTCCTCGAATCGGAGATTTCTGCGGATAAAATCCCTGTTGAATACCCTCACACGTCTCCAGAACGCTTGATCATCCAATCTGATTTCGGATACCCTAGACGTCACGGAACCGGAGCCGCCATACACATCGAGCTGCAGACCCGCACCAACGATTTCCCCACGACTGCCATCAGAGTCCGTAGAGTGGTCGCTATTATAGTCGGCACAGGCCTGAAGGAGGCTGGCAAACGTGCTCTTGCCGCTGCCGTTCTGGCCGTATATGAGGTTGACGCGCTCGAATTCAACGCCATCGCTCGGCCTCCAGTTCTGGAAGATACGGTAGTTGCCAATCTTCTTGATTGCGTGGATCCGTGTCGGGCTCATCGAGCAACTTTCTTATATGTGGGCGAGCGTGCGGGCCGGGAGGGTTATCCATGGGGATGTCGGGGGTGTTCGACACGCAGGGGTGGGGGCGGGCAGTGGGACGGCCTGTTTCTTGAGACAATTCAGGTGTTAAAGTCCAAACATCTCAAGAAGCAGGCCGTCACCATGAATGCTAGCACGAAACTGTCCGTCTCCCAGGTCCTGGACGTGGGGGGCGGGGGGCGCCGCCCCCCCCCCCCCCCAGCCCCCCGCCCGGGCCCCGCCCCGGTTGTGGCGGCGGGGGGGGCCGCCGGGGCGCCCCCCCGGGACTCCTGACTCCTTGGTCGCCGGCCCGTGCGACGGCGGCGGTGACACCCGCCTCCGACGGGCTTGCACGGCCGGGCCCCTCCGGTAGGTTCGCGTCATGCCGATGCGCCACCTCACGCCCTTCACCGCGACCCCGGCCAGTGTCATCGCCGCCCTGGACTCCCTGCGGGACCGTCACGCGGTTCCCGCGGAGTTCAGCGCCGGAGCCCTGGCCGAGGCCGAGGCCGCAGCCCGCTCCTGGGCCGAGGACGGTCCCGCCCGCCTCCTGGACCAGGGGGCGCGCGACGCCCGCGACCTGCCCCTGGTCACCATCGACCCGCCGGGCTCGATGGACCTCGACCAGGCCCTGCTCCTCGAACGCATCGGCCCGCCGGCCGGCGCACGGGGCGAGGCCGTCTACCGGGTCTCCTACGCCATCGCCTCCCTGGCGACCTTCGTCGAGCCCGGAGGGGCCCTCGACGCCGAGCTGGCCCAACGCGGCTCGACCGTCTACGCCCCGGACCGCTCCACGCCCCTGCACCCCGAGGTCCTGTCCCACGGCGCCGCCTCACTCCTGCCCGATGTCGAGCGACCGGCCTGCCTGTGGACCATCGAGCTCGACGCCGAAGGCCGGCACCTGACCGCCCGCGTCGAGCGGGCAGTCGTACGCTCCCGGGCCCGGCTCAGCTACGCCGAGGTCCAGGCGGCCCTCGAGGCCGGCCCGTCCAGGACCGACCGCCTGCCCGCCGCCGCGCCGAGCGACCTGCCCGAGCTCCTCAGGGAGGTCGGCGGGCTGCGCCAGCGCCGCGAGGCCGCCCGGGGCGGGGTCTCCCTCGGGGCGCCCGAGCAGGAGGTCGAGCGCGTCGACCCCCAGGACCCCGGCTCCGGCTACCGGCTCGTCCTGCGCGCCCCGCTTCCGGTCGAGGGGTGGAACGCCCAGATCTCCTTGCTGACCGGGATCTGCGCCGCGGAGATCATGGTCAGCTCCGGGGCGGGCATCCTGCGGACGATGCCCCCCGCCCAGTCCGAGGACTACGCCCGGCTGCGGCGGGTCGCCGCGGCCCTAGGGGTCGACTGGCCCGCCTCCCGGTCCTACCCCGAGCTCCTGCGCGGTCTGGACGGATCCGTCCCCGCCCACGTGGCCCTCATGGACCAGGCGGCCTCCCTGTTCCGCGGGGCGGGCTACCTCGCCTTCGGCGTCAATGGTGTCGCCGTGCCCGGGCAGGACGAGGACGCCGACACCGAGGAGGCGGTCCACGCGGCCATCGCCGCCCGCTACGCCCACGTCACGGCCCCGCTGCGTCGCCTTGTCGACCGCTACGGGGAAGAGCTCTGCGTGGCCGCCTGCGCCGGGCGGCCGGTCCCCGGCTGGGTCCGGGACGCCCTGCCCGGCCTGCCGGAGGTCATGGAGGTCACCGGCCGGCGGGCCCGCGCGGTGACCCGCGGTGCGCTGGGCGCCGTCGAAGCCCTCGTCCTCCAGGGGCGGCAGGGCGAGGTCTTCGACGGGGTCATCACCTCGGTGCGCGAGGGGCGCGGGGAGGTCGTCCTGGCCGACCCGGCGGTCATCGGCTCGGTGCGCGCCGCTGCCGGCCGCCGGCTCCCGGTCGGCCAGGCGGTGCGGGTGCGCCTGGTCGAGGTGGACCTCGACGCCGCCCGCGTGGACTTCGAGCTCGCCTGAGCCCGGCGGACCGGGCGGCGCGGCGACGCCGGCGGCCCCTGTGAGACACTGGGCCGGTGACCCGCGCTCCCGCCCCGATGACGGCTCCCCGCTCCGGGGCCGGTGAGACCGAGCCCCCCATCGCTGAGGAGTGCGGCGTCTTCGGGGTGTGGGCGCCGGGGGAGGAGGTCTCCCGCCTGACCTACTTCGGCCTGTACGCCCTCCAGCACCGCGGCCAGGAGGCGGCCGGGATCGCGACGACCGGTGGACGCTCGATCCTGGTGTACAAGGACCTCGGCCTCGTCTCCCAGGTCTTCGACGATCGCTCCCTGTCGAGCCTGACCGGCCACATGGCGGTCGGCCACGTCCGCTACGCGACGACGGGCGCCACCACCTGGGAGAACGCCCAGCCGATGCTCGGGCCCGTGTCCGGCTCGACCCTGGCGCTGGCCCACAACGGCAACCTGACCAACACCCGCGAGCTCATCGAGATGGTCCGCCGTGTCAGCGGGGAGGACCTCAGCGGCGAGCTCGGACGTGGCTCATCGACCGACACCGCCGTCATCGCCGCCCTCATGGGCCTGGTCTCCGAGCGGGGCTCGGTCACCGGCGAGGCCGGCGCCGACCCGACCGAGCCGCTGGGGGTCTCGCAGTCCGCACGGCGCGTCCTGCCCCTGCTCCGGGGGGCCTACTCCCTGGTCTTCATGGATGAGCACACCCTCTATGCCGCCCGCGATCCCCACGGGGTGCGCCCGCTCGTGCTCGGGCGCCTCGAGCGCGGCTGGGTCATCGCCTCGGAGACCGCGGCCCTCGACATCGTCGGGGCGGCCTTCGTGCGCGAGGTCGAGCCGGGCGAGCTCATCGAGATCGACGCCGAGGGCCTGCGGTCCACCCGCGTGACCGAGCCCAGCCGCTCGGGCTGCGTCTTCGAGTACGTCTACCTGGCCCGCCCCGACACCAAGATCGCGGGCCGCTCGGTCATCGCCGCGCGCAACGCGATGGGGGCCTCCCTGGCACGCGAGCACCCGGTCGAGGCCGACCTCGTCATCGCCACGCCGGAGTCGGGCACGCCGGCCGCCATCGGCTATGCCCAGGCCTCGGGCATCCCCTACGGCCAGGGCCTGGTCAAGAACGCCTACGTCGGGCGCACCTTCATCCAGCCGACCCAGACGCTGCGCCAGCTCGGCATCCGCCTCAAGCTCAACCCCGTGCGCGAGGTCATCGAGGGCCGCCGCCTCGTGGTCGTCGACGACTCGATCGTGCGGGGTAACACCCAGCGCGCCCTGGTCCGGATGCTGCGCGAGGCAGGCGCGTCGGAGGTTCATGTGCGCATCTCCTCCCCGCCGGTGCTGTGGCCGTGCTTCTACGGCATCGACTTCGCCACGCGCGCCGAGCTGATCGCCACCGGGATGAACGTCGAGCAGATCCGCACCTCCATCGGCGCCGACACCCTGGGGTACCTGTCGGTCGAGGCGATGGTCGCTGCCTCCGGGCAGGACGCCTCCGAGCTATGCCTGGCCTGCTTCACCGGCGACTACCCGATCGAGCCCCCCGCCGAGGGCGCCTCCCCGGGGACCCTGCCCGTCTCCCGCGTCCCCTCGGTCTACCGCCGTCGCCGAGACGAGGTCCCCGACCCGCGTGCCGGCCTCACCCGGGCGGTGACCCGCCCGGACCTGACCGCCCGCAGCCCCCTGCCCGACCCGAGCCGCGAAGGACCCACCCCATGAGCCTGCCAGCCTCGAGCATCACCTACGCCTCGGCGGGGGTCGACACCGCCGCCGGGGACCGCGCCGTCGAGCTGATGAAGGCCTCCGTGGCCGCCACGATGACCCCCGAGGTGGTCGGCGGGGTCGGCGGCTTCGCTGGCCTTGTCGACGTCTCGGCGCTGCGCGGCTACCGCCGGCCCCTGCTGGCCACCTCCACCGACGGGGTGGGCACGAAGGTCGCGATCGCCCAAGCCATGGACATCCACGACACCATCGGCCAGGACCTCGTGGGGATGGTCGTCGACGACATCGTCGTCGTGGGGGCCCGGCCCCTGCTCATGACCGACTACATCGCCTGCGGCAAGGTCGTGCCCGAGCGGATCGCCGACATCGTGCGCGGCATCGCCCGGGCCTGCGCCGCCGTGGGCACCCCCCTGCTGGGCGGGGAGACCGCCGAGCACCCCGGCCTGCTGGGCCCTGAGGACTACGACGTCGCGGGCGCCGCCACCGGTGTCGTCGAGGCCGACCGGGTGCTCGGGGCCGAGCGGGTGCGACCCGGCGACGTCGTGCTCGCCCTGGCCGCCTCCGGCCTGCACTCCAACGGCTACTCCCTCGTGCGGCGGGTCATCGAGCACGCCGGCTGGTCCCTGGAACGGCCCGTCCCCGACTTCGGGCGGACCCTGGGCGAGGAGCTGCTCGAGCCCACGAGGCTGTACACGGCCGTGTGCCTCGAGGCGATCGCCGCCGTCGACGGCGGTCCGGCGGGCCCCGGCGTTCACGCCCTGTCCCATGTCACCGGCGGGGGCCTGGCCGCCAACCTCGCCCGGGTCCTGCCCGCCGGGACCGTGGCCGAGATCGACCGCTCCGCCTGGCAGGTCCCCCCGGTCTTCGAGGTCGTGCGCCGGCTCGGCGCCGTGCCCTGGGCCGACCTCGAGGCCACCCTCAACCTCGGCGTCGGCATGGTCGCGGTCCTCGATCCCGAGGCTCTCGAGGCTGTCGCCGTGGTCGCGCGGGCCGCCGGGATCCCGACCTGGGTGCTCGGCCAGGTCCACGACGCCGCCGACCGCGAGGTCCGTGGCCGTCTCGTGGCCGGGACCAAGGGCGTCGACGGCGGCGCGGTCGACATCGTCGGGGACTACCGCACCGCCTGAGACCGGCCGGCAGCCGCCCGGGCGACCTCCGGACCAGCGCTGGCCGCCTCATCACACGCCGACGGCCGCCATCACCTCGGTGACCGCCGCGACGACGCACAGGCCAGCCACGACGAGCACGGCCGCGGCCAGCACGTAGGTGCTCATGCCGTTGAGCAGCCGGAAGATGGTGGAGTCCACCATGATGCCGTTGGCGGGCAGGCCGGACTCGGCGTAGGCGCTTTTGATCTCGGCGATCGATGCGCCCTCGACGGCGAGCATCTCGATGTAGTACTCGGCCTCCAGGTGCGGGGCGACCGCCTCGTAGTCCTCCGGGGAGAAGACGAGCCGCTTGGGATCCCCGGCTGCTCGGCGGCCCAGGCGGCGACGTCCCTGGTCAGGGCCGTGGCGTCGACCTGGCCCGTGTGGACCTGGACGACATCCGGCGGCCGGGCGTCGGACCACAACGATCCGGTGGCCGCGATCGTGCGGGCGATGAGGGCGAGTCCGGTGGCGGTCAGTGCGGCGCGCATCGTCATGAGGACGACGAGCGTGAACGAGACGGTGGCGCTGCGACGCAGCTCGGTGCGCCCCAGCCGCCAGAGTGTGCGGTGCATCGGTATCCATTCCTGTGGCCGGTCGCTTGTCAGTGGTCGCGGGAGGGTCGGGATGGAGTGCCGAGGGCTTAGGCCGGTGTGCCCGCCTGCGGCGTGGGCACGAGGTGGGGGTCGGCGCCCAGGAGGAGGGCGAGAGCCCGCAGGACCTCGGCCTGACGACGCTCCCTCGTGTCTGGTGCCAGGGCGTCGACAGGGGGGAAGATGCCGCCGTCGAGGACGGTCAAGCCGGCTGCCAGCACCACCTCGACGCTGCTGCGAGGGTCGGGGGTGGACAGCTCTCCGGCCTCGACCCCCTCCTCGACGATGGTGGTGAGGATCGGCACGAGCCGGGTGTAGGCCTGGGTCATGGACAACAGGTGGAAGCGGAGGTTGTCCGGGGAGCGGAACTGCTGGGCGAGCTCAATGTCCTCCTCGGAGGCCCGTGCGGCCCCGAGGATCGTCAGGAAACGGGTGATGGCGGGCTGCCCGGCGCAGGCGGCCGCCGCCTTCTCGGCGCGTGCGACCAGCTGGTCGGTCGTGCGCGTGACGATCGCCTCCATGATCGCCTCCTTGCCGGAGAAGTGGTGGTAGAGCGTGCCCTTGGCGATGCCCACCGCGTTGAGGACGTCGTCGATGGTCGTCCTCTCGTAGCCGCGCTCCAGGAACAGGGCGCGAGCGGCGTCCATGACCTGCTCGCGCCGCTCGCCTGCGCTCAGGTGTTTGGGAGCCATGTTGATCTCCATACTCGACCGACGGTCGGTTTAGAAGAAGTATGCACCCCGAGCGGGTCGGGCGCAAGTCGCCCTCG
>NZ_JAUNHI010000016.1:0-14061 GCF_030524025.1 Actinomyces sp. | reverse complement strand
CGGTCGGTTTAGAAGAAGTATGCACCCCGAGCGGGTCGGGCGCAAGTCGCCCTCGGGTATGGGCGAGGGCCGGCAGGTGTGCACCTGCCGGCCCTCGCCGTTCATCACATCAAGCGGTGACGCCGCCTACCTGCTGCTCGTTCCGGGGTCGTCCCAGTCCTCGTCGTCGTCGACGTCGTACTTGGAGGCCAGCTCCTCGTAGTCGATCTCGTCGTCCGAGTCGGCGGCTGAGGACGCGGTCGTGAGCTCACGCTCGAGAGCCGCGTAGTCCGTCTCCGGGCTGAAGTACTTGAGCTTGCGGGCGACCTTGGTCGCCTTGGCCTTCTGACGGCCGCGCCCCATAGGCTCGACCCCCTCCAACGTGTCTCTGGGCGCGCAGGGCGCGCTTCATGTGGGCATATGTGTCGTGGGGCAACCGTACAACGTGAGCACGCGCCAGCACCATTCGGTCCGCAGTGCGGCCGGGATGAATCGGTGTCGACCTCGTCCGGGCGTGGCCTCAGCGCCGCAGGAGGCGCCCGACGAGCAGACCCGTCGCGACGACGCCCCCGGCGACGGCCAGCACCGCGGTCAGCGCCTCGGAGTCCCCCTCCTGGGCGCGTCGTGCCGTTGCGCGGGCCCGGTCGCCCCAGTCGCCGACGCGGGAGCGCAGGTCGGTCCCCGCGGTCCGGGCGCGCTCACGCAGCTGCTCGCCGGTGGCGCGCGCCTGGGTGCGTGGATCAACGCGCGCCGCCAGGTCGTCGACCGAGGCAGCGAGCTCCTCGCGCTGGGCGCGCAGCCGGGCCTCGATCTCCTCGGGGCTCGGCCAGGCCTGTTCGTCCCGGGCTCCGGTGTCCTGAGGGGCGCTCATCGCCGCACCGCCTTGACCAGCGCGGCTGCGCTCAGCCCCGCCAGGGCCAGCGCCAGGGTGGAGACAATGGCCAGGGAGGCGGGGTCGCCGTCCCGGGCGTCGTCGAGCAGCCGGGTGAGTCGGGTGCGCAGCGAGGCGGCCGACAGGTCGGCTGAGACGCCCTCGGAGGCGGCCGACCGGCTCGAGCCCTCGGTGCCGGTACCGATCCCGGCTCGCTGGGCGAGCTCGGCCCCCCGGCTGCGGGCGCGCCCGCAGGCCGCCGCCAGGGCCGAGCGGGCGGTCGACCGTGCCAGGGCGGGCAGGCGCGCGGGGGCCAGGCGGCTGCCCAGCTCCTCGACGTCGGCGTGCAGGGCGGCCCGCAGGGGCGCCAGGCGCGCCTCGAGGTCTTCGGGGCTGCCGGGCGCAGGGGCGGCGGGGTCGGGGCTCACTGCTCGGCTCCCTTCTGGAGCCCGGAGGAGGCGGCCGCCTTGAGCATGGCGACATCCTCCTTGAGGTTCTTGTCCGGGGTGGGGACGTCGGCCCTGGCCGCGTCGAGCTTGCGCTTGCCCAGGTAGGCGGCGACGGCGGCCACGAGGAACAGGACGAGAGCGACGATCAACTTGGCGGCCCACAGCGGCAGCACGAGGGCCAGCGCCTCGCTGGCCGCGCCCAGGAGGAATCCGAGGCCGTACAGCGCGACGAGTCCGGCGGCGCCCAGCAGGCCGGCGCCCACGCCCATCGTGGCGACCATGCGCCTGCCTTTGGCCTTGGCCAGGTCGATCTCGCCCTTGACCAGGGCACTGACGTTCTCCGAGATCCTCGCGATGAGCTCGCCGATCGTCGGCGGCCGGGTCGGGGCGGGCTCAGCCGGCGGCTGAGGAGTCTGCTGGGTCATGAGGAAGGACCTTCTCGTGTCCGTGCGCCCGACCGGCGTGGTCGGGGGCTCTTACTGTCAGAGGCCAGAATCTCACACGCGGCCGTCAGATGCGATTCACCTCCCTCCAGATCGTTGGTTCCCCGGGGGTGGGTTGACTCGCCCCGGGGCTCCGCGCGTCAGTCCGGCACCCTCCCCATCGCCGAGATCGGGACTAATGACACCTCGAGTGCCGTATCTACCGATCTCGAGGTGCCATATGTCCCGATCTCGGCGAGGAGCTCGGCCTGGCCGAACATGGCGGTCGACATGACGGCCGAGACGTAGACGATCATCGCCATGAGCAGGGCGATGGCGCTGATGCCGGGCAGGGACAGCAGAATGGACTCCACGACCCGCCGCAGGCTCGGCATGAACTTGATGACCCGCAGGAGCCGCATGACGCGCAGGGTCCGCAGCACCGACACTGGCCCGGCCCCGGGGACCAGGGCGATGGCCACGACGAAGAAGTCGAAGAAGTCGAAGACGTTCCAGCCGCGCCTGAAGAAGCGGGCCGGGCCGGTGGCCACGAGCTTGACGGCGATCTCGACGATGAAGACCGCCAGGGCGAGGTGGTCGAGGACGAACAGGATCCTGTAGGCCTGCGACCCGTGGTCGACCACCGTCTCGGCGCCGATGGTGATCGAGTTGATGAGGATGACCGCCATGATGACGTTCTGCACCGCGGCGGAGTGGACCCATGCGTCCAGGTGCTCGCGCCGTGAGGCGATCTTGGTGCCCACCGATGACTTCCGTCGTCGTGATCCCGCTTCTGTGCCGCGGGGCAGTCTAGACGCTGCGACGGGGAGGACTGCATGGGGAGGTCTGACCACTTCGCAGGTCGGCTACTGCCGGCTCCAGGCCTCCCACAGGCGGGCATACTCCCCGCCGAGGGCGACGAGCTCGTCGTGGGTCCCCAGCTCGACGATGCGACCGTCCATGACGACGGCCACCCTGTCGGCGTCCTGTGCCGTGTAGAGCCGGTGCGCCACCTCGACGACGGTCCGCCCGGCCAGGGCCGTCGACAGGGTCCGCTCGAGGGCGCGCGCGGCGTGCGGGTCGAGCAGGCTGGTCGCCTCATCGAGGATGAGGGTGTGGGGGTCGAGCAGGACGAGGCGGGCCAGCGCCACCTCCTGGGCCTGGGCAGGGGTCAGGGCGAGGTGCCCCGAGCCCACGATCGTGTCCATGCCCTCGGGCAGCTCGGCCACCCAGCCCGCGGCGCCGATGGAGGCCAGCGCCGCGGCGATCGTCCCGTCGTCGGCCTCGGGGCGTCCCAGGCGCACGTTGTCGGCGATCGAGCCGACGAAGACGTGCTGCTCCTGGGTGACCAGGGCGACATGGCGCCGCAGCTCGGTCTCGGTGAGGTCGGTCAGCGGCACCCCGCCCACCGTCACCGAGCCGGAGGAGGGCGGGTTGATCCCGGCGAGCATGCGTCCCAGCGTCGACTTGCCCGACCCCGAGGGGCCGACGACGGCCAGCCGCTCCCCCGGGATGAGCTCGAGGTCGATGCCGCGCAGCACCTCCTGGCCCTCCCGGTAGGCGAAGCGCACCTGATCGAGCCTGATGAGGCGGCCGTCTGGCACCGCGCCCGTGGGGGTGCGGTCGGCGGGCACCTCCTCGACGCCGAGGATCCGGGACAGCGAGGCCTGGGAGATCTGGACGAGGTCGATCCAGAACATGAGCTGGCCGATGGGCTTGCGCAGCTCCATGGCGTACAGGGCGACGGTGGTGATCGTCCCGAGCTCGGCGTGACCCCGGGCGGCGAGAAAGCCGCCCCACAGGAGGATGACGACCACCGGCGCCCTCCAGGCGACGTCGAGCACGAGGTAGAGCCGCACGCGCAGCTTGACCGTGAAGTGCTCGAGGCTCCACGCCTCGGCCACTGACGCCCTGATCGCCGCCTCCCGCCGGGACCCCAGGCCGAGGGCGTCGACCGTCTCGGCGTGCTCGACGGTCTCGGTGACCACGCCGTTGAGCCGGGCCTGGGCCGCCGAGCCGGCCCGGTAGGCGGGCACCGACCGGGGCAGGTACCAGCGCATCATCGACCACACGGGCGGGGCGACGACGAGCAGGCCCAGGGCCAGGACGGGGTCGGTGACGGTGGCGGCCACGATGGTGAATACGATGGTGACGACGCACACCATGATCTGTGGGATGCCGGTGCGCACGAGGAACTCGATGCGGGAGATGTCGTTGGTCGTGCGCCCCACGAGGTCTCCCGTGCCGGCCGACTCCACGGCGCTGAGCGGCAGGTGCACGACCCTGCTCATCATGCGCTCGCGCAGGTCCGCGAAGACCGCCTCGCCCAGGGTGCGGGCGTGCATCTGGGCGTAGCGGTTGATGACCGCCCCCACGACCGTGACGACGATGATGACCACCACGACCCGGTCGACGTAGCCGGCGGTGGCGCTGGAGTCGGAGACGCGGGTGACGAGCCTGCCGAGGAGCTGGGGGGCGACGAGGGTGGCGAGCACGGCCGCGACCTGGATGACGAGCACACCGACGAAGCGCCACCGGTAGGAGGCCATGATCCCGAGGGTCTTGCGCATGGCGACGGGGCCGGGTGCCAGGGGAAGGGCCATCAGGGGCTCACCTCCTCCCCGGCCGCACGGGCGACGATCGCCCGGTAGGCCAATGCGTCGGGGTCCCCGGAGCGGGCCCGTGCCAGCAGGTCGCGGTGGGTCGAGCGGAGCCGGATCCGCCCCTGCCGGTCGAGCAGGACGACCTCGTCGCAGGCCTCGAGCACGAGGGGAGAGGTGGTGACGACCAGCGTCGTACGGCCCCGCCGGGCGGAGTGGATGCGGTGGGCGACGCGGGACTCGGTGTGGGAGTCCAGGGCGCTGGTGGGCTCGATGAGGACGAGAGCCGGGGCCTCGGTGAGCAGGGCGCGGGCCAGGGCCACCCGCTGGCGCTGGCCGCCGGACAGGGACCGGCCCTTCTCGGTGATCATGCCGGCCAGCCCCTGCTCCAGGGAGGTGAGCACGTCGCGGGCGTCGGCGACCTCGATCGCCTCGAGGAGCCGGTCGTCCCCGGGGGCGTGGCGCGGCTGGGGACGGACCTGCTGGTCGACGTCGGCCACCCCGGAGCGCAGTGCCTCGGCGCGCACGAGGTCCTCGACACCCGCCGGCACCGGCGCGCCGGCCCCTCGCACGTCGAGGGCCTCGCGCAGTGTCCCGGTGAAGACCTGGGCCACCGCCCCGGCCACGACCACTGAGGCGCGCACGTCCTGCAGGGGCAGCTCGGTCAGTGCCCGGCCCGCCAGGGTGACGGTGGGCGCGCCGTCGTCGAAGCGTCCCAGTCGGGTGGCCAGGGCGGCGGAGACCTCCGGGTCGGCGCACACGAGCGCCGTCATGACCCCGGGGGCGACGGCGAGGCCGGAGGCGGTGTCGACCAGCTCCCCGGAGCGTGCCCGGCCCGCCGCAGGGTCGAGGGCGAGGCGCTCGGCCGTGCTTCCAGCCGCTGGGCGCAGTGCCAGCAGCCTGCCCAGGCGGCGCACCCCGACACGGGCGCGGGTGAGCTCCTGGACGGCGTTGGCGAAGATCCACAGCGGCCACGACAGGTAGGCGGTGTAGCCGTAGAAGGTGACGAGCTCGCCGGGGCTGATGGCGCCGGCCACCGCCATGCGGGCGGCGGCCCACACGACCACGGCGACGAACAGCCCGGGCAGGAGCACCTGCAGGCTCATGAGGATGGACTGGCTGCCGGCCACCTCGACGCCGCGGCGCCGCAGCTCCTGGGAGGCCAGGCGGTAGCGCTGGGCGAAGACGTCCTCGCCCCCGATGCCGCGCAGGATCCGCAGGCCCGCGACCGTGTCGGTGGTCACCGTCGTGACGGCCGACTGCGCCTCGCGCTGGACGGCCTGGCGCCGCTGGAGGGGCTTGATGACGAGGGTGACGACCCAGGCCACGAGGGGCATGCCGAGCAGGACGATGATGCCCAGGCGCACCGAGGTGCCCAGCATGAGCACGGCCACGACGAGGAAGGACACGGCGGCCCCGATGACCTCGGGCAGGCGCTGGCCGAGGTTGCCAATGTGCTGGGCGTCCGAGGCGATGATCGAGGCGACCTCCCCGGTCGAGACCTGGCGTGGCAGGTCCGCCCCGACGGTGGAGACCTGGCGGCCCACGAGCCGGTTGATGTCGAAGGTGATCCGCATCCAGCCCTGGACGCGGTAGAAGGACACGGAGGTGTCCGCGACCGCGTAGACGACGAAGAGTGCTAGGAGGGTCAGGGCGATTGCCCACACCCGAGGGCTGAGCCCGTGCTCGATGCCGGAGTCCAGCGCGGCGCCGAGGAAGGCCGGGACCGTGGCCTGGATGACGTTGGAGGTGATCGCCGCCGCGGTGGCGGCTCCCAGTGGGGCCGCGGCCCGCCGCAGCAGCCAGCCCAGCAGGGGGCGCGGGGAGGTCGAGGGCGGCTGGGGCAGCGGTGCGTCGGGCGACGGCAGAAGCGAGGGCATGGCCGGACGAGGCTACCGGAGTCCGGCGGGCTCCGGTAGGCCGGACCGTCCGCCGGTCGTCCGGTGGCCATCCGGCGATCATTCGGTGGCGATGGCCTCCAGGACGGGCAGGCGCGAGGCGCGCAGCGCGGGCCACAGGGCGGCGGAGATGCCGACGATCACCGACACGATGAGCATCGTCACGAGCTGGCCCCACGGGATGACGAGGGTGGTCAGACCGTCCTCCTCGAGGACGTCGCGCAGCGCCGCGGCGAGGAAGATGCCAGTCGCCGCGCCCACGACGGTGCCGTACAGGGCGGTCAGGACCGACTCGACCATGATCTCGCCGGCCAGCTGGGCCTTGCCCAGCCCGACCGCCCGCATGAGCCCGATCTCGCGGACGCGCTCGGATACCGAGAGCACCAGGGTGTTGACGATGCCGAGCACCGCGATGGCGATGGACAGTCCCAACAGAGCGTAAAGGATCCCGAGGATCTGGTTGACCTGCTGGCCGACCTGGTCGGACAGCTCGGTGGCGTCGAGCACCGAGAACTGGTAGGTCGGAGCCACGATCTCCTCGATCCGGTCACGGACCGCCGCGGCGTCGGCCCCCTCACCCAGGGAGATGAACATCCCCAGCGGGGAGGACAGCACCTGGTCGGGCTCGGCGGGGGTCGCCCCGGCCCACGACCCCACCTGGACGGTGAGCTCGGGCGTGGCGTAGAAGGAGCCAGTCACGCCGTCGGGGTCGACGACGGCGGCCACGGTCGCCTCGATCGAGCCCACCGGCCCGGTCAGCGTCACCGTGTCGCCGACTGCCAGACCCGTGTCGGAGTAGGCCGCGACATGGCTTGCGTCGAGGTCCTCCAAGGAGCCCGACTGGACGGCCAGGTCGTAGAAGTCGCCGTAGGAGGCCCCCGGAATGACGTTGAGCATGGCGGCCGGCTGCTGGGAGCCGTCGGGCATGGTCGTGGACACCGTGTAGGCGGTGAAGGAGGCCACCGCCTCGACACCGTCGACGGCCGCGATCTCGGCGGCCATCTCCGCGGGGAGCTGGGTGGTGGTCGACTGGCTGTCGGGCTGGACGATGAAGTCGGCCTTCATCGAGTCGGAGATGACGTCCGAGACCGAGGAGTTGACCGAGGCGGCCAGCGTGGCCCCGGCGCAGACCACGGCCATGCCGACCATGAGGGCGCCGGAGGTGTTGGCCGTGCGGCGCGGGTTGTGGACGATGTTGCGGATGGCCAGGCGGCCCGCGGGCCGCAGCAGCCGGAAGGGCATGCCGATGAGCGAGACGATCGGCCGGGCCAGGATGGGGGAGACGATGAGCAGGCCGATGATGAGGGCGGCGGCCCCCAGCCCCAGGACGAGGGGGCGCTGCGACATGCCGTCGGCGATCCAGGCCGCGAGCACGGTGGCGGTCCCCAGGGCCATGGTCGTGCCGCCCAGCACCGTGCGCACGACCAGCGGCTTCTCCCGCGCCCCCGACACCTCGCGCATGGCCTCGACCGGGTGGGTCAGGGCCGCCTCACGGGCCGGCAGGAGCGCGCCGACGATGGTGACGAGCATGCCGACCCCCAGGGAGGCGGCGATGATCGTCCCGGTCATCGGCACGCCCTCGAGCAGGGGCATGCCGACGGCGTCGAGCACCATGACCAGGCCGGTGAGTAGAAGCGCCCCGAGGGCCACGCCCAGGGCCGAGCCGACCGCCCCGATGACCACCGCCTGGAGGAAGACCGTGCCGAAGACCGAGGAGGGGGAGGCGCCGACGGCGCGCAGCAGCGCGAACTCCTTGACGCGCTGGCGCACGCTCATCGCGAAGGAGTTCATGATGATGAAGGAGCCGACGAACATCGCCAGGACGACGAAGACGAGGAGGAAGGTCTGGACGAAGCCCAGGATCTGCTCGATATAGGCGTTGGTCTGGTCGATAGCCTCCTGACGGGTGAGGACCTGGGTGCCGTCGGGCAGGGAGGCGGCGATGGACTCCTTGACCTGGGCGGGCGAGGCGCCCTCGTCGATGGTGACGGCGATCTGGGAGACCTGGTCGTCGGGGGCCGCGGTGGGCAGCACCCACTGGGCATCCATGCCCACGACGGTCGCCCCGGCCATCGAGGTGCCGAAGGAGAACTCCCCGACGACGGTGACCTCCATGGGAGAGCCGAGCACGACGACATGGGTTGTGTCGCCGACCGCGAGCCCCGAGCGGTCCAGGGCCCCGGACTCCAGGGCGATCTCCGTCGCGCCGGAGGGGCTGCGCCCCTGGATCCAGGACAGGCCCCGCTCATCGGGGTAGAGGGGCGCGATGATCGTGGGCGCCCCCTGGGAGGTCACGGGTGTGTCGTCGGCCCCCACGAGGGTGCCGGTCAGGGAGACCTCCCGGCGTGCCGAGGCCACGCCGTCGACCTGCGCGATCTGCTCGGTCAGGGAGCCGGGGATCGGCTGGGTCATGACCGTGGCCGTCTCCTCCGTGCCCTCGAGGGGCTCGCCCGAGACGTAGATGTCGGAGGTGTAGGTCGAGGAGGTCAGGGCCGAGAAGGTGTCCGACATGACTGAGCGCAGCGCCAGCGTCCCGGACAGGAAGGCGACGCCCAGCACGACCGCCAGGGTCGTCAGCAGGAACTGTTTGATGTGGGCACGGATGGAGCGCCAGGCGACGCGGATCACTGCTCGGTCCTCTCGGGTGCGGTGGTGGTTCCGGTGCTCAGCCGTAGGGGCCGAGGACCGGGATCTTGCGTGAGACGACGTAGCGGGCGTACGCCTTGGCGCGCGCCTCGAGGTCTGCCGGGACGATCGTCGCGGCGCCCGGGGTCACGAAGGGCTGGAGATAGTGCGTGCCCACGAGGTCGCTCATGATCTGGAAGGGGCGCAGCAGGTCGTGGACTGTGTACCCGGCGACGGTCGTGTCCCGGGTGCGCGGGCGGCGCATGAGCATGTCCATGACCGAGCGCCTGCCTCCGTCGACCCGCGTGTAGTGGGAGGCGGGGGCCCCCACTGAGATGGCGATGAGCATCTCCTTGCCATGCAGCGCGTCCCCGGTCGAGGCATAGGCCCAGCCGTAGGTCAGGACGTCGTCCTGCCACTTCTTGAGCAGGGGTGGGCAGGAGTACCAGTACATGGGGAACTGGAGGATGATCCTGTCGGTCTCCTCCAGCAGGTTCTGCTCGAAGTCGACGTCGATCTCGAAGTCAGGGTAGATCGAGTACATATCGCGGATCTGGACCCCCTCGAGGCCCTCAGCGGCCTGGGCCAGCCGGAGGTTGACCGTCGACTGGTCGAGATGGGGGTGATACAGGAAGATCGTTGTTCGCGTCACTGGTTTCCTTCAGGGATTGCGGGTCGGACCGCCCTCCGCAACGGGGCGCGGGTGCCTGTGCCCCGCCGGCTGCGGTCCCTGGCGGTTGTCTTCGTCCTGGCGGGCCGAGCGCCGCAACGGGTGCCGGTCAACCGATGCCCCACGGGTCGGTCGACGGCCGGTCCGCGCGGGTGCCCTCGTCTGACCACTCCCTTCCTGTGCTCTTGCCGGTCTGGCTGGGCTGGCGGATCCCGGTGGGCGCCGTGCGCTGGGGCTGGGCCCCCGCCTCGTCGACCTCCTGCTGGACGTCACCGACACCGATCTGCGGCCCATCGGCCGAGCCCAGCTCGTGGAGGGCGTCGAGGACGCGGTCGCGGTCGGGCTGGTTCATCTCGGCCACGACGCGTCCGTCGCGCAGGAAGATGACGGTGTCGGCCCAGGCGGCGGCGTCGGGCTCATGGGTGACCATGACGACGCTCTGGCCCATCTCGTCGACGCTGGAGCGCAGGATCGACAGGACCTGGTCGGTGGACCGGGAGTCGAGGTTGCCGGTGGGCTCGTCGGCGAAGACGACCGCCGGGCTGCCCACGAGGGCGCGGGCACAGGCCACGCGCTGGACCTGGCCGCCGGAGAGCTCGGCCGGCCGGTGGGTGAGCCGGTCGTGCAGTCCGATGGTCTCCACGACGCGGTCGAAACGCTCCCGGTCGACCTTCGTGCGGGCGATGTCGAGGGGCAGAGTGATGTTCTCCTCGGCCGTCAGCGTCGGCACGAGGTTGAAGGACTGGAAGATGAAGCCGATGCGCTGGCGCCGCAGCTTGGTGAGCCGGCGCTGGCTCATCGCCGAGATCTCCTGGCCGTCGAGGTGGATCGTCCCCGAGGTCGCCGAGTCCAGGCCCGCCAGGCAGTGCATGAGGGTGGACTTGCCCGAGCCCGAGGGGCCCATGATCGCCGTGAAGCGTGAGCGGGCGATATGCACATCGACCGAGTCCAGGGCCGTCACCGAGCTGTCGCCGCGGCCGAAGACCTTCGAGACGTTGCGGGCGGTGACCACCGGGTCGGTCACCGGCCCGTGGGCCACAAGCGTCGAGCCCTCGCGTCCCAGGCTCCTGCGTGAGGGCTTGGCCTGCCACCCCGGGCGCCCGGTCTCCAGGTGGCGCGCGGCGACGGCGTCGTTGCTGTTCGGGGTGTGCTTGCCCATGGATCGACAGTAACGGTTCCGATCCTGTCATGTGGGTTGCGTGTCACCGTGCGTCCGCCCCCGATCCGCCGGGAACGGGCTCTCACAGCCGGTTCGGGTGCGTGCCGCGGCAGCGTCCGGGACGTTAGCCCTGGACGGGATGACTGATTGAGCGGGGGTCGGCGGTTGTGGGCGGCCGGTGAGCAGCCCGGTCTCAGGGCAGGCGGATGCCTTTGAGGGTGAGGACGCGCTCGACGGACTGGTCGACCCGTGCGGCCAGGGCGGAGTCGGTGGTGGCGGCCTCGACGATGGCCGAGGCCATCGCCGTCGCGTCCGCGGGGTCCCCCGAGGCCAGGACCAGGTCGCAGCCGGCCGTCAGCGCCAGGACGGCGCGTTCGCCGGGCTCCCACTGCTGGAGCTGGGCGGCGGCGGACAGGTCGTCAGTCATGATGACGCCGGTGAAACCCAGGTCGGTGCGCAGCATCCCGTTGACCACCGCCTCGGAGAAGACCGCGGGGGCGTCGGGGTCGATGCGTGAGTAGACGGCCGAGGACATCATGACCACCCGGGCGCCGTCGGCGATCATCTCGGCGAACACCGACACGGCTGGGTCGCCGGTGCGGGTCGTGTCGGAGTCGACGACCTCGGCGGTCGTGTCGGTGTTGCCCTCGACCCTGCCCAGGCCGGGGAAGTGCTTGATGGTGGGGATCACCCCGGCGGCCGCCATTCCCTCGGCGAAGGCGCCGGCCTGCTCCTGGACCGTTGTGGCGTCGTGCCCGTACTGGCGTCCCCAGGCCCCGATCGGCCCGTTGCCGGTGGGGTCGGGCCCGTCGACGAGGTCGACCACGGGCGCCAGATTCATCGTCACGCCGACGGCGGCCAGCTCGGCGCCCCAGCCGCGCGCCGCCTCGACGAGCTCGCCGGTGGCCAGCTCGGACTGCTCAAGCGCCGAGGGGATAGTGGAGAAGCCCGGGCCGGCGAGGACCTGGACGTCCCCTCCCTCCTGGTCGGTGGCCACGAGCAGCGAGGTCCCGTGGGTCGTGCCGGGCCCCGCCAGAGCGGTGACCGAGGCGATCGTCGCGTGGACGGCGGAGGCGCCGGCGCTCGAGCGGCCCGAGACGAAGATGTTGCCCACGTGGTGGGAGCTGATCGCGGTGGTCGAGACTGTCTGCGGTGCCGAGGCGTCGACCCCCACCATGATGAGCTGGCCGACCTTCTCCTCGAGGGTCCACTCCTCAAGGGCGGCCTGGGTCGGGCTCGTCGTCCCGGTCGGCGGCACCCCGGTGCTGGGCGTGCTCGTGCTGGGGCTCGGGGAGGTGGGGGAGTCCTGGGCGCAGCCCGCCAGGGCCGCCGTGCCGCCGAGCCCGACCAGAGCCGCGAGCAGCAGCGGTCGGCGTCCTGTGCCGGTGGCCGGGCGCCGGTCGGCGGCCGGCGGGTCGTGCGGGCTGCGGTGCTGGCGGGCCTCCTCCATGACTCGCACGATAGACCCGCCACGGCCCTGCCGGCTGGAGCGGCGCCCGGCCACCGGCACGGGGCGCCGCTACTGCTGGGTCCCGGGGGAGCCGGCCGGCTCGAGCATGACCCGCGTGCGCGGGAGGGCGTCGGGCTGCTCGCGCTGCAGCCAGCCGACCAGCTCTTCGCGGACGTGGCAGGACAGGGTGAAGACGTCGGCGGGGTTGGCCCCCGACAGGGCGACGCGCAGGGTGACCGTTCCGCCAGAGGTGTCGGTGACGTCGACGGCCGCCGAGCGCTTGTCCCAGGTCTCGGCGTGCTCGACGATCTGCTCGACCTGCTCGCGTACCGCCTGGACCGGGACCCGCCAGTCCAGGTCGATGGTCAGGGTGCCGGTGTGCTCCGTGCCCCGCCGCGACCAGTTGGCGAAGGGGTTCTCGGTGAAGTAGCTCGACGGGTAGATGAGCCGGCGGTCGTCCCAGGAGCGCACGACGACGTAGGTCAGGGTGATCTCCTCAATGGCTCCCTGCTCGCCGTCGACGACGACCGTGTCGTCGACGCGGATCGCATCGGTGGAGGCCAGCTGGACGCCGGCGAAGACGTTGCTCAATGTCGACTGGGCGGCCAGACCGGCGACCACCGAGATGAGACCCGCCGAGGCCAACAGGGAGCCCATCGCGATCCGTGCGCTGGGGAAGGTCATGATCGCCCCGACCAGGCCGCACACGATGATGACCGCCTCGATGACCCGGCGCATGATCTGGGTCTGGGTGGTCACCCGGTTGGCCCGGCCGACGTCGTCCCCCGCGGCGACGCCGATGACGATCGAGGACTCCGTGGCCTTGACGAGCCTGACCAGCACCCAGGTGCCCGAGAGGATGACGCCGATGAGGATCCCGTGGACCGCGTATTTCTGGGTCACGGACATCGTCACGTCGGCGATGGCGATCTGGACCCCGAGGTAGGCCCCGAGGACGCCGGCGAAGACGTACAGCGGCATGCGGGCGAAGCGCACGACCTCGGCGTACAACGACCGGCGCCTGCCCAGGTGGCCCAGGATGAGCAGGGTGATGAGGGCGATGACCAGGCCGGCGAGCGCGCCCAGGGCGGCGTGCCAGGCCACGGTGAGCAGGTCGAGGGTCGCCTCGACCACCGCCTCGGTGGTCTCCTCGGTCGGGAAGCTCGTCGAGTCGGCGGTGGCCGTGGGGTCGGCGGTCGGTGTCGGATCAGCGGTGGGATCGGTGGTGGCGGCGGGGTCGGCCGCCGGGTCGGTGGCCAGCGGGAGCAGGCCCCTGAGCGGGATGGCGGAGAACAGGGAGGTCGTCGGCATGGCGTCAGGGTAGGCGGGGATTCTGGGCCGCCGCTGTGCAACGGCGCGTCGGGCGGTCTCAGCGGCTCGGGTGGTGGGTGTGATTGGTTGTTATCGGTTCAGGCCGGGGGGCTTGCGGGGGGCGGGTGCCTGGGTGGGTTGTGGCTGGCGGCGGTAGCGCGGGCGGTGATGGCCGCCAGGAGCTGGTGGGGTGTGATCTTTCGGGCTCCGGGTGGCTCCTGGGGGCCGGGGCGGGTGCGGGTGTGGACAGGGGTATCGCGGCCTGGTGGTGGGCGGTGGTGATGTCGGCGGCGATCTGGGCCGGGGTCCATGGTGGGGCCCGGGGGCTCAGGCCGGCGACCTGTTCGGCGCTGCGTGGTTCCAGGGCCGCCCGCCCGTGGCGCAGGTCGCGGGCAAGGGGCCGTGAGGCGGTCAGCACCGCCTGGATCCGTAGCCGGCAGCCCGCGCGCTGCTGGACGGGGATGGCCAGCACGGCCTGCTCCAGGACCCTGGCCACGGGCTTGCCCTGGGAGCCGATCGAGGAGTTGACCCGATCGACTCCCATCGAGCCCAGCCCGCCGACCAGCACCGGGTCGGGGGCCGGGTCGGGGTGCTGGGCGGCGATGGCCGCGGCGGCCTGGGCGGCAG
>NZ_JAUNHI010000003.1:193007-197152 GCF_030524025.1 Actinomyces sp. | reverse complement strand
CTCCTGGACGCCCTGCACGAGCGCTTCCCCGCCCTGGAGATCGAGTCCTGCGCCGGCGGCGGGGGACGGGTGGACCTGGGGATCCTCGAGCGCACCCAGCGCGTGTGGGCCTCGGACTGCATCGACGCCCACGACCGGCAGAACATCCAGCGAGGCACCACTCTGCTCCTGCCTCCCGAGCTCGTGGGCACCCACGTCGGGGCGGGCCGGGCGCACACGACCCTGCGCGAGCTCGACCTCGACTTCCGTGCGGGCACGGCCCTGTGGGGCCACATGGGTGTCGAGTGGGACCTGGCCGCCGCCGACGCCGCCGCCCGCGAGCGGCTCGCCGCGGTCATCGCCCTGTACAAGGAGCTGCGGCCCCTGCTCCACACGGGCCTGACCGTCCACGCCGACCTGGCCCAGGACGAGGCGCTGCGCATCGAGGGGGTCGTCGCCCCCGACGGCACGGACGCCCTGTTCCAGATCGCCTGCCTGGGCCAGCTCGACGCCTGGCCCACGGCGCCCCGGCCGCTGCCCGGCCTCGACCCGGACCGCCGCTACCACGTGCGCCTGGCGGCACCGGCCTACCCCGAGCTGCGGCTGACCACCCCGTGGATGGAGGACGACGGCGTCGTCCTGCCCGGCTCCTACCTGGTCTCCACCGGCCTGGCGCTGCCGGTCCTGCACCCCGACCACCTCATCCTCGTGCGGGCCACCGCTCTGGACTGAGGCCGCTTCTCAGACCATCGGGGGCCACCGCTCCCTGCCGCACCGCCGTCCAGCACCCTCCCCTCATCACCGTCGATATGGAGACCCGATGTCCACATCAGCCACGGCCGTACGGCACCCCCGCCGTCGGCCCCGCACAGATGCCCGGCTCGGCCTGGCATTCATCCTCCCGGCAACGATAGGCCTCGTCGCCTTCTACATCTGGCCCCTCCTGCGGGGGATCTGGCTGTCCTTCACCGAGTACAACCTCCTGACCCCCGAGACCTTCACCGGACTGTCGAACTACCAGCGCATGGTCGGCGACTCCATCTTCTGGAACGCCGTCGTGGTCACCCTGGAGTACGTCGTCATCAACATCGGTGTTCAGACGATCATGGCCCTGGCCATCGCCGTGCTCATGCAGCGGCTCACCCAGTCGACCTTCGTGCGTTCGATCGTCCTGACCCCCTACCTCGTGTCCAACGTCGTGGTGGCCATGCTGTGGCTGTGGATCCTGGACAACACCCTGGGCATCTCCAACGAGATCATCCAGGCCCTCACCGGCGAGAGTGTCAACTTCTTCAGCTCGACGATGGCCATCCCGACGATCGCCTTCATCAACGTGTGGCGCCACATGGGATACACCGCCCTGCTCATCTTCGCCGGCCTCCAGTCGATCCCGGGAACCGTCTACGAGGCGGGCAAGATCGACGGCGCCAGCGAGTGGACGATGTTCTGGCGGATCACGCTGCCCCTGCTGCGCCCCATCCTCGCACTCGTGCTCATCATGACGATGATCGGCTCCTTCCAGGTCTTCGACACCGTCTCGGTGACCACCGCCGGCGGTCCGGTCAACGCCACACGCGTCTTGCAGTACTACATCTACGACATGGCCTTCGGCCGCTTCCAGTTCGGCTACGCCTCGGCCATGGCCGTCGGGCTGCTGCTCGTGCTGGCCGCCATCACGATCGTCCAGTACCGCATGACGCGGGCCGGGCAGACGGACCTGGACTGAGGAAGGACCAGATCGCATGAGCACTGCAACCACTGCCACCGCCTCGGCCCGGACGGCTCAGGACGCCGGGGACTCCCGCCGCCTGCGCCCCGGGCGCATCGCGGCCTGGGTCTTCATGATCCTCGTCCTCATTATCACCCTCCTGCCCTTCTACTGGGTGCTGCGCACGGCCCTGTCCTCCAACGCCGGCCTCGCCTCGGACCCCACGAGCCTGCTGCCGGTCGACACCAACCTGCGAGGCTTCGCCCGCGTCTTCGGCATGCAGTCCACCGAGGAGGCGATGGCCGACGGCGGCTCCGGCGCCGCCATCAACTTCTGGCTCTACCTGCGCAACTCCGTTGTCGTGGCCACTCTGGTGACCGCCGGACAGGTCTTCTTCTCCGCCATGGCCGCCTACTCCTTCGCCCGCCTGCGCTGGAAGGGGCGGGACGCCGTCTTCTCGATCTTCCTGGCCGCGCTCATGGTCCCGTCGATCTTCACCCTCCTGCCCAACTTCGTGCTCGTCAAGGAGCTGGGCCTCATCGACAGTCTCCTGGGCGTGGCCCTGCCGACCATGTTCATGACGCCCTTCGCCGTGTTCTTCCTCAAGCAGTTCTTCATGAACATTCCCCGGGAGCTGGAGGAGGCGGCGCTGCTCGACGGCGCCTCGAAGGTGCGCGTGTTCTTCCAGCTCATCCTGCCCATGGCCAAGGCCCCGATCACGACGCTGGCCATCATCACCTACATCACCGCCTGGAACGACTACTTCTGGCCCCTGCTCGTGTCCTACACCGACTCCTCCCGGGTGCTCACCGTGGCCGTGGCCGTCTTCAAGTCCCAGGCGCCGACCTCCGGGACCGACTGGTCCGGGCTCATGGCGGCCACCCTCGTGGCCGCGCTCCCGATGCTGCTGCTCTTCATGGCCTTCGCCCGGCGCATCGTCAACTCCATCGGTTTCACCGGGATCAAGTGAGGACCAGACATGCTCAACAACCTCATGCTCACTCGCCGCAGCGCCCTGACCGCACTGGCCGCCTCGGCGGCCGCCCTGGCCGTGTCGGCCTGCGGCCCCTCCGATGACTCCGAGTCCACGGGCACGGTGGAGTACTGGATGTGGGACGCCGGTCAGCAGCCCGCCTACGAGAAGTGCGCCGAGCTGTTCAAGGAGCGCACCGGGATCGCCGTCAACATCACCCAGATCGGCTGGGACGACTACTGGACCAAGCTGACCGCCGGATTCATCGCAGGCACCGCCCCCGACGCTTTCACCGACCACATCCAGAAGTTCGCCCAGTTCGTCGACCTCGACGTCCTGCTGCCTCTGGACGAGCAGGCCGCCTGGGCCGACGTCGACGAGGCCGCCTTCCAGGACGGGCTGCTCGACCTGTGGAAGGGAGAGGACGGTCACCAGTACGGCTGCCCCAAGGACTGGGACACCGAGGCGATCTTCTACAACAAGGACATGCTCGCCGAGGCGGGCCTGACCGAGGAGGACATGAGCGCCCTGGAGTGGAACCCCCAGGACGGGGGCACATTCGAGAAGGTGCTCGCCCGCCTGACCGTCGACCGCAACGGCGTGCGGGGCGACGAGGAGGGCTTCGACCCGGGGCACATCGCGGTCTACGGCATCGGCATCCAGGACTCCGGTGGGATGGACGGCCAGACCCAGTGGAGCCCCTTCACCGCGTCGGCAGGGGACTGGTACTACACCAACGAGCCGACCTGGGGCACCCGGTACCGCTACGACGACGCAGTCTTCCAGGAGACCCTCGACTGGTACTTCGGGCTGGTGGACAAGGGGTACATGAACCCCAACGGCGCCTTCTCCGACGCCACGAGCACCGACATCCAGCTCGGCTCGGGCTCGGTGGCCATGGCGATCCACGGCTCGTGGATGTTCAACACCTTCGCCGGCCTGGACATCAACGTCGGGGTCGCGCCCACTCCCGTGGGGCCCAACGGCACGAGCCAGTCCCTGTTCAACGGCCTGGGGGACTCGGTGGTCAAGCAGTCGGCCAATGTTGAGAACGCCTCGAAGTGGGTGGCCTTCCTGGGCACCCAGGAGGCCCAGGACATCGTCGCCTCATACGGGGTGGTCTTCCCGGCCATCACCGCCTCGACGACCAAGGCCATCGAGGTGTTCAAGGAGACGGGCCTGAGCACCGAGCCCTTCACCGCGCACGTCGACAACGGGACGACCTTCTTCTTCCCGTTGACCTACTTCGGGGCCGACGTGCGGGCGATCATGACGCCCGCCGTCGAGGACGTGTGGGCCAACCGGGTGCCGGCCTCGACGCTGACGGGCTACAACGACCAGGTCAACCTCCTGTTCGAGACCTCCACGCACGACGACTAGCGCCTCGTCGTGCCCACCCACCTCCCGCGGGTTCCGGACACAATGCACCCCGCGGGGGGCTGCGGGCCCCTCTCCCGGGGCCCGACGGGCCCGAGCCCGGGGGCG
>NZ_JAUNHI010000003.1:105647-192997 GCF_030524025.1 Actinomyces sp. | reverse complement strand
CCCCGCCCGACGACTAGCGCCTCGTCGGGCCCCCCCCCCGCCCGCGCGCGCGGGACGCCGGCCCCCGCGAGGGGTCATATGTCCCGATCTCGAGGTGCCATAAGTCCCGATCTCGGGCTCAGGAGGGGATGACCTCGGCGTCGAAGCGCTCGGCGTACTCCTCGGGCCCCAGCAGCTCGCCCTCGGAGGAGACCTCGACGGCGAAGAGCCAGCCCTCGCCGTAGGGGTCGGAGTTGACCGTCCCGGGCTCGTCCTCGAGCGCCTCGTTGACCGCGACGACGGTCCCGGTCACCGGGGAGAAGATGTCCGAGACGGACTTGGTCGACTCCAGCTCGCCGCAGGGGGCGCCGGCCTCAACGGTCGAGCCGACCTCGGGGAGCTCGACGAAGACGACCTCCCCGAGCGCGTCGGCCGCCACGGCCGTGATGCCGACCCGCGCCGGGGTCGAGGAGTCGAGCCACTCGTGCTCGGCCGAGTAGCGCAGGTCGGTACGGACGGGCTGACGTGCCATGGTGGGCTCCTTCAGTGGGTTCTCGGGTGGAATCGGTTCTCAGCGAGGTCGTTTGTAGAAGGGCGCGGCGACCACCGTCATCGGGTAGTCCCGTCCCCGCACGTCGACGACCAGCTCGGTGCCCTCGGTCCAGTCGGGGGCGGCCTCGCCCTGGGAGGGGCCGAGCAGCGCCAGCGCGACGGGGTGGCCTAGGGTCGGGGAGAGCAGGCCGGAGGTGACGGTGCCGACCTGCCGGCCGTCGGCGTCGCGCACCGGGCATCCGGCCCGAGCTGCCCGACGGCCCCTCCCGGCCAGGGCCACGAGCCGCAGCGTGCCGGGCTCGCCCTCGCCGCGAGCCCGGCGCTCCAGGGCGGCACGGCCCACGAAGTCGGGCTTGTCGAGAGCAACGACGGCGCCCAGGGAGGCATCGAAGGGAGTGATCGCCTCGGTCAGCTCCTGGCCGTACAGGGGCATGCCCGCCTCCAGGCGCAGGGAGTCCCGCGCCGCCAGCCCGCAGGGGGTCAAGGCCGGCAGCGGCTCCGTGCCCGCCCCGGGGCCGGCGCCGGGCCCGGGGGCAAGCCCGGCGGCGTGGGAGGTGATGACCGTCCACAGGTCGACGGCGTCCTCGGCCCCGCAGAACAGCTCGAAGCCGTCCTCACCCGTGTACCCGGTGCGCGCCAGGAGCACGGCGTGCCCGGCGGCAGTGGCCCGCACCGCGGCGTAGTAGCGCAGGCGCGCCAGGATGCCGGGGCCGCACAGGACGTCGGGCTCACCGCAGTCCTCGGTCTCGGCGGGGTCCTGGACCGGCCGCAGGGCCGCCGGGATCCCGGCGCCGGACTCCACGACTCCGCGCAGGATCTCCTCGGCGCGCGGGCCCTGGACGGCGATGAGCGCCATCGACAGCGACAGGTCCGCCACGGCGCACTCGAAACCGGCGCAGCGCTCTGCCAGGGCGGCGGCCACGCGCTCGCGGTTGCCGGCGTTGGGCACGACGAGGTATTCCTCCTCACCGACGTGGTAGACGATGAGGTCATCGATGATCCCACCGTCGGCAGCGACGATCATCGTGTAGCGGGCCCGGCCGATGGCCACCGCCGAGATCCGCCCCACCAGGGCGTGGTCGAGGGCGGCCACCGCCCCGGGCCCGGTCACCTTGACCTCGCCCATGTGGGACAGGTCGAACAGCCCGGCGCTGCGGCGCACCGCGTGGTGCTCGGCGAGGTCGGAGGTGTAGCGCAGGGGCATCTCCCAGCCGCCGAAGTCGGTGAAGACCGCCCCCTGAGCGGCGTGCACCGAGTGCAGGGGAGTGGTGCGCAGCAGGGGGGCCGGCTCGGGTCGGTGGTTCATCAAGCATCCTTCCCGGCGCCGGCGGCCGCGCCGGCGCCCGTGGTGTCCTCAGTGGTGTCGTAGGCGGCGGGAGCCGGGCAGGTGCACATGAGGTTGCGGTCCCCCCAGGCGTTGTCGATGCGCGCCACCGGCGGGAAGTACTTGTCCCGCTCCATCCCCGCCAGGGGGAAGGCGGCCTGCGAGCGCGGGTAGGGCCGGTCCCAGCCGTCGGCCGCGACCTGGGCCAGGGTGTGCGGGGCCCGGCGCAGCACCGAGTCCTCGACGGCGACGGCGCCGGAGGCGACCTGCTCGATCTCGGAGTGGATCGAGCGCATCGCGGCGACGAAGCGGTCGAGCTCGGCCAGGGGCTCGGACTCGGTGGGCTCGGCCATGAGGGTGCCGGCCACCGGGAAGGACAGCGTCGGGGCGTGGAGGCCGTAGTCGATGAGGCGCTTGGCCACGTCCTCAGCGGTCACGCCGGTGGCCTGGGTCAGGGGGCGCAGGTCGAGGATGCACTCGTGGGCCACGAAGCCGGCGGCGTCGGTGTACAGCGTGGGGTAGCAGTCGGCCAAGGAGCGCGCGAGGTAGTTGGCGTTGGCGATCGCCGTCAGGGACAACTCCCGCAGGTCGGCGTCGTCGAGCAGGGCCAGGTAGGTCCAGGCCAGGGGCATGACCCCGGCCGAGCCGAAGCGCGCCCCCATGACCGCCGGCCCGGAGAACCCGGCGTCGGGGTCGCCCTCCTCGGGGGCGGCCGAGCCCGAGGGGCCGGCGGGCAGGTGCGCCGCCAGGTGCTCCTTGGCCACGACGGGCCCCACCCCCGGGCCCCCGCCCCCGTGGGGGACGGCGAAGGTCTTGTGCAGGTTGAGGTGGGAGACGTCCCCGCCCAGGTCGCCGGGGCGCAGCAGGCCGGTCAGCGCGTTGAGGTTGGCCCCGTCGATGTAGACCTGCCCGCCTGCCTGGTGGACCAGATCAGCAACCTGGGCGACGTGGGGCTCGAAGACCCCGTGGGTCGAGGGGTAGGTCAGCATGATCGCCGCCACCCGGTCGCCGTGCTGGTCGAGCTTGGCACGCAGGTCCTCCATGTCGATCGACCCGTCGGCGGCGGTGGCCACCACGGCCACCGCCAGCCCGGCGCCGGCCGCCGAGGCGGCGTTGGTGCCATGGGCCGAGGCGGGCACGAGGCACAGGTCCCGCTGCTCCTGCCCCTGGGCCCGCAGGTAGCCGCGGATCGCCAGGAGCCCGGCGAGCTCGCCCTGCGCCCCCGAGGCGGGCTGGAGGCTGCACCGGTCGTAGCCGGTCAGGCGGGCCAGGCGGTCGGCGAGCTGGCAGAGCATGCGCCGCCACCCGCGGGTCTGGGCGGCGGGGGCGTAGGGGTGGATCCCGGCCAGGCCGGGGGCCAGCCAGGCCGCCGACTCGACAGCGGCGTTGAGCTTGAGGGTGCACGACCCCAGGGGGATCATCGTGCGGTCCAGCGCCAGGTCGCGGTCGGCCAGACGGCGCAGGAAGCGCACCATCGCCGCCTCGGAGCGGTAGAGGTGGAAGCTCGGGTGGGTGAGGAAGGCGCTGGAGCGCTCCAGGCCGGCGGGCAGGGCGAAGTCCTCCGCCTCGCCCTCATCGCCCAGGACCGCGCCGGGGGCCAGGGCGCTCAGGACGGCTGCGGCGTCGGCCTCGGTGGTCGTCTCGTTGGTCGACAGCCCGACATGATCCTCATCGAGCAGACGCAGGTTGTAGCCGGCCTGCTCGGCCAGGGCCACCGCCTGAGCGGCGCCGCCGGGCAGGGTCACGCTCAGAGTGTCGAAGAAGGCCTTGTGCTCCAGGCCCACCCCGGCCCGCCGCAGCCCGGCGGCGATGCGCGCGGCCATGGCATGAGTGCCGCGGGCGATGGCGCGCAGGCCCTCGGGGCCGTGATGGACGGCGTAGAAGGCGGCCACCACCGCCAGGAGTGCCTGGGCGGTGCAGATGTTGGAGGTGGCCCGCTCCCGGCGGATGTGCTGCTCGCGGGTCTGGAGTGCCAGGCGGAGGGCCTCGGCGCCCTCGGCGTCGTGGGAGACCCCGACCAACCGTCCGGGCACCTGACGCTGGAGCGCCTCGGTGACCGCCATGAAGCCGGCGTGCGGGCCGCCGAAGAACAGCGGCACCCCCAGTCGCTGGGCAGAGCCGACGGCGATGTCGGCGCCCACCGCGCCGGGCTCGGTGAGCACCGTCAGCGCCAGGGGGTCGGCGTCGACGGCCACCAGGCCGCTGCGGCCGTGCACGGCGGACACGACGGGCGCCAGATCGGCCACGGCGCCCCGGGTGCTCGTGTGGGCCAGGACCGCTCCGACCAGCGGCTCGCCGGCCAGGAGCGCGGGGTCAGTCATCTCCTGGGCGGTCGCGACGACGGCGCGGATCCCCAGCGGCTCGCAGCGGGCCTGGGCGACCTCGAGGCACTGGGGGTGCAGGCCGGCATCGAGCAGGACGGCTCGCCCGACGGCCCGGCGGGAGGCCCGCGCCATGAGCGTGACCGCCTCGGCCACGGCGGTGGCCTCGTCGAGCAGGGAGGCACAGGCGACCGGCAGGCCGGTCAGGTCCGACACGACGGTCTGGAAGAGCAGCTGGGCCTCCAGACGGCCCTGACTGATCTCGGCCTGGTAAGGGGTGTAGGCGGTGGTCCAGGCGGGGTTGGACAGCACGTCGCGCACGATGACCGCCGGAGTGTGGCACGGGTGGTAGCCCCGGCCGATCATCTCGGTGTGGGGGTCGTTGAGGGCGGCGAGCTCGCCGAGCGCGGCGATCGCCTGCGGCTCGGACAGTCCGCCGCCGGCGGCCGAGGGGGGCGTGTGCTCGACGGCCGCCAGCGCGGGCAGCCCATCGGGCACGACCCGGGCGGCCAGCTCCTCCAGGTCGGCCACACCGATCCGCTCCAGGACGGTGGCCAGCTCCGGGGGGCGGAGGCCGATGTGACGGGTGGAGAAGGCGGGGTGCGCCGAGGCACCCGGGGCGGCGCTACGTCGAGCCATGAGATCCTCCGGTCGGACACGAGTCAGGCCCACATCATAGGGGCAGGCCACCTGTGCAGCGCGACGGCCGCGGCCGCGTGCTCAGGGGGCGTCGGAGGCCACGGCGATACCGGTGACGGTGGTCATCTCCTCGCTGGTGCGGGAGGTCAGGCGGCGGGCGGCCCGGCCGGCCAGCCACGACAGGCCCATGTTGATGACGACGAACAGCGCGGCGACGACGATGAGCGAGGGGATGAGGTTGGCCTTGGCGCTGCCCAGCAGGCTGCCGGCGGCCAGGAGCTCGGAGTAGGTGATGATGTAGCCCAGCGCCGTGTCCTTGAGGGCCACGATCAACTGGCTGACCAGCGCCGGAGTCATGGCGGCCAGCGCCTGGGGCAGCTCGATGAGCAGCCGGGAGCGCGAGCGCGTCAGGCCGATGGCCAGGGCTGCCTCGCGCTGGCCGGAGGGCAGGGAGTGGATGCCCGAGCGCACCAGCTCGGCCACGACCGAGCCGTTGTAGAGCGTCAGGGCGGTCACGACCCCCCAGAAGGCCGCCGAGGTCGGGGCGACGATGGTGGACTGGGACCCCAGGAAGTAGAAGAACAGCATGAGCACGAGCACCGGTACGGCGCGGAAGAACTCGACGACGAGCGTCGAGACCCAGCGCACGACGCGCAGGTCGCTCAGGCGGCCCAGGCCGAAGACGATCCCGAAGACGAAGGCCGCCACCACCGCCAGCGCGGAGGCCCGCACCGTGGCCCACAGGCCGGGCAGCAGGTAGTCCACCCAGGCCGACGCGGTGACGAACGGCTCCCAGCGCACGGCGTCGAACTGGCCCTTGGCGGCCAGGCCGATGACGACCCAGGCGGCCAGCGCCACGATGACGAGCACACCGATGACATTGCCCAGGCGCTCACGGCGCAGGGCCCGAGGGCCGGGCAGGTCGTACAGGACAGAGTGGTCGTTCATCGTGCCACCGCCAGCTTTCGGGACAGGGACGTCGTGATCAGGCCGATCGGCAGGACGATGAGGGTCCAGCCCACGGCGAACAGCAGGAAGACCGACACGACGTGCTGCGGGGAGAACTCGAACATGTCGGACATGACGGAGGCGGCCTGGGCCACGCCGGCCGCCGAGGCCACGGTCGTGTTCTTGGCCAGGGCGATGAGGGTGTTGCCCAGGGGGGCCACCGCGCCGCGCAGGGTCTGGGGCAGGACGACCAGACGCATCGTGGGGATGAAGCCCAGGCCGATGGCCCGGGCGGCCTCGGCCTGGCCGGGAGGCACGGTGTTGAGCCCCGAGCGCAGGGCCTCGCACACGAAGGTGGCGGTGTAGACCGACAGCCCCAGCACCGTCAGCCAGAAGGAGTTCCGTGCCAGCCACTGGTCGCCGCCGCGCCCCGACAGCACGATCCCGAGCTGGCCGTACAGGCCCAGGGAGCAGGCCAGGATGATGAGGGTCAGGGGGATGTTCATGACGACGTTGACGAAGGCGGCGGCCGCACCGCGCAGGGAGGCCATGGGGCAGACCCTCATGATCATGAGGACGGTGCCGATGAGGGCCGAGCCGATCGCCGCCAGGACGGTCAGCTCGATGTTGACCATGAAGGCGCCTAGGACGTCGTACTGGGCCAGAAGATCACCCATGGGTCCTCCTGTCGGGTTCGGCGCGCTGCTGCGCGGCGGGGGCGGTCGGCTGCGGGGCGGGGGTCCGGGCTGTCAGTCGCACAGGCCCGGGTCGACGGTGGGCGGGTTGAGCTCGGGGTTGGGCGTGAAGGAGCTGCCGACGTTCTCCTCCAGGAGACGCTCCCACGTGCCATCCTCGATGAGCCCGGTGATGGCTGCGCTGATCGCCTCGCACCGCGGGGAACCCTGGGGCAGGCCGACGCCGTACTGCTCCTCGGTGAAGGTCTGCCCCACCAGGTGCATCGACCCGGCGTACAGGGGCTGGGCGGCGAAGCCGGCCAGGATGATGTCGTCGGTGGTCACCGCGTCGACGGTGCCCGCGGCGAGGAACTCGACGCACTGGGCGTAGGTGCGCACGGGGAAGAGCTGGACGGAGCTGGAGTACTCCTCGCGAATCGTCTGGGCCGAGGTCGAGCCCTCGACCGAGCACAGGATGCGCCCGTCGAGGTCGTCGGGACCGGTGATCTCGGAGCCCTCGGCCACGAGCAGGTCCTGGCCGGCCACGAAGTAGGGGCCGGCGAAGGTGATCTTCTCCCGGCGCGCCTCGGTGATCGAGTAGGTCGCCAGGATCATGTCGACCTGACCGTTGGCCAGCATCGTCTCGCGCTGGGCCGAGACCGTCTGGACCCAGATGATCTCGTCCTCGGTGTAGCCCAGCTCGGCGGCCAGGGCCCGACCCATGTCAGCGTCGAAACCGGTGTAGTGGGAGCCGTCCTTGAGGCCCAGCCCGGGCTGGTCGAACTTGATGCCGATGCGGATGGTGTGCTCGGAGGCCTCCGGGCCCGACCCGCAGGCCGTCAGGGCCCCGCACAGCGCCAGGCACGCCGCCACGGCGCAGGCCAGCAGGCGGCGGCGCGCCGACCCTGGGCGGCGCCGTGGTCCCGCTGCGCGGCGGGGTGGGAGCACGTGCATGACCGGCCTCCTGCCTGTGGACGACGGGTGATCAGTGGGCGCTCACCCACCGGTCAGTGGGTTCAGTGGGTGATGAGCTTGGACAGGAAGTCCTTGGCGCGCTCGGTGCGCGGGTGGGAGAAGAACTCCTCGGGAGGCGCCTGCTCGACGACGGCTCCGTCGGCCATGAAGACGACGCGGTCGGCGGCCTTGCGGGCGAAGCCCATCTCATGGGTGACGATGATCATCGTCATCCCCTCGGCGGCCAGCTCGGTCATGACGTCGAGGACCTCGTTGACCATCTCGGGGTCCAGGGCGCTGGTCGGCTCATCGAAGAGCATGACCTTGGGGCGCATCGCCAGGGCGCGCGCGATGGCCACGCGCTGCTGCTGGCCGCCGGAGAGCTGGGCGGGGTACTTCGCGGCCTGGTCGGCCACGCCGACCCGCGACAGCAGCCCGCGCGCCAGGGTCTGGGCCTCCTCCTTGGCCATGCCCCGGACCTTGATCGGCCCCAGGGTGACGTTCTCCAGGATCGTCTTGTTGGCGAAGAGGTTGAAGGACTGGAAGACCATGCCGACGTCGGCGCGCAGGCGGGCCAGCTCCTTGCCCTCCTCGGGCAGCTCCCGGCCGTCGATGACGATCCGCCCGCTGCCAATGGACTCCAGGCGGTTGATGGCCCGGCACAAGGTGGACTTGCCCGAGCCCGAGGGACCCAGGACGACAACGACCTCACCGCGGCTGACCGAGAGGTTGACGTCCTTGAGGACGTGGAGGTCGCCGAAGTGCTTGTTGACTCCGACCAGCTCGACGAGCACCGCCGGGGAGCTCGTCTCAGGGCCAAGGGGTGGAGGCGTCATAACCGTGATGACAGCACCACCGCGTTTCCGTGATCGATCAGATATGTGTCGATCACGTCACAGCCCGGTCCGGTCCCGTGCCCGCCGCCGAACCTCCCGGCCCGACTGCGGCAGTACAGGCCGGCACCGGCCTGTGCCGGCCTGTGCCGGCATGTGCCGGCCGGGCGATCCCTTAGACTGCCCGGCGATGACCGCCCCGACGCCGACCGCCGTTGTCCCCGCCCCCTCCGCGCTCCGGGGCGGGGCACCCCGCACCTATCACGTGCGCACCCTGGGCTGCCAGATGAACGTCCACGACTCCGAGCGCATGGCCGGCCTGCTCGAGTCCGCCGGCTACCGGCGCGCCCAGGACGTGCCCGAGGCCGCGGCCCGGGCCACCCGGGCCGGCGACGGCGGCGCCGACGTCGTCATCGTCAACACCTGCTCGGTGCGGGAGAACGCCGCCACCCGTCTGTTCGGCAACCTCGGCCAGCTCGCCGCGGTCAAGCGCGAGCGCCCCGGCATGCAGATCGCCGTCGCGGGCTGCCTGGCCCAGCAGATGGGGCAGGGGATCGTCGAGCGGGCCCCGTGGGTCGACGTCGTCTTCGGCACCCACAACCTCGACGTCCTGCCGGCCCTGCTCGAGCGGGCCCGCCACAACGAGGCGGCGGCCGTCGAGATCGAGGAGTCCCTCCAGGTCTTCCCCTCCACCCTGCCCAGCCGCCGGGAGTCGGCCTACGCGGCATGGGTGTCCATCGCCGTGGGCTGCAACAACACGTGCACCTTCTGCATCGTGCCCTCCCTGAGGGGCAAGCAGCGCGACCGCCGCCCCGGGGAGGTCCTGGCTGAGATCGAGGCCGTGGCCGCCCAGGGCGCCATCGAGGTGACCCTCCTGGGCCAGAACGTCAACTCCTACGGCGTGGGCTTCGGTGACCGGGGGGCCTTCGCCAAGCTGCTGCGGGCGGCCGGGGCGGTCGAGGGCATCGAGCGGGTGCGCTTCACCAGCCCTCACCCCGCCGCCTTCACCGACGACGTCATCGAGGCCATGGCCGAGACCCCGACCGTCATGGAGTCGCTGCACATGCCGCTGCAGTCCGGCTCGGACCGGGTCCTGCGGGCCATGCGCCGGTCCTACCGCGCCGAGCGCTTCCTGGGCATTCTCGAGCGGGTCCGCGAGCGCATGCCGCACGCGGCCATCACGACCGACATCATCGTCGGCTTCCCCGGGGAGACCGAGGAGGACTTCACGGCCACGCTCGAGGTGGTCGAGAAGGCGCGCTTCGCCTCGGCCTTCACCTTCGAGTACTCCCCGCGGCCGGGGACACCGGCGGCCGACCTGGCCGAGCAGGTGCCCGCCGAGGTGGTCAAGGAGCGCTACGCCCGGCTCGATGCGCTGGTGCGGCGCATCACCCATGAGGAGAACGCGGCCCAGGAGGGGCGGGTGGTCGAGGTGCTGATCGCCGAGGGCGAGGGCCGGCGCGACGCGGTGACCGCACGGGTCTCGGGCAGGGCGGCGGACAACCGGCTCGTCCACCTTGCCCTGCCGGCGGGCATGGACGCCGAGGACCACGCCGGGGGAGCGCCGCGTCCCGGCGACCTGGTGACGGTGCGCGTCACCCACGGGGCGCCCCACCACCTCATCGCCGACTCCGCCCGGTGCGGTGAGCCGCTGAGTGCTGAGCGCGCGGCCGCCAACGAGGCACTGGCCCCCGGGGAGCGCGTGTGGCACGACCACGGCCCGGCCCTGTTCGAGGTGCGCCGCACCCGGGCCGGGGACGCCTGGGAGCGGCGCCGGGTCGAGGCCTGTGCGGCCCCCGAGGCCGACACCGCCCCGGTGTCCATCGGCATGCCGCGGCTGCGCGTGGGCGCGCCCGGCGGCAGCGGTACGCCGGTGGCGACCCCGGTCTGAGCGACGAATAAGGCGGTGGCCAGGCCGTCGGCCACCGCGCAGTGCTGGGCCACCACCCAGGAGGCGGCCACGGCCGCCGATCCGGTGACCGGACGACCGGTCAGGGCGTTGAGGATGTGGTGGAGCTCCGGCCCCCACGTGCGGCGGGTCGCGCCCGAGGCGCACAGGGCGCCGTGTCGGAGATCGACCACTCCGAGGACCTGCCCGGCCCTCGGGCGGGCGGGATCCTCCAGGCCGATGCGCACGGGCTCATAGCTGTGTACGAGGATGTCGCCGCCGGCGTCGACGACGATCTCGTCGAATCCGGCAGCACCGAGCCAGCCGGCGAGCTGATCGGCCAGGAAGCCCTTGCCTGCGGCGCCCACGTCCACCAGGAGGGGCGTACTGAGCACCAGCTGGTCGCCGGCGTGGCGGGCGGCCTGCGCCCACGTGGCCCGGCCGTGGGCGGCGCCCAGGCGCCGGGCGGCGCCGTCGCGGACGGTGAAGGTGTGTCGCGGGTTGTAGCCGAGCTCGAGCAGGTCGGCGCCCACCAAGGGGTCCACCGCCCCGCCGGTGGCCCGGTGGAGACGGTCGTAGAGGTCCAGCAGGTGCCGCGAGCCCGGGGGCAGGTCCAGCACGACCGAGCCCCGCCCGCCTCGCGGCACCGCGCCCCGGGCGGGAGGACACCGACGACCAGGACGACGGCACCCTCTACGCGCCCCTGACCGTCATCCAGGACATGACCGGCCTCCACGGCCTGGTCCAGGAGGTGGAGGTCAAGGCCCTGACGACTCCCGAGAACGACCTGTCGCGCAAGGCGGCCCGCAACCCCAAGGTCCTGTCCTCCGCGGAGTGGGAGACCTGGTACTGCACCGCCTATCCCTCCTCGATCGCCTACCAGATCGCGGAGGTCATCCCCGGGGCGGTGGCCAAACAGGTCCGGCAGGTCGCCGCCGTCGAGGGCGAGGTCCTGGAGAAGACCCAGGCACTCATGATCCTCATGACCGCCCTGAGCCTGGTCGCCGCAGCCCTGGCAGTGGCCTCGCTGACCACCGCCTCCCTGGTCGAGCGCAGTGGCGAGCTCGCCCTGCTCAAGGCGGTGGGCGCCTCCACCGACTCGATCAACCGGCTGGTCCTGGCCGAGACCGCCGTCATCGGCGCGGTCGGCACCCTGGTGGGATTCCTGGTCGGCTCGGGCCTGGCCCAGCTCATCGGGCAGGTCGTCTTCGAGTCCTCGATCGCCATGCGACCCATGGTCTACATGCTCGTCACCGTGCTGGTGTCGCTCGTCCTGCTGGCCTCCACGGCCTCCTCGACCCGCACCATCCTGAGGAACCAACCGGCCACTGCCCTGCACAGGAGATGACCAGGATGATCAGGCGCGGGACACGCACCACACCCGTGGACGCCGGTGACGCCGGACGCCCCATGACCAACCGCCGAATGTTCCTCACCATGCTGCGCGGCGCCATGCTGCGCAGGCGCTCGCGGGCGGTGGCCGCCCTCGGCTCCTCGACTGTGGGGGCGGCGACACTCTTCTGCCTCGCCGCGGTCTGTCTGGCGGTCCCCGCCCAGATGAGTGCGCAGATGCGCCAGTTCGGGGCCAACCTCATCGTCGTGCCCGCCTCCCGGGGAGCCGCCTCAGACCAGGCTGCGCGCATCAGCGCCGAGGACGTCGCCGTCCTCGACCAGGCCGTGTCCTCCGCCACGACGGCGCCGGACCAGGAGGCCGGGGAGCAGGAACAGGGCCTGCGCGTGCGATGGCGCGTGTCCGGCGTCGTCGACACCGGAGGCCAGGAGGATGACATCCTCTATGTGCCCACCGCCGGGCTCGAGGAGCTGACCGGCTCCTCCGCCGCCGGATTCGACGTCGTGGAGTACTCGGTGGACACGACCGCCGTCACGGTTGAAGCAGCGGCCCGGGACGTCGAGGCGTCCGGTTCCGGTGACCATGTCCAGGCCAAGCCGGTGACCAGGATGACCAGTGGTGACGAGCGCGTCATCACCATGCTCAACACGCTGTTCTGGATGGTGGCCGTCGTGGCCTCCGTGCCACCGGTGCGCCGGGCATCTCGCATCGACCCCGCACTCGTTCTCAGGGAGGAATGACATGTTGCTCGAGCTGAGAAACGTCTCGAAGATCTACCGCGACCTGCACGCCCTGGCCGACCTCAGTCTGGATGTGCCCCGCGGTCACAGTGGTTGTCGGTCGTCGGCTCCTCGGGGTCCGGCAAGACCACCCTCATGAACATCATCGGCTGCATGGACACCCCCACCACGGGGTCGGTGAGGCTGGACGGCCGCGAGCTCGGCAGGCTCAGCGCCTCCCAACTGACCGACATCCGCAAGAACGTCATCGGGCTGGTCTTCCAGCAGTTCCACCTCATCCCTCACCTGACGGCCGTGGAGAACGTCATGGTCGCGCAGTACTACCATTCGATGACCGACCGGGACGAGGCGCTGCACGCCCTGAAGGACGTGGGGCTGGCCGACCGGGCCCACCGTCTGCCCTCCCAGCTCTCTGGAGGCGAGCAGCAGCGCGTGTGCATCGCCCGGGCACTGATCAACCACCCCGAGCTCGTCCTGGCCGACGAGCCCACCGGCAACCTCGACGAGTCCAACGAACGGATCGTCCTGGACATCTTCCGTCGGTTGCACGCCTCAGGCACCACCCTCGTCGTCGTCACCCACGAACCGACCGCCGGCCCCTACGCCGACGGCGAGTACTCCGCCACCGAGGACTATGGCGTCGTCGACGGCCTCATCGAGCAGGACTCCATCGACGTGACCCTGACGCTGCGCGACGGCCGCATCACGCAGGTCTCGGTGAGCGGCGACGGCCTGACCGACACCTCCAGGGACTTCATCGCCGGTTTCGCCCAGGAGGTCGACGGTGTCGTGGTCGGACGCAGCGTCGAGGACGCCCACGTCACGGTCCTGGCCGGGGTCTCGAAGACCTCAGAAGCCTTCAACGACGCCGTGGACGCGATCGCAGAGCAGGCCCGTCGCGCGGCCTCGGGCACGGGCGACGGGGGCTGCTGACGGGGGCCGCAACCCCCTGAGGCGGCGCCGGTACCGACCTCGCCCGAGCTGCCTCCAGCCCTCGCCACCGATCTCGAGCTGTCATATGTCCCGATCTCGAGGTGTCATATCTCCCGATCTCGGCGATGGGCCGGGCGCCGGACACACCTCACCGGCCCCAGACCCATGGGCCCAGGCTGTGCCTCCCACCCACCCTGAGGAATCGATCATCTAGGGTGGACCCATGCCCCAGTCCGGTCCTGCGAATCCACCCGCGGGCGCTCCCGCCCCCGCCGTGCCCACGCCGGTGGACAATGAGCGGGTCGTGGCCTGCGTGCAGCGGCTGGACCTGCGCTTCTTCATCAACGACGAGGGGCATGTCGGCATCCCCTGGCGGTATGTCACCGTTCGGGTCCTGTTCCCAGGGGCCGGGGTCCTGCAGCTGCGGGGGACCTGGTTCCGCATCGCCGACACCGAGCACCTGGGTGGCCTGCGGCGCCTGGTCGAGGAGTGGAACGCCACGAGGATCGGGCCCAAGGCCTACCTGACCATCGCCGACGGCGGTGTCGTGCGCCTCCACGGCGAGGTCGCCTACCCCCTGGATGCAGGCATGAGCGACGCCCAGCTCGAGGACTTCATCATGACCGGCTGCCGGCTCATCGTCGCCCTCATCCGGGAGGCCGAGCTCCACTTCCCCGACCCGCTGCGAGGGGGGCTCGAGCCGTGAGCGTCAGGCGCCGGGGCGAGAGGCTCACCGACTTCATCGCGCGGCTCGTGGCCAAGCGCTGGGACGAGCGCGTGGTCGAGAGAACCACACCCCGTCCCGGTGGTGCCGCCCCCCAACGCGTCGCGCCCCATCGCCCCGCACATACCTCGGAGACCCCTCATGCCGGCCCGGGTGTCCCCGGAGCCCAGGCGGCCGGGCGAGCCGGCGACCAGCAGCCCGAGGCGACCTCGCCCCTGACCCTGGAGCGGGTCGAGGACGTCATCACCCGGTCCTTGGGCTATGAGGTGCAGCGCCACCTCGAGGACGGCCGCACGAGCCTGGTGGGGTTGTGGGGGTCCTACCCCTTCGTCTTCGAGATCCCTGAGGGTCACGAGGGCTGGCTCCTCATCGCGGGGGACTGGGAGGAGCCGGCCGGCCCCGCCACGCGTGACGAGCTGGCCGCCGCCATCAACGACTGGAACCGCGACAAGCTCTTTCCCACGGTGACCATCAACGACGCCCCCGGCGGCCCCTTTGTCCGGGCCACCTACCTCGTCGACCTCGCGGCGGGCGTGACCAGTGACCAGCTGCGTCTGCACGTCGACACGGCTCTGTTCTCCTGCACCCAGGCGCTCAGCCGGATCCGTCCCCTCCTGCCCGAGCTGTGAGCCTCCTGCGTCTGGCGGTCGTGGGCGCCACCGCCACCGGCAAGTCGGACCTCGCCCTCGACCTGGCCGACGCCCTGGGGGAGGCGGGTCTGCCCTGCGAGATCGTCAACGCCGACGCCTCCCAGCTCTACCGCGGCATGGACATCGGCACCGCCAAGCTGCCGGTGGCTGATCGCCGGGGCCACCCCCACCACCAGATCGACGTCCTTAACGTCGTCGAGGAGGCCTCGGTGGCGGCCTACCAGCGGTGCGCCCGCCGGGACCTGGAGGGCATCGAGCGCCGTGGGGCGCGCGGTGTCATCGTCGGCGGCTCGGGTCTCTACGTGCGTGCCGTCACCGACGCCCTGGAGTTCCCCGGCACCGACCCGCAGGTGCGCGCCGAGCTGGAGGGGCGAGCCGGCAGGGAGGGGACGGCCCGGCTCGTCCGGGAGCTCGAGAGGCTCGACCCGGCCGCCGCCGCGCGGATCGAGCCCTCCGACATGCGCCGGGTCGTGCGCGCCCTGGAGGTCATCCACCTGACCGGACGCCCCTTCACCGCCTCCCTGCCCCGCTACGCCGACCTCGTCCCCACCGTCCACCTGGCCCTGCGCATCGACCGGCAGGCGCTCAACCGCCGGATCGAGGCGCGCACCGCCGCCATGTTCGCCTCCGGCCTGGTCGCCGAGGCCGAGTCGCTCCTGGCCTGCGGCCTGCGCGAGGGGCCGACGGCCTCACGTGCCATCGGCTACCTCCAGGCCCTGGCCGTCATCGACGGGGTGATGAGCGTGCCGGAGGCGGTCGAGGCCACGGCGGCGGCCACCCGCAAGCTGGCCTCCCGCCAGCTCAAGTGGTTCAGGCGCGACCCGCGCATCCACTGGCTCGACGTCGGAGTCGACGCCCATGGCACGTGGTTGGAGGGGGAGCGCGAGCGGATCGTGGATGAGGCGCTCGGGCTCATCGTGCGCGCGCAGGAGGGCACCCACGGGGTCGCTTAGGCTTGCGCTCATGACAGCAGCCTGGGCACTGGCCGGACACGAGCTCATCAAGGGGCACGGCACGCAGAACGACTTCCTCGTGCTCCTCGACCCCGAGAGCGAGGTCGAGGTGAGCGCCGTCGACGTGGCCGCCGTGTGCGACCGGCGCGCGGGGATCGGCGCCGACGGCTTCGTGCGTGTCGTGCGCACCGCCCGGCTGCCGGGCGCCGAGGCCTTCCACGAGGCCGTCCCGGAGGCCGAGTGGTTCATGGACTACTACAACGCCGATGGCTCGGTGGCCGAGATGTGCGGCAACGCCTCCCGCCTGTTCGCCGCCGTCCTCGACGCCGAGGGCCTTGTCGCCCTGTCCGACGGCGAGGCGGTCACGATCGGCACGCGCGGTGGGGCCCGCACGGTGACCCGCAGCGGTGACCTGTGGACGGTGGACATGGGCCGTGCCCGCCTGCCCCGCACCGAGGGAGCCCAGGCCGATCCGCATGAGGAGGGCTGGGACACGGCTGTGACGGTCCCGGGGCTGGCTGGCCCCCGGGCGGGGCTGAGCCTGGCCATGCCCAACCCGCACACCGTGGTGGCACTGGCCGACGACGAGGAGCTGGTGGCTGCGGACCTGACCGGCCTGGCCGGCTCCGGGGCGCCGGTCCTCTACGACCCCGAGCCGCCGCGCGGCACCAACCTCGAGCTCGTCGTGCCCCTGGGCGAGCGCGTCGACCCCGCCACCGGTGAGCGTGTCGGCCTGGCCCGCCTGCGGGTCCTGGAGCGAGGGGTCGGTGAGACCCGCTCCTGCGGCACCGGCGGCTGCGCGGCCGCGGTCGCCCTCCACACTTGGGAGGGCGAGGGAGCCCCGGAGGACTACCTCATCGAGATGCCCGGCGGGCAGCTCGGGGTGCATGTGGGCACCGACCCCCTGGGATCGGATGAGACGGTCCTGCTCACCGGTCCGGCGACCATCGTCGGCCGGGTCACGCTCGTGTGACCCGCGGCCCCGAGCGGCGGCGCAGGGCCGTGGGGAGTCCTGCCCGTCCCCGGGGGGTGCCTGCGACGCCACAGCGCACCATAGGCTGGAGGCATGGAGAGCTTCGAGGATGTGCTCCGGGCCGCCGCACGCGAGGTCTTCCCCGGCGAGGAGGCCCACGTCGACGGCATCCATCTGCGCCTGACCCGCGACGGCACCACCGTCGCCGAGTACCTGTGCTCGATCCCCGAGCGCAACAGCCGCGGCCTGCCCTTCTCCGAGCGGGTCGCCGCGACGGTGGAGTACCTGCGCGCCTTCGACATCGAGGACACCCCCGGCTCCGAGGTGCCGTGGGACCGGCTCATGCCGCTGGTCCGCCCCGCCCAGCTCGTCCTGAACGCCCGGGTGGCGAGCAAGGTGGCCTGGCGACCCCTGGCCGAGCACCTGGTCACGATCGTCGGTGTCGACCACCCCGAGGTTACCAAGATGGTCGTCAAAGACGATGCCGAGTCATGGGGCGTCGGACGCGAGCAGCTGGACCAGGCGGCACGGGAGAACTTCCGGCGCTGCGAGTACCGCACGTCGATCGAGCCCATCGGTGCCACCGGGCAGGGCGCCGCCTTCGTCGTCAGCCCCTACGGCTACGAGCCCTCCTGGCTGACCATGCCCGAGGTCTTCGCCCGTCCGATCGGGGCGGTGGCCAACCCGGTCTACGGCATGTCCCGTCAGCTCGTCTTTCCGGTGTCCCGCAACGAGATCTTCGTCCTGCCCGAGGCCGACGAGGAGGCGGTGGCGGCCGCCATGCGCTACGCCGCCGAGATATACATCGACGACCCGCGCGCCATGCTCCCCTTCCCCCTGGTCGTCGAGCACGGGCGCCTGAGAGCCTGGCGCCGAGCGGGAACCCGCCTGGGTGAGATCGCCTGGGCGCAGCGGCGCCGCTACGTGCGCGACCAGTACGAGGCTCAGACCACGTGGCTCAACGACGCCCTGAGGAACGACCCGCAGCCACCCGATCCGCCGCCCACTGTCCTGCCCGTGGCGGGGCAGGGGATGCTGCCGACGGCGGTCGAGGTCGAGGAGGGCGCCGGTCAGCTCGTCCTGCCCGAGGTCGAGTACCTCGACCTGCGTTCGACCCGCGGCCGGGTGGTGGTGCCGTGGCCGCAGGCCGAGGAGATCCTGGGCCTCGAGCTGCTTCCGGGGTGGTGGCCGATGCGGTGGACCGTGGCTGCCTGGCCACCCCACCCCGGGCAGTGGGAGGCGTTGCGCCGTGCGCAGGTCGATCCCGAGGTCCTCGACCGCGAGCCCTTGACGTAGGGGCTCACGACGGTGGTGACACCGGTGCCCGGGGGCGATCGGCAGGCTCCGGCCCGGGGCCGCGCCTGGTATGGCGGCGGCCATGCGTGTACTGATACAATCAGTGTATTGATACACCGAATGGAGGGTCACGATGTCAGTCGTTCTGTGGGCATTGATCGCCGCCACGCTGTTGCCCTGCGCCGCGTCGAGCTGGAGGGGGTGGCTCGCCGAACGTCCCGATGATCGCACTGAGGCTTTTCTCTCCAGGCAGGGTCTCCCGCTTCCGCCCGGGCTGGGTGAGGTCGTGCGTGCGCGACTGCACGCCCGGACACGTGCCGCGCAGGTAGGGGGGTGGAGCGGTTGGGCGTTCGGGGCCGTTCTCGCGGTCGCCGCCCAGATGAGCGATGCTGCCAACATCGTGCCCGCCGTCTTGCTCGGGACAACGGCCCTCGGCGTCGCTGTGGGAGCGGTCGTCGGTGTCTCCCGGGCCATCGCCGACCTCTACCCCGACGCTCCCCGCGTGGCGCACGCCAGCGCTACGACCTGGAGGAGCTACTGCACCGACTGGGACCGCAGGGCCGTCCTGATCTCCATGGCCGCCGTTGGAGTCGCCTGCCTGACAAGCGTCGGGGTGTGGTCCCTGGCTCCGGTACCTCCGGACGGGGGACAATTGGTTCCCGTCGCAGTCCTGGTTGCTGGAGTATGTGTCCTCGCCGGGTCTGCCGCGCTCTTGTGCCTCGCGATGGCCTTGGCGGATCGCCCGCAACGTGCTCACTGCGATCTTGAGCTTGCATGGGAGGACGCGCTGCGATCCACCGCTGTCAGGGGGCTGCTCGATGTCGCCGTCGGTATCGGCCTCGTGGCGGTCCTCGGCGTTCTGGCGACCTCGACGACCTGGCTTGTCGATCCCGAGGTCCGTGCCAGGGGGATGGGGCTGACGGCGGCTCTGAGCGTGGCCGCCTTCGCCGTGGGGGTCCTGTGCTGGGCTGCCGCTCTGGTGCCGTGGCAGCTCGGACGACGGGTCCGCAACCCCTCACTCGTGCTGTGGCGGGGGCATGACTTTGCCGACGCCATGCTGAGGGCCGGGGCATGCTGACCGTCGACTCCGCCACGCAGATCCCGCCCTTCGAGCAGATCCGGGCGCAGTTGGCTGCGCAGATCACCTCGGGGCTCCTCGACGCCGGCGCGAGACTGCCATCCGTGCGACGGCTCGCCGCCGACCTGGGGGTGGCGCCCGGAACGGTCGCCCGGGCGTACCGCGAGCTCGAGCAGGCAGGGCTGGTCCATACCAACCGCCGCACGGGCACGAGCGTCGCACCGGTGCCTGCCCGACGGATGGATGATCGCACCCCCGTGGGTCTCACTGCGGAGTATGTCGCTGAGATGCGGGGGCTTGGCGTGAGTGACGCGGGGATCGTCGAAGCCGTCAGAGCGCGCCTGGCGGAGTCGGCCTGAACCGATGGTGTGCGACAGGTGACTCACTCACGTGCTCAGCACCCGTGAACCGCTAGAGCTCATGCGACCGCCGCCAGCTCATGCGCGTGACGCGCGCTCATGCTCGCCGGGGACCGGGTCGAGGCGTGCCGGCTGTGTCGGCTGGGCGCCGTCCGCCTGCGGGGGCGCTCGATCCCGCCAGTGGTCGGCACCCACACTCGGGTTGTCGTCCTGACGGGCAAGAATCGAGCTGCAAGTGACTCAAGCCTCCGAGGTGGGCTGCTGCACGCGCAGGACCCGGAAGCCCTTGGCCGAGGCCGCCTTGTCCACCGCCCACCCCTGGCCGGCCAACCATGAGGCCAGGGAGTCGGCGCCCAGGTTCCTGCCCACGACGAGCCACGCCTGGCCGTCCTCGGACAGCAGCGCCAACCAGGTCTCCAGCAGGTCGTGCAGGGCCGCCTTGCCAATGCGCACCGGGGGGTTGGACCAGATGAGGTCCACCCGTGCGCCTGTACCTCCCAGCTCCTCGAGCAGGGCGGCGGCCTCGACGGCGCGCACGTTGGCGAGCCCGGCCCGGGCGGCGTTGCGGGCGGTCAGGTCCAGGCTGCGCTCATTGACGTCGGTGGCCAGCACCGTGGCCCGGGGCGCGGCGTCGGCCAGTGCCAGGGCGATCGGCCCCCAGCCGCATCCCAGGTCGAGCAGGGTGCCCGCCTCCGGCGGCTCGGGCACGTGGTCGAGCAGCACCTGGGTGCCCTTGTCGAGGCGGTCGGCGCTGAAGACCCCGGCGGCCGTCGTCACCTCGTGCTCGACGCCGCGGATCGTGAAGCGGTGCTCACGCTCCTGAGGATCGCCGCCGGGGCAGGCGGCGAAGTAGTGCTCGTTCACGACTGCAGGTTACCGGGCTCGGTCCGGCGGGCCAGCAGCGGGGTGGCCGCCAGCATGACGGCCAGCACCGCGCACACCGGCACGACCCGCCCCGCCTCGACACCGGCACCCGTGGGTGCGACGAAGCTCGTCACCAGTGTGCCCAGCGTCGCCCCGCCGGCGCCGCCCGCGATGGTGACGGCCGTGGCGGCCTGCGTAGCCGGGATGCCGTCGTCGGGGGCACCGAGCTCGGAGGGGGCGGTCAGGCACCGGATGACCGTGTCCTGGTGGGTGGCGCCCATCCCCAGGCCGGCCAGGGCGCAGCCCACATGCAGCCCCCACCACGGCACCGCCGAGCCCAGGGCGAGGGCGACGACGGCGCCGCCGACAGTCAGACCCGCGCCCCCCAGGGCCGTGCGCAGCCGGTAGGCGCCGGCCTCGCGGGCCGGGTGCGCCCCGCACCACATCGCCACCACCGACCAGCAGACCCCCGCCATCGTCAGCGCCCAGCCGATCGCCGCCGGGCCGAGCCCGAGCACGTCGTGGCCGGCCGGGGACACCAGGTAGTCCAAGGCGAAGTAGGCGGCGCACAGCCAGCCCAGGGTCGCCAGCGCCGCGGGACGGCCGGGCGCGAGGCGCAGCACGCCGACCGGGAAGACGCGGGCACAGGCCCACACGACGGCGACCGCCCCGGCGGCGCCGACCGGCCAGAACCACACCGAGGCCGCGGGCACCGCCCCGATGACCGCCACGCCCCCGGCCATGGCCAGGGCGGGAAGCACGGGCGGGCGCCGGTCGTCGTCGGGGACGCGCAGGCTGCGGACCTGACGGGCCATGACGCCACGGGCGACCACGAGCAGCGGGACGTAGCCCACCAGCGCCCAGCGCCAGCTCCAGGCCTGCGCCACGCCGGCCGCGTAGACCGGTCCGAGCAACGAGGAGACCACCCACATCGCCGACCCGGTGGCCAGGAGAAGCCTGCGCCAGGACTCGGGCAGTGCCACGACCATGACGCCCATGGTGACCGTGGCCAGGGCGCCGGCGGCCAGGCCCCGCAGGATCTCACCGAGCACGTAGAGCCCGACGTTCGGCGCCAGGGCCCCCAGCCCCGCCCCGGCGACCAGTACCGCCGTCAGAGCGCTCATGAGCCGATCGGCCCGCCAGCGCACGAGCATCGACCCGCCCAAGGGCATGGTCAAGAAGGTCGGCACCATCGCCGCGGCCGTGATGAGTCCGTAGTGCTGGCGCGCCCCCAGGTCGGAGGCCAGCAACGGCAGGACGGTCTGGTTGATGTAGATCTGCATCCCGGCGAGCAGCTCGATGACGAGCATGGCCAGGGCCAGGTGCCCCACCGGCGCGGTGAGCAGGGTGCGGGGGGAGGGCGGCGGGGCACCCGGCCCCGGCTGACCGGGCTCGGGCGGGGGAGAGGTCATTCGGTCGGTGGCGAGGTTGCCGCGGCGTGCAGGCGTCGCGCACGGGCGAGCCTGACAAGGGCCCGCAACAGGTAGAAGACCATCGCGGGAATACCGATGACGATGGAGAACCACGCCCGCAGTACCCCCGTGATCAGCCACATGAGGGCCGACTGGACCACGATGGAGTCCCGCTGTCTCGTGGCGTGCCAGCCGAAGGGCAGGGCCAGACCGAAGAGCGCGAAGGCGATCGTGCCCTCAATGTCCTCAGTGATCGGCGGCTCCGTCAAGTAGGCGAACAGGGCGACCCCTGCCGCTGCACCGATGACCATGGCAACGGCCCCTAGGATGGAGGGAGGCCACGGCGGTTGTCTGGATCTCTGAGCTCAGGGCCTCGGCCTCGGCCCGCATCTGTGCCTCGGCCTGGGCCTGGATCTGGCTCTGGACCTGGGCCTGCATCTGAGCCTGGGGGAGCGCGACCAACTGCTCGAACTGCTCAGGGGTCAAGGCGATGAGGGGTTGCCCCTGCGGTGGTGCGGTCTGCGCTCCGACATCCTCGACGCCGTCGGATCCAGTTGCGGGGCGGTCTTCCCAGGGAGTCATGGTGCCACTATAACGAGGCGGTTACCGACCGTTGCCCCTCCCGGGGTCTTGGACGGATCGAGATCCCGGTTTCGCGGCTGGGGTCTGAGGCGTTAGCATGCGCCCATGTGGATCTTCCGTATGCGCTGAGCCGGTGACCTGCTCCTCAGGCACCGCTATCGACAACGCCCGACCGGGCAGGTCCGTCGAGCACCGCTCCGGACCGCCGCATGCATACGTGAAGGAGTCCTTGTGACTGACGTGACTGACCACACCCCTGTCTCGCCCGCCTCGCCCCCCGCCGCCGGCTCCGTGCCGGACCCGGCCCGGGACATCGTCTCGCGCGTCCTGTCGCGCCACGGCACCGCGCTGGCCTCCACGGCCGGGGAGGACGGGCGCGCCGAGCTCGACGACGGCGCCCTCGAGCGCGAGGCGCGCGCCGGGACCCGCCGCGTGGCGGGGCTGTCCACCGAGCTCGAGGACGTCAGCGAGGTCGAGTACCGCCAGATCCGCCTCGAGAGGGTCGTCCTCGTCGGGCTGGAGACCCCCACGGCTGGAGCACGGGACCCGCATGGGTCCACCGGTGTCCAGGACGCCGAGACCTCCCTGCGCGAGTTGGCCGCCCTGGCCCAGACCGCGGGCTCGGAGGTCCTCGACGCCCTCATCCAGCGGCGGGACCACCCCGACCCCGCAACCTACCTGGGCAGCGGCAAGGCCCAGGAGCTGGCCGAGATGGTCGCCGCCGTCGGCGCCGACACGGTGATCGTCGACGGCGAGCTCGCCCCCTCCCAGCGCCGGGCCCTCGAGGACGTCGTCAAGGTCAAGGTCGTCGACCGCACCGCCGTCATCCTGGACATCTTCGCCCAGCACGCCAAGTCCCGTGAGGGCAAGGCGCAGGTCGAGCTCGCCCAGCTGGAGTACCTCCTGCCGCGCCTGCGCGGGTGGGGCGAGTCCATGTCCCGGCAGGCCGGCGGACGGGTGGCCGGCGGGCAGGGCATTGGCTCGCGCGGGCCGGGGGAGACCAAGATCGAGCTCGACCGGCGCCGCATCCGCAACCGCATGGCCAAGCTGCGCCGCGACATCCGGGCGATGAGCCCCTCCCGGGAGGTCAAGCGCGGGGCCCGGCGCCGCGGACCGATCCCCTCGGTGGCCATCGCCGGGTACACCAACGCCGGCAAGTCCTCCCTCATGAACCGCCTGACGGGGGCGGGCCTCATGGTTCAGGACGCGCTGTTCGCCACTCTCGACCCGACGGTGCGCAAGGCCGAGACCTCCGACGGGCGCCTGTACACGCTCACCGACACGGTCGGTTTCGTGCGCAACCTGCCCCACGAACTCGTCGAGGCCTTCCGCTCCACCCTCGAGGAGGTGGCCGGGGCGGATCTGCTTCTCCACGTCGTCGACGCCGCCCACCCCGACCCCCTGGGGCAGGTCGCGGCCGTGCGGGCCGTCCTGGCTGACATTCCGGGCGCCCTGGAGGTCCCCGAGCTCATCGTGCTCAACAAGGGCGACCTCGCCGACGCCGTGACCCTGGCGGCGCTGCGCACCCGCTTCCCCGGGGCGGTGACCGTCTCGGCCCGCACCGGCCAGGGGATCGACGCGCTCCGGGCGGCGATCGACGAGCGCCTGCCGCGTCCCGCGGTGGCCGTCGACGTCGTCGTGCCCTACTCGCGCGGCGACCTCGTCTCGCGCGTGCACGCCGACGGCGAGATCGACGCCATCGACTACGTCGAGGCCGGCACGCGCATCACCGGCCGGGTCGACGCCCCCCTGGCCGCCGAGCTGGCGGCGGCCGACCTCGGTCGTGGGGGACCCGCCGCGCAGGAACCGGCCGCTCGATGAGGCCTCGGTGAGCGCACAGAGCCCGCAGGACCCTCCGGCGCGCACCGAGACCGCCCTGGCCGGTGCCGTCGCGCGCCTGGGTGGCAGCCCGCGGCAGGGACAGTCCGAGATGGCCCGCCAGGTGGCGGCCGCCCTCGACGGGGAGCACCTGCTCGTCCAGGCGGGAACCGGGACCGGCAAGTCGCTGGCCTACCTCGTGCCGGTCATGGTCCATGCCGTCGACACCGGCCAGCGCGCCGTCGTGTCGACCGCGACCCTGGCCCTCCAGCGCCAGGTCCTGACCAAGGACGCGCCGGTGGCGGCCGACGCCGTCGAGGCGGTCACCGGGACCCGTCCGGTGGTCGCCCTGCTCAAGGGCTGGCAGAACTACCTGTGCCGCCACCGCCTGGCGGGCGGTTACCCGGAGGACGACGACGCCCTGTTCTCCGCCGGGCAGGCCGCCCGCGCCCCGCGCACGGGCCGGGGGGAGGCGACGAGCACGGGGGAGCAGGTCGTGCGCCTGCGCCAGTGGGCGGCCACGACCGACACCGGCGACCGCGACGACCTCGCGCCGGGCGTGCCGGACCGCGTCTGGGCCCAGGTCTCGGTGTCCCGGGCCGAGTGCCTGGGGCCGTCGTGCCCCCTGCGCACCGAGTGCTTCCCCGAGCTCGCGCGGGCAGCCGCCGCCCAGGCCGATGTCGTCGTGACCAACCACGCCATGCTGGGCATCGCGGCCGCCGGCAACACCGGGGTCCTGCCCGAGCACAGGGTGCTCGTCGTCGACGAGGCCCACGAGCTCGCCGACCGGGTCCGCTCCCAGGGCACGGTGAGCCTGTCGGCCTCCGCCGTGGCGCGGGTGGCGGCCACGGCCCGCAAGCACGCCTCGGTCCTGGTCGCCGACCTGGAGTCGGCCGGGCAGGGGCTCCAGCTGGTCCTGGCCGACCTGCCCGACGGCCGGCTGGCCGGAGGGCTGCCGCAGGCCCTGCGCGAGGCGCTCGTCGTGGTCGAGGCCGCCGCGCGCCAGGTGCTCACCGACCTGCGCGAGGCCGCCAAGGGGTCCGAGAGGAACGCAGGCCAGGCCGCGGGCGGGACCGCCCTGGCCCGCACCGCGCTCAACGAGCTCGTGGAGGCGGCGGCACGGATGACCTCCGACTCGGTGGCGCAGCGCCGCGACGTCGCCTGGGTCGAGCGCCCTCGTCTGGGGGCCAGATCCTCCCCGGCTCACCCTGGCCCCGATCGACGTCGCCGGAAGCGTGGCCGACACCCTCCTGGACGACAGGGCCGCGGTGCTCACCTCGGCCACCTTGTCCCTGGGCGGCGGATTCGAGCCCATGGCCCACGCCCTGGGGCTGAGCCTGGCGGGCTCCAGCTGGCGCGGCATCGACGTGGGGACGCCCTTCGACTATGGCCGTCAAGGCATCCTGTACACCCCCACCCACCTGCCACGCCCGGGCGTGGGCATCTCCGAGGCGGCCCTCGACGAGGTCCTGGCCCTGGCGGAGGCCTCCGGCGGCGGGATGCTGGGCCTGTTCTCCTCGCGGCGCGCCGCCCAGGAGGCCGCCGAGGTGCTGCGCGGCGCGACCGACCTGACCGTGTACGCCCAGGGCGAGGACCAGCTGCCCACGCTCGTCGAGGCTTTCGCCGCCGAGGAGGACGCCTGCCTGGTGGGCACCCTGTCCCTGTGGCAGGGGGTCGACGTGCCCGGACGCGCCTGCCGGCTCGTCGTCATCGACCGCATCCCCTTTCCCCGGCCCGACGACCCGGTCGCCCAGGCCCGCTCGGAGGCCGTGGAGGCCGCCGGGGGCAACGGATTCATGGCGGTCTCCGCGGTGCACGCCGCCCTCCTCCTGGCCCAAGGCGCGGGGCGGCTCGTGCGCCGGGCCGAGGACCGCGGGGTCGTGGCGGTTCTCGACCCGCGCCTGCGCACCGCCCGGTACGGCGCCTTCCTGGCCCGCTCCATGCCGCCGCTGTGGCCCACGCGGGACAGGGAGATCGTCCTGGGGGCGTTGGCACGCCTGGCCGACCGGGATTCGTCCACAAGTCCGGATTCGTCCACGAGTTAGGTCCAACGCCCCTGCGGGCAGGGCTCGGTGGCGCGTAGCCTTGAACCTGCACGGGGCGAGACCGCCTTGCCACCCCACCCTGATTCGGAGGAATGCAGTGTCCGACGTCACCATCACCAACAGCGCCCAAGGCTCCTACCCCACCGCAGCAGGCGGCCGCCCCTCGAAGGTGGCGATCATCGGTGCCGGCGCCGTCGGCTCCACGCTGGCCTACGCCTGTGTGACCAAGGGGGTCGCACGCGAGGTCGTCCTGCAGGACATCGCCAAGGAGAAGGTCGAGGCCGAGGCCCTCGACATCGCCCAGGGCATCCAGTTCACCTCGGCCGGATCCGTGCTGGGCTCCGACGACCCCGAGATCTGCCGGGACGCCGACGTCGTGGCCATCACCGCCGGGGCCAAGCAGAAGCCCGGGCAGTCCCGCCTCGAGCTCGCCGGAGCAACGGTGGGCATCATGGAGAAGATCCTCCCCAAGCTCGTCGAGGTCGCCCCCAACGCGATCTTCCTGCTCGTGGCCAACCCGGTCGACGTGGTCACCTACTGCGCCAAGAAGATCACCGGGCTGCCCGAGAACCAGGTCTTCGGCTCGGGCACGGTGCTCGACACCGCGCGGATGCGGTACCTCGTCTCCTTGGAGACCGGCACCGCCACCCAGAACATCCACGGCTACATCGCCGGTGAGCACGGTGACTCCGAGGTCCCCCTGTGGTCGACCACCGGGATCGGAGGGGTGCCGATCACCCAGTGGGGCAAGACCCTCGACGGCGGGGTCTTCGACCAGGCCAAGCGCGACCGCATCGCCCACGACGTGGTGCGCTCGGCCTACCGCATCATCGAGGGCAAGGGGGCGACCAACTACGCCGTCGGCCTGGCCGTTCAGCGGATCATCTCCGCCGTCCTCAACGACGAGCAGCGCGTGCTCACCATCTCCCCGCTGCTGGAGAACTGGCACGGCATCTCCGATGTGTGCATGGCCGTGCCGACGATCGTCGGGCGCAACGGCGCGGGCCGCCGCCTCGAGCTGCCGCTGACCCTCGACGAGCGCGACCGCCTGACTGCCTCGGCGGAGCACCTGCGCGAGGTCGCCCGCGGCCTGGGCTACTGACGACCCGGAGGCGTTCTCGACGTCGAACCGGCCCGTCCAGCCGGATCCCTTGGGCTGAGGGCCCGGGCCCCCGAGGGGGTCCGGGCCCTCGCGTCGTGCCAGGCGCCGCACGTGCCAGATGTACCGATCTCGAGGTGTCACAAGTCCCGATCTCGGGGCTACAGGGCGCGCAGCACGGTGACGACCTTGCCCATGATGGTCGCCTCGTCACCGGGGATCGGGGAGTAGTCGGCGTTGCGGGGCAGGAGCCACTGGTGGCCGTCCTTGCGGGACAGGACCTTGACGGTGGCGCTCGCACCGTCGACGTCCTGGACCATCGCCGCCACGATGTCTCCGTTGGAGGCGTCGGCCTGGGCGCGCACGACGACCCAGTCACCGTCGCAGATCGCCGCCTCTACCATCGAGTCCCCCTCGACCTGGAGCATGAAGAGCCGGCCCTCACCGGTCAGCCGACGCGGCAGCGCCATGACGTCCTCGACCTCCTGCTCGGCCAGGATGGGTGAGCCCGCGGCGATCCGTCCCACGAGGGGGACGGCGACCGCCTCCCCCTGCCCAATCCCGGGCAGGAGCGGCACGGCCGGGGCCGGAGGCCCCGCGGGCGCCGGCGCCGCCGCCTCCGGCGGGCCGGGCCGCTCGGCCGCCGGGGCGATGACCTCCAGCGCCCGCGGCCGGTTCGGGTCGCGGCGCACCAGGCCGAGCCTCTCGAGCTTGTCGAGCTGGTGCTTGACCGACGACGGGCTGGTCAGCCCGACCCTCGCCCCGATCTCCCGCATCGAGGGCGGGTAGCCGTGGGAGGCAACCGCCTCGCGCACGGTGTCGTAGACCGCCCGGGCCCGTGCGTCGAGCCCCTCCAGGGCCTGTGCGACCGGCCCGGTCCGCGGGTCGCGCTCGTGCTCGGTGCCCCCGATCATCGGCGGCCCTCCCTTCGTGTGCCGGGGTCCGCCCCCTCTGCCGCCCGGGGGCGGGAGGGGCGAATTCATGTCGGTGCCCCGTGATGACCTTGATGGGTCCAGCCTACGGCGGAACGTCCACGCATTCAAACATGTGTTCGAAGATGTGCTGGACGCGTCCGCCTGCGGCCGCTATCGTATCGAACAGATGTTCGTCGAACATGTGTTCCAGGAGGTTGTCCCATGAGTGCTCTCGCGATCCCGCCCTCGCCCCGGCTGCGCCTCGTCAACTCCGGTGCCGAGCGTGCCGGTGCCGAGCGTGCCGGTGTGGCGGGACCAGCCGCCCCGGAGTCGGCTGCTCCCGGCCCCCGGGGCGTGGGCCGGGCTCATCTGCGGCTCGTGACCTCCGGCGAGCCGGTGGCTCCGACCCGGAGCGGCCGGGAGGCCGGGGAGACGGCCCCGCGCTCGGCCCGCCGGCCCGCGGCTCCCCGGCCCCGTCGCGCGGCTGAGGGTCGTGTCTCGGCGGTGGCTCGCACGCGGCTCGAGGACCTGGAGGAGCTGGCGCCCAACCACCCGGCCGTGCGGGCTCGTCGCCGCGGCTCGGTCGCGGCGCGCGGAGCCGCAGCGGACCGTGCGGCGGTCCCGGCCGCCCGTGAGCCGCGGCGCGAGGCCGGGGTCCCGGCGCCGCTCGTGCTGCGCCGTCTCCTGGCCGCCGGGGCCGGGGTGCTCGCCGCCGCCGCCATCGTGGCCGCCGGCATCGTCGTGGCGGGCTTCGACTCGGCCGTGCAGCACACGAGGACCGCCACGGTGGGGCAGGGGCAGTCCTTGTGGGACCTGGCGGCCGCGACCGGTGCCTCGGACGTCGATGAGGCGATGGCCCAGATCGTCGAGCTCAACGACCCGAGCACCTCGACCCTCCAGCCGGGGCAGACCCTTCTCGTCCCGGTCCAGTGACGGGCTTGCGGTGAGCGGGCGCGCGTGCCTACCCTCCGGACAGGACATATGCCACCTGATGTCGGAGGAGCCACGCGTGCACTGCCCCTTCTGCCGACACGACGGGTCCCGCGTCGTTGACTCCCGGACGGTCGAGGACGGCATGTCGATCCGCCGCAGGCGCGAGTGCACCCAGTGCGGGAGCCGCTTCACCACCATCGAGACCGCCAGCCTGTCGGTGCGCAAGCGCTCCGGGGCGATCGAGCCCTTCTCCCGCACCAAAGTGATCGTCGGCGTGCGCAGGGCCTGCCAGGGACGTCCCGTGTCCGAGGACGACCTGGCCCTACTGGCGCACAAGGTCGAGGAGGCGATCCGGCACACGGGCCAGTCGCTGGTCGACTCCCACGAGGTGGGCCTGGCGATCCTCGGGCCGCTGCGCGAGCTCGACGAGGTCGCCTACCTCCGCTTCGCCTCGGTCTACTCCGACTTCAACTCCCTGGAGGACTTCGAGCGGGCCATCGCGGGACTGCGCGCCAGCCGCACCGACCGCGCCTGAGCCGCCCGGCTCACCGGGCGTCCACGGCCTCGACGAGGCTGTCGACCAGGGAGGGCCAGGTCCACCGCTCGATCATCAGCTCGCGTCCGGCCGCCCCCATCCGGGCGCGCAGGCCGGGGTCCGCGAGCTGGCGGACGAGGGCCGCCACCAGGGCCTCCTCGTCGCGGCCGTCGACCACCGATCCGGTCACCCCCTCGACCACCGTCTCCGGTGCGCCGCCGCTCGTGCCCGCGATGACGGGCAGCCCGGTGGCCGAGGCCTCGAGGAAGACGATGCCCAGGCCCTCGACGTCCAGGCCGCCGCCCCGGGTGCGGCAGGGCATGGCGAACACGTCACCCATGGCCACATGCCCGGGCAGCTCCTCGGCCGCCACCTTGCCGGTCAGGACGATGTGGTCACGCACCGGCGAGGAGCGCCGGGCCAGTGCCAGCCGACGGGCGTAGGAGCCCCAGCCGACGATGACGAGGCGGGCGTCGGGCACCTGGGCCACGACGCGGGGCCAGGCCTCGATGAGGGAGTCCTGGCCCTTGCGCGCCACGAGCCGAGAGACGCACACCGCGGTGGGCGCCTCGCCCAGGCCGTAGCGCTCCCGCAGCCGCAGGCGGGCCGCCGGGTCGGGGTGGAAGCGCTCGACGTCGATCCCGCTGGGCAGGCGCAGGGTCCGGGTTCCCCGGGGAACGAGGGGGCGCAGGCGGCCCAGGGTGTACTCCGAGATGTAGGTGACGACGTCGGCCTGCTCCAGGATGCGGCCCAGTGCCTGGCGCGCGCCGGGCAGCATCGACCAGCCGACCTCGTGGCCGTGGGTGGTGGCGATGACCCGCGTGGCCCCGGCCCGCTTGGCCGTGCCCCCCAAGAGCCCCAGCGGGGCGGCGGCGCCGAACCAGACGGTCTCGATGCGCTCGTCCTCAATGAGCCGGCGCATGCGGGCGCGCACGTCCGGGGTGGGCAGCAGCACGCGCGTGGGCATGCGCACGACGGTGAAGGGGGCGGTGGCGTCGTAGGCGGCCGCCGCCTCGGGCCCCTCGGGGGGCGTGGAGGCCAGCACGACCAGGTCCTCGGCGGGCAGCCGCCGCGCGTAGTCCTCGAGGTAGGACTGGATCCCTCCGACCACGGGCGGGAAGTCGTTGGTGACGAGAAGGGTCCTGCGCATGGGGCGGAGTCTACGAGGCTCCCGCCGTCCCGTGCCGCAGGGCGCCGGTCAGCCCTCGTCGGAGGAGCGCAGCACCTCCGACAGGCGGCGCGCCGCGGCCATGACGACGGCGCCGTGGACCCGGCCCGGCTGGCGACCCATGCGCTCGATCGGCCCGGAGATCGACACCGCGGCCACTACCTTGCCCCCGGTGCCGCGCACGGGCGCCGAGACGCTGGCCACCCCCGGCTCCCGCTCGCCCACGGACTGGGCCCAGCCCCGGCGCCGCACGGCCGAGAGCATGGTGGCGTTGAAGCGGGCGCCCACCAGGCCCCGGTGGAGCCGGTCGGGCTCCTCCCAGGCCAGGAGGACCTGGGCTCCCGAGCCGCCCTGCATCGACATCGTCGCGCCCACCGGGATGGAGTCGCGCAGCCCGATCGGCCGCTCGGCGTTGGCCACGCAGATGCGCACGTCGCCCTGGCGGCGGTAGAGCTGGGCCGACTCGTGGGTCTTGTCGCGCAGGGCCGCCAGGACGGGGCCCGCCGCGGCCAGGAGGTGGTCCTCGCCGGCGGCCGAGGCCAGCTCGTTGAGCCGCGGCCCCAGGACGAAGCGGCCCTGGGAGTCGCGGGACACGAGCCGGTGGTACTCCAGGGCCACGGCGATCCGGTGGGCCGTGGGCCGCGCGAGGTGGGTCGTCGCCACCAGCTGGGCGAGGGTCGCAGGCCCGGCCTCCAGCGCGCTCATGACCAGCGCGGCCTTGTCGATCACTCCGACCCCGCTGCTGCTCTCCACGTCATTCAACGCGTCCATAATCTGATACTGCCATCCCACGAGATGAGATCTCAAGTACTTTGACCGGATCACTGGCGCAGTGTCGGCACTTTCACGTCCACACCGCCGCCGGAGCCGTGCCCGAGGCGACCCCGAGCCCGCAGCTCCGGGACCGGGCCAACCTCCAGGAAAGGAAGCGTAGCGATGGGAATGACCCTCGCGCAGAAGGTTTGGCGCGACCACGTCGTCGCTCAGGGCGCCGACGGGGCCCCCGACCTCCTCTACATCGACCTCCACCTCGTCCACGAGGTCACCAGCCCCCAGGCCTTCGAGGGCCTGCGCCTGGCCGGTCGCCGTGTCCGCCGTCCCGACCTGACGCTGGCCACCGAGGACCACAACACCCCGACCCTCGACATCGACCTGCCGATCGCCGACCTGACCAGCCGCACCCAGATCGACACGCTGCGGGCCAACTGCGCCGAGTTCGGGGTGCGCCTGCACTCCCTGGGCGACGCCGACCAGGGCATCGTCCACGCTGTCGGCCCCCAGCTGGGCCTGACCCAGCCGGGCATGACCGTCGTGTGCGGGGACTCCCACACCTCGACCCACGGCGCCTTCGGGGCGCTTGCCTTCGGCATCGGCACGAGCCAGGTCGAGCATGTCCTGGCCACCCAGACCCTGCCCATCGCACCGTTCAAGACGATGAGCGTGCGCATCGACGGCGAGCTGCCTGCGGGCAGCGGCGCCAAGGATATCATCCTGGCCATCATCGCCAAGATCGGCACCAACGGCGCCCAGGGACACGTCATCGAGTATCGCGGCCGGGCCATCGAGCAGTTGTCGATGGAGGCGCGTATGACGATCTGCAACATGAGCATCGAGGCCGGTGCCCGGGCCGGCATGATCGCCCCCGACCAGACCACTGTCGACTACCTCGCCGGGCGTCCGCACGCCCCGGTCGGCCAGGACTGGGACGAGGCCGTGACCTACTGGCGCTCGCTGCGCAGCGATGACGACGCCGTCTTCGACACCGAGGTGGTCCTGGAGGCCGCCGACATCGAGCCCTACGTGACCTGGGGGACCAACCCGGGCCAGGGCCTGCCCATCTCGGCCAACGTGCCGGTGCCCGAGGACATCGCCGACGCCAACGAGCGCCGGGCGGCCGAGCGGGCCATCGAGTACATGGACCTGACCCCCGGCACGCCGCTGCGCGACATTCGGGTCGACGCCGTCTTCCTGGGCAGCTGCACCAACGGCCGTATCGAGGACCTGCGCGCCGCGGCCGAGGTCCTGCGGGGCCGCAGGAAGGCGCCGGGGGTGCGCATGCTCGTCGTGCCCGCCTCGGCGCGCATCCGCATCCAGGCCGAGGCCGAGGGCTTGGACCAGGTCTTCACGGACTTCGGCGCCGAGTGGCGCAACGCCGGCTGCTCGATGTGCCTGGCGATGAACCCCGACAAGCTCGCCCCGGGGGAGCGGGCCGCCTCGACCTCCAACCGCAACTTCGAGGGGCGTCAGGGCACGGGCGGGCGCACCCACCTCGTCTCGCCGGTCGTGGCCGCGGCCACCGCCGTGCGCGGCACGCTGTCCGCCCCCGCCGACCTGGGCGCCTGAGCCGGAGCAAGGAGATCCCACCATGGACAAGTTCATCCGCCACACCGGCATCGGCGCCCCCCTGCGCCGCAGCGCCGTCGACACCGACCAGATCATCCCCGCGGTCTACCTCAAGCGCATCACCCGCACGGGTTTCGAGGACGCCCTGTTCGCCTCGTGGCGCGCCGGTGAGCCCGACTTCATCCTCAACCAGGAGGCCTACGCCCGTGCCTCCGTCCTCGTGGCGGGCCCCGACTTCGGCACCGGCTCCTCGCGTGAGCACGCGGTGTGGGCGCTCAAGGACTACGGCTTCAAGGTGGTCCTGGCTCCGCGCTTCGCCGACATCTTCCGCGGCAACGCGGGCAAGCAGGGGCTCGTCGCGGGAGTCCTGACCCAGGAGGACACCGAGCAGCTGTGGAAGATCCTGGAGTCCGAGCCCGGCGCGGAGGTGACGGTCGACCTGGAGAACCGCACGGTCGAGGCCGGTGGCCTGCGCACCACCTTCGCCATCGACGACTACGTGCGTTGGACCCTCATGGAGGGCCTGGATGACATCTCCCTGACCCTGACCCACGAGGAGGAGATCGCCGCCTACGAGGGCTCCCGCCCCGCCTACAAGCCGCGCACGCTGCCCGCCCTCCACGAGCCCGCCGCCCAGGTGGTGCCTGCCCGGGCCGCCGACATGCCGCAGCCCTGAGCCTGCCCCGGCCACGGGGTGAGGCACACCACCTGAGCGTTCGCCGTGGGCCGCCCGCAGCGAGTCCGGGCAGCCCACGGCGAACGCCTATGCTGGGACGACTCTGCACCCTCACGCCGTGCGGAGGGGCGGGCGCGTCCCGCACAGGAACACATTTCGCGGAGGTACCCATGGTCGACGGTCTGCTCCAGGTCGAGGGCGGACGCCCGCTCACCGGTGAGATCACGGTGCGCGGAGCCAAGAACCTGGTCTCCAAGGCCATGGTCGCGGCGCTCCTGGGCACGACGCCCTCGGTCCTGCGCAACGTCCCGCTCATCCGCGACGTCGACGTCGTCTCGGGCCTGCTGTCCCTGCACGGGGTGACCATCGACTACGACCAGTCCGAGGGCGTCCTCAAGCTCGACCCCTCCAAGGTCGAGTCGGCGCACGTGGCCGACATCGACGCCCACGCCGGCAGCTCGCGCATCCCGATCCTCTTCTGCGGGCCCCTCCTGCACCGCCTGGGCGAGGCCTTCATCCCCGACCTGGGAGGCTGCCGCATCGGGGACCGGCCCATCGACTTCCACCTGGAGATCCTGCGCCAGTTCGGCGCGGTCGTCGACAAGCAGTCCCAGGGCATCGCCCTGACCGCCCCCGACGGGCTGCACGGGACCGTCATCGAGCTGCCCTACCCGAGCGTGGGTGCCACCGAGCAGACCCTGCTGACCGCCGTGCGCTCGGCGGGCCTGACCGAGCTGCGGGGGGCGGCCGTCGAGCCCGAGATCATGGACCTGGTCGACGTCCTGCAGAAGATGGGCGCGATCATCTCGGTGGACACCGACCGCACGATCCACGTCGAGGGCGTCGAGGAGCTGATCGGCTACAACCACTCGGCGCTGCCCGACCGCATCGAGACGGCCTCGTGGGCCTCGGCGGCGCTGGCCACCCACGGCGACCTCTTCGTGCGCGGGGCCCACCAGGGCGACATGACCACCTTCCTCAACACCTTCCGCAAGGTCGGTGGCGCCTTCGATGTGCGCGACGACGGGATCCGCTTCTACCACCCCGGCGGCGACCTGCGCTCCATCGTCGTGGAGACCAATGTCCACCCCGGGTTCATGACCGACTGGCAGCAGCCCCTCGTCGTGGCCCTGACCCAGGCCGAGGGCCTGTCGATCGTCCACGAGACGGTCTACGAGAACCGCTTGGGCTTCACCAAGGCCCTGCGCCAGATGGGTGCGACCATCCAGGTCTACCGGGAGTGCCTGGGAGGGACCGCTTGCCGCTTCGGCCAGCGCAACTTCTACCACTCAGCGGTCATCTCCGGCCCGACGCCGCTGCGGGGCGCCGACATCGTCGTGCCCGACCTGCGCGGCGGCTTCTCCCACCTCATCGCGGCCCTGGCCGCCGAAGGCACGAGCCGTGTCGAGGGTATCAACCTCATCGACCGCGGCTACGAGCACTTCATGAGCAAGCTGACCTCCCTCGACGCCGCGGTGACCCGCCTGGCCTAAGGCCCCGCGCCGGCCCGGGCGGGACCCGGTAGTCTTCGGGGCGTGCCCACGACGCGACCGATGACCCCCTTCTACCGCTTCGCATCCCGCGGGGCGATCATCCCCTTCCTCAAGGCCGTCTCCCGACAGCAGGTGACGGGAACCGAGAACATCCCGTCCTCCGGCGGTTTCGTCGCCGTGGCCAACCACCTGTCCGATCTCGACTCCCTGACCGCGATGCGCGCCCTGGTCGACGTCGACGTGCCGGCCTACTCCCTGGCCAAGTCCACGCTCTTCGACATCCCCCTGCTCGGACGGGTCTTCAAGGCCGGCGGCCAGATCCCCGTCTACCGGCAGTCGGCCCAGGCCGGCAACGCCCTGGTCGAGGCCGAACGGAGGCTGCGCGGGGGCGATGTCGTCATGGTCTTCCCCGAGGGGACCTTGTCGCGCGACCCCCTCCAGTGGCCGATGACGGGCAAGACCGGGGCCGCCCGGCTGGCCATGGCCACTGGGGTGCCCGTCCTGCCGATGGGCCAGTGGGGTGCCCAGGAGATCATCGACTCCTTCGGCGGGGGCTTCCACCCCTTCCCGCGCAAGGAGGTGCGCGTCATGATCGGCCGGCCCCTCGATCTGTCGCGCTTCGGCACCGACACGACCGACCGGGAGGCCGTGCGCGAGGCCACCGCCGAGATCATGCGGGCCATCACCGAGATCGTCGAGCAGCTGCGCGGGCTCAAGGCCCCCCGCCCCTACGACATGAAGTACGACGGCGACCCCGGCAAGGGCAAGCGGGGGGTGCGCCGTCCCGACCCGCCGACCGGCGCTGAGGACCCCGCCCCGGGCACCCGTGCGTCCGGCGAGGACCCGGACGCGGTCCAGGACGGGGCCACCGCGTGAGCGCCGGGGTCGCACGGGCCGCCGTCATCGGCTCGGGAGCGTGGGGCACCACCTTCGCCTGCCTCTTGGCCGAGGCCGGCACCCCCACCGTCGTGTGGGCCCGGCGCCCCGAGATCGCCGAGGAGATCAACGCCGGCACCAACGAGCGCTACGTGCCGGACTGCCGCCTACCCCCCGATGTCCGGGCCACCACCGACATCCACCGGGCCGTCGACGGCGCGGGCCTGGTCGTCGTGGCGGTGCCCTCCCAGAGCGCCCGGGGAGTCCTGCGCCCCCTGGGCGGCGCCCTGGACGAGGGGGCCCTGGCGGTGTCCCTCATGAAAGGCGTCGAGACGGGCACCGGTCTGCGCATGAGCGAGGTCCTCGCCGAGGTCCTCGACCTGCCCGCCGAGCGGGTCGCCGTCGTCTCGGGTCCCAACCTGGCCGACGAGATCGCCGCCCGGCAGCCCACCGCCACGGTCGTGGCCGCCCAGGACGAGGCGGTGGCCGCCCGGGTGGCCACCCTGTGCGCCACGCCCGCCTTCCGCCCCTACACGAACACCGACGTGCTCGGCGTCGAGCTGAGCGGAGCGGTCAAGAACGTCATCGCCCTGGCCGTGGGCGCGGCGGCGGGCTGCGGCTTCGGGGACAACTCCAAGGCCACGATCATCACCCGCGGCCTGGTCGAGATCACCCGCCTGGGCCTGGCGCTGGGCGCCCGTCCCGAGACCTTCGCGGGGCTGGCCGGCATGGGGGACCTCGTGGCGACCTGCTCGAGCCCCCTGTCGCGCAACCAGACCTTCGGCCGCAGGCTGGGAGAGGGGATGAGCGTCGAGCAGGCGGCGGCGGCCTCCCGGGGGGTGGCCGAGGGCGCCAGGTCGGCGCGCGCCGTGCTCGACCTGGCCACCGCCCACGGGGTGGAGATGCCGATCACCGCGGGGATCGTCGCCGTGGTCGAGGGCACGGCCACCGTCACCGAGGTCAACGACGCCCTGCTGGCCCGCCCCCGCAAGGCCGAGGGCGTCCACGCCCGGCCTACGGGTGGGCGACGTCGATGACGAGCCGGGTGGGCTCGGACAGGGTGAAGACCCGGTAGCTCTGGGAGTGGGTGCCGATGACGAGCTGGAACTGGGACTCGAAGGTCCCGTCGAACCACACCTCGGTCACGCCCCTGCCCCCCACGGGGATCGGGCCGGACCCGGTGTACTGGGCGCTCGCGGACTCCTCAGAGGGGTAGGAGGTGCCCTGGCCCAGCACCCGGAGCATATGCTCCCCCGACACCGTGATCGGCTCGCCCCGGCCCTGGGTGGCCGCGTCGGTCACCCAGTCGGCCCACCAGCCCGGGGTGCCCTGACCGCTCATCTCGACCACCACCCGGTCGTAGCCCTCGTGGACGCCGGTGCGCACATCGACCTCGATGCCGCAGTCGCCCGTGGAGGTCTGCTCCGAGGCCGTCGAGGTCCAGCCCGATCCGCCGTCCTCCGTGGCCTGGGCCGTGGCCTCGTCCTTGGTCAGCGGGTGGTGCGCCGGGGAGGCGTCGGCCGAGGGCGTCGAGGTCGTCGGCGTCCCCCCGGAGTGTGTCGAGCTCGAGGGCGACGTCGAGCTCGACACGGTCGAGGACCCGGCTGAGCAGGCGGCCACCGGCAGGGCGACGGCGGCCAGCACCCCGGCCGCCCGGGCGGCACGGAGCATCGACCTGCGGGAGCGCGGGGCCGGGAGGGCACTGGGCTGGGGGGACATGACGCCTCCTGGGACGGGTGCGGTCGGTGCCGTGCCGGTCCGCGGGTCACGGCCCGCACGGTGTTGCCCACAGGGTAACCGCGGCGCGGTAGCGTTGCCGCCATGACAGACATCCAGGCCACCGGCGCGTCGCAGGCGCCGAGCACCCCGCCCGCCGTGCCTCCGGGACCGGGTGCCCCGAGACGCACCCGTGTCGCCGTTGTCTTCGGCGGGCGCAGCGGGGAGCACACGATCTCCTGCGCCACGGCGGCCGGGGTGCTGCGCTCCATCGACCGGGAGCGCTACGAGGTCGTGCCCATCGGCATCACGCCGGGCGGGCAGTGGGTCCTTGTCGACGACGACCCCGCCGCCCTTGAGCTCGATGACACCCGCCCGCCGGTGGAGATCGCTGCCGACGGCCTGGGCCGCGGCGAGCTGTCGGTGCCCCTGGGGGGAGGCGAGCTCGTCGTGCGCACCGCCGCCGGGACCACCGGCCTGGGTGTTGTCGACGTCGTCCTGCCGCTGCTGCACGGCCCCTACGGCGAGGACGGCACCATCCAGGGGATGCTTGAGATGCTGGGGATCCCCTATGTCGGCTGCGGGGTGCTGGCCAGCGCGGCATGCATGGACAAGCAGGTGACCAAGGTGCTCCTGGGCGCGGCGGGCATCGCCACCGCCGAGCACGTCCTGGTCGAGCCGCACCGTTGGAGCCGCGAGCGAGCCGCCGTCCTCGAGCAGTGCCGGTCCCTGAGCCTGCCAGTCTTCGTCAAGCCCGCGCGCGCCGGCTCCTCCCTGGGCATCACCCGCGTGACGAGCCACGGGGGCCTGGCGGCCGCCATCGAGGCGGCGCGCGCCGTCGACCCCAAGGTCCTGGTCGAGTCTGGGGTCACCGGCCGGGAGATCGAGGTGGCGGTCCTGGGCGGTGTCGGCGACTCCGACCCCCGCGTGGCCCTGCCCGGTGAGATCGTCATGGACGCCGACCAGGGCGCCGGGGAGTTCTACGACTACGAGACGAAGTACCTCGCCCACGACGCCGTCCAGGTGGTCTGCCCCGCACCGCTGCCCCAGGAGACCCGCGAGCTGCTCATGTCCACCGCCGCCCGGGCGTTCACGGCCCTGGGCTGCGAGGGGCTGGCCAGAGTTGACTTCTTCGTGACCGAGGACGGCCGGGTCATCGTCAACGAGGTCAATACCATGCCGGGCTTCACCCCCTTCTCCATGTACCCCTACATGTGGCAGGTCTCCGGGTTGGAGTACGGCGACCTGGTCAGCGAGCTCATCGAGCTGGCCCTGGAGCGCCCCGCCGATGTCAACCGCTGAGGGCGGGCCCAGCGTCGGCGAGCTCGGCGAGGCCGCGGTCCTGGACGCCATCCTCCCTGTGCTGCCCGGATCGGATCTGGCGCTGGTGGGCCCCGGTGATGACTGCGCCGTGCTCGCCGCGCCCGACGGCCGCTACTGCGTGACCACCGACGTGCTCGTCGAGGGCCGCCACTTCCGCACCGCCTGGTCCACCGGTCACGACATCGGCCGGCGTGCCGCGGCGCAGAACCTGGCCGACGTCGCCGCCATGGGCGCCCGCCCCGTGGCGCTGGTCGTCGCCCTCGTCCTGCCCTCGTCCACCCCCCTGGACTGGGTCACCGACCTGGCCGCGGGCCTGGCCGCCGCCTGCCAGCCGGTGGGAGCCGGCGTCGTCGGCGGGGACTTGAGCGCCGGGGACGGGCTCGTCATCGCGGTCACCGCCCACGGGGACCTGGAAGGCCTGGCCCCCGTCCTGCGCTCGGGGGCCAGGCCCGGCGACCTGCTTGTCCACGTCGGAACCCTGGGGCGCTCCGCCGCGGGCCTGGCACTGCTCGAGGCGGGCGCCCTGGCGGACCGGGGGCCGGTTCCCGACGCCGCGCGCCAGGCCGTCGAGGTCTTCCGCGCCCCCCACCCGCCCCTGGCCGCCGGACCCGCCCTGGCCCAGGCGGGGGCCACGGCGATGATGGACGTCTCGGACTCCCTGCTGCGCGACGCCGGGCGCATGGCTCGGGCCTCGGGGGTGGCCATCGACCTGGCCGAGCCGACCGATCCGGCGTCGGGGACAGCCACCGACCTGGCCGAGCTCGTCGAGGTGGCCCGGTTCCTCGGCGCCGAGAACCCCTCTGCCGTGGCGCGCCAGTGGGTGCTGACCGGCGGGGAGGACCACGGCATGCTCGCCGCCGTCCCGCCCGGTGCTCTCGCCCGGCTGCCGCCCGGCTGCCGGGTCATCGGCCGCGTCCTGGCGGCGGGCGCCCGGGGCCCCGCGGTCACCGTCGAGGGCGCCGCCCCCGACCACGTCGGCTGGGACCACTTCACCGCCCGCACCTGACAGAGCCTGTACGCCTCGGGGTGCGCCCCAGGCGCACGCGACGGGCCGCCACTCCCGTCCTGGAAGTGGCGGCCCGGGTCGGCCCACGAGGGCCTGTCAGACGTTGCGCGTGACCTTGCCGGCCTTGAGGCAGGAGGTGCACACGTTGAGGCGCTTGGGGGCGCCGTTGACGAGTGCACGCACACGCTGGATGTTGGGGTTCCACCGGCGGCTGGTCCGCACGTGGGAGTGCGAGACGCTCTTGCCGAAGATGGGGCTCTTGCCGCAGACGTCGCACACAGCAGCCACGGTCTCACTCCTCAATCTAGTCAATCTAGTCGCTGAGGCGCTCGAGCCCGAGGGCCCGGCGCAGGGTCTTCCGCCCGAGGACCGGCCCCGGGACAACCCCGCCACTGTATCCGACGGCGCACCCTGGCCCAAAGCGCGCGGGGCGTGGGGTGAGGCACATGCGCCCGTCCGCGCAGCACCGCCGGGCGGCGAGGAGCGGGCACGGCCGGTAGCCTAGATGCGGACGGGCGGGGGCTGGCGGACACGGCCCACGTCGCTACAGACGCACAGGAGGGCACAGGTGTCGGACACCCAGGACCGGTCCACCGCCGCTGTCCGCCCCGCGGGCGAGGTGACGGCTGCCGTGCTGCGGGCGTGGCTGGAGCAGGCCCGCCGGGTGGCGCAGTCCAGCCGTGCCCTGGTCGACTCCCTCAACGTCTTCCCCGTGCCCGACTCCGACACGGGGACCAACGTCCTGCTCACGCTGGCAGCCGCCTGCGAGGCCATGGACCGTCTGCCCGCCTCGGCCGACCTCGTGCAGACCTCCCGCGCCGCCTCCGACGGTGCCGTGCGCGGCGCGCGGGGCAACTCGGGGCTGCTCGTCTCTCAGGCGCTGGCGGCCCTGGCCGACGTGTGCGCCGAGTCCGCCGATCCCTGGCGGCTGGTGCCCGTCGACCTCGTCCACGCCTACGAGCGCATCGCCGACACCACCTGGCAGGCGGTGTCGCGCCCGGTGACCGGGACGCTGCTGACCGTCGCCAAGGACGCCGCGCTCGGCGCCCGCAGCGCCCTGGAGGAGGCGGGGGGCGCCGCGCCACCGACTGCCTCTCTCATCGCCGCCGCCGCGGCCTTCGGCGCCCAGGAGAGCGTCGTGGAGACCGCCGGCCTGGGGCACGGGCCGGTCGACGCCGGGGGCGCGGCCCTCATGCTCATGCTCACCGGGCTGTCGGACACGATCAACGCCGCCGGACCGGAAGGGGAACACCCCTACACCGACGTCGCCTGGCAGATGCTCACCGACCTTGTGGACGCCGCCACGCACGGCCCCCGCGCCCACGGGGTACAGGCGGCCGCCACCGGCGAGGTCTCGACCGGGGAGTTCGAGGTCATGTACCTCCTCGAGGCCACCGCCGCCCAGGCCGCCGCGCTGCGCGCCGACCTCGAGCGCATCGGCGACTCCGTCGGGGTGGTGGGCACCCCCGACGCCCTGGGCGTCGGCCTCTACCAGGTGCACGTCCACACCGACACGCCGCGCGCCGCCCTGCCGCGCCAGGGCAGGGCCCGCCAGGTCTGCGTCCACCACCTCCATCCCACGGCGCTGGCCCTGGCAGCCCACTGGGAGCCCGCCCCGCTTCCCGTGGGCCGGGGCGACGGTCACGTCGTGTCCTTCGAGCGACTGGCCGCCCGCCGTGCCCAGCGGGAGGCGGCTCAGCGCGACGAGTCCGTGAGCCTCCACCCCTCCCAGTACGCCGGGACCCAGGTCCCTGGGGGCAGAGGCGCCGAGCGCGTCGGGGTCGTGGCCTGCACCCGCGCCCCCGGGCTGGTCGAGCAGCTGGCCCGCACGGGAGCCGTCGTCGTCCTGTTCCCCGAGCGCGACGGCATCGTGCGCGCCGCCGGCGACCTGGGGCTGGCGCGGGTGGCCGTCCTGCCCTGCGACTCGGCCTGCGTTGCCAGTGCCCACGAGGCCGCCCGCTTCCTGGCCGCCCGCTCCGCCGTCTCCACCGTGCGCGGCGCCTCCGGGGTCGAGACGACCCCGGAGGCGGGGGACCCCGTCCAGCTCATCGTGTGCGACACCGACGACGAGGCCCGTGTCCTGGCCGCGGCCGTCGCTGTGGCGGGCCAGACCGACACTGTCGGGATCGCCGGGGTGACGCGCCGGGCCGGCCAGGCGGCCGTGGCCGTGCGCACGACGGCGCTTGCCGGCCCGACCGCCGAGCCCGAGGCCGTGGCCCGGGCACTCGGCGGACTGCTCAGACCCGACGACGAGCTCGTCACCGTCATCCTGGGGCGGGGCGCCCTGCCCGATGTCGGCGCCCTGGCCACTGCGGCGGTGTCCTCCTACTGCGAGGAGGTCCTGGCCGACCCCGACCGGGTCGAGGTCGTCGTCCACGCCGGGGGGCAGGCGGAACCCGAGGTCCTTCTGGCCATCGAGTGACCGACGCGTGACAGGAAACCGACCCATGTCCCCACCCTCGGGCCCGCCCGGGCGCCGCGCCGCGCCCCGCGGCGCCGTCCCGCTGCTGCGCCGTCCCCTCGCCAAGCTGCTCGGCGCCGCCACGGCCGCCCAGCTGGCCAAGCAGGGCGTCGACACCGGTGCCGACCTCATGCGCCTGCTGCCGCGCCGCTACGACACCTGGGGCGAGCTGACCGACCTGCGCACCCTGGTCGACGGCGAGCAGGCGACCGTCCAGGCCCAGGTCCTGACCTCCTCGTCCCGGCGCACGCGCTCGGGCCGCCCGCCCGCCCTCATGGAGGCCACCGTCACCGACGGCGCGACGACGATGGACATCGTCCTGTTCGGCGCCGTCGGACTCATGCGCCACCACGCCGCGCAGCTCGCTCCCGGCACGACGGTCCTCCTGTCGGGCCGGGTCGGGCGCCACCGGGGACGCAGGCAGCTGGTCGGCCCCCGCTTCCAGGTCCTCGACGACCTCGACGCGGCCGAGCGCGAGGCCGTCCTGGCCATGCCCGTGCCGATCTACCCCGCCACCGACGCCCTGCCCTCCTGGAAGGTGGCCAAGGCCGTGCGCACCGTCCTCGACCAGCTGACGGCCGAGGACGTCCCCGACCCCCTGCCCGAGGCCCTGCGCGCGGCCGAGGGCCTGGTCGACGCCCTGACCGCCTACCAGTGGGTCCACCACCCCGCCGACCCCGGCCAGTGGCGCGCGGGCCGGGCCCGCCTGCGCCACGAGGAGGCCCTCGTCCTGCTCACCGCCTTGGCCCAGCGCCGCGCCGAGCACCGCGCTGAACGCACCTCCACCGCCTGGCCCGTGCCGGACCCGGACTCCCTGCGCGCCGACCTCGACGCCGCGCTGCCCTACACGTTGACCCCCGGACAGGTGCGCGTCGGCGCTGAGCTGGAGTCCGCCCTGGACTCGACCACGCCGATGCAGTGCCTCCTGCAGGGCGACGTCGGCTCGGGCAAGACCCTCGTGGCCCTGCGCGCCATGCTCCAGGTCGTCGGTGCTGGCGGGCAGGCGGCCCTGCTGGCCCCCACCGAGGTCCTGGCCGCCCAGCACCACGCCTCGCTCGAGGCCCTGCTCGGGCCGCTGGCGCAGGCCGGGACCCTGGTCGGCGCCGAGCGCGCCACGCGCGTCCACCTGCTGACCGGTTCGACCCCGGCGGCCGAGCGCCGCGGCGTGCTGGCGGCGCTCGCGGGCGGCGAGCCCGCCCTCGTCGTGGGCACGCACGCCCTGCTGGCCGACACCGTCCAGATTCCCTTCCTGGGGATGGTCGTCGTCGACGAGCAGCACCGCTTCGGTGTGGCCCAGCGCGATGCCCTGCGCGAGCGCGGGGCCGTGGCCGACCCCTCCGACTCCGGGCGCCGCACCCCCCACCTGCTCGTCATGACCGCCACGCCCATCCCGCGCACTATCGCCATGACGGTCTTCGGCGACCTCGACACCGTCGTCCTCGATGGCCTGCCCGCCGGCCGCAGCCCCGTCGACACCCACCTCGTGCCCTGGGCCAGGACGACCTGGGTCGAGGGACTGTGGCGGCGCGCCGCCCGGGAGATTGCCGCCGGCGGGCGCGTCTACGTCGTGTGCCCGCGCATTGAGGACACCGACGCCCCCGAGGACGGCCCGGATGTCGCCGAGTCGGCGGGGGCCGCGGAGGACGCGGATGTCACGGCCCAGGCGCGCCCGCTGGCCGCCGTCGTCGACTGGGCCGAGCGTCTGCGCGCCGAGCCCGCCCTGGGCGGGGCGGGTGTGGGCACCTTGACTGGCCGGATGACCAGGGCGGACAAGGACGCCGCCATGGAGGACTTCGCCTCGGGGCGCACCCCCGTGCTCGTGGCCACGACGGTGGTCGAGGTGGGGGTCGACGTGCCCGCGGCCACTATGATGGTCATCCTCGACGCCGACCGCTTCGGGCTGTCCCAGCTTCACCAGCTGCGGGGCCGGGTGGGGCGCGGCTCCGCCCCGGCGGTGTGCATGGCGGTGACCGGGGCGGAGGTCGGCTCGACGGCCTTCCACCGGCTCAAGGCATTCGCCTCGACCACCGACGGCTTCGCCCTGGCCGAGGCCGACCTCGAGCTGCGCAGCGAGGGCAATGTGCTGGGCTCGGCTCAGTCGGGGCGCCGTTCGGACCTCGCCCTGTTGCGCGTGACCCGGGACGCCGCCCTCATCGCCCGCGTGCGCGACCAGGCCGAGGCGATCGTGGCGGAGGACCCGTCCCTGGCGCGCCACCCCGCCCTGTTCGAGGCGATCGCCGAGCGGCTCGATGAGGAGTCGCGGGTCTGGCTGGACAGGTCCTGAGCCTCCTGAGCCCGGCCGGCCCGCACCCGCTCAGGGGCTCGGTGTCTGCGTGCCGTCCTCGGGCCCGGTGGGCTCGGCGAACCACAGGACGGTCTCCCCGTAGCGCTTGGTGGTCACGCGGCGCAGGCCCTCCGGCCACACCGGCTCGGGGGAACGGGTGGAGCGCTCGACGACGAGCAGCCCGCGTTCGGACAGCCACGGGTCCTCCCGGCGGGCCAGGGCGGTGAGCAGCCCTGCCAGCTCGCCCTCGGTGAGCTGATAGGGAGGGTCGAGCAGGACGAGGTCGCGCGGGGCGTTGGCCGCGCCGGCGAGGAAGGACTCGGCCCGGGCGGTGACCGTCCGCACCCCGCCCAGGGCCAAGGACCGCGCGTTGCGCTCGCACACCCGGGTGGCCTGGCGCGCCGAGTCGACGAGCACGACCTCGACGGCGCCCCGGCTCGCTGCCTCCAGTCCCAGCGCCCCCGAGCCCGCGCACAGGTCGAGCACCCGGGCGCCGTCGATCACGCCGTCGTGCTCGAGACGGGAGAACAGCGCCTCGCGCACCCGCTCGGAGGTCGGGCGGGTCCCCGCCCGGGGGACCTCGATGCGACGCCCTCCGGCGCTGCCGGCCACGATCCTCGTCATGCCCCCGACCATACGACAGCCCGCAGCCGCTACGCCTGCCACAGCCTTTGCCGTGGAATCAATCATCATCGATCATCTAGGCTGGAACCGGTACCCCGCCGCGAGGAGAGGACAACGATGTCTCACACCGAACCGTGCACCGACTGGATGCTGCCCACCGCCCCCGGTCCGGGGCTCGGCGCGCACCTGGAGCCCCGTGCCTGGCTGAACTCCGACGCCCCGCGCCTGAGCCTGCGCGGCACCTGGGCCTTCCGGCTCCATGCCGTGGCCCACCCCGAGGGCCTGGACCGCTGCGGGCGCCCGGTCGAGCCGACCTTCGACACCGAGGACGACTCCCTGGGCACCTGGGGGAGCATCGACCTGCCGGCGCACTGGGTGCTCACCGACGAGGGCCGGCGGGGCCTGCCCTGGTACACCAACGTCCAGTTCCCCATCCCGCTCGACCCTCCCTTCGTGCCCGATGACAACCCCACCGCCGACCACGTGCGCACCGTGACCGTGCCCGAGGACTGGCCCCTGGCCACCGCCGACGGGCAGTCCGGGACGGACCGGCTCCGCCTGGAGGGCGTGGAGTCCTTCGCCTCGGTGTGGGTCAACGGCACCTGGGTGGGCACGACCCAGGGCTCCCGCCTGCCCACCGAGCTCAACGTCACCGGGCTGCTGCGCCACGGACCGAACACGGTGGCCATCCGGGTCAGCCAGTGGTCGCCGGGCACCTACGTCGAGGACCAGGACCAGTGGTGGCTGCCCGGCATCTTCCGCGACGTCGAGCTCATCCACCTGCCCGCCGGCGCGATCGAGGACCTCTTCGCCCGCACCGACTACGACCCGGCCACCGGCGCGGGCACGGTCGACGTCGACGTGACCGGGGCGCAGGAGGCCTTCCCGGTCACGGTGAGCCTGCCCTCCCTAGGGGTCAGTGCTGTGCTGGTCCGGCCCGGCACCACCCGTCTGAGCGTGCCGACGGTCGAGCCCTGGAGCGCCGAGTGCCCCCACCTCTACGAGCTCGTCGTCGACGCTCAGGAGGAGACCGTCACCCAGCGCATCGGCTTCCGGCGACTCGAGGTCGTCGACGGACAGGTGCGACTCAACGGCCGGCGCCTCGTGCTCTCGGGCGTCAACCGCCACGAGGTCGGCGCCCTGCGCGGCCGGGTCTTCGACGAGGACTGGGCCCGCGCCGACCTCGCGCTGATGAAGGCCCACAACGTCAACGCCATCCGCACCTCCCACTACCCGCCCCACCCGCGGCTGCTCGACCTGACCGATGAGATCGGCCTGATAGTCATGGACGAGTGCGACCTGGAGACCCACGGCTTTGAGTCCCACGGCTGGCGGGGCAACCCCGTGGACGACCCCGCCTGGCAGGAGGCACTGGTCGACCGCGCCCGACGCATGGTTGAGCGGGACAAGAACCACCCGAGCGTCCTGCTGTGGTCCCTGGGCAACGAGTCGGGCACGGGGCGCAACCTGGCCGCGATGAGCCAGTGGATCAAGCAGCGCGACCCCGGCCGCCTCGTCCACTACGAGGCCGACTTCGCCGGCGACTACACCGACGTGCACTCCCGGATGTACCCCACCCTCGAGGAGGTCGACGCGGTGGTGGCCCGCGAGCCCGGCTTGCCCGGCGGGTCGTCGCCGGTGGGCCGCGACGGGCACCCCGCCGGGCACCTGACCCCCGCCCAGGCCGCTCGCGTCCGCGCCCTGCCCTATGTCATGTGCGAGTACCTCCACGCGATGGGCACCGGACCCGGCGGTATCGAGGGCTACACCGAGCGGATCGACCCCCACCCGCGCCACCTGGGCGGCTTCGTGTGGGAGTGGCGCGACCACGCCCTGGTCGACCCGCGGCCCGAGGCCGGCGGCGCGCTGCGCTACGGCGGCGACTTCGGCGAGCCGGTCCACGACGGCGTCTTCGTGTGCGACGGCCTCGTCTCGGCCTCCTCCCGGCCCTCGTCGGGCACGACCGCCTGGGCCAACGCGGTGGCGCCCGTCGTGGCCCGGGCCCTGGCCCACCGGGCGGGGATGGTCGAGGTGCGCAACCGCTTCCACAGCCGCACGACCTCGGGCCTGGCACTGGCCTGGCAGGTGGCCGTCGACGACGCCCCCGACGCCGTGCGCACCGGGGAGCTGGACCTGCCCGTCCTGGCCCCCGGCCAGGACGAGGTCCTTGAGGCGCCCGGGCTCGCCGAGGCCGTCGGGGACGCGCGCGGCCGGGGCCGTGGGGTGCACGTCCTGACCGTCGTGCTCGACCCGGTGGTCGGCGGCATCGTCGACGACGGCCCCCGCCAGGTCGACCCCGCCACCGGTCGGCCGCTCGCGCCCCAGGTCGGCTGCGTCGATGAGACGGGGCGCCGCGTCCTGTCCTGCCGGGAGACCAGCCTGGACCCCGTGCCCGCCGTGCGGCTGCCCGCCCCGGCCACCGGCGGGCCGGCCCACGGCGCGCTGGAGGACGGCCACGAGGAGGCGCCGGTCCGGCTGCCCGGAGGAGGGATCGACCTGGGTCCGGCCGCGCTGGACCGGGCCGGTCGCCTCATCGACCTCGGCGGGGTCGAGGTGATCGGGCCGCTGACGACGGTGTGGCGCGCCCCCACCGACAACGACGAGGGGCACGGCCCGGTGGAGTACTGGGAGGAGCCGCCCACCGCCGACAACCTCGGCCAGGGCTCGGGAGCGGCCGGGCTGTCCTCGGCGGACCGGTGGCGCGGAGCCCGGCTTCACCTCATGACCGAGCGGCACGTGTCGACCGGCGTGTCCGACCAGGGGGTCGTCACCGTGCGCAGCCGCTGCGGGGCGCCCCAGCGGGCCTGGGGGCTGGAGGTCACGACGAGGCTGCGCGCCGAGGGCGGCGGGGTGCGCCTGCGCACGACCATCGTCCCCACGGGCGACCTTCCCCCCGTCCTGCCCCGGCTGGGGGTCCGGCTGGGACTGCCCGCCGACCTCGTGCGCGCCACCTGGTCGGGAACGGGCCCGGGGCCGGCCTACCCGGACCTGACGGCCGCCTCGCGGCACGGCGTGTTCACCGGACTGGTCGAGGCCATGTGGCAGCAGCCGGTCCGCCCCCAGGAGGGCGGCAGCCGTCCGGGCCTGCGCAGCCTGTGGCTCGAGGGCGACGACCTGACCGGGACGGGGACCCGGCGCCTGCTCGTGCTCGTGCCCGACTCCTGTCCGACGACGTTCTCCTTGAGCCCGTGGAGCCTGGAGTCGCTGACCGCCGCGACACATGCCGAGGACCTGGCCGCCGACGACCACCTGTGGCTCCACCTCGACGCCCTCCACCACGGGATCGGCACCCGGTCCTGCGGCCCGGATGTGCGCCCGGAGGCCGCGGCCGCCCCCCGCACGGTCCGCCTCGAGGCCTGGATCGGCCTCGTCCAGCCCTGAGGAGCCTGGCGCGACGCCCCCGGCGCGCGTCCCCGGAGGGCCGGGGCCCAGCCGTTAACCTCGCGGCATGACCGTGGCCGTCTACCCAGGAACCTTCGACCCGATCACCCTCGGGCACGTCGACGTCGTGCGTCGGGCGTGCAGCGTGTTCGACCGGGTCGTGGTCGGTGTCGCGCACAACGCGGCCAAGGCGGGCAGCCACCTGTTCGACCTCGAGCGGCGCGTGGCCCTGGCCCGTGCGGCGCTGGCCCCGCTGCCCGGTGTCGAGGTCGCCGTCGTGCCGGGCCTGCTGGCCGACTTCTGCCGGGAGCGCGGGGCCGGCGCCATCGTCAAGGGCCTGCGCTCAGGATCGGACCTGGACGCCGAGGTCCCCATGGCGCTGCTCAACCGCGACTTGGGGGCCCCCGAGACTGTCTTCCTCGTGGCGGCCCCGGCCCACGCCCACATCTCGTCCTCCCTGGTCAAGGACGTGGCCCGCCACGGCGGGGACGTCTCCGCGCTCGTGCCCCCCGGCGTCGTCGTGGCGCTGGCCCAGGCCCTGGCCGGCGCCGTCGGCCCGACCCATGCCCACCATGATGACGAAGGACCCCACCGTGACCACCAGCCGTGACGCAGGCGAGGACCTCCTGCGCATCCTCGACGAGATCGACTCCCTGGTCGTGTCGGCGCGCTCGATGCCCATGAGCGCCTCGGCCATTGTCAACCGGGATGAGGTCCTCGACCTCGTCGAGCGCGCGCGCCGGGCGGTCCCCACGGCCGTGCGCCGCGCCGAGAAGATCGTCGCCGAGGCCGACGCGGTGCTCGCCCAGGGGCGGGCCGAGGCCGAGCGGATCGTCGAGCGGGCCCATGAGGAGGCCGACCGGCTCGTCGCCGGGGAGAACGTCGTGCGCCTGGCCAACGACCGGGCCGACGTCATCATCTCGGCGGCCGAGGACAAGGCCGCCGACCTGCGCCGCGGCGCCGACGGCTACTCCGACCGTACCCTGGCGGCGCTCGAGGCCGAGCTGGGCAGGATCACCGAGCAGGTGCATGCCGGCCGACAGGTGCTGGCCGACCGCATGGGGCCCGACCGCCACGACACCGGGCGCGACACCGGACGCGATGCCGGGCGCCGCTCGGCGGGCTGGTCGGTGGACCCCTCGGCCTCTCGCCACTGAGCCGCACCCGGGTACTCTCGCCCCCGAGGACGTCCGCGCACCCGCCGACGCCCGCCGACCGCGCCACCCAGGAGGAAGCCATGGCCTCACTCGTCGTGGACATCGTCGACCTGTCGACACAGGCCGGATCCACCAAGGACGTGCACCTCGAGGTGCCCGCCCCCGCCGACCTGGGCACCGAGGTGATCGGCGTGCCCCCGGGCAGCCCGATCCTTGTGGACGCCGAGCTGACGAGCCTCGACGACGGGGTCCTTGTGCGCGGCAGGGCCGACCTGAGCGTCCACGGGCAGTGCGTGCGCTGCCTGCGCGACCTCGACGAGCAGCGGACCGTGTCCTTCGACGAGCTCTACCTCCTGCCCGAGGCGGCACGCGCCCAGGCCGAGCAGGGCGACGAGGAGGCCGACGACCTCTTCCTCCTGGGGGACACGGGGCTGGACCTGGAGCCCGCCCTGCGTGACGCCCTCGTGCTCACCCTGCCCTTCCGCCCCCTGTGCACCCCCCAGTGCGCAGGCCTGTGCCCCCAGTGCGGCGAGCGGATCGAGGACCTGCCCACCGACCACTCCCATGAGAGCATCGACCCGCGCTGGTCGGCCCTGGCGGGGCTGCTGGCGGCCCCCGACGAGCCGGGGCGGGGCTGATGGCCCGGTCCCGCCGCCCCGCACCCCCGGCGCGCACCGACGTCGATACTCTCGTCTACCGCTGGGGACCACCGATCGAGCCCTCCCTGCTCGACCTGGCCCTGACCCACCGCTCCTGGGCGCACGAGAATGGAGGCCTGCCCACCAACGAGCGCCTCGAGTTTCTGGGCGACTCCGTCCTGGGACTGGTGGTCACCGAGTACCTGTTCCGCACCCACCCGACGGTCGCCGAGGGGCAGCTGGCCAAGATGCGTGCGGCCACCGTCTCCGAGCCGGCCCTGGCCGCGGTGGCCCGCGACCTAGGGCTGGGGGAGTTCATCAAGCTCGGCAAGGGCGAGGCGCTGTCGGGCGGCCGGGACAAGGACTCGATCCTGTCCGACGGCGTCGAGGCGCTGATCGGCGCCACCTACCTCAGCCACGGCCTCGAGCCGACCCGTGAGGTCGTCGAGCGCCTCGTCTCCCGCTTCCTCGACACCGCGCGCACCCGGGGGGCGGGCCTGGACTGGAAGACGAGCCTGCAGGAGCTGAGCGCCGCCCACTCCCTGGGCAACCCCGTCTACGAGGTCGAGGGGGTGGGCCCCGACCACGAGCGTGTCTTCACCGCCCGGGCCCTGGTGGACGGACAGGTCCTCGGCCGGGGCTCGGGCACCTCGAAGAAGGTCGCCGAGCACGCCGCCGCCGAGGCCGCCTACGCCTCGATCCTCGCCGCCCACGGCGACGGCGGTCTCGACCTGCCCGGGGTCAACGAGGCGCTGCGTGCCGACCTCGCCGCCCACCGCGACCGCGCCGCCGGGGCCTGAGACGGTGCCCGAGCTGCCCGAGGTCGAGGCCGTCCGGCGGGGGCTGGCACGGCACCTGACGGGACGGAGCGTCGAGCGGGTCGAGGTGCTCGACCCCCGCCCCCTGCGCCGTCAGGAGGGCGGGCCGCAGGCCTTCGCCCAGGGCCTGAGCGGCCGGACCATCACCGGGGCGGTGCGCCGCGGCAAGTTCCTGTGGCTGCCGCTGGACGACGGCGCCGCCGTGTCGGCCCACCTGGGCATGAGCGGCCAGCTGCTCGTGCGTGGCACCGGCACGGCTCCACCGCCGCAGCTGGAGCGTCAGGCGGTGGTCGACCCGGCGGCCGAGGGTGCCGACCTGACCGCCCGGCGGCCCCCGGCCCTGAGACCCGGGGTCGAGGCGCGCCCGCGGCACCTGCGGGTTCGCCTCCACCTGGCCGCCCGCCCCGGGGACGCCCCGGGTGGTGCGGCGCTCGACCTGGTTGACCAGCGCATGTTCGGCGGGCTGCGCCTCAGCGCGCTCGTGCCCACCGCGGACGGCGGGCCCGGGGGTGAGGGCAGCCCAGAGACCCGGCTGCCCCGCGACGCCGCGCACATCGCCCGCGACCTGCTCGACCCCGACCTGGACCGCAGTGCCCTGGAGGCCCGGGCGGGTCGCTCGGCGCGAGCCGTCAAGACCCTCCTGCTCGACCAGCGCCTCGTGTCGGGGGTCGGCAACATCTACGCCGACGAGGGCCTGTGGGCCGCGCGGGTCCACGGCCTGCGCCCCGGATCGGGACTCGCTCCCGACCGCCTCGCCGAGCTGTTCGACCGCACGGCGGAGGTGATGACCCGGGCCCTGGCGGCGGGCGGGACGAGCTTCGACTCCCTGTACGTCGACGCCGAGGGGGCCGCCGGGTACTTCGCCCGCGAGCTCGCCGCCTACGGCCGGGCGGGCCGGCCCTGCCGCAGATGCGGCACGACCCTGCGCACCGAGCGGTTGGCGGGGCGCAGCCACACCTCCTGCCCGGTCTGCCAGGTGCGCCCGCTGGAGACCTGACATACGTGCGTCACGGCCGTTGGGCCCGCCGCCTCACGGGGCGATACCGCCATGCGTGCGACGTAGGTCCCCGGTGCTGATACCCTCACGGCATGCCCAGCCCCGCCTCCGCCGAGACTGCCCGAGTCATGATCGTCGATGACCATGAGATCGTCCGCAGAGGCATTGCCGAGATCATCGACCGGGCCGAGGATCTCGACATCGTGGCGGAGGCCGGCTCCAAGGCCGAGGCACTGCGCAGGGCCGAGCTCGTGCACCCCGACGTCGTGCTCGTCGACCTCCAGCTGCCCGACGGCACCGGCATCGAGCTGATGCGCGAGCTGCGCGAGTCCGTCCCCGGGGCCCTGCCGATCGTGCTGACCTCCTTCGACGACGACGACGCCCTGGCCGAGGCCCTCGACGCCGGCGCCCGCGCCTACCTGCTCAAAACCGTCCACGGGGCGGAGATCTCCGACGTCGTGCGCGCCGTGGCCTCGGGACGCGTCCTGCTCGACGAGCGCACGGTCACCCGTCGCAGGGCCGACCACGACGACCCGACCGCCGACCTGACCAACGCCGAGCGCAAGGTCCTCGACCTCATCGGCGACGGACTGTCCAACCGCGAGATCGGCGAGCGCCTCGGGGTGGCCGAGAAGACGGTCAAGAACCACATCACCTCCCTGCTGGCCAAGATGGGCCTGCAGCGCCGCACCCAGGTGGCGGCCTGGGTGGCCGGCCAGCGCGCCTCCGGCTGGCGCCGCCCCTGAGCCCGGGCGCCGGCCTCAGCGCAGCGCCCGGCCGGGGTGCTCCAGCGGGGCCCACCACACCAGGCGCGTGCCCCCGCCGGCGCCGGACCCGATGACGAAGGTGCCGGCCCGGCGTCTGGCCCGCTCCGACATGTTGGCCGTGCCCGAGCGGCGCGTGACCGCCGGGTCGACGCCCACGCCGTCGTCGGTGCACACGATCTCGAGCGCGGGCACCCCCCGTTCCGGGCAGCTGCGGGCACCGAGGACGCCCGCGGCCAGGACGCCGTTGACCGAGACCTCGACCTTGACCGAGGAGGCCCGGGCGTGCCGTGCCACGTTGGACAGGGCCTCACGGACCACCGCCACGGCGTCGTCGGCGATGTCGGCCTCCACCGCGGCGTCGACGGCGTCGACCAGCTCGTCGGCGTCGCGGGAGTCGGCCTGGGCCAGCCCGTGCCCGTCGACGGTCAGCAGGAGGGAGGGGGCGTAGCCCAGGGAGGTCCGCGCCAGGGAGGCCTCGCGCCGCAGGCGCTCGACCATCCCCACATCCTCGTCGCGGTCGCGCAGCGAGCGCACGATCGAGCGGATCTGCTCCACCGAGTCGTCGATGGCCGCCAGCGAGCCCTCGAGGGCCGAGCAGGCATCCTCGGGGTCCACGACACCGGCCTGGGCGGCCCGGCGGATGCGGTCGTGGGCCGCGGAGATCTGCATGCCGGTGGCGAAGAGCTGCTGGATGGCCAGGTCGTGCAGGTCCCGGCCGATGCGGGCGCGCTCGTCGAGCAGGGTGGCCATCTCCTCGGCGTGCTGGGCGTCGGCGAGCTCGAAGGCCATCGTCGCCTGGCCGGCGAAGAGCTCGGCGACCTCGAGCTCCTGACGGGTGAAGGGCGCGGCGCCCTGCTCCCGCAGCAGGAGCATGACCCCCACGCCGCGGCCGCGGTGGACCATCGGGGCATACAGGGCCGGGCCGAAGTGCGCCAGCTCCTCGACGAGCAGGTCGCTGGCGTCCCAGGCCTGGGCGAGGGACTCCTCGATGAGGCCCGTGCGGTGTGCCAGGGCGGTCAGCGCCCGGCCCTCCGGGGGGAAGAAGGTGCCGATCAGCTCTCCGGCGTGGGCGCCGTCGGCGATCTCGCAGATCCAGGTCTCCCCGACACTGGGCAGGATGAGCGCGGCCGTGTCGGCGTGGGCGACCTCACGCACCCGGTGGGCGATGTGGGTCAGCGCGTCGTCCTGCTCGGCCCCCGACAACAGCAGCGTCGTCAGCTCCTGAGCCAGGGCCATCCACTGCTCGCGGTCGCGGGCCTGGCGGTACAGGCGGGAGTTCTCCACGGCGACCGCGGCCGCCTCGGCCAGGGCGACGACGGTGGCCGCGTCCGCGGCATCGAAGCCCTCGGCCTTGTCGCACAGGTAGAGCCGGCCGTACACGTAGCCGTGCACCCGCAGCGGCGCCGAGAGCACCGATCCCGGGCCCTCGCCCTCGATGGCGCCGGTGAAGGGGGCGCTCGACAGGTCGTTGCAGATGACGACGTCGCCCTCCCCGCGGGCGCCCGTGGCGGCCCCGGTGATCATCGCGTCGAGCTCGTCGGGGGAGGCAGTCGCGGCGCCCGAGGTCAGGGGCGCGCGGTCGGCCCGCCCGAGAACCGCGATGGTGGCCCAGCTCGCCCCGGTGACCGTGCACGCCGAGTCGGCCAGGCGGCGCAGTGCCTCGGGGACCCTGAGCGAGCTGGTCAGGCGCAGGGCCTCGCGGAACAGGTCGACGCCGCCCGCGCCCCGGTCGGGCGCCGCCGGGCGGGCGGGGCGGCTGCGGGTCGAGGTGAGCCGCTCGGTGTGCACCGCGTAGGCGATGGTTCCCGCCCCGGAGGCATCGGGCCCGGGGCCGGCGGGCAGATGCAGGATGAGGTCGTCGTCGGGGACCCCGGGCAGTAGGACCCTGCCGGCGTCGGTGGGCCGCTCAGCCACGGTCGGTCACCTCCTGGTCCACGGCCCACCTGTAGTCCCGGTCCTCGGCGAGCAGACGGGCGTGGGGCCCGCGGCGCTGGACACGAGCCGGCCCGGCGGGGTCCGGGCGGCCGAGGACGATGACCTCGTCCGCCCGGGCCAGGGCCGACAGGCGGTGGGTGACGAGCAACACCCCCCGGGCGGGCCGGTCGCCGAGCAGGTCCTCGACGAGGCCGTCGGCGGTGGCGGAGTCCAGGTGCTCTCCCGGTTCGTCCAGGAGCATGACGGGGGCGGGCGCCGCCAGCGCTCGGGCCAGGAGCAGCCGGCGGCGCTCGCCGCCGGAGACCGTCGTCGCGTCCGAGCCGATCGGCGTGTCCAGGCCCTGGGGGAGCGAGGCGAGCCACGGGCCCAGGCCGGCGCGCTCGAGCACCTCGACCGCCTCGGTGGCCTCGAGCGCCCCGTTGGCCACGCGCAGGTTCTCCAGGACCGTCGTGTCGAAGACATGGGCGTCCTCGGCGGTCAGCGTCACCCGGGCGGCGACCTCGGCGCGGTCGGCGGACCACGGATCGGCGCCAGCGAGGCTGAGCGTGCCGGACAGGGGAGGCAGCAGCCCGGCCAGGGTGAGCAGGAGGGTCGTCTTGCCGACACCGGAGGGGCCGACGACCGCGAGCCTGTCTCCGGGGGCGAGGCTGAGGCTGATGCCTTCGGCCACGACCGGCCCGCCGGGCCAGCCCACGGCCAGGTCGCGTGCGGTCAGGCGCGGTCCCCCCGCCGCGCCGGCGGGCAGGGGCCGGGGGGCGGGCGCCTGGGCCGTTGAGTCCTCGGCCCGTTCGACGAGCTCGATGAGCCGCAGGGCCGCGCCCGCCGAGGTGACGAGCTGGACGGTGGCCGGTCCCAGGGCGGAGGACGCCTCGAAGGCGCTGAGCGGAACGAGGACGATCACCGCCAGGAGGGTGGACGGCAGCTCGCCCGCGGCGACCGCGGCGGTGCCCACGATGAGGTTGCCCAGCACCGCCAGCCCCATCGCGGCGGAGTCGATGGAGGCGGCCAGGGCGGCCGGGCGGGCGGCGGCGTCGCGCGAGGCGGCCAGGTGGCGCTCGAGGCCGGCCAGATCCTCCATGAGGCGGGGCATGCGGCCCGAGACACTGAGCTCGGGGCCGCCCTCGACCGCCGCCAGGACGGTGGCCGACAGGTCGGTGGCCTGCTCCTGGCGGGCCAGCTCGGCCCGCCGGGCGGCCCGCACTGTGGCCAGGGGCCCGCCGACTCCCGAGATGAGCAGGCAGACGGCGACGATGAGTCCCGCGGGAGGGTGGATGAGGCCCAGGCCCAGGCTCGTGGAGACGCCGAGGACGATCGCGACGGCCATGGGCAGCACGGCGCGCACGACGAGGTCGCCCACCGCGTCCACGTCCGCGCCCACGCGCGCCAGCACGTCCCCGCGGCGCAGGCCCACGACGACGTCGGCGCGCGAGGCGGCCAGGATCTCGTAGAGGCGGGTGCGCAGCGCGCTCATCCCGTGCAGCGCGGTGTCGTGGGAGGCCAGCCGCTCGCAGTAGCGCATGAGCGGCCGGGAGATGCCGAACAGGCGGACGGCCACCGGTGCCACGCCCAGGGCGACGATGTCGGGCATCTGCGCGGCGCGTGCGATGAGCCAGGCCGCGACCCCGGCCAGGGCGACAGCGCTCATGAGGCTGAGCGAGCCCGTCGCCACGCTGAGCGCCAGGGTCCTGCGGCGCAGGCCGAGCAGGCCCACCGCCCTGCGCAGGGCTCGCGTCTCCTCCTTGGTGAGCACGGCGGTCATCGTCCCGCCCCCTCGACCTGGGCGCGGGGCGCCACGAGGACCGGCGGCTCGGCGCCGCCCTCCGGGCGGTCCACCGGGGTGCTGGAGACCGCGACCACGTCGTCGGCCCGGGCGATGAGCGCCTGGCGGTGGGCGACGACGACCACGGTGCGTCCGGCGGCGCGCAGCGCCTCGACCCCGGCCAGGACGTGGGCCTCACTGGCCGCGTCGAGGTGGGCGGTCGGCTCATCGAGCACGACCAGTGGGGTGGAGTCGACAAGCGCCCGGGTCAGGGCCAGGCGCTGGCGCTGGCCCACCGACAGGCCCGCCCCGGCCTGGCCCACCGGGGTGAGCCATCCCTGGGGGAGGACGTCGACCACCTCGTCCAGGCCGGTGGCGCGCGCCGCCTCGAGGAGCGCGGCCGGTGGCTCCTCGGCGCACCGCGCGGCCCGCTCCGGGCCCAGGACGTTGTCGGCGATGGTCCCCGGGACGATGACGGGCCGCTGGGGCACCCAGGAGACCTGCCTCCACCAGGAGGCGGGGTCGATGTCGGCCAGGTCGGTCCGGGAGCCGTCGGGCGTGCGCACCCGTACAGCACCGCGGTTGGCCGGCAGGAGGGACAGCAGGACGAGGGCCGTCGTCGTCTTGCCCGCGCCCGACGGCCCGGTCAGGGCCACGAGGCGGCCCGGCGAGATGGCGGCGCTCAGCGCGGCCGGCGCCCAGGTGCCGCGCGCACGGACCCACAGGTCCTCGATCTCGATGACCGCGCCGCGCAGGTCCGGGGCGGGCAGGGCGCCCCGTTCGGGGCGGGGGGTGTCGAGCACCTCGAAGACGGCCTGGGCGGCGGCCACACCGTTGGCCGAGGCGTGGAAGTGGAAGCCCACCTGGCGCAGGGGCTGGTAGACCTCCGGAGCGATCATGATGACGAGCAGCCCGGTGGCCAGGTCCATGCGTCCGTACAGAAGCCGGAACCCGACTTCGACGGCGATGATCGCCACCGACAGCGTCGTGATGAACTCCAGGACCGCCCCCGACAGGAAGGCGACCTTGAGGGTCTGCATGGTCGTGGCGTTGTAGGCCCGTCCCAGCGCGGCCACCCGGCGTCCGGGACCCTGCTCGCGGCCCAGGGCCTTCAGGGTGGGCAGCCCGGCCAGCAGGTCGAGGACCTGGGCGCCCAGGCGGTCCATCGCTGCGAGACGCTCCTCGGAGTGCCGCTGGGTGAGGCGGCCGATGAGAACCATGAAAACCGGGATGAGGGGGACCGTCACGGCCACGGCGACCGTGGAGGGCACGTCCTGGACGAGCATGACCAGGGCGGTCATCGGCGTGACCGTGGCCGCCAGGAGCAGCTGGGGCAGGTAACGGGTGAAGTAGGGCTGGAGGTCCTCCAGGCCGCGGGTGAGCAGGGTCGCGGTCGACGGGCCGTGGATGGCCTGCCAGCGCGGGCCCAGTGCGCCGGCGTGCTCGAGGACCTGGCGGCGCAGCTCGATGACGGTGCCCGTGGCGGCACGGTGGGCCTGACGCTCCTGGAGGAGCAGGACGAGGGCACGGCCGGCCAGGACGAGCGCCAGGGCGCCAAGGAGCCCGGCAGCTGGTCGTGCTGCGGGGGAGCCGGTGACCATGGGGGCGACCGCCCGGGAGATGAGATGGGCCTGGGCGACGACGAGCAGCGCGGTGAGCGTGCCGGTGACCGCCGTGGTGACGATGTAGCGCCGGGCCGAGCGCGCGTGACGCAGGAGCCGGGGGTCCAGTGGCTTCACCCGTCCAGGATAGTAGGACTGTGGTCCCGGTGTTCTCGCTATGGCGCCGGGGACGGCGCTGCGCTGCGTCCCCGGCGCGGGCGGTCAGTAGCCGATGAGGGCTTCGGGCTGCTCGGAGTCGCGCACCTTGGTGGGGTGGAGGCCGCCGGTGTCGGGGTCGATGGCCTCGGCGCTGACACGGCTGGAGAACACCCGGTAGGACCAGATGGTGTAGAGGAGGACCATCGGGGTGAACACCGCCGCGGCGACCGACATGATGAGCAGGGTCGTGTCGGCCGAGGCCGCCTGCTCGATGGTCAGGGAGTAGGCCTGGTCGATCGAGGAGCGCATGACGTCGGGGGCCATGGCGGCGAAGATGAAGGCGACGGCAAAGACGATCCCGCCGAAGTGCAGGCCGAAGGCCCAGCTGTCGCGGCCCTGGCGCACGGCCAACAGGGAGCCGACCAGGCATCCGGCCGTCAGCGTGAGGGGGGCCCAGGAGGCGGTGTTGGGGGAGTGGGCGACCTGTGCCCACAGCGCCCAGGCGGCGGCCAGTGCCGTCGAGACGACCCCGATGCGCCGGGCCAGTCCCAGGGCGCGCGTCGACAGGTCACCGGCGGTCTTGAGCGCGATGAACAGGGCGCCGTGGGTGAGGAACAGCAGACAGGTCACCGCGCCGCCCACCAGCGTGAAGGGCGTGATCATCGACAGGAATCCGCCGGTGATCTGGTGAGAGGCGCCCACGACCAGGCCGTCGGCCGGAACCTGGGCGGCAGGGACCACAGAGCCCGAGGCGGTGTCGACCACCTCGATCCGCATGCCCTGGACGAGGTTGGCGAAGGCCACCCCCCACAGGATCGACACGACCCAGGCCGCCACGGTGTGCACGATGTCCCAGCGGTCGCGCCACCGCTGGTCGTTGATCTTGGGGCGCCACTCGATGGCGCACACGCGCACGATGAGGCACAGCAGGATGAGGAACAGGGCGATGTACGCGCCGGAGAACAGGGTGGAGTACCACTCGGGGAAGGCGGCGAAGGTGGCGCCGCCGGCGGTCAGGAGCCAGACCTCGTTGCCGTCCCAGTGAGGGCCGATCGACCTCATCATCGCGCGGCGCTCCCGCTCGTCGCGGCCCAGGACCCGCAGCAGCATCCCGACGCCGAAGTCGAAGCCCTCCAGCGCGAGGTAGCCGGTCCACAGGACGGCGATGAGAATGAACCAGAGGATGGACAGGGTCATGGTGTGTACCTCTACTTCCTGCGGCTCAGTACGCGAAGGACAGGTGGTCGGCGTCGGTGGTGGGCTCCTTGCCCGGACCGTCGTCCTGCGGGGACGGGTCGGTCGGGGTGTGGACGCCCTCACGGATGTAGCGGCGGAGCAGGACGAACCAGACTACGCCCAGGGCCGCGTACAGGAGGGTGAAGACGACCAAGGAGGTCAGGACCGTGGCCGAGGACACGACCGTCGACACACCGTCCTGGGTGAGCAGGTGGACCTGGGAGACGGGGTCGGCGAGGTTGGGGGCGACCACCCAGGGCTGGCGCCCCATCTCGGTGAGGATCCAGCCGAAGCTGCAGGCGATGAAGGGCAGCCACATCGTCCACAGGGCGGCCGTGCCGATCCGCGGGTCGGTGACGAGCCGGCCCTTGCGGGTCAGCCACAGAGCCAGGACGCCGACGCCCAGGGAGGCCATGCCCAGCCCGATCATGAGGCGGAAGGACCAGAAGGTGACCATGACATTGGGCGTGTAGTCCACGCCGGTGCCGAACTGCTCCTCGTACATCGCCTGGGCGTCGTCGAGCCCCATCAACTCGGCGTTGGGGTCATTGGTCGCCATGAAGGAGTAGACGTGGGGCACGGTGATGACCCGGGTGATCTCCCCGTCGCAGCTGCCGAAGGCCAGGACGGTGAAACCGGCTCCGGACTCGGTGTGGCACAGGGCCTCGGCCGCCGCCATCTTGGCCGGCTGCTCCTCGGCCACGAGCTGGCCCTGGTGGTGGCCCGAGCCGGCGGTGACCAGGCCGCCGAGCACCATGACGATCGCCCCGAAACGCGCCGCGCGGCGCCACAGCTCGCGTGCCTCGAAGTCCTGCCCGGCGCGTGCGGCCTTAGTCATCCACCACACGGAGACCCCGACGATGACCGCGCCGGCCACGAGCAGGGCCGAGGCGATGACGTGGGGGATCGTCGTCCACAGGATCGGGTTGGTCAGCACCTTGAGGAATCCGCCGACGCCGTCGAGCTCGGCGCGCCCGGTCTCGGGGTTGATGACCGCGCCCACGGGATGCTGCATCCAGGAGTTGGCCGCCAGGATGAACACGGCGGAGAAGTTCGTGCCCAGCGCCACCATCCACATGCATAGGTTGTGGATCTTGGGGCTCAGGCGGTCCCAGCCGAAGATCCACAGCCCGAGGAAGGTGGACTCCATGAAGAAGGCCAGGAGCGCCTCGAAGGCCAGGGGGGCGCCGAAGATGTTGCCCACGAAGCGGGAGTACTCCGACCAGTTCATGCCGAACTGGAACTCCTGGACGATGCCGGTGGCCACCCCGAGCGCGAAGTTGATGAGCAGGATCTTGCCGAAGAACTTCGTGACGGTGCGCCACTGCTCGTTGCCGGTCCGTAGGTAGAGGGTCTCCATGAGCGCCACCAGCGGGGACAGGCCGATCGTCAGGGGGACGAGGATGAAGTGGTAGACGGTGGTGATGCCGAACTGCCACCGTGCCAGATCGAGGGAGTCCAGCGCCATTGGTGCGATGTCCATCGAGCCCGCCTTTCTCAGGTGAAGTTGATAAGAATGATAAGTTCATCCGTGCAACTGCGCGGAGCTTGTGCCGAGTATAGGTGAGGCTGTGACGGGACGTCGTAAAACCTCCGCGCGATCAGGTCACGGTGCGGTCGCCTCCGGCTGTCCGCTCCTGGCGAGACACGCCGCGCGCCCGCGTTGCCGCGCGCCGTCGTGGGCCGCGGTGTGGGATACTCGGTCTGGCCCCGGGGTCGCCTCGTACCGGCACTCCGGAGTCCGAACCTCGGTCGAGGCCGCTTGGGGACGTGCGCCGCTCAGCGCGCCGCCGCACTCCCGCTCGCAGCGAGTTCCGCCGCAGGCCGGCGCCATCTGGTGCATCCACAGACTTTTCCGCTTCCTGTGATGGGAGCGCGACCACGCGACGGCGTCGCAGGTACGGCGGTGCCCGGCTCGTCCAGAAGGAGCAGACCCCATGGCTTCCTCCCAGCCGAACGAGACATCGGCCTCCCAGCCCGACGACGAGGCCGCGGCCACCTCCCAGGGATCGGCCGGGACCTCCCCGGCCCGTCGGCGCCGCCGGGCCACGGCCGCGGCAAGGACCCCCGCCCCGGCTCCCGAGCTGCCCGGCCCCCCGGCCTCCTCCGCTCACGCCGACGACTCCGGCGACTCCGGTGGCACTGTGCCCCAGGAGGTCGAGTCGACGGCCCCCCGGTCCGCGCAGGAACCCGCCGGATCCTCGGCTCGACCCGTGCGCCGGCGCCGCAAGGCGACGGCCGCCGCGACGACGCCCCAGCATGCCCCGGCCGCCGAGCAGCCCGTCCTCACCGCCGCCGATGCCGATCCCGACCTGGCCCCTGAGGCCGAGGGGGCCGTGCCGCCGGCGGATGACAAGGAGCCTGAGGAGGTCGACGAGGCTGAGGACGCCGAGGAGACTGAGGAGGCTGACGACGCTGAGGAGGCTGTGGACGAGGACAACGAGCCCACCCGCCTGCCCGCCGCCTCCCTACTCTTCCAGGCCCCCGACCCGGCGCGGGCGCGGCGCCGTCGCCGCAAGGCGACAGCGGCCACCACCTCGCCGCAGCGCGTTGCGCCGGCGGAGCAGGCGCCGCCGGCCGAGACCGAGGAGGAGGACGCCGCGCCGGGCCGTGGCCGTCGTCGCCGCCAGGCGAGCGCCCCCTCGACGACCCCCGAGCGCATCCCGCCGGCCAGTGGCCGCAGCGCTCGCGGCCAGGAGGAGGACGCCGAGGAGCAGGCCTCGACCGACGACTCCACCGGGTCCGGGGACGGCCTCGACCCCGCCGAGGACGGTGCGGGACGCCGCAAGCGCCGCCGCGGCGGACGCGGACGGCGGGCGCGGGGCAGGACGGAGGAGTCGGTCCAGGACCTGGCCGAGGAGGCCGCCGCCGAGGATCAGCATGACGGTGAGGACGATACCGAGGCCGGGGAGCCCGAGGAGTTGACAGACCCCGGGGACGCCGAGGCCCAGGGCTCCTCGCGCCGTCGGCGCCGTCGGCGGTCGCGCACGCGTTCGGACTCCGGGCGCGACGTGCGTGACGAGGTGACCGCCCTCAAGGGCTCGACCCGCCTGGAGGCCAAGCGCCAGCGGCGCCGCGAGGGGCGTGCGGCGGGCCGGAGGCGCCCCATCGTCACCGAGGCCGAGTTCCTGGCCCGGCGTGAAAGCGTCGACCGGCAGATGGTCGTGCGTGAGCAGGACGGCCTCAACCAGATCGCCGTGCTTGAGGACGGGCTGCTCGTCGAGCACTACGTGGCCCGCCACACCCAGTCCTCCATGGTCGGCAACGTCTACATCGGCCGAGTCCAGAACGTCCTGCCCTCGATGGAGGCCGCCTTCGTCGACCTGGGCAAGGGACGCAACGCCGTGCTCTACGCCGGTGAGGTCAACTGGGACGCCGCCGGCATGGAGGGCCGTCCCCGGCGGATCGAGGACGCGCTGTCCAGCGGCGACACGGTCCTGGTTCAGGTGACCAAGGACCCCATCGGGCACAAGGGTGCGCGCCTGACCAGCCAGGTCACCCTCGCCGGGCGCTACCTCGTCCTGGTCCCCGGCGGGACGATGACGGGCATCTCCCGCAAGCTGCCCGACACCGAGCGGGCCCGCCTCAAGAAGATCCTCAAGCGGATCGTCCCCGAGGACGCCGGCGTCATCGTGCGCACCGCGGCCGAGGGCGCCAGTGAGGACCAGCTCGCCGACGACGTCGCACGCCTGGTCTCCCAGTGGGAGGCCATCGACAAGAAGGCCTCCCAGATCCTCAGGGGCTCGGGCAAGGCGCCGCAGCTGCTCAAGGGGGAGCCCGAGCTGGCCGTGCGCGTCGTGCGCGACGTGTTCAACGAGGACTTCCGCAGGCTCGTCGTCTCGGGCGACCAGGCCTGGAGGACGATCAGCCAGTACGTCACCGAGCTGAGCCCCGACCTCGCCGACCGTCTCGAGCACTGGGTGGGTCCCGAGGACGTCTTCGCCGCGCACCGGGTCGACGAGCAGCTCGCCAAGGGCTTCGACCGCAAGGTGTGGCTGCCCAGCGGCGGCACGCTCGTCATCGACCGCACCGAGGCGATGACCGTCATCGACGTCAACACCGGCCGGTTCACCGGAGCGGGGGGCACCCTGGAGGAGACCGTCACCCGCAACAACCTCGAGGCGGCCGAGGAGATCGTGCGCCAGCTGCGCCTGCGCGACATCGGCGGCATGGTCGTCATCGACTTCGTCGACATGGTGCTGGAGTCCAACCGCGACCTCGTGCTGCGCCGCCTGGTGGAGTGCCTGGGCAGGGACCGCACCCGCCACCAGGTCACCGAGGTCACGAGCCTGGGCCTGGTGCAGATGACCCGCAAGCGGGTCGGTCAGGGCCTGGTCGAGGCCTTCTCCACGCCCTGCGAGTGCTGCTCGGGGCGCGGGTTCATCGTCCACGACACCCCGGTGGAGAACGGGGGCCGGGGCGAGGTGCAGGGCCAGCGCGGCAACGGGCGGGGCCGCGGGCGCAAGGCCACGGGCAAGTCCAAGGCCAAGGAGGCCCAGGCCTCGGCCGAGCAGGCCGCCCGGACCGGCGGCTCTGAGGAGGCTCAGGAGGCCAGTGGCCCGGACGACGCCGCGCGGGCAGCGGTCCGTGGGGCGCTCGCCCAGATCGCCGCGGCCGCTGAGCACGCCCACAAGGACGGCGACCCGGCCTGAGGCGGCCTGCGCCGCCTGCCTCGTGCGGAAGACCACACGCTCCGGGCAATGGCGCGGGTTGGTCCGGCGTTGCCGATCGCATAAAGTAGTCGGCCGGTGCCTCATGCACCCATGCCATGGACATAGCCCGGCCCGGCAGTGGACCTGACCGGTCCCGGGCGTCTGAAGTTACGACAGAGATGAGCATTCAAGTGGTCTACGCGATCGTCAAGGCCGGCGGCCGTCAGGAGAAGGTCTCCGTCGGCGACGTCGTGGTCGTCGACAAGCTCCCCGGTGAGATCGGCGACGAGGTCAGCCTCGCCCCCGTCATGCTGGTCGACGGCGACAAGGTGACCACTGCTGCGGACCTTGCCTCCACCTCGGTCACCGCCGAGATCGTCGGTGACGAGAAGGGCCCGAAGATCAACATCCTCAAGTTCAAGAACAAGACGGGCTACCGCAGGCGCCAGGGCCACCGCGCCCAGCTGACCGCCATCAGGATCAAGGCGATCGGCTGAGCGGCCGTCCCGACGCACTCACCCGCTGACTAGGAAAGACATCTGAGATGGCACACAAGAAGGGTCTTGGTTCCTCCCGGAACGGCCGTGACTCCAACGCCCAGCGCCTGGGCGTCAAGCGCTTCGGCGGCCAGTTCGTCAAGGCCGGCGAGATCATCGTCCGCCAGCGCGGCACGCACTTCCACCCCGGCGCCAATGTGGGCCGCGGCAATGACGACACCCTGTTCGCCACCGCCGCGGGCAACGTCCATTTCGGCACCCGCCGCGGCCGCAGGGTCGTTAACGTTGTGCTCGCCGAGGCCTGAGCCCCGGCGCACCCACGACATCACTGACCGAGGACTGACCGAGGGCGGACGGCTTGGCCGTCCGCCCTCGTGCCGTTGACGAAGCCCCACCCTCATCCCGCGAGGAGAGACCACATGCCCAGCTTCATCGATCGCGTGGTCCTCCACGTCGCTGGCGGAGACGGCGGCCACGGCTGCACCTCGGTGCACCGTGAGAAGTTCAAGCCCCTGGCCGGGCCCGACGGCGGTGACGGCGGCCACGGAGGCGACGTCATCCTCGAGGTCGACCCCCGGGTGACGACGCTGCTGTCCTACCACCGCTCGCCCCACCGCCAGGCGGGCAACGGCACTCCCGGCATGGGCGACTGGCGCCGCGGAGTCGACGGTGAGGACCTCGTCCTGCCCGTGCCCGAGGGCACGGTCGTCAAGGACGCCGACGGCGCCGTCCTGGCCGACCTTGTCGGCCCCGGGACCCGGCTCGTCGTGGCCAGTGGCGGCACCGGGGGGAGGGGCAACTTCTCCCTGGCCTCTGCCAGGCGCAAGGCGCCGGGATTCCACCTCCTGGGACTGCCCGGCCAGCGGCGCGACGTCACCCTCGAGCTCAAGACGATCGCCGACGTCGCCCTCGTGGGCTACCCCAGTGCCGGCAAGTCCTCCCTCATCGCCTCGATGAGCGCCGCCCGTCCCAAGATCGCCGACTACCCCTTCACCACGCTCGTGCCCAACCTCGGGGTGGTCGAGGCCGGCGACACGCGGTACACGATCGCCGACGTGCCCGGCCTCATCCCCGGGGCGAGCCGCGGCAAGGGCCTGGGCCTGGAGTTCCTGCGCCATATCGAGCGCTGCGCCGTCATCGTGCACGTCCTGGACTGCGCGACCCTGGAGCCCGGGCGAGACCCTGTCTCGGACCTGGAGAGCATCGAGGCCGAGCTCGCCGCCTATGCCGAGCGGCTGGGCCGCCAGGAGGACGACCCCGCGCTGACCGGGCGGGCCCCGCTCATGGCCCGGCCGCGGGTGGTCGTCCTGGCCAAGGTGGACGTGCCCGAGGCCGCCGAGCTCGCCGACTTCGTCACCGAGGACCTGACCTCCCGCGGCCTGACGGTCCTGCCGGTGTCCGCCGTCGCCCGCACGGGCCTCAAGGAGCTCTCCTTCACGCTGGCCGGGCTTGTCGAGCAGGCCCGGCGCGATGAGCCGGGCGAGCGTGCCGGCCACGGCGGGCAGCGCCCGGTCATCCGCCCGGCGGCCGTGGGCTCCCGCCACGAGCCTGCGGTGGCCGTCGTCAGTCTCATCAACCACCCGCAGGAGGGCCGGGTCTACCAGGTGCGCGGCGACAAGCCCGAGCGGTGGGTGCTCCAGACCGACTTCTCCAACGACGAGGCGGTGGGCTACCTCGCCGACCGCCTGGCGACCGCGGGCGTCGAGGACGAGCTCGTGCGCGCCGGGGCGCACGCGGGCGACGCCGTGCTCATCGGCGAGGTCGAGGGCGGGGTCCTGTTCACCTGGGAGCCCACGATGTCCACCGGGGCCGAGCTGCTGGGGGCGCGCGGCACCGACATGCGCCTGGAGGACCGTCACCGCCGCACCAACGCTGAGCGCCGGGCGGGCTACCACGAGATGATGGACGCCAAGGAGGCTGCCCGAGCCGAGTTGCGCGAGGAGGCCGCCGAAGGGATCTGGACGGACGCCTCCACCTGGCAGGACGAGGAGGACGAGCCGTGACAACCGCCTCGCGCCCAGCCGTCGACCCGTCGGGCCGTCCCACGAGCCTGCCCAGCGGTGCGCGGGTCGTCCTCAAGGTCGGCTCCTCGAGCCTGACCCGGCCCGACGGGGGCCTGGACCTCAACCGGATCGACATCCTGGCCGGCCTCATCGCCCGAATGCGCCAGCGGGGCCACGACGTCGTCCTCGTGTCCTCCGGGGCGGTGGCCGCGGGCATGGTCCCCCTGGGCATGGAGGCCCGGCCCACCGAGCTGCGGCTGCTCCAGGCGGCCGCCTCGGTCGGCCAGGGCAACCTGGTGGCCCGCTGGCAGACGGCCATGAGCGCCTACGGGGTGGTCACTGCCCAGGTGCTGCTCACCGTCCAGGACGTGGCGGTGCGCAGCCACTACCGGACCGTGCGCGCCACCTTCGACGCCCTGCTGTCCCTGGGCGCGGTGCCGGTGGTCAATGAGAACGACGCCGTGGCCACCACCGAGTTCAGCCTGGGGGACAACGACCATCTCGCGGCCCTCGTCTCGCACCTGGTGACCGCCGACGTCCTCGTGCTGTTCACCGATGTCGACGGCCTGTGGACGGCCCGGCCGGGCACCCCGGGGGCGGTACCGGTGCGCCACGTCGTCGGTGCCGGCCAGCTCGCCTCGGTCGATGTCTCGGCACGCGGCTCGGCCCTGGGCACCGGGGGGATGCGCTCCAAAGCTCAGGCCGCCACGATCGCCTGCGCCTCGGGCACGGCCACGATCGTGGCCGCCGCCAATGACGCCGCCCGCCTCCTGGGTCAGGCCACCATCCCCCAGGACCTGGGGACCTGGTTCGAGCCCACGGGACCGCACCGGCCCAGCCGGCGCCTGTGGATGGCCTACGCCTCGATTCCCGAGGGGCGCGTCATCATCGACGCCGGTGCGGCGCGGGCGGTGACCGTGGGCAAGAAGTCGCTCCTGCTGCCGGGCGTGACCGCCGTCGCCGGCGACTTCGAGTCCGGCTCCGTGGTCGAGGTCGTCGGACCCGACGGGCCGGTGGCCCGCGGGATCTGCCGCTACTCGGCCGCCGAGCTCGAGGAGGTCATCGAGGCGCGCGCCCACCGACGGCCCGGCCCCGACCACGTGGCCCCCGTCGTGCACCGCGACGACCTCGCCGAGCTGCCCCGCACCGCCGGCTGAGCCCCGCAAGGGGCGGTACTCCGAGTCGTATCGGGGCAGGCGGTATCAGCGTCGCGGAAGACGATCCACGGGTCGTAGAGCGTCGTGCGGGCTAGGTTCGGGATGAGGTCATCGAGCTTCGATGACCCGTTCCTGACGAGGCAGGGACGGGTCAGGGCTAGTCCGACGTGTGCGAGCAGAGTCTCGACCATGCCCGTGTCGGACTGGCCCTCGACAGCGACCCGCACGGACGGGTCCCCGGGGGCGTTGCTCATCGGCGGCCCTTGCCCCGGGTCGCGGTCATGAACCCTGTGAGGTCGTCAGGAGCGATGAGTCCCTCGACGACCTCCGAGACACTCAGACCGATCTCGAGCTGCGCGACCTCAGGCAGCTCCGCCAGCAGGCAGGCCCGGGAGCCGTCGTCGGTGACGCGCAGGACGAGGACTTCATCTGGGTGAATGCCCTCGTCGTTGAGAATCTCGGGGGCGTGCGTCGACAAGATGATCTGCAGGTCCGAGGAGCGTCTCACCTGGGCCAGGACGGATGGCAGTGTCCTCACGATAGCGTTGTTGAGCGACAGCTCGGGCTCCTCAAGCAGTAGGACACCGGGATTGGCCGGGGCCTTGATGATGGACCACAGGAGGCCGATGAGTCGGAGCGTCCCGTCGGAGAAATCCGCCTCGGACTGGCGTGATGGCTTCGAGCGCCAGTTCTTGTAGCCCGCCACCAGGTGTGGTCGTCCCGCCGCGTCGGTTTCAATGCTCAGGGACTCGAAGCCCGGGACGGCGGCCTGGAGCGCCGCCTGCATCCGCCGGAGCCATGCGTTGCGCGTCAGTGTCGGCGTGGCGTTCATCTGCGCGATGAACTCGCTGCCGTACGGGTCGTCGTGCGCGGGGGTGGTCCGACCCGGGTCACGAATGATCTGGGGGACGAGGTGGAAGTACTGGACGCGGGAGAAGTAGTCCGCGATGAGGCGGAACTCCTTGTTGGCGGCGATCTGCTCGAGGTGGGTCTGGGTGAGCCGCTCAGGGTCCTCCCGGTCGTCCTCATCGGGCCGGTGCAGCAGCGTCGTGTCGTTGAGCTCGACGATCTCGGCGTCGACGATCGGCCGGTTGCGCCCGCCGGACTCTCCCTTGATCGACAGGTGGTAGCGCCACAGGTCCGCCCCGTCGCGCAGACGCACGTCGACGACCAGGCGCCCCTTGGCGTTGTTGCGAGCGAAGAGACTGCGTACCTTGGTCAGGCCTCCTCGGCGCTCGATCGCCGAGGCCAGGCCTCCTCCTGGCTCGGCGATGTCAGACAGGAAGCGGAGAAGGTCGAGAAGATTCGATTTCCCCGAGGCGTTGGGGCCGACGATGAACAGCCGGTCGCCGACCTCGAAATCGACGTTCTTGAAGTTCCGCCAGTTGCTTGCGCAGATGTGTGTGATCCGCACCAGGTCACCTCTCAGCATGCGAGGGGCGGGTCGCGGCCCGCCGCCAACTGCACGGATTGTCCCATATCGCCTTGTTCGGTATGGACGACCTCGCCGAGCTGCCCCGCACCGCCGGCTGAGACCCACCTGGGGCCCGAGACCGGGCGGCACCGGCCGGGGGTGAGACGGTCCGTGACCCGGGGAGGCCGCGCACCCTACTGTGGCTCCATGAGCACGACGCCGGTCACCCCTGACGCCTCCAGCACCGCACTGCCCGACCACACACAGGACGCCACCGCCTACGTCGAGGCCGTCGCCCGAGCCGCACGCGCCGCCCAGCGGGGCATCGCGGGGCTCAACCGCGAGGCCAAGGACGCCGCGCTGTCGGCCATGGCCGACCACCTCGTCGCGGCCACCGACACGATCCTGGAGGCCAACGCCGAGGACCTCGAGCGCGCCCGTCAGGAGGGGATGAAACCGGGCCTGATCGACCGGCTGGCCCTGACCGCCGAGCGCATCGAGGCCATCGCGGCGGCCGTGCGCGAGATCGCGGCCCTGCCCGACCCCGTCGGCCAGGTCGTCGACGGCCAGACCCTGCCCAACGGTCTGCGGGTGCGGCGCATCCGCGTGCCCATGGGCGTGGTCGGCATGATCTACGAGGCGCGACCCAATGTCACCGTCGACGTCGCCGCCTTGACCCTGAAGTCCGGCAACGCCGTCGTGCTGCGCGGCGGCAGCGCCGCCCAGTCCTCCAACGCCGCGATCATCGCGGTCCTGCGTGAGGCACTGGCCTCCACCGGCCTTCCCGTCGACCTTGTCACCACGATCGACCCCGCCGGACGCGCCGGCGCCACGGCCCTCATGGGTGCCCGTGGCCTCATCGACGTCCTTGTGCCCCGTGGCGGGGCCGGACTCATCCGGGCAGTCGTCGAGCAGTCCTCGGTGCCGGTGATCGAGACCGGCTCCGGCAACTGCCACATCTACGTCGACGCGGCGGCCGACCTGGAGGCGGCGGTCAGGATCATCGTCAACGCCAAGACCCAACGGGTGGGCGTGTGCAATGCCGCCGAGACCCTCCTCGTCCACCCCGACGTCGCGGGTGAGCTCCTGCCGGCGGCGGCCGCGGCCCTGTGGGCCGAGGGGGTCACGCTCCACGCCGACCCGGCCGCGCACGGCGCCCTGGCCGAGACCGCCAAGGCCGACGGCCACGGTGCCCTGCTCGCGCCGGCCACCTCACAGGACTGGGACACCGAGTACGGCAGCCTCGACCTGGCCGTCAGGGTGGTCGAGGACCTCGACGACGCCGTCGCCCACATCGCGGCCCACTCCACCGGGCACACCGAGGCGATCCTCAGCCGCGACGTCGCCGCGATCAACCGTTTCGTGGCCGGGGTGGACTCGGCGGCCATCATGGTCAACGCCTCGACCCGTTTCACCGACGGCGGCCAACTGGGCCTGGGGGCCGAGCTGGGCATCTCCACCCAGAAGCTCCACGCCCGCGGGCCCATGGGACTGACCGCCCTGACGAGCACGACCTGGGTCGTCGAGGGCGACGGGCACATCCGCCCCTGAGCCCCTGCCACCCCTGATCTCGAGGTGCCATATGTCTCGATCTCGGGGTGTCATGAGTCCCGGTCCCGGCGGTCAGGAGCCCTCCACGTCGACCCACACCAGGCCCATGGGCTCGATCTCCAGGTCCCAGCTCCGACCCAGGCCGCGCACGCAGGTGCGCACCGTCTGAGAGGAGTTGTTGGTGACCAGGAAGCGGCGCCCGCCGGGGTACCAGGCCACCTCGGTGGACGGGTGGGAGGCGAACCACTGCTCAAGCAGGTCCTCGCGCCCGGCGGCCCAGTACAGGGCGCGCTGAAGCGTGCGGGAGTTGACCGGGGAGTAGGGCAGGCCGGAGAAGTACACGGCCCGACCCTCCCCGAACTCGTTGACCGCCACCCGCACGGTGCCCTCGACGTAGGACAGCACCCGGGCGAGCGGCCCCGTGGCGTAGACGTCCCCGCCGGCGCCCTGCCCGTCGTCGAAGGCCCCCTCGACATCGGCCATGATGGGGTGGTCCTCGACCAGGACCGGGTAGCGGTCGGTCGACAGGCTCAGCTGGCGCTCGCGCTCAACGCCCAGGACGTCAGAGAGCTGGAGGAAGGCGCCCCCGTGGTCGACGGCGGTGGGCTCGCCCACGCCGATGAAGCCGTGGCCGGCCGCCACCCAGGAGCGGATGAGGCCGGTCAGGCGCTCGTCGGCCCAGGACTCGCCCCCGGAGAAGGCGGTGCCGGCCGCGCCTGCGTTGATGAGCACCCCGATGTCCTCGGGCACGCCGTCGGCCAGGACCTCGTCGAAGGACAGGAATCGCACCTCGAAGGGCAGCCCGGCCAGTGCCTCGACGACGCCGACGTAGGAGTAGGCGGCCTTGTACCACTTGGCGTGGGCCACCATGTGGGTCTGCCAGGAGCGCAGGGCGCCCCAGGAGTTGAGGATGCCGACGGTGAAGGGGGCGTTGGCGGGCAGCTCGCCGCCGGAGCGTTCGTGGATGTCGCGGAACTCCTGGCAGATCTCGGTGATCCTCTCGATGAACTCCGGGAACTCCAGGGCCAGGGAGACGTAGCCGCCGTAGCCCATGCGGTCCAGGGGGCGGCGCACGATGGCGCGGCGGCTGGTCAGCCATGACTCGTTGGCCTCGCCCACTGGGTCACCGCCGTCGTGGTTGAACACGTCGGGGAAGAAGTAGGGCAGGAACCGCACCTCGGTGTATCTCACCCCCGGGATGTCGCCGATGAGCCGGGTCGTGGCGGCCGAGCCGGCCGAGCCGACGACGGCGTCCAGGCCGATGGAGGCGAAGTGCGGCCCGTAGGGCTCGGTGCCGATCCAGTTGTCGCCGAGGAACATCATGGCCTCGCGCCCGGCGGCGTGGGTGATGTCGACCAGCTCCTTGGCGCGGGCGGACACGAAACGCGACTGGAAGTCGATCCAGTCCCGGAAGGCCGGTGAGGGGATGCGGAAGGGGGAGTTGTAGTAGCCGGCGTCGACGAAGTCCTCGGCGCGCAGGGCGTAGCCGTACTCCGCCTCGAAGGCGTCGATCGCCTCGGGGGACACCGAGGCCGAGTAACCGAACCAGTCGACGAACTTCTCCCGGCCCTCGGTGTCGAAGGCAATAGTGAAGTGGTAGAAGAAAGTCGTGAAGCGCACGACGTCTACCTCGGGGTGGTCCTCGAGCCAGCTGCTCAGCGCCTGGCGGGCGTGCTCCCACACCCCGTTCTTGCGGATGTCGTAGGGGCGCTCCTTGACGCGGGTGGGGTCGGTGGAGTCCCAGCCGTTGGTGATGTAGTTGTACATCTGGGTGGTGTCCCACACCTGGTCGGCGAGGAAGGCGACGGTGTAGACGTGCCACGGCTCGGGCCGGGAAATGGTGACCACACCCGTGGACTGCTCGACGCTCCACTCCTGGGTGGGCACGACCCGGCCGGTCGTGCGGTCGATGACCTCCCAGAACCTCTCGACACGCTCGTAGCAGGGCGTGAACTGCTCGCGGAAATAGCCCTCCATGACGTCGATGTCCAGCGGGCCGGGCCCGGTCGCGGTCACGCGGGGGCTCAGGAGGTACTGGTTGACCAGGGTGTCGGGGTGGGCCAGTGCCCACTCCTGGTCGCCCCGGGCGGGGAAGTAGGTCGAGTAGACCTTCTCGACGAGCTCGGTGGCGACCTCGGGCAGCCAGGTGCCGTCGGAGTTGCGCACCGCGTCGGCCCCCAGGGCCGCGACGAGCTCGCGGAGCTGGTCGTCGATGCCCTCCTCGATGGGAAGGGTGACGCGACCGGTGGTGCGGGGCGAGGGGGATGGCGGGAGGGGCATGGGAACTCCTTGCTGGGTGGTACTCAATAGGTGGGTCCGGGGCCCTGGGGAAGGGGCCCGGACCCGGTGGGTCGGGGGTCGTCGAGGGCTTACACGAGGCGGACCTCGATGCCGGCGCCGCGCAGGGCCTCCACCTGCTCGGGGGTGGCGCCGTCGTCGGTGATGAGGGCGTGGACGTCCGAGATCCGGCAGATGAGGGCGAAGGCGCTCATCCCCAGCTTGGTGTGGTCGGCGACGACGACCACGCGTCGAGCGGCCCGCACGAGTGCGGCGTTGACCGCCGCCTCTCCTTCGTGCTGGGCGTAGGCGCCGGAGGTGTCGAGGGCGTCGACGCCCAGGAAGAGGGTGCCCACATTGATCTGGGGCAGGATGAGGTCGGACAGCGGGCCGGTCAGCTCGTAGGACTGGCTGCGCGCCACGCCGCCGGTGACGACCACCCGCACGCACTGGCGCACGGTCAGCTCGCTGGCGATGTTGACGGCGTTGGTCACCACCGTGATCGGGTTGTCGGCGTCGGTCAGCCCCGCCAGGAGCGCGATCTCGCGGGCCACCTCGGTGGTCGTCGTGCCGCCGTTGAGCCCGACGATGTCCCCGGCCCGGACCATGGCCGCGGCGGCATGGGCGATCTTGGCCTTCTCCAGGCCCATGCGGCTGGACTTGAAGCGCAGGGGCAGCTGGGAGGAGGTGGGGTTGGCCGAGGCCCCGCCCCGGGTGCGGGTGACCAGCTGCTGGTCGGCGAGCAGGTCGAGGTCGCGGCGGGCGGTGGCCGCCGAGACGCCGAGACGGTCGATGATGTCGTCGATGTGGACGCTGCCCTCATCGACAACGATGCTCAGGATGGCGGAGAGGCGCTCATGACGGGTCATCCTGTCCTCCTCACAGGTTTGTGGTCCGCGTCGTTGCGGCTGTCCGGCCAGGGGCACCCACCACCACGGGCTCGTGAGTTGCGCGGTCCGTGCACGATGGACCGGGATGCACTCAGCATAGATCAGGATCGAGCATTTCGCCGGGTGAAGCCGGGCTTGCCGGTGGGAGGGCCTCGGCGGGCACCCGGGGCATGCGAGCAGACTCATGCCTGCATGCCCGCCAACGGCCTGTTGTCGGGCCGGATGCGGCACGTAGCATGGGGTGGGCACCGACCACCATGAGACGCCGCCCTGTGTTGTCAGGCGGCACAGAGAGGACTGGTTCGATGAGCATCTCACGGGGCAAGGTGATCGCCTCGGGCGTTGTGACGGGCGCCGCGGCGCTGCTCGTCGTGCTCGGGGTCGCCTCGTTGCGCGCCTCGGCCGACGCCTCCTCGGAGTCCGGTGTCGTCATGCCCCCGGTCTCGGGATCGACCTCGACCGCACCGCCCACCGACCCGGCCGCCGACGCATCCCCGACGACGCCGGTGACCGCCGAGCCCCCGGCCACTCAGGCGCCGGCCGCACCCCAGCCGGCGGCCCCAGCCGGCGAGGTCGCCAACCCGGTCGAGGTCCAGCACGACGACGTCGCCGTGTCCTCCGACGATGCCGGCGAGGCCGATGACGCGGGCGACACCGACGACTGAGCCCTCGGCGTCCTCCTCGGTGCCCTACTCGAGGCGGTAGCCCATGCCGCGCACAGTGCGCAGGCGCTCCTTGCCGAGCTTCTGGCGCAGGTAGGAGACGTAGACCTCGACCACGTTGGAACCCGGGTCGAAGTCCAGGCCCCACACCGTAGACAGGAGCTGTTCGCGGCTGAGCACCTGACCGGGGTGGCGCATGAAGGTCTCCAGGAGGGAGAACTCGCGGGCGCTGAGCTCGACGGTCGTGCCCGCCACGTCGACACGACGCGTCTTGATGTCCAGCGTGAGGTCGTGGTGGGTCAGGGTCATCGTCCCCTCGGCGGGGGCCGGCTCGGCGCGCAGGCGCAGGCGGACCCGCGCGAGGAGCTCTTCGAAGGAGAAGGGCTTGGGCATGTAGTCGTCCGCCCCGCCCTGGAGGCCGGCGACCCTGTCGGCCACCGAGGAGCGCGCCGTGAGCATGATGACCGGTGTGGTCACCCCCTGGCCCCGCAGGGCGGTGAGCACGTCGAAGCCGGAGATGTCGGGCAGGCCGACGTCGAGCAGGATGAGGTCGGGGTCCCCTTGGAGGGCCAGCTCGACGGCCTCGCGTCCCAGGGATGTGGTGCGGGGGACGAAGCCTGCCGCCTTGAGTCCCTTGGCGATGAAGGAGGCGATGCGCGCCTCGTCCTCAACGATGAGTATCGTGCTCATGGTCGGGTCTGCTCCTCGGGATGCGGGTCAGGGGTCTGGTCAAGGCCCAGGGGGATCCGGAGCGTGAAGCATGAGCCCTCCCCGAGCACCGAGTCGATGTCGAGCGCGCCGCCGTGGGCGCTGACGATATTCTGCACGATGCTCAGCCCCAGTCCCGAGCCGGCGGCGTGTTGGCTGGCGATGCGCGACCGGCCGAAGCGCTGGCGCACGGTCTCGAGGTCGTCGGGGGCGATGCCGATTCCGCGGTCGGCGACCCACATGAGCAGGTCGCCCTCCTCGATCCGGGAGCCCAGCGAGACCGGGCTGTCCGGTGCCGAGTACTTGACGGCGTTGGCGGCCAGCTGGAGCCAGGCCTGGGTCGTCCTGGCGGCGTCCAGCATGACGAGGACCTCGGCCCGCGCGTCCAGGCTCCAGCGCCGTTCCCCCAGGGCCTGGGCCTTGTCGAGGACCTGGTCGGTCAGGGCGGCCACGTCGGTGGGTGTGGGGGAGACGAAGCCGGCCTGGGTGCTCTTGGCCAGCAGGAGCAGGTCGTTGACGAGGACACCCATGCGGTCCAGCTCATCGAGGGCCAGCTCCTGGGTCTGGCGCACGTCGGTCACGTCGGTGGGGTCGATGAGCTCGAGGTGCCCGCGAATGATCGTGATCGGGGTGCGCAGCTCGTGGCCGACGTCGTCGAGCAGCTCGCGCTGGCCCTCGATGGCACGTTGGACCCGGTCGAGCATCCGGTTGACGGTCTCGGCCAGGGCGCTGAGGTCGTCCCGTCCGCGCACGGGGACCCTGCTGGTCAGGTCGCGTTCGTCGATGGACTCCGCCGCCCGCCGCAGCTCCTCGATGGGGCGGACGAGCCGGTCGACGGCGAACCACGCCAGGCCGGCCACGAGGGCGACGCTGATCAGTGCCGCCGCCGTGTACAGGAGCATCATGCGGCGCAGGTCGGCGGCAGCGGCCTCCATGTCGACGACGTGGACGAGGCTGGCCACGGGCTGGCCCTCCTCGATGACCGGGACGACAAGGACCCGGTAGGTGCTCCGGGAGGTGCGCACCGTCTCGATGACCGACTCCGACCCGCTGGCCAGCGGGGCGATGGCGGTGAGCAGCTCGGTGTCGTCCTCGGGCCGCAGTTGCACCTGGGAGGGGACGGTCCATGTGGCCTTGCCGTCCAGGAAGCCCAGGGCGGACTCCGAGGGCTGCAGCACGGTGCGGCCAAGGTAGGTCTCGACCACCATCGCCGGGGTGGTCAGGGGCTCGCCGGTCGCGGGGTGGAGGCCGTCCTCGGCCAGGACGCGCAGCTGGCTGCGCTCGGCGCGCAGCTGGTCGTCGACCCCCCGCTCGACACCGCGGATCCCCAGGATCCAGATGAGCACCCCCGAGTTGGCCAGCGCCACGCAGGACACGAGCAGGATCGCGAGCATGACGCGGGTCTGGATCGTGACCTTCGGAGACGCGAGGCGGCGCACCGTCCCATTGTGCTCGACGCGGGCGCGGCGTCGGGGGAACCGGCCCGGTGACAGGAACCCGGTGGGCGGCGGGCCGCTGCGGTCATGGGCCGTGCACCGCCAGCCGTGCCCCCTGGGCGAGCAGGCTGTGTCGCCGCCAGCCCTCCAGCCACGACCGGGCCCCGGGCCGGAAGGCGTGCACGCACACCAGACGCAGCCTGGCCGCGTGCGTGTAGGCCTGGAGCCGCTCGGGGCGCACCGCCATCGCCTCGGCCACGGAGTCGAGCAGGTCGAGGACCGTGCGGCTGGCCGCCGGGTCCGGGTGGGCGGCCACGACGAGGCGCCGCAGGGGGTTGTGGCGCAGCACGGCGTCGGGCCGCCAGTCCTCCAGGACCCCGCTCCGGCGGGCCCGGGCGATGACCGCGCTCAGGCGCGGGTCGGAGGGGATCGAGCCGTGCTCGACCAGCAACCCATCGTCCAGGAGGCGCCGGTGTGTGCTCAGGCCCACGCGCTCGGCCCGCCGACGGCTCAACTCCGCCTTGGAGTGGCTGACCGGCCACAGCAGGCGCGCCCACCCATCGGCACCCCGTCACCGCGGCCGACCAGCGAGACCGCCACCGACATCCCGGGCTTGATGCGCAGACGCCCGGCGCGCAGGTACTCCTCGTTGAAGCGGGAGATGGCGATGGCCCTGTCGGCGTCGGCGCACACCCGGCGTAGCCACTGCCGGTCGACCGACTCGTGGTAGATGTCCTTGGCGTGGGTGGTCACCGTGTAGGGGATGCCCGTGAGCTGCGAGCCGATCCAGGCGGTGCGGCCCGCCAGGGTCGCGAAGTGGGCGTGGAGGTGGGTGATGCCGTCGTGCTGGGCGCAGTGGGCCAGGGACACGGCCTGGGAGACCTCGTCGCCGGGCAGGCCGGCCAGGGTCGGCATGAGAGCGGCGAATCGTGCGCGCTGGGTGTCGTCGGCCAGGCCGCCGACTATCTGCGCCCACATCTCGGTGGGCCGTGCGGGGCGGGGAACCCGGGGCACCTGGGCGCGGACCCGCGCGATCTCGGGGTGGAAGCGTGCGTCGGTCGTGGGCCGCTGGGCGTAGATGGACAGGTCGTCGCCGTGGGCCTCGCGGGCGAGGATCTCGGTGACGATGAAGGTCTCGGAGAAGCGTGGGTAGACCTTGAGGACGTATCCGGTGGGGCTCACAGGCGTGTCCTTCCGCTGGTGGGGGAGTCGATGAGGTGCGTCACGCCGCTGCCGGCCCAGGCTCCGTCGGCCGGTGGGGCCGGCGGTCGATGATGACGAGGTCCGGGCCGAGGGCGAGAAGGGCAGCGTCGAGGACCTGGCTGCGCACCGTGCGCAGGGAGGCGGTGTCGACCCCGAGGCTGCGGGGGCGTAGCCCGAATCGGTCTTCGTGACACCGGGAAGGGTCAGTCAGTCGAAGCCCGTGGGCAGGACGAAGCCGTGGTCGGTCGTCAGCCCGGTGACGATCAGACCGCTCACTGCGCGCCCGGTCAGGGAGGGCAGGTGGTCCGCCAGGTGGTGGGCGAGTGCGAGATTGCGGCGCAGGTGTCCCAGGCCCTGCGAGTCGTGGCTGTAGAGCACCACCCTGATCGCGTTCCCGATTGCGTTGTCGTGTCCCATGGTTGTCGTGTGCCTCCGTCGTCCTGGGTGGCATCGCGGTGTCACGCCCACCCACGATCGATCCTGGAGGGCGGGGGCTACAGGGTGATGAGGCGACGATGAGAGAGTGCTCAGGAACCTGCGGAGCGCTCCCCGCACCGATCGAGACGATGAAAGATGATGTTTTTAGTGCTATTCTCGTCGCATTCGATCAGCCCAGCGGAGAGATCCGCGTCGTCCTTAGGGGGACATGTGACCAGCAGAACAACCTCGGAGATCATCAGCCAGCCCGAGCTGTGGGACAGGGCCGCCGAGCTGGCCCGCGGTGTGGCGGGACTGCCGCAGCCGGGGGAGAACGTAGCCATCATCGGCTGCGGCACCTCGTGGTTCATGGCCCAGTCCTACGCGGTGCTGCGGGAGGAGGCGGGTCAGGGGCAGACCGACGCCTTCACCGCCTCCCTGCTCCCGGTCGACCGGGACTACGACCGCGCCATCCTCCTGTCGCGCTCGGGCACGACCACCGAGATCGTCGACGTCGCCGTGGCCCTGCGGGAGCGTGGCACGCCCTCGACCCTGATCACCGCGGTGGGGGACGGTCCCGTGACGCCGCACGTGGCCGAGGAGATCGTCCTCGACTTCGCCGACGAGCAGTCGGTGGTCCAGACCCGCTTCGCCACGACGGCTCTCAGCCTGCTGCGCGCCTCGACCGGCCAGGACCTGTCGAGGTCGGTGGCCGACGCCCGCGCGGCCCTGGACACGGAGATCCCCGCTGAGTGGGTCGAGGCCTCCCAGGTCTCCTTCCTGGGGGAGGGCTGGTGCTACGGCCTGGCCAACGAGGCCGCCCTCAAGTGGCGTGAGGCCTCCCAGGCGTGGACCGAGGCCTACCCCGCCATGGAGTACCGCCACGGGCCGATCGCCATCGCCGAGCCCGGGCGCCTGACCTGGGTGTTCGGTCAGGCCCCCGCCGGGATGGCGGAGCAGGTGGCCCTGACCGGTGCCACGCTGCTCACCTTCGAGCTCGACCCACTGGCGGTGCTCGTCCTGGCCCAGCGGACTGCGGTGGCCCGCGCCCACGCCCGCGGCCTGGATCCCGACCGCCCGCGGCACCTCAGCCGGGCGGTCATCCTGCCCGGGCCGCAGGGCTGACCGGCATGGCGGCGCGCTGGGCCGTCGGCGTCGACGTCGGCGGCACGACGATCAAGACCGTCCTGGCCGACGGAGCGGGGGAGGCGGTCCTCAGGCGCACCGACCCCACGCCTCACGGCGGGCAGGCGGTTGTGGACGCCGTGGCCCGGATCGTCGCGGCCCTCGACGCCGACCTGGAGGCGGGGCGCGTGTGCGCCGGCGCCCGGAGGCTGACCGCCGACGAGGTCGCGCGGCCCGTTGGTGTCGATGTCCCCGGGATCGTCGATGAGCGCGCCGGGCTGGCCGTCCTGTCGGTCAATCTCGGCTGGCGCGGGTTTCCGATGCGCCTCGACCTCGAGCAGGCCCTGGGGCGTCCGGTATCCCTGGGGCACGACGTGCGCAGCGGGGCGTGGGCGGAGTCCCGGTGGGGGGCGGCCGGTCGGGACTGCCTGTACCTGGCACTGGGCACCGGGCTGTCGGCCGCCCTGGTAATCGACGGCACGCCGGTGGTCTGCGGGGGCTGGGCCGGAGAGGTCGGCCAGATGCTCGTGCCCGACCCGGACGCGCCCGGCTCCTCGGTGCGTCTGGAGGAGGTTGCGAGCGCAGGGGCTCTGGCCCGCCGGTGGGCCGGCTCGCGGCCCGTCGACACCAGGCGCCTGGTCCTGGAGGAGGGGGCTCTCGGCCTCCTGCGGGAGGTCGAGGCCGGTGACGCCGAGGCCGTCCGCGTGTGGGACACCGGGCTCGACGCGCTGGCCGAGCTCATCGCCCGCACGACGTGCCTGCTGGGCCCGCTCGACGTCGTCATCGGCGGCGGCCTGGCCGGAGCGGGCGAGACACGGCTCCTGGAGCCCTTGCGGCAGCGGGTGGCGGCACTGCTGACCGTCTGCCCGCCGCCGAGAGTGCTGGCGGCGGGCCTCGGCCCGTGGTCCCAGGCGCTGGGGAGCGCCGGGAGGGCCCTGGAGACCCAGGACGGAGGATGAGGCCGGCGTGTTCACGTCGGGCGTGGTGCGCCCCGCCCGCGGCCCGAGGCGTGGCAGTATGGTCATGACCGTGCCCCCCCCGAATGGGCGATGATGACCTGAGGAGTACCCGTGCTGACCCTGACCGTGGAGCGACGCCCATGAGTGAGAGCTCGCGCCGCCTGCGCATCGGCATCATGGGAGGGACCTTCGACCCGATCCATCACGGGCACCTCGTGGCGGCCTCAGAGGTACAGGACGCCTTCGGTCTTGACGAGGTCATCTTCGTACCGACCTGGGCCCAGCCCTTCAAACGGGACCGGCGCGTGACGCCGGCCGAGCACCGCTACCTCATGACGGTGATCGCCACCGCACCGAACCCCCGGTTCACGGTCTCGCGGGTCGACATCGACCGGGGCGGCACGACCTACACGATCGACACCCTCCACGACATCGCCTCGGAGTACCCGGGCGCCGAGCTGTACTTCATCACGGGCGCGGACGCCCTGGCGCAGATCCTGACGTGGAAGGACAACGAGGAGATCTTCGACCTGGCCCACATGGTGGGCGTCACACGCCCCGGGCACGTGCTCTCCGACCCGGGACTGCCCCAGGACAAGGTGTCCCTTGTTGAGGTCCCGGCGATGGCGATCTCGTCGACCGACTGCCGCCGGCGTGTCGGCAGCGGCGTACCGGTGTGGTACCTCGTGCCCGACGGCGTGGTTCAGTACATCCGCAAGTACGGGCTCTACCGTATGGTGCACCGACCGGCATCCACGACGTCGATGACGGCTCATGTCGCGAGAGAGCAGTCCCTGAGGGAGGAAAACCATGGTGAGTGAACCCAGCGACGTCGGCGGGGCTCGTCCCGCCGACGGCGACGACGCGACGCACTCCAGCCGACGGGCCAAGAGACAGGCGGAGCGCGCCGCCGAGCGCGAGGCCTACCTCACTGGTCAGCAGCCCGTGCTCACTCGCCGCGAGCTCAAGCGGCAGCGCGAGGAAGCCGCTGCCCTGCGTGCCGCCGTCGCCGCCGGAGAGCTGACGATGGAGCAGGCACGAGCCCTCCAGAACCCCCTCCTCGACCAGTCCGACATCCAGATCCCGGCCACCGGCTCCCAGGGAGTGCCGGTGCAGGAGGAGGTCCGGCGGACGCCGGAGCCGGTGTCCCCCGCGGCGCCGGTGGCACCGGCCGCTCCCGCGGCCCCCACGCCCTCATGGCAGCGGCAGCCCTCCTCGGCCCCGCTGGCCGAAACCCCCTCCCCAGCGGCCACTCCGACGCCATCACCGGTGGTGCCCGCCTCGCCCGCACCGGTGACGCCCTCACCGCTGCTGCCCGCCGTCCCGGCCTGGTCGGCAGCCTCGGCGGCGTCGACGCACTCGCCCTCGCCCGTGGCGACCCCGTCACCGGTGCTGCCGCCGGTGTCGGCCCCACCGGTCTCGCCCCCGCCCGTTGCCGCCCCCGCGGTGCCGACCGCCGGGGCCGTCCCGGCTCCGCGCGGGCCTGAGGCTCCCCAGGTGGCCGACGCCGGGCTGACGGCCGACCGGATCGACGAGCTCTCGGAGATGCCCACCGGCGTCTACACGCCGGTGGACCTGCCGATCAGGTCTCCGCAGGTCGACTCGACACCGACCGGAACCTCGAGCCTGCCCGAGCGGCGCTCCGTCCTGGGGCGCACGAGCCCTGCGGAGCCGGTGGACCAGGGGCCCACGGCCGGACCGGCGGTCCCGGCGAGTCCACCCGCCTCGCCGGCGACGTCCTGGTCCCCGACGACCTCGGCGGCTCCTGCCGGCCCGGCATCCTCTCCAACGACCGCTCCCGCCGTCCCGTCGGTCGGCGCCCGGCCCGCCGGTTCCGCCGAACCGACTGTGACCGCATCGAGCACCGAGGTGGAGGACGGCGACGCCGCCGGCCCGGTGCGTCGGCCGATCGTCCGGGTGCCCTCGGCCGCGCAGGGCGTGCGCACCATCGACATCGACTCCGGTGAGCTGAGCGCCGTCCAGCCGGTGGAGGATGCGGCCGAGGACAGCTCGCTCCACTGGCGCACCCTCCACTCGGCGGGCTCCGCGGCCTCGGCGAGCGCGGCAGGAGCAGCACTGTCGGCCGGTTCGGCCGCCGCGGCGTCGCCCTCCGCCGGCTCGGCCGCGCAGGCGCCGGCCGCCGCAGAGCCGTCCTCGCCGTCGACGACCCGTGGCCAGGCGGCCACGGGTGAGGGCGAGGAGGGCTACGGAGGCATCGACAACCCGCAGTGGCCCTCCCTGCACGGGGGCGGCCCGACCGGCTCGGGCGGCAAGACGATCGCGACGAGCCCGTACACCTCCGAGCCGGAGCCCGTCGCCCCGGAGCGTCCCGGGACGGCCGAGCCGGCCGAGCGGACCAGCCCCGCGGCCACCAAGGACGTGGCCCGCGCCCCCGAGGGCAAGCGGACATCGACGCTGACGCGCGTGCTCCTCATCGCGCTGCTCGTCGTCGTGATCCTGCTGGTCATCCTGGCCGTCGTGTGGTTCGTGCTCCTGCGTGACACCGCCTCGACCGCCATGGCCGCCCAGGCGATCGCCACGTGGACCAGTCTGCTGACCTGACCCTCGTTCCGGTGCCCCACACACTCCGTCCCACTGTCGAACCGAACACCGAGGAGCCCAGTGCCCGCCACCCCGCAGTCCGTCGAGCTCGCCATCACCGCCGCCCGCGCCGCAGCGGGCAAGAAGGCCGAGGAGATCATCGCCATCGACGTCTCCGAGCGCCTGGCGCTGACCGATGTCTTTCTCATCGTGTCGGGGGCCAATGACCGGCAGGTGCGGTCCATCGTCGACGCCGTCGAGGAGGCCCTGCACCAGGCGGGCGGGCGCCGTCGGGCGCGCGAGGGCGTCGAGGAGGCACACTGGGTGCTGCTCGACTACACCGACCTGGTCATCCACGTCCAGCAGAGCGAGGACCGGGAGTACTACGCCCTCGAGCGCCTCTGGAGGGACTGCCCCCTCATTTCCCTGCCCGAGGACCTCGCGGCAGGCTCGCTCGAGTTGCCCGCCGACGGTGCGGCGCGCTCGACGCAGGGCTCCAGATGACCCGGCTCGTGCTGTGGCGCCACGGCCAGACCGACTACAACGCACAGGGACGGATCCAGGGGCGTGTCGACATCCCGCTCAATGAGGCGGGTCTCGCCCAGGTCCGGGCGGCGGTCCCCGCCCTTCAGGGCCTCGACCCGGTGCGGATCTTCTCCTCGCCGCTGGGCAGGGCAATGGGGACCGCCGAGGCGCTCGCCGCCGCCGTCGGGCTGCCGGTCGAGGTCGAGCAGGACCTCGTCGAGCGCTCCTTCGGCGAGTTCGAGGGTCTGACTCGCAAGGAGATGAAGGAGCGCTGGCCGCGGGAGTACCGGGCCTGGCGCCAGGGTGAGGACCCCGCATCCGTCGGGGTCGAGCCCCGCAACGCCGCCGCCGAGCGAGTCGGGGCCACCCTCAGGCGCATCGCGCGGCTCAGCGGCGATGAGACGGTCGTTGTCGTCTCGCACGGCGCGTCGCTCACGCTCGGGGCGACCCATCTGCTCGGGATGGAGCCGGCGGATTGGTTCGGCCTGCGCGGCCTGGACAACTGCCGCCACGCCCTCCTCAGCTCGGGGGACCGCCCCCCGGGCTGGACGCTCCTGGGGTGGAACCTCGGGTGAGGTAGCGCACGCCACCGGGATTTGCCCTCGGTGCGCGCGACTCCCTACAGTTATCCGCGTCGCCCGTCGCGGCGGCGCCCGTCCCGGGGCTATGGCGCAGTTGGTAGCGCGCTTCCATGGCATGGAAGAGGTCGGGGGTTCGAATCCCCCTAGCTCCACGACCACGCCGGTGCCGGCGCGGTGAATCCACGGGGCTATGGCGCAGTTGGTAGCGCGCTTCCATGGCATGGAAGAGGTCGGGGGTTCGAATCCCCCTAGCTCCACCGACAGAAGAAACGAACCGTGCCCCGCCTGTCGCGGGGCACGCGTGGTTGTGCGGTACAAGCGCCGGAGCGTTGATGCCGACAGGATGAAGCCGATGATCGCGGTCATGACCGCCGCGACCGACTCCGTGTCCGGCGCCTGGACGAGTAGGTCCAAGGGGTGGCGCCGACCTCCCCAGACCATTAGGGTTGCCTTACCTCAAAGCCATCCCGTGCGGAAGGGGACCCGTGACCTCCAGCAACCCGTCGAGCGCGCCCGTTGTCGGTTCCCGGCGCATGGGGCGGCGCCTCCTGGCCGGGTCGGGCAGCGCGAGCCTGACCGCCTTCCGGATCGACCCGGGCGACGACCAGCTCGTCCTGCACGCCATGGACACGACCGGCCGGATCTTCGTGGCCGCCTGCCCCACATCGGCCCTGGCTCGCACGCCCGCCGGCGTGGCGACCTCGGTGCGCCTCGACATCACCCTCGACGCCGCCGAGCCCGGCATGCATCTGACGGCCGCCTCGGCCCACCTTCTGGGGGTCCTGACCTGGCTGGAGGGGCAGGAGCGGGATCTCGCCCTGGCCGACGCCCACAGCGCGGCCTGCCACTGCGCGGTGGCGGGCAGTGACCCGCTCGATGGCATCATCGAGCTCTCCCACGCACCGAGCGGGCGGCTCGGAGTCGTCCTGGCCGAGCGTGTCGTCGTCCACGACGCCCTGGGGATTCATGGCCACGCCGTTGCTGAGCTCCTCGACCCGGCGGGGGTCGAGCCGCAGGCTCCGTTGTGGTCGGCCCTCGATGAGCTCGCCGCCCAGGAGGCCGTCAAGTCGCTCGGGACACCGGTTCTGGCGGCATTGTGCGCGGGGGTCGTTGACGGCTCCGTCCCGGGGCGCCTGTGCTCGGTGCGTCCGCTCGGCGCCGCCTGCGCCGGGCTGGCCGGGCAGGTGCTGTGCGTCGACGCCTGCCCGCAGGACGTCACCCTCATGCAGCTGACCGGTCCGGAGGCGGTGACCGTCCGGGTCGACCTTCTCCGGACGGCCCCCACGGCTCGCGAGGTGGTCGACGAGCTCGACCGTCTCGTGCGGGACTCGGCCGGGGCGCGCCCGTAGCGCATCTGACCGCCTCGGCCGGGCGCAGGACGGGGCCCCACCGATGCGGTGGGGCCCCGTCGGTCAGGTGCGACGCGTCGCGCGCGCCAGGTCGAGGCGGGAGCCTGCCGGGCTCGGACGGGTCCGGCAGAGGAACGTTGGACTCAGCGGGCCTCGTAGGACAGGCAGCCCGCAGTGTCGCCACCGATGCTGACGGCCTCGGCCGAGCACATGAGGTCGGTGTTGTGCACGCACTCCAGGCGCTGGCAGGCGCCGACGTGGCCCTGGGCGACGGGCAGGCCGCCGCGCGCGTCGAGGCTGATGAAGGTCGTGCACGACGGGGCGGCGTCCTGACCGCCGATGGTGATCGCGAAGGCGGTGCACCCATTGTGGTTGTAGGCGCAGGAGGTCGTGGCGCAGGAGGTGACGGCGGTGACGGTGGACATGGTGGGCTCCTCTCGTTGCGGGGCGGACATGGACGCATCTGACGCATTCGACGTTAAGACGACCGAATCCGGTCGGCAACAGGGGGATGCGCTGGTGGGGGCCACAAGCGGCTCATGCGCGTCATTCCAGGCGAAGAATGGTATGACCGACACGCCTGCCAATGGTCGGCGCGCGGGCGAGGGCGAGGTCTTGGCCAAGTGCGCCATGAGGTAATGCGCTCAGTGTTGCCTATGCTGCCCAGAAGGTCCCGCCGCTGCCCATCTGGCCCCGCCGGACGGCCACGAGGAGCCGGGCGCCTACGATATTCTGAGGCCCGTGTCACGCGACGATGCTTGAGGAGGACACGATGACAGCAGTGGGATGCGGGATCGATATCGGAGGCTCGGGCGTCAAGGGCGCGCTCGTCGACCTGGACAGTGGGGAGCTGATCGGAGAGCGGGTGCGGATCGTCACGCCGACGCCGGCGACGCCCGACGCGGTCGCGGAGGTGTGTCGTGAGCTGCTCGAGCGTCTCGAAGTCGGCAGTGAGATCCCGGTCGGCATCGCCTTCCCGGCCCCGATCGTCCGCGGCACCGTCCCCTTCATGGCCAACCTCGACCAGTCCTGGACCGGGGTCGATGTCAACGAGCTGATGATGCGCCACCTGGGGCGGGGCGTGACCGCCCTCAACGACGCCGACGCCGCCGGCCTGGCCGAGGTCGCCTATGGCGCCGCCAAGGGCGTGGCCGGCACCGTCATCGTCACCACCCTGGGAACCGGCATCGGCTCCGCGGTGGTCGTCGACGGGACCCTCGTGCCCAACACCGAGCTCGGGCACCTCGAGATCGACGGCCACGACGCCGAGACACGGGCCTCGGCCGGGCAGAAGGACCTTCAGGACATGTCGTGGGGCAAGTGGGCCAAGCGTCTCCAGCGCTACTACTCCCACGTCGAGATGCTGTTCTCCCCGGACCTGTTCGTCGTCGGGGGAGGGGTGTCGAAGAAGCACCACAAGTTCCTGCCGCTGCTCGACCTCAAGACCGAGATCGTTCCCGCCACGTTGTTCAACACCGCGGGCATCGTCGGTGCCGCCTACCAGGCGTCCCGCAGCTCCTGACCCGACGTGACGGTGGGGTGGGGGGGGGGGGGGGGGGCGCGCCGGCGGCCCCCCCCCCCCCCCCCAGGCCGCCCAGCCGCCACGCGGCCGGG
>NZ_JAUNHI010000003.1:0-105637 GCF_030524025.1 Actinomyces sp. | reverse complement strand
CCTCCCCGCCGCCCGCCCCCCCCCCCCCCCCGTGGGGGGGGGGGGGGGGCGGGGCCCCGCCCCCCCCCCCCCCCCCCACCCCACCGTCACATGGTCAGCCCTTGATCAGACGGTCAGGGAGGCCCCGTTGGAGGCGATGACCTCCTTGTACCAGTCGAAGGACTTCTTGCGGTGGCGCTCCAGGGTGCCGGTGCCGTCGTCGTGACGGTCGACGTAGATGAACCCGTAGCGCTTCGACATCTGGGCGGTCGAGGCCGACACGCAGTCGATGCAGCCCCAGGTCGTGTACCCCAGCACCTCGACGCCGTCGGCGATCGCCTCCGCCACCTGGACGAGGTGGTCGTTGAGGTACTCGATGCGGTAGTCGTCGATAACGGTGGGCCGTCCATCGGCTCCGGTGACGAGTTCGTCCCGCGCACCCAGGCCGTTCTCGACGATGAACAGCGGCTTGTTCCAGCGGTCCCAGAACTGGTTGAGCACGATCCGCAGGCCGACCGGGTCGATCTGCCAGCCCCACTGCGAGGCCGGCAGCGTCGGGTTGGGGACCCCGCCCATGATGTTGCCCTCGCCTGCCTCGACGTCCTGGGTACCGGACTCGCAGACCGACATGTAGTAGCTGAAGGACACGAAGTCGACCGTGTGCTCCCGCAGCAGGGCCAGGTCCTCCTCACTGGCCCCGAGGTCGGCCAGCTCCAGCCCCTCCTCGCGCAGGGTGCGCAGGAAGTAGCCCGGGTAGACGCCGCGGACGTGGACGTCGGAGAAGGCCAGGTTGGAGTGGTCGACGCTCATGGCCGCGAGGATGTCCCCGGGGTCGGGGGTCAGCGGGTAGACCGGCATGGCGATGACCATGCAGCCGATCCGCGCCTCGGGGGCGACCTCGCGGGCGATCCGGGTGGCTGAGGCGGAGGCCACCAGCTCGTGGTGGATGGCCGTGTACAGGTCCTTGCGGCTCAGCTCCTCCTTGGGGGTGTTGATCCCGCCCGACAGCAGGGGGGCGTGGAGCACCGAGTTGATCTCGTTGAAGGTCAGCCAGTACGTGACGCGCTTGCCGTAGCGCTCGAACAGCGTGCGGGCGTAGCGCTCGTAGAAGCCGATGAGGCGCCGGTCGGTCCAGCCGTCGTAGGTCTCGGCCAGGTGCAGCGGGGTCTCGTAGTGGCTGATCGTGATCAGGGGCTCGATGCCGTGCCTCTCGCACTCGTCGATGACCCGGTCATAGAAGGCCAGCCCCTCCTCGTTGGGCTCGGTCTCGTCTCCCAGGGGGAAGATGCGGCTCCAGGCGATGGAGAAGCGGAAGACCTTGAAGCCCATCTCGGCCAGCAGGGCGATGTCCTCGGCGTAGCGGTGGTAGAAGTCGATGGCCTCGAGCTTGAGGTTGTCCGGGGTCGGCGCGGCGGTGCGCGGGGCCGTGATCCCCCGGGGCATGACGTCCTGGATGGACAGGCCCTTGCCCCCCTCGTCGTAGGCGCCCTCCACCTGGTTGGCGGCGACGGCGCCGCCCCACAGGAAGCCATCGGGGAAGGCCGGCGTCGGGCTCGGTGCGGTGGTCATGGGTGGGTCTCCTTGCTGTCGTGGTCGTGTCGTGCGGTGGTCATGCGGTGGTCGTGCGGTTGTTCTGTGCAGTACTGCCCGGTCGCCGGGATCAGTGGTCGATCTCGACCACGACCTCCCCGGGCTGGACCGGTCCGGAGATGACCGGGACGACCCCGGCCAGGGAGGCGCTGTTGGTGACCACGAGGATCGTCGTGGGGTCCTTGTCCTCGGCGCGTAGGACCGCCAGGTCGACCTCGGTGAGCAGGTCTCCGCGCGTCACCCGCTGGCCGGCCGTGACCGCCGGAGTGAAGCCCCGGCCCCCCAGCTCGACAGTGTCCAGGCCGATGTGGATGAGCAGCTCGACGCCGTCGTCGGTCTTGATCCCGTAGGCGTGCCCCGAGTCCATGCAGGTGACCAGGGTGCCCGCGGCGGGGGCCACGACATGCAGCGCCGCCTCGCCCTCAGGCGTGATGCCCACCCCGTTGCCCAGCGCACCGGAGGAGAAGACGTGGTCGGCGACCCGCTCGAGCGGAACGGCGCGGCCCGCCAGGGGGGCTCCCAGGGAGGTGGTTGGCTCGGCCGGCTCACCGGGGGCCGGGTCGGCTGCGGCCGGCTCGTCCTCGACCGGGTCCTTGAAGCCGAGCACGAGGGTCAGTGTCAAGGAGATCACCATGGCCACTGCTATGCCCAGGAAGGTCAGAGCAATGTTGCTGTAGGTGAGCAGCGCGGGAATGCCGATGAGGGAGGGGAAGACGAAGGAGTCGGTGGCCGCGCCCCCCAGTGCGCAGATGACGCCGCCGACTGCGCCACCGATGCATCCGTAGATGAAGGGCCGCTTGAGCGGCAGGTTGACGCCGTAGATGCCGGGCTCGGTGATTCCGGCCAGGAGACCGGACAGGGCGGCCGGGCCGGCGATCTGGCGCAGCTTGGCGTTGCGGCTGCGGATGAGGACGCCGAGCACGGCGGCGGCCTGGGCGAGCACAGCGGCGAACAGCGGACCGGTGATGACCGAGTACCCGGTGTCGTTGAGCTCGGTCATGATGAGCGGAATGAAGCCCCAGTGGACGCCGAACATGACGAAGACCTGCCAGAAGGCGCCCATGATGGCACCGGCCAGCCAAGGCGCCGTGTTGAACAGCGCCACGATGCCCGAGGACAGCCCGTTGGAGACCAGTGTCATCGCCGGGCCGATCGTTATGAGGGTCAGGGGCACCATGACGGCCAGTACGATCATGGGCACGGTGAAGTTGCGGATCGTGCTGGGCAGGGCCTTCTTGAGTGCCCGCTCCAGGTATCCCTGGATCCACACGGCCACGATGATCGGCAGGAGGGAGGAGGTGTAGTTGGCCATGACCACGGGGATGCCGAAGAAGGTCACCGAGGTGCCGGCCTCGCTGAGGGCGACGATATCGGGGTAGACCAGGGCGCCTGCCAGGGCGACGGCGGTGATCTCGCTGGTCTTGAAGCGGCGGGCCGCGGTGATCGCCAGGACGATGGGCAGGAAGTAGAAGACCGAGTCCGAGGCGGCGTAGAGGATGGTGTAGGTGGTCGATGTGTCGGACCACCCCAGGGTGAGGGCCAGGGCCAGCGCGGCCTTGATGAGGCCGGCTCCGGCCAGCGGCCAGATGATCGGGTTGATGAGCGCGCTGATGAGCTTGATGGCGCGGTCGAACAGGCTGCCCTCCTCGCCGGAGGACTGCTCGGCGGAGTCGACCGAGGTGATCCGGTTTAGCTCCTCGAAGACGATCGGCACGTCGTTGCCGATGACCACCTGGTACTGGCCACCTGCCTGGACGACGGTGACGACGCCGGGCAGAGCCTTGATCTGCTCGGTGGCCGCCTTGGACTCATCGGCCAGGACGAGGCGCAGCCGGGTGGCGCAGTGGCTCATCGAACGGATGTTGGCCTCACCCCCGACCTTGTCGAGCAGCTGCGGCGCCAGCGCCGCGTAATCGGTTTTCGCCATGAGAACGGTTCCTCCTCGAATCGTGTGTGAGACGCAAAAAAGACCCGAGGCGCACGACGATCCGTGCGTCTCAGGTCTTGCCTCATCGGGTGAGTAACAACCCTGTGCCTTGCGGCTATGGCGAGCATAGGCACGGGGCGCGCCTGGACACAAGTGATCCGCGACATACTCCCCGGAGGGCCGGAGGCCTCAGCTGAGGGCCGCCGCGACCGCCAGCGTGAGGGAGTCCTGGAAGCGGGTCTCGCGCTCCTGGGAGGTCATGTCCTGGGAGTGGTCGAGCAGGTGGTCGGAGACAGTCAGGACCGCCAGGGCCTGTGCGCCGAACTCCGCGGCCACCCCGTAAAGGGCCGCCGCCTCCATCTCCACGCACAGCGTGCCGTATCGTGCCAGCCCGTCCGTCTGGCCCTCGGGGGTGAGGTAGAAGTGGTCGCGCGAGATGATCGGGCCGGCGTGCACCCGTCCCCGGATGCCCGAGGCGGGGTCCTGAGCCGCACGCCAGGCGGCGTCGGCCAGGTGGAAGTCGGCCACCGCCGAGAAGTTGACCCCGGGGATGCGCAGCTGGTTCATCGAGGAGTCCGTGTGCGCCCCGGTGGCGATGACGACGTCACCGACCGCGACCTGCTCGGCGATGCCCCCGGCGGTACCGACCCGGATGATCCGTTCGACGCCGAACTGGCCGAACAGCTCGCTGGCGTAGATCGTGCATGAGGGCTGTCCCATGCCCGAGCCCATGACGCTGAGCGGCCGGCCGTCGATGGTTCCGGTGAAGCCGAGCATGCCGCGCACGTCCGTGACGAGCCGGGGGTCCTCGAGGATCGCCTCGGCGATGCGCTGGGCGCGGCGGGGGTCGCCGGGCATGAGGACGGCGGGGGCGAAGTCCCCCGGCTGAGCTGCGATATGCGCCGTGGCCATGACGGTCCTTGTCGTGAGTGTGGGAAGGATGGGCGACCACCAGTCTTGCACAGTGCGAGGGTCCCGGATGGCGGGATGTAACCTGGTTGTTCGCTACGGGGGGATACCGTCCTGCCAGCCGCCGTCCCTGCACGGCGCCGGGCCCCGGCCATGTCGTCGGTGCCCGTGTCCATCTGTCGACCAGCACCGAGGCCAGACCATGTCCGCAACACAAGCCCCTCCTGCGCCTGAGCGCGAGCAGTGGAGCAGCCAGATCGGTTTCCTCGTCGCGGCCATCGGCTCCGCGATCGGCCTGGGGAACATCTGGCGGTTCCCCGGTGTCGCCTACACCAACGGCGGCGGCGCCTTCATCGTTCCCTACGTCATCGCGTTGTTGTGCGCCGGAATACCGGTGCTGTTCCTCGACTACGCGATCGGCCACCGCTACCGGGGCTCGGCCCCCGCGGCCTTCCGCCGGCTGTCGCGGCCCTTCGAGGCCCTGGGCTGGTGGCAGGTCTTCATCTGCTTCATCATCATGAGCTACTACGCCGTCGTCGTGGCCTGGGCCGTGCGGTACACGATCTTCTCGGTCAACACCGCCTGGGGTGATGACGCCACGGGCTTCTTCAACAACTACATCGGGCTCGGCGAGATCTCGGACGCAGGCGTGCCGGTGGAGTCCTTCACCCCCGTGGCCGGGGTCATCATCCCGCTGCTCCTCGTGTGGGCCTGGGGCATCGTCACGATCGGCCTGGGAGTGTCGAAGGGCGTGGAGAAGGCCAACAAGGTCTTCCTGCCGCTGCTTGTCCTCATGTTCATGGCCCTGGTGGTGCGGGCGCTCATGCTGCCCGGCGCCGTCGAGGGCCTCAACGCGCTGTTCACGCCGCAGTGGTCGGCCCTGAGCGACTACAAGGTGTGGATGGCGGCCTTCGGGCAGATCTTCTTCTCCCTGTCGGTGGGCTTCGGCATCATGCTCACCTACGCCTCGTACCTCAAGCGGCGCTCCAACCTCGTGGGGACGGGATTCGTCGCGGCCTTCGCCAACTCCTCCTTCGAGATCCTCGCGGGCATCGGCGTCTTCGCCACCCTGGGCTTCATGGCCCACAACCAGTCGGTGGCGGTCTCCGAGGTCGAGGGCATCACCGGGGTTGGTCTGTCCTTCATGACCTTCCCGACCGTCATCTCCCAGATGCCCGGAGGCGCGCTGTTCGGCGTGCTGTTCTTCGCCTCTTTCTCGATGGCGGGACTGACCTCCTTCATCTCGATCATGCAGGTTGTGGCGGCCGGGATCTCCGAGAAGCTCAACATCTCGACGGTCAAGGCGGTCCTGGTCACTAGCGTGCCGGCCGCCGCGCTCTCCCTGCTGCTGTTCGGGACCTCCTCGGGCCTCTACCGGCTCGACGCGGTCGACGCCTACATCAACAACATTGGCGTGGTCGGCTCGGCCATCGTCATGTGTGTGGGGGTGGCCTACGTCCTGCGCGCCACCGGCCTGCTCGCCCGCCACCTCAACGCCGTTTCCGAGACCCGGGTCGTGGGTGGCTGGTGGCGATTCCTCGTGGCGGTTGTCGTCCCCGTGGTCCTGGGCTACATGTTCGTCCAGACCGCCTGGTCCTACGCCACGGACGGATATGGCTACGCCAAGAGCTTCGAGGCCGTCTTCGGCTGGGGAATGCTGTTCCTCGGGGCGGTTTTCGCCGTCGTCATGGCGGTGGTCCCGTGGTCCAGCAGGGTGGATGATTTCCAACCCGTCGATCTCGACGGCGTCGACAGCCGCAGGGAGAGGGGGTGAGTTGAGATGACCGGTCCCGCGATCCTCCTGCTGCTGGCGGCCATCGTCGTCATCTGGGGCGGCCTGGCCGTGTCGGCCACCGCGCTGTACCTGCGTGGCAGGCGCGAGCAGGCCCAGGCCCGCGCCGAGGCGAGCGCCCTGGCCCACCAGCACCTGGCCGACCCCTCGGCCCAGGGCTGAGTCGGCCGGGGCGTGACCGCCCGCGCCGGTGGTGTGTCAGGAGCGGGCTGCGAACAGGCACAATGCGACCATGAGTGACACGAGCCCCGAGAGCCCGCTGCCCGCCCTTGTCGCCTTCGACCTGGACGACACCCTCGCGCCGTCGAAGTCCCGGATCCCCGAGCCGATGGCCCGGGCGCTGCGCGCGCTGCTCGACGTCGTGCCCGTGTGCATCATCTCGGGCGGACAGATCCTCCAGTTCCGCGACCAGGTGCTCGCCCACCTGGGCGCCTCCGACGAGGAGCTGTCCCGCCTGCACCTCATGCCCACCTGTGGGACCCGCTACTACGTGCACGCCGGAGCGGGACGAGGAAGCGACGAGGTCCCCGGGTGGGACCTCGTCTACGCCAACGACCTGTCGCCCGAGCAGGTTCAGGAGTGTTTCGCCGTCGTCGAGGCCCGGGCACGCGACCTCGGCCTGTGGGAGGAGCGGACCTGGGGCCCGATCCTGGAGGACCGGGGCAGCCAGATCACCTTCTCGGCCCTGGGCCAGGAGGCCCCCTTGGAGGCCAAGAAGGCCTGGGACCCCAGCGGGAGCAAGAAGTCCCGGCTGCGTGACGCCGTCGCCCCGCTCCTGCCCGAGCTCGAGGTCCGCTCCGGGGGCTCGACGAGCATCGACATCACCCTCAAGGGAGTCGACAAGGCCTATGGCATGCGCAGGCTCGCCGAGGTCACCGGCATCGGCCTCGACGACATGCTCTTCGTCGGCGACCGACTCGATCCCGCGGGCAACGACTACCCGGTCAAGGCCCTGGGGCTGCGCTGCCACGCCGTCGAGGGCTGGCAGGACACCGCCGCCTTTGTCTCCGAGCTGGCCGCCCGGATCGCCGCAGGGGGCGGCGCGGGGCGGTGAACAGGGCCTGGCCCGGGGCCGGGAGCATCGGTCCCGCCGCGCGACGCGCCGCGCGGCTCCTGCGCCGCGCGGCCCGCAGGGGCCTGCGGGCCGTGCGCCGGTGGTGGTACGCGCCCACCGAGACCTTCCGCACGGCCGTGCGGACCCTGGGCCTGCTCGTCGTCACGGGCGCCTTCTCCCTGGCCCTGGGCCTGTCCACCGCGACGGCCACCTCCCCGGTCGGGCCCCATATGGCGACATGGTCGGTGACCCTGGACTCCACGGCCAGGCTCGACCTGGGGCCCCTGGGCGAGGCGAGCGTGGACTCCCCGGCCGGGATCCTCGGCGTCGATGTGGTCCTCGGCGAGATCCCGGCCGAGGCCCAGTCCGGTCAGGGCACGGCGCCGGTGTCCGCCCGGGCGCTGGGTGAGGCCCTGTCGGCCGACGGCGCCTCCTACGTCTCGCTGGCCTCCCACCCCGAGCTGACCATCAGCAGTGGGGTGCGGGCCCTGGTCGATGACGGCCTGCGGCGGGCCGGGCTCATCGAGTCGGTCATCCTGTGTCTCGTCGCCGCCGCGCGCCTGGCGGCCGGAGGGCGCCTGCGCGACGCCCTGCGCGCCGCCTTCTCCCGCGACACCGCCTCGACCCTGCTGGCCGTCACCGCGGCCGCGACGGCCGTGGCCCTCGTCGTGCCCGCGCTGCGCTCCGACACCGCGCACGGGTCGCGGATCCCCGCGCTGGCGGGCACCCCCTGGCAGGACGTCCGCCTGTCGGGCAGGATCGCCGACGTCGCGCAGGCCTACGGTCCACGGGTCACCGAGTTTCTCGACGACAACGACGCCTTCTACAGCACGGCGCGCTCCAACCTGGAGGTCGCCTGGGCGGCCTCGCAGGCGGTCGACGGCGCCGCCGACGTCACGGCGGCCAACGGCCGGGTCACCGACCCCCAGGGTGTTGCCGCCGCGGCCGCAGCGGCGGCGAGCCGCCAGCTGGGCGCTCCGGCGACCGGCCCCGCCGGCCCGGCGACTGGCTCCGCCGCCCCGGCGACTGCCCCGTCCCCGACCACCACGTCGTCGACCCCCACGGCGTCCTCCACCCCAACTCCGTCCTCATCCCCGACCCCGGGGCCCGAGCAGATCGCCGACCCGGGGGCCACGGGGCCGTGGGCGGTGCGGGAGCGGGGCAGGACCACCGTCGTGCTGACCACGGACCTGCACTGCAACCTCGAGATGATCACCCTGGCCGGAGCCCTCGACGAGCTGGCCGGGGCCGACATCCACATGGACGACGGCGACCTGACGATGACGGGATCCGAGCCCGAGCAGGTCTGCGTCGACGCCCTGACCCAGGCGGTGCCCGCCGGCGTCGAGCGGGTGGCCACCATCGGCAACCACGACTCGGCATCGACCGCCGCCCGCCTGCGGGCTCAGGGCTGGACGGTCACGGACGGCAGCGTCCAGCGGGTCGGGGACCTGACGGTGCTCGGTGATGTCGACCCGGACCGCAGCCCCGCCGGCGGCACCTTCCAGCGGGGGGCGGTCAACGCCACCCAGCTCGGCCAGAACCTGGCCGACACCACCTGCCGCGCGGCGCGGGCGGGCGAGGCCGTCGACGTCGTCCTCATCCACCAGCCCTACACCTTCGGTCCGCTGGTCGAGCAGGGCTGCGCCCCGCTGCTGGTGGCGGGCCACGTCCACGAGGAGCGCGGGGTCAGCGTGTCGGCCGGCTCCAACGGGCAGGTCGCCCAGCTGGTGTCCGGCGCGGGACAGGGCGGCACCTCGCTGGGGCCGGTCAGCCAGGACGCCTACCTGCACGTGCTGTCCTTCGACGCCGAGGGCCGGGTGGTCGCCTGGCGCGCCATTGTGCTCCACCCGGACGCCTCGGTGACCGTGGGGGCCTGGCAGCCCCTGCCCGCCGTCGTGGAGCCCACCGGCGGGACCCGGCCCACGGGATAGGTCACCGGGGGCCGGGTCGGGTGTAGGGCACAATGGCGCCGTTGCCCAGTGCACCGGACCGTCCGGGCGGGGCGAGCCCACCGAGGAGATGCTGATGGCCCACGTGCCCACCGAGGCCGAGATCGACGCGATGAGCGATGAGGAGCTCGAGGCCTACCTGGACGGAGCCGACCCCGAGCGCCTCCAGCCCGGGCTGGGCGGCCCGTCGCAGGACCGGGACTCCGACGCCCACGCATGGCTGCGGCCCGGTGGGGTCCCGAGGTCTTACGCCTGGCTCCTCGTGGTCTGCTCGCTGCTGGGCATCGGTGCCAGCTGGGAGCTCATCCGCGCCCAGATCACCCTCCTGCGCGAGCCCCTGGCCGAGCTGACCTGTGACGTCAACCCTCTCGTGTCCTGCGGGGACTCCCTCAACGTCTGGCAGGGCAACCTGCTGGGCGTGCCCAACTCCTTCGTCGGCGCCATGGCCTTCGCGGTGCTCCTGGCCGTCGGCCTGCTCCTGGCCTCGGGGTGGTCGCTGCCCCGCTGGATGTGGTGGGGCCTGTCGGCGGGGTGCCTGGGGGGCGTGGTCTTCGTCGCCTGGTTCCTGGGGCAGTCGCTGCTCGTGTTCGACAAGCTGTGCCCCTTCTGCATGGTCATCTGGGCGGTCACCATCCCCGTGGCCGCCACCACGTGGGGGCAGGCCGCCGCCGGCGGGCACCTGGGCCTGCCCCCCGCCGCGGCGCGGCGCCTGTTCGCGGCCCGCTGGTGGCTGGCCGGCGCGATGTACCTGTCCGTCGTCGTACTCGTCATCGTCGGCTTCTGGGACGCCTGGACGGTGATCCTGTGAGCCCGGCCGAGGACTCCGCCGTCACCCAGGACTACCTCAAGGCCGTGTGGGTCGCCGTCGAGATGGGTGGTGCCGGTGCCTCGGTGACCGGGCTCGCCCGCCGCATGGGCGTCGCGCCCTCGACCGCCTCGGAGCACGTCGCACGCCTGGTCGAGGCGGGCCTGCTCGAGCACGACCCGTACCGCCCGGTCACCCTGTCCGCGGAGGGCCGGAGGCGTGCCATGGCCATGGTCAGGCGGCACCGGCTGCTCGAGACCTACCTCGTCCAGGTCCTCGGCTTCGCCTGGGACGAGGTCCATGCCGAGGCGGAGGTCCTTGAGCACGCCGTGTCCGACCGGCTCCTGGACCGCCTCGACGCCGCCCTGGGCCACCCCGAGCGCGACCCCCACGGGGACCCGATCCCCTCGGCGGACGGGCGTCTGCCCGACCCCGGCCTCGACCGCCTCGAGAGCTGCCGGGTCGGGGGCGGGGGAGTGGTGGGGCGCATCCGCGACGACGGTGAGACCCTCAGGTCGCTGGGGCGCGCGGGGATCGGTCTCGACACCGCGCTGACCGTCACCGGCCGCACGACCCTGCCCGAGGCCGGCGCCCCCCGGGGAGCCACGGTTGTGCGTGTGCGCGGGGCCACCGGCGCGGAGGCGGTCGTCCCCGACGGAGCGGTGTGGCTGCGCCGCTGACCCGGCGGCGCGGCCCTGGTGGGAGGATGGAGCCATGAGCACGCTGTTCACCAAGATCATCAACGGGGAGATCCCCGGCCGTTTCGTGTGGGCCGACGAGACCTGCGTCGCCTTCGCCACCATCGAGCCGCACACCGACGGCCACGTCATGGTCGTGCCGCGTCAGGAGATCGACTCCTACGTCGACGCCCCCGACGAGCTCGTCGCCCACCTGGCGATCGTGGCCAGGCGCATCGGCGCAGTCCAGACGCGCGTCTTCGACGCCCCGCGCGCCGGCATCGTCGTCGCGGGCTACGGTGTCAACCACCTCCACGTCCACGTCCTGCCCATCCGTAACGAGGAGGACCTGTCCTTCTCCTCGGCTCGCCGCGACCTGCCCCCCGAGCTCATCGACTCGGCCATGGAGACTCTGCGCGCCGGCCTGCGCGAGGACGGCTGGAGCGCCTTCGTCCCCCGCTCCATCGCCGCCCCCTGACGCCGAGATCGGTACATATGACACGGCGACCAGCCGGGTCCCCGGCCGGCACCGCGGCAGGGGGGCCGACGTGACGTGCCTCGCGTTGCCTCGGGGCCCCTTGCCGCGGGAGGGCCGGTGGACGGGGGATAGGCTGAGCCCCTGCACGGGGACTGCTCGACGACGAGGAGGCGCAGGACGTCCCCTCCTCGCCACGAGGCCCAATGAGCACGGATGAGCACGGATGAGTACGGAAGAGAGCACCGCCGCGATGACCGACAACAGCGCGCCGACCCGGGGCGACCAGGACGACACGCCCTACCGCTACACCGCCGCACTGGCCGATCGCATCGAGACCGCCTGGCAGGACCGGTGGGAGGCCGAGGGCACCTTCTACTCCGACAACCCCGTCGGCGCGCTGGCCGGCCCCGAGGCGGCCAAGGAGAAATTCTTCCTGCTCGACATGTTCCCCTACCCCTCGGGCAAGGGCCTGCACGTGGGTCACCCGCTCGGGTACATCGCCACCGACGTCGTCGCGCGCTTCACCCGCATGACCGGCAAGAACGTCCTGTACACGATGGGCTACGACGCCTTCGGCCTGCCCGCCGAGCAGTACGCGGTCCAGACCGGCCAGCATCCGCGCGTGTCCACCGAGGCCAACATCGCCAACATGCGCCGGCAGCTGCGCCGTCTGGGCCTGTCCCACGACCCCCGCCGGTCCCTGGCCACGATCGATGTCGACTACGTGCGCTGGACCCAGTGGATCTTCCTCCAGGTGTTCAACTCGTGGTTCGACCCCGAGGCTCCCCGCCGTGACGGCCGGGGCACGGGCGCCGCGCGCCCGGTGACCGAGCTGATCGCCAAGCTCGTCTCCGGCGAGGTCCCCACCCCCGACGGCCGGGCATGGGACGAGCTGAGCGCGGGGGAGCAGGCCGACGTCGTCGACGCCCACCGCCTGGCCTATGTCTCCTCGGCCCCGGTCAACTGGTGCCCCGGCCTGGGCACGGTCCTGGCCAATGAGGAGGTCACGGCCGAGGGCCGGTCCGAGCGCGGCAACTACCCGGTGTTCAAGCGCAACCTGCGCCAGTGGATGATGCGCATCACCGCCTACGGCGACCGTCTGGCCGAGGACCTCGACACCGTGGACTGGCCCGGGAAGGTCAAGCTGATGCAGCGCAACTGGATCGGGCGTTCCGAGGGGGCCGAGGTGACCTTCGAGGTGCCTGCGGCCGCGCGGGGCGAGGGCGCCCAGCTGCGCGTGTACACCACGCGCCCCGACACCCTGTTCGGCGCCACCTTCATGGTGGTGGCCCCCGAGCACCCGGTGCTCGGGGGACGGCTCGGTGCCGGTCCCGAGGCCGACGCCGCGGCACTGGATCTGCCCGCAGCCTGGCCCGAGGGCACCCGCGAGGCGTGGACCGGCGGGCACGCCACGCCCGCCCGGGCCGTGGCCGCCTACCGCGCTGCAGCCGCGGCGGCCACCGAGGCCGAGCGGACGGATGAGGGGCGCACGAAGACGGGCGTGTTCACCGGGATGTTCGGTGTCAACCCCGTCAACGGCGAGCCGACCCCGATCTTCGTGGCCGACTACGTCCTCATGGGCTACGGCACCGGGGCCATCATGGCTGTTCCGTCGGGGGACCAGCGGGACTGGGACTTCGCCCGGGCCTACGACCTCGACGTCGTCGCCACTGTCCAACCCCCGGAGGGCTTCTCCCTGGAGGAGGCGGCGTGGACCGGCGACGGCGTCGTCATCAACTCCTCCAACGGCGAGCTCGACCTCAACGGCATGGGCAAGGACGAGGCCAAGGCGGCCATGACCGCCTGGCTGGAGGCCCGCGGCTCCGGCCGCGGGGCCGTCACCTACCGCCTGCGCGACTGGCTGTTCTCCCGCCAGCGCTACTGGGGGGAGCCCTTCCCGGTCGTGTGGGACGAGGAGGGGCGCCCCCACGCCCTGCCGGAGTCGATGCTGCCCGTCGAGCTGCCCGAGGTCACCGACTACTCCCCGCGGACCTACGACCCCGACGACGCCGCCTCCGAGCCCGAGCCGCCGCTGGGCAAGGCCGAGGACTGGGTGGAGGTCGAGCTCGACCTGGGCGAGGGCCCGCGGAGCTACCGCCGTGAGACCAACACGATGCCCCAGTGGGCCGGGTCGTGCTGGTACGAGATGCGTTACGTCGACCCCACCGACGACGCCCAGCTCATCGACCCGGTCAACGAGGCCTACTGGATGGGGCCGCGCCCCCAGTCCGGCAACACCTCCGGAGGCACCGACCTGTACGTCGGCGGGGTCGAGCACGCGGTTCTCCACCTGCTGTACTCGCGGTTCTGGCACAAGGTGCTTTTCGACCTCGGAGTCGTGTCCTCCTCCGAGCCGTACCACCGGCTGTTCAACCAGGGTTATGTCCAGGCCTACGCCTACACCGACGCCCGCGGCCAGTACGTGCCGGCCGACGAGGTCGAGGAGTCCGAGGGCCCCGACGGCTCGGCCGTCTTCACCTGGCGGGGGGAGGCGGTCACGCGCGAGTACGGCAAGATGGGCAAGTCGCTCAAGAACATCGTCACGCCCGACGACATGTACGCCGCCTACGGGGCGGACACCTTCCGGGTCTACGAGATGTCGATGGGGCCCCTCGACCAGGACCGTCCCTGGGACACGCGCGCGGTGGCCGGTGCCCAGCGCTTCCTCCAGCGGCTGTGGCGCAACGTCGTCGATGAGACCACCGGCGAGGTCACGGTGGTCGATGAGCCCGCCGACGAGGCCACCCGCCGCCTTGTGGCGCGCACGATCGTGGGTGTGCGCGCCGACTACGAGGGCATGCGCCTCAACACGGCGATCGCCAAGCTCATCGTGCTCAACAACCACCTGACGGGGCTGTCGGCGGTCCCGCGGGAGGCCGTCGAGACGCTCATCCTCATGGCCTCGCCGGTGGCCCCGCACATCTGCGAGGAGATCTGGCGGTTGCTGGGACACGAGGCCTCACTGGCCCGTGAGCCCTTCCCGCAGGTGGAGGACGCCTCGCTCCTGGCCGCCGAGACGGTCACCTGCGTCGTTCAGGTCCAGGGCAAGGTCCGCGACCGCCTCGAGGTCTCCCCGGACATCGACGACGCCGAGCTCGAGCGGCTGGCCCTGGCGGCGCCGGGCGTTGTGCGCACCCTGGACGGCCGGGGCGTGCGCAAGGTGATCGTGCGTGCGCCCAAGCTCGTCAGCGTCGTCCCGGAGTGAGGCCGGTGGCGGCGCCGGGTGATCTCGAGGCGCCCTCAGTCCCGATCGCGGGTCAGCGGCGGCGCAGGATGTTGCCAAGGATCGAGCGGGTGATCTCGCGAGTCACCTGGCGTCCCACGGCGCCGATCGTCTTGTCGATCTCCCGCTGACGGCGCTCGGCCGCCTTGTCCTGCGCGCGGCGCTCGCGCTCGGCGTCCCGCTCGGCCTGCCGGGCCAGGCGCTCGGCCTCGCGCTGGCGGGCCGCCGCCTCCTTCTGGGCGGCCCGGGCGGCGGCGGCCTCGGCCTCGGCGCGCTCCTTGGCCCGGGCATGGCCCTCCAGCCGCTGGGCGAGCAGCTCGGCGGCCGACTCGTTGTCGACGGTGGTGGCGTAGCGGGGCGCCAGCTGGGAGCCGGCGAGCAGCTTATCGATCGTCTCCTGGCGGGCTGGGCCCATGACGGATGCCGGGGCGTCGACGATGACCGGCGCCACCGGTGTCGGCCGCCCCTTGTCGTCGAGCACGCTGACGACCGCCTGGCCGGTGCCCAGAGCCGGCAGGACCTGCGTGAGATCGAGGGGTGAGGTGGGGTAGGTCGACACGGCCTTGCGCAGGTCGGCGGCGTCCGCCGGCGTGTGGGCGCGCAGCGCGTGCTGGATGCGCGAGCCCAGCTGTGCCAGCACGGCCTCCGGCACATCGGTGGGCGACTGGGTGATGAAGACGATCCCCACCCCCTTGGAGCGGATGAGTCGCACCGTGCGGGTGACGGCCTCGAGAAAGGCCTTGGAGGCGTCGGCGAAGAGCAGGTGCGCCTCGTCGAAGAAGAAGACCATGGTGGGCTTGTCGGGGTCGCCGACCTCCGGGAGCTTCTCGAAGAGCTCACCGAGCAGCCACATGAGGAAGGTGGAGAACAAGGTGCCCTGGCTCTGGATGTCCTCCAGCTCCAGGGCGTTGATGAGCCCTCGGCCATCGACGGTGCGCATGAGGTCGGCCACCTCGAGGGCCGGCTCGCCGAAGTAGCGGTCGCCGCCAGCGGCCGACAGGGCGGCGATCTCACGCAGAATGACCCCTGCGGTTGCCGCGGAGACTCCTCCGATGGAGCGCAGCTCCTCCTTGCCCGCCTCCGAGCCGGTCAGGTAGTCGACGACGGCGCGCAGGTCTGCCAGGTCGAGCAGGGCCAGGCCCTGGCTGTCGGCCCAGTGGACGATGAGCTGAAGGGCCGAGGTCTGGGTGTCGTTGAGGCCCAGGACGCGGGCGAGCAGCACCGGCCCGAACTCGCTGACGGTGGTGCGCACCGGTGTGCCGACGCCGCTTCCTCCCAGGTTGAGCAGCTCGACGGGGAAGCCCACGGGGGACCACGGCTGGCCGGTCTGACTGGTGCGCTCCGCGAGCCGGTCGGAGGGGGTCCCCGGCTCGGCCAGCCCGGTCAGGTCGCCCTTGACGTCGGACAGGAACACGGGCACGCCCGCCGCACTCAGTCCTTCGGCCAGGAGCTGGAGCGTGCGGGTCTTGCCGGTTCCGGTGGCCCCGGCCACGAGGGCGTGACGGTTGAGCAGGCCCAGGGGGAGCCCGACCCGTAGCCCGGCCACCGCGTGGGGCTCGCCGCCCTCCTCCTGGGAGGGGAAGGACAGGTAGGTGCCCACCGGGAGGCTCGGCCCGTCGAAGGAGTACCCCTGGCGCACGACGGCGGCGTAGCCCTCGACCACGGGATTCTGGGGCGGTGGTGGGGCCTGCGCCGCCAGGGCCGCGTCGAGCGCGGCCTGCGCGGCGGCGGCCTTGGCCGCGGCGGCATCGGCCGCCGCCTGGGCCGCCTCGGCCTTGAGCCTGGCGATGTCGGCTGCGTCAGTCATGGGCACATCGTAGGTGCCGCGGTGGGGCAGCGCTGCCCATCGTCGACCGGTCCGGGGCGTCCTTACCCTGGAGGCGTCCGCACCGCAACACGCAACCATGCTCCTTGGAAGCTCTCATGCCACGACTCCGCAAGACCCGTCCGGCCACGATGGGTGAGCTCCTGGTGCGGGGAGATGTCGAGGAGATCGCAGCGGCGCTGGCACGCTGCGAGACCGGTGCCCGGATGCCGACCGCGCTCAAGGAGTCCGTCCTCCACCTCACGCCCTGCTCCGATGCGATCGTGCGCTGGCTCGTCGGGCGCGGTGAGGATGTCAATGCGGCGGACCGGTGCGGCGGCAGGCCGTTGCACACGCGGGCCATCTGGCGCTACTGGCAACAGATCCCCCTGCTGCTGCGCCTGGGCGCCGATGTCGACGCCCTCCGGAAGAACGGTGCCACCCCACTGCACGTGGCGGTCGACAGCCTCGGCCTCGAGGCGGTCGACCTGCTCCTGACCAGCGGGGCGGATCCGAGCAGGATGACGACCAACCGCACGGGCCAGGTCGACGGAGTCCTGCTACGGGTGGCCCCGTTGCGCCTGCGCGATCGTCCCTCGCCCCTGACCGCCTCGCGCGGCCGGTGCCCGAGCCCCGAGCGCGCCGGTGTGGCGCGCACCCAGCCCTCACCGGCCTGAGCCGCACCGACCTGCCGGAGCGGTTGATCTAGGCTGCGGGCATGAGCCTCGCCGTTGTCACCGACTCCGCGGCCTGCCTGCCGCCCGCGCTCCTCCGCGCCCACGGGATCGGCGTCGTCGAGCTCCACGCGCTGCCCGGTGCCGACGGCGCCCAGCCGGCCACGACGGCGCGGCCGTCGGTCGACGAGCTCGCCGGCGCCTACGCCCGGGCCCTGGACGGCGCCGACGAGGTCCTGGCCGTGCATCTGGCCTCGGTCCTGTCGGGCACCGTGGACAACGCGCGGCTGGCCGCCGAACGGGTCGGCGAGGCGGTCACGGTGCTGGACTCGGGCGCCTCCGCAGGCGCCCTGGGGCTGGCGGTCCTGGCGGCCTGCGAGGCCCGCGACGCCCGCACGGGCGCGGCACTGGCCCGGGAGTCGGCCTCCCGCTCCCACCTGTTCTTCCTCGTCGAGGACCTGTCCCACCTGCGCCGCGGGGGTCGGATCGACCGGGCGACCGCGCTGGTGGGGTCGGCCCTGGGCATCCGGCCGGTGCTGGGCTCGAGCCCGGACGGCATCCGGGTGGTCGAGACCGTCCGCGGCGCGGCACGCTCCCGACGCCATCTCATCGCCCAGGCGGTGCACGCCGCCGGCGGCACGGCCCTGACGGGTCCCCGCCCGCCGGCGGCCCCCGTGCGCCTGGCGGTCCACTACGGCGATGACCCCGCCCAGGGCAGGGCGCTGGAGAACGACCTGGCCGAGGCGATGGCCGAGGCCGGCGCGGTCGTCGACTCGATTCTGCGGTCCCCGGTGGACGAGGCGATCCGGGTCCACCTCGGCCCCGGGGCGCTGGGCATCGTCGTCGCACCTGCCCTGGCGCCATCACGCTGATCGGCCGGCAGGTGCTCCACAGGTGCCGTTGACGCACCCCTGCCGCAGCCGTGTCCACAGGCGCCCGGCACGGTGGGCCCGGACCACCTTAACGTCGCTGTCATGGGCAGGCGCGTGGCGGGCAGAACGGGGAGGCGCTCCCTGGACGAGCTCGTGCGCCTGGCCTGCTCCACCGACCCCGCCGAGCCCGTCGAGCGCCCCCGCAGGGCTGCGGTCGCGCCCCGAGCGGCCATCGGAGCCGGCCTGCTGCTCATCATGGCGGCCATCGTGCTGGCCCTGCGCACCGTCCTGATCAGCCCCGACCCCTCCCCGCAGGCCCAGGACCCACCCTCTGCGGCACCTAGCGCCCAGGCCACCGGGCCCGTCGTCGTCGACCCCGCGCCGGGTGCCTCGGTGGTGCCGAGCACGGGGACGGTCGTCGTCCACGTCGCCGGCGCGGTGGCGGCACCCGGCGTCGTGACCCTGCCGACGGGATCGCGTGTGGCCGACGCCCTGGCGCAGGCGGGGGGAGTCACCGCCGACGCCGACACCGACCAGCTCAACCTGGCCCGGGTGCTCACCGACGGCGAGCAGGTGCGGGTGCCACGCCACGGGGAGGACGTGAGCGCCTGGGCGACCGGTGCCGCCGGCCAGGCGGCCCAGGACGCGCCCCAGGACGTCTCCTCCGCGCCGGGCGGACTGGTCAACATCAACACGGCCACGGCCTCCGAGCTCGAGACACTGCCGGGGATCGGTCCGGCCCTGGCCGCACGGATCGTCGAGCACCGTCAGGCCAACGGCCCGTTCACCTCGGTGGAGGACCTCACCGACGTCCCCGGCATCGGTAGCACGAGGATGGAGGCGCTGCGCGAGGCGGTGACCCTGTGACCCACCGACGCCGCGCCGCCGCGCTCCACGCCGTGAGCGAGCCCGCACCCGAGCCCCTCGACCTGCGCCTGGCGGCGCCGGCGGCCGCCTCCTGGGCGGCGGCGTGGTGGGCGGTCGGCCAGGCGGGCCCCGGATCGTGGCGAGCCCCGGCGGCAGCGGCCCTCGTGCTGGGCGCCCTGGCCCTGCCCCTGGGCCTGGCCGCGGTCCGCCACCGGATCCCTCGCCACCGCCTCGACCCGCGCCCCGGGGCGAGCCCGCCGCAGGGGGACGTCGCGGGCTCGGCATGCGCGGGCCTGCTCGTGTGCGTCGTGGCGGCCTGCGCCGTCCTGGTGGTCTCGGCCGGCGCGTGCTGGGCGCGGGAGCGCGACCCCGTCACGGCCGCCGTCGCCCACGGCCGGTCCGTCACCGTGGTGGGCACCGTGACCGCCACCCCGCGCACGACCACCTCCGCCCGGTCGACGACCGTGCTCACCGAGGTCGAGGTCTCCACCGTCGACGGCGCCGACTCCTCCGAGCGCCTGACCGTCCTCGGCGGCCAGGACTGGCTGGAGGCTCCCATGGGTGCGGTCGTGCGCGTGCGCACCACCCTCGAGCCGAGCACCGCGGGCGCGCGCACCGCGGCGATCGTCGGCCGGGACGCGGGTGTGCGGGTGCTCGAGCCACCCACCGGCACGCTGGGCCGGGTGACTGGCCTGCGCGAGGCCCTCGCCCGGGCGGTCGACACGGCCCCGGGGGCGGGCTCCTGGTCCACCGGGGCGGAGGAGCTCGTGCCCGGGATCGCCCTGGGCGACGACCACGCGCTGCATCCCTCCGTGCGCCAGGACATGCGGACGGTCAACCTCACCCACCTGACCGCGGTCTCCGGCCAGCACGTCGCGCTCGTCATGGGAACGGCGCTGACCGCGCTGGGCGCCGTTCCCCACCGTCCGCGCGCCGTCGTCGGGGCGGTGCTCCTGGTCGCCCTCGTCGTGCTCGTGCGGCCCAGCGGCTCGGTGCTGCGCGCCGCGACGATGGGGGCGGTCCTCCTGGTCGGCGTGGCCGCCGGGAGACGCTCGGTCTGCCTGCCCGCCCTGTGCGCCGCCGTCATCGCCCTCCTCCTGGTCGACCCGCGACAGGCCCGCGACCTCGGCCTGACGCTGTCGGTGGCGGCAACGGCGGGCATCCTGCTGGGAACGGGCCCGCTGACGAGCCTCCTGCCCCGGTGGCTGCCCCGGCCGCTGGCGGCCGCCGTGGCCCTGCCCGTGGCCGCGCAAGCCGCCTGCGGTCCAGTCCTCATCGGCCTCCAGCCCACGGTCGGAGTGTGGTCGGTGCCCGCCAACCTGCTGGCCGCCCCGGTGGTCCCCCTCATCACCCTGGCGGGGATGGCCGCGGCGCTTGTGGCTCCCTGGTGGCCCTGGGGCGCCGGCCTCCTGGCCTGGCCTGCGGGCGCGGCCTGCTCCTGGATCGTCACGGTCGCCCGGGTCCTGGCCGACCTGCCCGGTGCGCTGGTCCCCTGGCCGGCCGGCCCGGGAGGCGCCTTGGTGCTGGCCGCCTGCGAGGCCGGCACGCTGGCCGTCCTGCTCGGTCTGCGGCGGCGGGCGGGCTCGGGACGCGCCGGCCCGAGGACCGGCGGCCCGTGGCAGGCTTAGCCCATGGCGAGCCCCCGATCAGCGCGCAGGAGCCGCGGCGCACCCACAGGACCCTCCTGGCAGGAGGTCGATCTGGCGCCCCTGGTGCTCATCCGTTCGGGGGAGGAGGTCCTGGGTGACCGTGCGGTGGCCCGGCTGCTCGGCCTGGCCCGGGCCCAGGACGCCAGGACCGAGGTGGTGCGGGTCGAGGCGGCCGCCTACCAGTCCCACCAGCTCGACACCCTCGTGTCACCCTCGCTGTTCGCCGAGCCGAAGGTCGTCGTCGTGCCCAACCTGGAGCAGATGACCGACGCCCTCCTGACCGACCTGCTGGCCTACGTCGGGGCCCCGGCACCGGAGGTCGTGGTCCTGCTGCGCCACAACGGGGGGCAGCGTGGCAAGCGGCTCCTCGACGCCCTGGCCGCCTCACCCCACCCGGTGGTCTCGATCGCCGCCGTCAAGTCCCCCAAGGACAAGGCCGCCCTCGTGCACTCCGATGTGCGCCGCGCGGGGCGGCGCATCGACGCCGAGGCCGTGGGCGCACTGGTCGACGCTATGGGGGCCGACCTGCGCGAGCTGTGCTCGGCGGTCGACCAGCTCGTTGCCGACACCACCGGGACGATCACCGTCGACCAGGTCAACACCTATTACGCCGGGCGCATCGAGGCCACCGGCTTCACCGTGGCCGACGCCGCCACGGCCGGCGACGTCGCCGCGGCGATCACCGCGCTGCGCCACGCCGTGGCCACCGGGACCGACCCCGTGCCGATCGTCGCGGCGCTGGCGCTCAAGGTCCGCCAACTCGCACGCGTGGCCGCCATGGGCGGCAGACGGGGGATGACCCCCCAGGACGTGGGCATGGCCCCCTGGCAGGTCGACCGCGCCCGGCGCGAGCTCGCGGGCTGGTCCGACGACGCCCTGGCGGCGGCGATCATCGCGGTGGCCCGAGCCGACGCCGAGGTCAAGGGGGAGAGCCGCGACCCGGTCCACGCCGTCGAGCGGGCCGTCATCACGATCTGCGATGCTCGCCGCGGCCGGCGGGGGTCCCGGCGGGCCTGAGGCGGCCCCAGCCCACCCCACCCCACCCCGCCACTGCCCTGGCGGTCCGGCTCAGCGCTTGCGGTACAGGCTCTTGGTGGCGAAGACCGGCTCGTTGGTCACCTGAATGCCCAGGGAGCGGAAGATGCCCTCGTCGACGCTGCCCAGGATCGTCGAGGTGTGCACGTCGCAGCCGCGCAGATTGGCCAGCTCGGCCAGGGCCCGGGCTGCGTTGTCGTCGCCGTTGGCCGACACGGCCAGGGCGATGAGCACCTCGTCGGTGTGCAGGCGGGGGTTGAGTGAGCCCAGGTGCTGGGTCTTGAGGGTCTGGATCGGCTCGATAGATGCCTTGGCCAGCAGGTCGACCTCGCCGTCGATCCCCGCCAGCGCCTTGAGGGCGTTGAGGAGCATCGCCGAGGAGCAGCCCAGGAGCGGGGAGGTCTTGCCTGTCACGATCCGCCCGTCGGGCAGCTCGATGGCCGAGGCGGGGGCATCGGTGGCGGCGGCCAGGTCGAGGGCCGGGCGCACGACCGGACGGTCCTCGGTGGAGATGCCCAAGCGTCCCATGAGCAGGGCGATGCGCTCGGACTGGACCGGTTCGAGCATCTCGCGCTTCTCGGTGACCAGCGCCTTGTAGTAGCGGCGGATGACCTCCTGCTGGGAGGCTGCGCGGCAGGCCTCGTCGTCGCTGATGCAGTGGCCGGCCATGTTGACGCCCATGTCGGTGGGGGAGGCGTAGGGGGAGGCGCCCAGGATCTGCTCGAGCAGGCGGGACAGGACCGGGAAGACCTCGACGTCGCGGTTGTAGTTGACGGTCTGCTCGCCGTGGGCCGCCAGGTGGAAGGGGTCGATCATGTTGACGTCGTCGAGGTCGGCGGTGGCGGCCTCGTAGGCGACGTTGACCGGGTGGTCCAGCGGCAGGTTCCAGATCGGGAAGGTCTCGAACTTGGCGTAGCCCGAGGACCGCCCCAGGAGGTGGTCGTGGTAGATCTGGGACAGGCAGGTGGCCATCTTGCCCGAGCCGGGTCCCGGTGCCGTGACGACCACGAGGTCGCGGGTGGTCTCGATGTAGTCGTTGCGCCCGAATCCCTCGGGGGAGACGATCCGCGAGACATCGGAGGGGTAGCCGGCGATCGGGTAGTGGCGGTAGGTCCGCAGACCGAGCTTGTCGAGCTTGCGCTTGACGTCAAGGGCCTGGCGGCTGTCATCGGTCCACTGGGTGATGACGACGCCGCCCACCTCCAGGCCATAGGACCGGAAGGCGTCGATGTGGCGCAGCACCTCGTCCTCGTAGGAGGTCCCCAGGTCGGCCCTGACCTTGTTGCGGGCGAAGTCCTTGGCGTTGACCGCCACGATGATCTCGACGTCGTCGGCCAGCTCGGCGAGCATGACGATCTTGTTGTCGGGGGTGAAGCCGGGCAGGACGCGCGAGGCGTGCATGTCGTCGACGAGCTTGCCGCCGAACTCCAGGTAGAGCGTGCCCCCGAACTGGGCGCGGCGCTCGGCGATGTGCTCCGACTGCATCGTCAGGTACTTGTCCCGGTCGAATCCGATGCGCATCGGCACTCCTGCTCCTCTCTCCTGCGGCCGGGAGGTCCCCCGGCCCGGGGCATCGTAGCCCCGTGCCCCCGGCCTCGGCGCATCCGCCGGCGGCGAGTCCGGCCCTCGATGGCGTGACGAAGGGCGCCTCCCCGTGCGGGAGACGCCCTCCTTGACTGCTCGTGGACCGCTTGCGGCCCCGGGCGGGGTCACAGGGAGTTGACGCGCTTGGCCAGCTTGGACTTGCGGTTGGCGGCCTGGTTCTTGTGGATGACGCCCTTGGACACGGCCTTGTCGAGCTTGCGGCACGCGGTCTTGAGAAGCGCGGCGGCGGCCTCCTTGTCGCCGGCCTCGACGGCCTCGCGGACGCGGCGCACATGCGTCTTGAGCTCGGACTTGATGGACTGGTTGCGCAGGCGGGCCTTCTCGTTGGTCTTGATGCGCTTGATTTGGGACTTGATGTTCGCCACGGTGAGTGAAGCTTTCTCGTGTCTGAATGGTCGATGGCCGGAAAGAGGGTTCGCGTCGCGGGCCGACGGACGGTGGTGGAAGCACCTGGCGGGGCCCGGTCGCCAGACCCCGCAGCCGGCCAGGCCAGAGGTCCAAGGAGAGACTGTAGCATCACGCCCGACCGGGGCTCCTCCCGCCGGAGGCGTGAGGTGCGTCAACTCCGGTGCGTTCGGTCGGCTGCTCCGGAGGCGTCGGCCCCCACAGGGATCTCCACGTCGGTCAGGGACCTTAGCGCCTGGTCATGGCTGATGAGCAGGACTGCTGCGCCGCGTCCGACGGTGGAGCGGATGACGTCGGAGACAAGATCCCGCAGCGCGCGATCGCCGCTGGCCGTGGGCTCGTCGAGGATCATGAGCCGTGGGTCCGGGGACAGCAGGAGGCGAGCGATCGCGATCCGGGCCTGTTCGCCCCCGCTGAGGCGCTCAACGGTGGTGTTGGCCAGGTGGGAGGCGCCAACCCGTTCCAGGACCTCGTGCGCCGTGCGCTTCCGACAGCGCCGGGGCAGGCCGAGGGCCCAGGCGGCGTAGGTCAGGTTCCGCAGCGCACTCCAGGACGGCTCGAGCATGAGTTCCTGGGGCTGGATGACGATCGTCCCTTGGTGAAGGGCTCTGAGCTCGCGTGCGGATATGGTCTGGGTGGCACGGTCATCGACCCTCACCGTCCCGTTGAAGTCGAGGTCGTAGAGGCCCAGACAACGGGCGAGCGTGGTTTTGCCCGATCCGTTCGGGCCTGTCAGTGCGGTGACGGAGCCCGCCGACAGGCCCAGGGTCAGGCCGCTGACAAGAGTGCGACCTCCTCTGCTGATGGTCAGGTCGGAAGCGAGGACGATGTCGGTCATGAAGGATCCAGGTGCGTGAGAGTCGACTGGCGGGTGTGGCGGTGGTGCCACCGGGCGGGTGAACCACTGGCCGCCGAGGCCACGGTGACGACGGCCAGGAGGAGCGCTGTGGTGAGACAGAGCATCCTTGTGACGTCGTCGGCGGTCACTCCGACGAGCAGCAGCAGCAGCCCGGGTGGAAGACAGAGGGTGACCCCGACGACGACGTCTCGCACCCGACCACGGCCGTGGAGGCGACGGATGCGCCTGGCGCGTCGGGTGGCCTCCACCCACGCACGTGCTGCCACAGCGGATGTCACTGCGGCAGACACGGCCGCCAGGAGCGCGACCCCGGCCAGCAGGCCCAGTGTTGTGCGCGATGCGCGCAGAACCGCGGAGTCGCCGTCGCCGATCTGGCGGATTTCAGCGACCATCCCGTCCAGCCCATAGGAGGTTAAGGTGTCCGTCAGAGACTCATCGGATTCCGCGAGAAGCACTAGCCCCCCCAGAGTGGTTGCGGAGAACTGGTTGTCGGGTGAGAAGAATCCGTCGGGCACGACGACCAGGACATGGTCTTGAGAGGTCAGTCCGGATACGGTCCCCGCATAGCTCAGTGCCGGCAGGTTCATTGGCAGACGGGTGAAGACGTCCGGACTCCGCTCAACATGTGCCGCCACTGTTTTCTGTGCGCCCAGGCCGTGCTCCCACTGCGAGAGCGACTCGACACGCTCGGCCACGGCATCATCCGTCTCACCCAGGTGCTCCGGGAGGTAGATGGTGGCGGCGTCATCCGCTGTGGGCGGGATACCGAAGAAGGCGGCTGCCTGGTTGTTGAGAAACAGTGCCGGAGTGCCTCCGTCCCGGACCGAGGGGTCTGGCAAAGACCATGCGAGAAGCACGTGGCCCGCCTGTTCCTCATCTCTGATGAACTTGGTCCATCGGGGCATGATCTGCTGGACGACATCCTCATGCGTGTACCAGATGGTCGGTGAGTAGGAGCCGGGCATCTCGGTTTGGGCGAGCGCTTGATCGTGAGTGGCCCTTGCGTCGGTGATCGTGGCGCCCAGTGCTGGGCTTGCGTGAGCGAAGGACCAGACCAGACTCAGGGAGGTGAGATAAAGAAGGGCGAAGGTCAGATGTGACGTCGCCGTACTCGCGATGTCCTGGGTGCGACGGGTCACGACTGTACAGGCCAGTAGTGCGGCGAGCGCGGTGGCCAGAACCGTGCTGATGACCAGGGTCAGGAGAATGCCGACCATCAGACGGTGCACGCTCAGAACGTCCGACTGGTACACGTCGTAACCGATGATGAGCAGCACGGCCGCGGCGGGAAGAATGGTCCAGCGCGAAGCCCGTGCGAGGTGGGCGCCCAGTGTCCCAACGGTGATCGCCGTGGGTGAGGCACCGCAGGTCAGGGCAATCCGTGCGATCTGCGGCCGACGCATCACGCTGAGGACGACTGTCAGCGCGATCGCGGGCTGCAAGGCCAGCGCGCTGATCCCCAGCGGCGACTGACGCAATGCGGCCCAGAGGGAGGACACGGAGGCTGGTGACAACAGTCCACTTTCGATCACTGCCGGGCCGTAGGTGTTAACGATACGAGTGAGGAACGTGCGCACCTGGGGAGGGTCGCCGATGACGTACCAGGCCCCATAAGGTTCGGTGGTCGGCGCCACATGCTCGTAGGCGATGGGTGTCGGGGTGAAGATCGGCCCGATCGGGGGCTGCTCGGCCAGCGCTTGTGCGTTCGGGTCGTCACCGACGACTTCGATGGTCAGGGTGCGCGTCTGGCTGTCACCGACGTGTCGGGCGCGGGCGAGCACGACGTTCTCGGCGGTTGCCGTCTTCATGAGCTCGGCGCTGGTGACGCCGTTGGCACCGATGGCGATGTAGGCGGAGGCTTCCGCGGGGAAGTAGGTGGGGGTGATCTGCTGGGGGATGATGACGGTGCATGCGATGAGCAGCAGCAGGTTGAAGGCGTGCACCAGACGCACGAGGTGTTGCATGTTCACAATCTGTCAGTATCAGGGATAGGGGTGGTGAGCCAGTACACTAGTTCACCACCCCCGTACCTTATCCGAACCGGTAGAACGCTTGGTTATTGCCTGGAGTGGCGCGGACCTGGGCGACGGACCACTGGCCAGCGCCCACCAGGGGAGAGCGAACGGTCACTATCGCGTTCTTCACGGATGAGCCGTGCCTCCGGGTCGGGTGGTAGAACTTGGACCATACAACGGTCAAATTTCTCCCGTACTTCCAGGTACCTCAGCCATGGTTTGGGCATGAGGCTATCCTTCCTTGAGTTCATGTGCGACGGCGGTGTCGCGTGGCGTCATTCTATGCGCTATGAGGCGCTCAGTCCAGTGGGAGACGGAAACTAGTGCGGATGTCGCTAGCAACATGGTTCTAAGTGATGTTCATTTCATGACGTTGCTAACGGCGAGAGCTGGCGATTCTGGGATTGTTGACATTGGCCAGACCTATTCTGCGGTCTTGGTCCAGGTGAAGGGGCGGGAACGTTTGTTCCAGCCATCGATGTAGGCGCGGAGCTCGGTGTTGGGGTCCTTGACGGACTTGAATACCCCGCGTCGTACGGTCTGGCGCTCCACAAGGCCGAACCAGACCACTGCCCAGGTCCATCGAAGAGGTGTGGGTGGCGACCTGGCGGGGCGGTTGACAGGGTCATGATGCGACCGGGGACTGGGCCTCTTGCCTAGTTTACAGCGTTCCACAGTGGGAGCGCAGGGCCGCCACGACCCGCTCGAAGGTGGCTCGGCTCATCGTCGCCCCCTCACGACGCACCGCCGTCGGGGCGACGATGAGGAGGCGGTCAAGGCGGAGCTCGGAGGGCCGGCCGCGGCTGTCCCAGGCCCCGGTGCCCACATCGACCCAGTACCTGCCCCAGCGGGCCTCCTGCGCGGCGTCGCGGTCGTGGTCCTTGCTCGTCATCTGGGCCACGACGAACCCCTCGGGCAGGCGGGACAGGACGAGGACGGGCCTGTCCTTGCCGCGGGAGGGGTCGTCCTCGTAGGGCACCCAGGTCCACACGACCTCCCCGGGGTCGGCCTGGCCGTCGGGGTCGGGGGCGTAGGTGAAGGCGGGCAGCCCTCGCGCCGCCACGTCGTAGACGGCCACCCCCTGCTTCGAGGCGGGCCGGGCCGTCGCGGGGGGAGAGGCGGGGGCGCGTGTCAGGGCGCCCAGCACCCGGGTGAGCAGTGAAGCCATGGCCCGACCCTACCGCGCCTGCCACGTAGCCTGCCGCGCGGGGCCGCCACCAACGGCGGCTCGCCGGCCGACGCCCCTGGGGCGGTCAGCCGGCGAGCCGGTGGCGGGGTTCCGTGAGCGGGGACCTACTGGCCCTCGGGACGGGTCACGGCCGTGCAGGTCGTGTGGGTCGTGGCCTCGATGCCGGGGCCGGCGGTGACCTCGACGTCGGTGGTCAGGCCGGTTGTCGGGTCGCCCGCCACGCAGGCGCCGAGCTGGTCCCAGCCTCCCGCCGCCGTGACAGCGGCGACGTCGATGTCGTAGTAGGCGGTCAGGCTGACCGTGTGCGTCGAGTAGGCCCCCAGGGCGGTCTCGTTGGGCAGGTGCAGGGTGCCGTCCGCCTCCGGGACGAGGAAGTCGCTGTAGGGCTTGAAGGTCCCCTCCTGCCACTGCCAGGCGGCCCACACGCCGGCGAAGCTCAGTCCGGTGGGCGTGTGGGGGTGGAGGACCACCTGGGGGGTGCGGCCCGCCGCATCCGTCGTGTTGGTGAAGGTGACCGTGTAGGTCAAGGCGACGTAGTTGCGCGGGCTGCCATCGGCCCCGGGGCTCAGGGACTCGACCTGGACCGTGGGGGACTCGGTGGTCAGGGCCGTGCTCGTGACCGGGCGGTCGTCGGTGTAGGCGCCGGTGAAGGTCTCGCCGCCCGCCGTCACCGAGGTGGTCACCGTGTTGCGGCCCACGACGCCGGCCAGGTCGGCCCGGCAGCTGACGGCCTGCCCGCTGGGCACTGAGGCGGTGCCGCTGGCCACGCTCAGACCGTCGGCCGGGTCGGAGTCGGTGACGACCTGCCCACCGTAGGCGATCAGGTCACAGGTCAGCGAGGTGATCGTGGCCGGCCCGGTGGTCACCGCCGGCGAGACGGTGAAGTCAGTCAGGGCGGAGGCCGAGTCGTTGCGCGCCTCAATAGCCATGGCCCCGGCGCCGGCCTGGGCGGCGGGATCATCGACCCGGCTCGTGGTCACCGACACCTGCGCGGCGGCCGCGTCCTTCTTCTGGACGGTGGCCGTCGGGGTCACCGAGTCGGTGCGGGTCGAGGCGATGACCTCCGGGGCGAAGTCGTAGCTGCGTTCGGCGGTGCCCGGGGCGTGGACCGCCGTGCCGAGGTCCAGGGTGAGATAAGAGCCCGCCGGCTGGTAGGAGAAGTCGGCGCTCACGGTCAGCCGCAGGTGCTCGGGGGTGCACTCGACGGTGTCGATCGAGGCCACCGAGTCCCCGTACAGGCCGTAGTTGAGTGTCGAGTGCTCGGACAGTTCGGCGCTGGCCAGGACGCTGACCCCGCCGGTCTGACTGTCGGGGGTGAGGAAGCTGGCGGTGCCGGCCGCCCGGGTGGCGGCCGGGCAGGCCCAGCTCCACTGGCCCGGCGCCGAGTCGGCCTCGACGGTGACGGTCACCGAGCCGTCCTCGGCCGCCAGGGAGTCGGGCACGACCACCGCCCAGGTCAGGCAGTCGGAGGCATCCTCCGAGCCGCGACACGCCTCGGAGGTCGAGTCGTAGGAGCCGGAGGCGCTGATCTGGTCAAGAGGGACGGGTTGCGGCTGGGTGTCGGCCTGGGCGGGGACGGCCAGGGCGGCTGCGGCCAAGGGAGTAGCGAGGAGAAAAGCGAGGGTACGGCGCCACAGCGCAGTCGGCCGGGGCGTGTCAATGTGCATGATGAGCCTTTCCAGGGAGGTCAGGTTTGTCGCTCAGGTCAAGCAATGTCAAGAAATGCGGAACTCCGCCGGATTCAGCATCACACGCCGGAGGACCGCGGGGCAAGTTCCGCCTCCGGGTATTGCTCCCCTCCGCCCCCTCTGCGCCCCTGCCGGTGGGTCCGTGTTGTTGACGACGGGTTCAGGGGGTCGGCAGGGTCGCTGCCTTCATCGCTGCGACGAACTCCGTGAGCTCATCGACCATGGCCGCCACGGCGGCGGCTCGGTCGTCCCCGCCCTGCGCCGTCGACAGGAGCGCCGGGGCGTGGCGCTCGATGATGGCCACGGTCGCCGAGCCGGAGATGGCGCCGTCGGCCCCGGCGGCGATGGCCTCGGCAACCTGCTCGGGCCGGGAGATCCCGAAGCCCAGCATGACCGGCGCGGCGGCGTCGGCCCGCAGGCGCGCCACTGACTCGGCCAGGCCGGCCGTCGACGAGGCGTGCTCGGCGCCCGTGACACCGACCCGCGAGACGGCGTAGACATAGCCCCGGGAGGCCTCGGCCACCGCGTCGAGGGTCTGGGCCGATGACGACGGCGGTGCGATGTAGACCGCGTCGACGCCGGCCGCCGCGGCCGCCGCGGAGAAGGGCGCGGACTCGCGCACCGGGACGTCGGGGACGAGCACCGAGTCGACGCCCGCGGCGGCGCAGTCGGCGTAGAAGGCCTCCAGGCCGCGGGCGAAGGGCACGTTGCCGTAGATGAGCATGCCGATGGGCAGGTCGGGGTGGCGCCCCCGGACACGGCCCACGACCTGCAGGCAGGCCTCGAAGTCCGAGCCGGCCTCCAGGGCGCGGATGTGGGCGCGCTGGATGGTCGGCCCGTCGGCGACCGGGTCGGAGAAGGGCACGCCGAGCTCGAGGGCGTCGGCACCGGCCTCGATGAGCGCCTCGATGACATCCTCCGACAGGGCCGCGGTCGGGTCGCCGACCATGACGAAGGGGACGAAGGCGCCCTGCCCGTCGCGGGACAGGCGGTCGAACATCGCGGTGTAACGGGTCATCCTCGGGGCTCCTCGCCGGTCACGGGCTGCTGCACGGGCTGGGTCATCGACTGGGTCATCGACTGGTACTCCGTGCGTTTGCCCATCTGTTCGACCATGACGGCCGCGCGGGCGACGGCGGAGTCGGAGCTGAAGCTCCCCCCGCGCAGCGCCCGGACCTGGTCGAGGTCCTTGTCGCCGCGGCCCGACAGGCACACGAGCAGGTGCGGTGCCGGGAGGTGGTCGGGGGTTCGCCGGGCGATGGCGAGGGCCTGGGCCAGGGCGTGGGCCGACTCCAGGGCGGGGACGATGCCCTCCCACCGCGACAGCAGCTCGAAGGCCTCGAGGGCCTGGGCGTCGGTGACGCCGACATAGCGGGCCCGGCCGGTGTCGGCCAGCCAGGCGTGCTCGGGCCCCACACCGGGATAGTCCAGTCCCGCCGAGACGGAGAAGGACTCCTCGACCTGGCCGTCGGGGGTGCGCATGAGATAACTGCGGGCCCCGTGGAGAATGCCGACCGTGCCCTGGTTGATCGGGGCGCCGTGGCGCGCGGTGCCCAGGCCCTCGCCGGCCGGCTCGACCCCGATGAGGCCCACGCCCTGGTCGGCGACGAACTCGGAGAACATGCCGATGGCGTTGGAGCCCCCGCCCACGCAGGCGATGACCTCGTCAGGCAGGCGTCCGGTCATCTCAAGGATCTGGGCGCGCGCCTCCACGGAGATGCAGCGGTGGTACTCGTGGACGATGGTGGGGAAGGGGTGGGCGCCGGCGGCCGTGCCCAGGAGGTAGTGGGTGTCGTGGAAGGAGGCCGACCAGTCCCGCAGGGCCTCGTTGACGGCGTCCTTGAGGGTGCCGGCCCCCGAGGCCACGGGGAGGACCCGTGCCCCCATCAGCTCCATGCGCTCGACGTTGGAGGCCTGCCGCACGACGTCGGTGGCGCCCATGTAGATCGTGCACTCCAGCCCCAGCAGGGCGCAGACCATGGCGGTGGCCGTGCCGTGCTGCCCGGCGCCGGTCTCGGCGATGATCCGGGACTTGCCCATGCGGCGGGCCAGGAGGGCCTGTCCCAGGACCTGGTTGCCCTTGTGGGCCCCGCCGTGGACGAGATCCTCGCGCTTGAGGAAGATGCGGGCATTGCCCTCCCGGGGGAGGTTGCGCAGCTCGGTGACCGGCGTGGGCCGCCCCAGGTACCGGTGGAGCAGCTCGTTGAGCTCGGCGGCGAAGGACGGGTCGGCCTGGGCCTCGATGAAGGCGTCCTCGAGCTGGTCGAGGGCGGGGATGAGCAGCTCGGGGACGTACTGGCCCCCGTACTGGCCGTAGTAGGCGCTCAGACGCGGGTGGTGGTGGTCGCCGTGGGCCCGCCCGGCCTCCCCCCGCTCGCGGCGGGGCTCGACGGCCGCGGCCAGGGCCTGCGCGACGGCGCCCGGGTCGGGGGCGCTCGACAGGGCCGAGCCCACGAGCAGGGCATCGACGAGCCCGGCCAGGCGGCGCACGTCCTGGGGCTCGTGGACACCGGACTCGCCGACGAGCACGACACCGGCCGGTGCGAGGGGTGCGAGCTCCTCGGTGCGAGCGATGTCGGTGGCCAGGGTGCGCAGGTCCCGGTTGTTGATGCCGATGACCCGTGCCCCCAGGGCGGCGGCGCGGCGCATCTCCTCGCGCGTGGACACCTCGGTGAGCACGTCCATGCCCAGGGACTCGGCCAGCCCGGCCAGCTCGCGGTAGACGTCGTCGGGCACGACCGAGAGCATGAGCAGGATCGCGTCGGCGCCCAGCGAGCGGGCGGCCAGCACCTGGACCTCATCGACGATGAAGTCCTTGCACAGCACGGGCACGTCGACCTCGCCGCGCACGGCCGCGAGGTCCTCGAAGGAGCCGTTGAAACGGTCAGGCTCGGTGAGCACGGACACGGCGGCGGCGTGGGGCGCGTAGGCGCGGGCCAGCTCGGCCGGGTCGTAGGCGGTGCGCAGGGTCCCGCGCGAGGGGGAGGCGGCCTTGCACTCCATGATGAGCGCCGGCTGCTCGATGGCGCCCGGGCCCGTGCGGGTGCGCAGGGCCCGGGCCAGTGAGCGCTCGGAGCGCGGCAGGTCCGCGGCGCGCAGGTGGCCGAAGCGCTCGCGCAGCTCGGGCAGGCGGGCGCGGCGCCCCTCGACGATGGAGTCCAGGACCGTGCCGGTGGCGATGAGGCGGGCCTCGACGGGCAGGCGCTCGGGGCGTGCCCCGTCCTGCGGCCTGGTGACGGGGCTCATCGCTCCTCCTCGATCTGGGCGGCGGTGGTCATGGACTCCAGGTGGGCGCCGACCCTGCCGCTGGCCAGCTGCTCGAGGGCCATGCGGGTGCCGTCGGCGAGGTCGTCGGCGGGACCGGCCAGGTAGAGCAGGGCTCCGGCGTTGACGGCGATGGCGTCGCGGTGCGCCTGGGCGCCCCCTCCGGCGAACACCTCGCGCAGGAGGCGGGCGTTGTCCTGCGGCTCGCCGCCCTCGAGATCGGACAGGTCGTAGCGGGACACGCCCAGGTCCTCGGGGTCGACCGTGTAGGCCTTGACCCCGCGGGGAGTGGCTTCGCGCACGAGGGTCGTGCCGTGGACGGCGATCTCGTCGGTGCCGGCGCCGTGGACGATGAGCGCGCGCTTGCGGCCCAGGCACACCATCGTCTCGGCGATCATGTCGAGGATGGCGGGGTCGGCCACGCCCATGAGCTGGTAGGTCAGGTGGGCCGGGTTGAGCAGCGGGCCCAGGACGTTGAAGATCGTCGGGGTGGCGAGCGCCTGGCGCACCGGCGCGACGTGGCGCATGGCCGGGTGGTAGGCCTGGGCGAACAGGAAGGTGAAGTGGTCGCGGGCGAGGATCTCGACGGCCCGCTGGGGTTCGAGGTCCAGGGGCAGGCCCAGTGCGGCGACGACGTCGGCCGCCCCCGTGCGCGAGGACACAGCCCGGTTGCCGTGCTTGGCTACCGACACCCCCATCGAGGCGGCCACGATCCCGGCGGCGGTCGAGATGTTGATGGTCCCGGCGCCGTCGCCCCCCGTGCCCACGACGTCGACCAGGGGGAAGGTGACCTCCGGGAAGGGCCTAGCGGCGGCGCGGAAGGCGCCGGCCGCGCCGGCCAGCTCCTCGGGAGTCTCCCCGCGGGCGTGCAGAGCGGCCAGGAGGGCGGCGGTCTCCGCCTCGGACAGGTCCCCTGCACCCAGGGCGGCGAAGACGACGCCGGTCTCCTCCTGGGTCAGGCGCCTACCCTGGATGACCGAGCGCAGGAGTCGGTGGGCGTCCTGGGCGTCGGCGACGGCGGGGGATCGGCCCGGCCGCCCGGACTGCCCGGACTGCCCAGTGCCGTTGGTCGTGGTGGTCTCAGTGGAGTCGGCGGTCATCGTGATCCTCCGGGGCTGGTGGTCGGCATGGGGCTGGGTCCGGTCGGGGCGCAGTGCGCGCCTGCGGCCCGGGTGAGGTCGGCGGTCAGGGACTTGAGGATCCCCGGGCCCTGGGGCGTGAGCACCGACTCGGGATGGAACTGCAGGCCCACGACCGGGGCGCTGCGGTGACGGGCGGCCATGACGACCCCGTCGAGGGTGTGTGCCAGGGGCACCAGGTCACGGGGCAGCTCGCGGGTGCCCAGGGAGTGGTAGCGGCCGACGTCCAGGGGCCCGCCGGCCAGCACCTCGAAGGCGGGGTCGGTCCGGCCCGCGGCGGTCACCTCGACGCGCACCGAGCGTCCGTGGACCGGGCCGACACGGTCGACCCTGGCGCCGCAGGCCTCGACGATGGCCTGGAAGCCCAGGCAGATGCCCAGGGTCGGGATCGAGCGCTCGAGGGCGGCGGCCACCAGGTCCATGAGGCATCCGGAGCCCTGGGGGTGTCCGGGCCCGGGCGACAGGCACAGCACCGGGCGCAGCCCCTGGGCGGACTCCTCGGCGGTGGGCTCCAGCGCGGTCAGCACGGTGTCCGGAGCAACCGTGTTGCGGTAGACCTCGATGCCCGTGCCCAGGGAGGCGAACTGGTCGACGAGGTTGTAGACGAAGGAGTCGCGGTTGTCGAGCAGGATGACGCGCATGTCAGGCCACCTCGCTGTCTGTGCTGTGTGTGCTGCCTGTGCTGTCCTTGCCGGCGGCGTTCTCGCAGCCCGGTCGGGGGCCGATGACGAGCCTGGCGCCCTGGGCCGCCGCCACGGCCTCGAGGACCGCCGAGGCCTTGTGGATGGTCTCGGCCGCCTCGGCGGCGGGTACCGAGTCCGACACGACGCCCGCACCGGCCTGGACGAGGGCGGTGCCCTCGTGCACGAAGGCCGCGCGGATGACGATGCAGGTGTCCAGCTCGCCGTCGCGCCGGAAGTAGCCCACCGACCCGCCGTAGGAGCCGCGGCGCACGCCCTCGACGTCGCGGATGAGCTCGGCGGCACGCAGCTTGGGGGCGCCGGTCAGCGTGCCCATCGTCATCGAGGCGCGGAAGGCGTCGAGCGCGTCGAGGTCGGGGGCCAGGCGCCCGGAGACCTCTGAGACCAGGTGCATGACCCGGCTGTAGCGGTCCACGCGCAGCAGGTCGCCCACCCGGCGGCTGCCCGGCACACTGACGCGGGCGACGTCGTTGCGGGCCAGGTCTACGAGCATGACGTGCTCGGCGACCTCTTTGTCGTCGGTGCGCAGCTCCAGCTCCAGGCGGGTGTCGCGCTCGTGGTCGACCGAGCCGTCGGGGCTCAGGCCCCGGGGTCGGGTGCCGGCGATGGGACGGATGGCGACCTCGCCCGATACTGCCGAGTGCAGCAGCGCCGACTCGGGGGAGGCACCGAACAGCTCGAAGTCGGGGGCGGCGAGGTAGAACATGTAGGGGCTGGGGTTGGACTCGCGCAGCCGGTGGTAGGCGGCCAGGGCGTCGGGGCAGGGCAGGGTGAACCCCCGGGAGGGCACGACCTGGTAGACGTCGCCGGCGGCGATGTGCTCCTTCATCCGCTCCACGACCGCCTCGAAGCCGGCGTCCGAGACCGTGGGGAGGGCCCGTACGGTCCGATCGCCCGGATCGCCGCTGACCGGCGGGACGGATCGGGTCGAGTCGGCCGACTCGGCCGAGTCGATGGCGCTCGCCAGTTCCTCCATGCGCGCCGCCAGCGCCTGGGGGTCCGCCGAGGCGCCCACGAGGGTCGCCTCGGCGGTGGGGTGGTCGACCACGAGGATGATGCGGGCGTCGTAGAAGAGGTAGTCGGGGCAGGTGTTGGCGCCCCGGGCGACCTCGGGCAGGGACTCGAAGGTCGCCAGGTAGTCGAAGGCGACGACGCCCGCCTCCAGGGGCAGGTGGGGGTGGTCGACGTCGGCGGCCGCCAGCACCCGCAGCGGCTCGATGGTCGACACGGACCTCAGCCGTTCGCGCTCCTCCAGGCCGCTGTCCTCCGGGGGCGCGGGGATCTCCAGGCGCAGGCACCCGGGGGAGTCCTCGACGATGTGCTCGGGCAGCGCCTCCCGGACGCGTGCCAGGGCCGCCAGGCCGTCGGCCGGGGCCCCGGGCAGAGCCTCGAGGAGGACCTCCTGACCCTGGCAGGTCAGGCGGGTGGAGGCCTCAAGCACGGCGATTGTTGTACGCGACGCCTTGGTCGTGATGTCCGCGCTCTCCAGCAGGAGGCAGTCGACGGGGCGGTCGGCGGGGCCCTGAGCGGCGACGGTGCGCAGGACGCCCTGACGGGCCAGGGATTGCAGGAGGGCGCCGCCGTCGGCGTGGTAGGCCACAATGCGGGTCAGCACTGCGGGTGGCGTGGTTGCCATGGGGCCTCTTTCCTGAGATCTTCCACAGATCGGTGGTCAGGCGGGCCGTTCACGCATGGTGCCGAGGTGGCCCGCGGTGAGCGAGCCGGTGCGTTCTAGCGCGACGATGAGGTGGCTCGCCCTGAGGGGAGCCACCACCAGGTGAGGTGCCGCGCTGTCATAGGCCCACTGTAGCCCGGGCCCGACACCAGCTCCCAATCGGCCCCCGTATGTCCGTATGCCGGGACCCTCGGCAGGGCTGCGGGCTACCGGGCGCCCGAGCCCACGGGGCTCGCATGCCCTCGGGCGCGGGCGGCCTCCTCGGCGCGACGGCGCTGGAGGATGACCGACCCGATGACGACGCCCACGAGGACCACGGAGACCACGCGGCCCGCCGGGCTGGAGTACCAGGCGGCCAGGACCGCCATGCCGATGGTCGTGTAAATGGTGGCCCAGGCGACGGCGCCCACGGCGGTGGCGGGGACGTAGCGGCGCAGGGGCATGCGCGCCACACCGGCCGACAGCTGGATGAAGCTCTGGAGGCCGATGGTCAGGAAGGACAGGGGCACGGCCAGGACGCCCCAGCGTGCGGTCCAGGACTGGGCGGTCAGGTACATGGGGGAGTCGAGCATCGTGGACCACCTGCTGCGGGCGGTTCCGGCCGTGATGCTCCGGCCGATCCAGTAGATCGTGTTGGAGCGCATCATCCCTCCCGACCAGAACAGCAGGAACACCCAGGTGTAGGGCAGGTCTCCGATCCGGTGCATCATGCGGGTCAGGCTAGCCTAAGTCGGTAGGTGCCGGGGCGACGCCGCCTACGGTCCCCGGAGCGGCGCCCGTGTGACCTTGTGCCGTGGCCGGGGTGCGCCGTCGTCCCCCGGGTGCGGCTCATGGGACACTGTGCGCAGATCCTGCCCGCTGCGCGCCCGCCAGGCCGAGGCCGCCGGCGGGCGCCAGCATGAGCAGACCTCAGACGGAAGGCCGACGTGTCACCCATCCCCACGCCCGCGCAGGCCCAAGGCGTCGCCCCGGCGGCCACGGCCCAGGCCCAGCTCCGGAACTTCTCGATCATCGCCCATATCGACCACGGCAAGTCGACGCTGGCGGACCGGATGCTCCAGGCCACCGGCGTCGTTGCCCCCCGGGACATGCGCGCCCAGTACCTGGACCGCATGGACATTGAGCGCGAGCGCGGGATCACGATCAAGTCCCAGGCGGTGCGCATGCCCTGGGCCGTCACCGCGGCGGATGGCACGACCACCGCCTACGCCCTCAATATGATCGATACCCCCGGCCACGTCGACTTCTCCTACGAGGTCAGCCGGTCGCTGGCCGCCTGCGAGGGCGCCGTGCTCCTGGTCGACGCTGCCCAGGGGGTCCAGGCCCAGACCCTGGCCAACCTCTACATGGCCATCGAGGGCGACCTGACGATCATCCCGGTGCTCAACAAGATCGATCTGCCCGCCGCCGACCCGGAGCGGCATGCCGCCGAGATCGCCTCGATCATCGGCTGCGACCCCGAGGAGGTCCTGCGGGTCTCGGGCAAGACGGGCCAGGGGGTGCCCGAGCTCCTCGACCGCATCGTCGAGGCGGTCCCGCCCCCCTCGGGGCAGCCCGAGGGCGCCGCCCGCGCGATGATCTTCGACTCGGTCTACGACACCTACCGGGGCGTGGTCACCTACGTGCGTGTCGTCGACGGGGCGCTGACCGCCCGCGAGCGCATCGAGATGCTGTCGACCGGCGCGGTCCACGACCTGCTGGAGATCGGCGTCATCAGCCCCGAGCCGGTGCCCACGACCGGCCTGGGCGCCGGGGAGGTCGGCTACCTCATCACCGGGGTCAAGGACGTGCGCCAGTCCCGGGTCGGTGACACGGTGACGCGGGCCTTGGCCCCGGCGGCCGAGCCGCTGTCGGGCTACCAGGACCCCAAGCCGATGGTCTTCTCCGGGCTGTTCCCCGTGGACGGCTCCGATTTCCCCGCGCTGCGCGACGCCCTGGACAAGCTCAAGCTCAACGACGCCGCTCTGACCTACGAGCCCGAGACCTCGGTGGCCCTGGGCTTCGGCTTCCGTTGCGGGTACCTGGGGCTGCTCCACCTGGAGATCATCCGTGAGCGCCTGGAGCGGGAGTTCAACCTCGACATCATCTCCACGGCGCCCTCGGTGGTTTACGAGGTCACCCTGGAGGACAAGAGCGTCCACACGGTGACCAATCCCAGTGAGCTCCCCTCGGGCAAGGTGCTCGACGTGCGCGAGCCGGTCGTACGCGCCACGATCCTGACCCCCAGTGAGTACGTCGGCACGGTGATGGAGCTGTGCCAGTCGCGGCGGGGCACGATGCAGGGCATGGACTACCTGTCGGAGTCGCGGGTCGAGATGCATTACACCCTGCCCCTGGCCGAGATCGTCTTCGACTTCTTCGACGCCCTGAAGTCACGTACCCGGGGATACGCCTCCTTGGACTATGAGCCCGACGGCGAGCAGAGCGCCGACCTGGTCAAGGTCGACATCCTGCTCAACGGCGAGAAGGTCGACGCCTTCTCGGCGATCGTCCACCGGGATTCCTCCTACTCCTACGGCGTCATGATGACCAAGCGCCTCAAGGAGCTCATCCCGCGCCAGCAGTTCGAGGTCCCGGTCCAGGCGGCCATTGGTAGCCGGGTCATCGCCCGCGAGACGATCCGGGCGCTGCGCAAGGACATGCTCGCCAAGTGCTACGGCGGGGACATCTCCCGCAAGCGCAAGCTGCTGGAGAAGCAGAAGGAGGGCAAGAAGCGCATGAAGGCCATCGGGCGGGTCGATGTTCCCCAGGAGGCCTTCATCGCCGCCCTGGGTGCGGACCAGCCCTCGGGCAAGGACAGCCGGTAGAGCCAGGGGGTACGAGGAGATGGCGCAGCAGCACCCCGCCCGATCGCATGCGATCCATGCGCGCGTGCGTTCCTTCTCCCGTGCGGGCGGGCGCCTGCACCCGGGGCAGGAGCGGGCCATGGAGCGTTTCGGCGGTTTTTATGTTCTCGACGTGCCGCGTGCCGACGCGGTGCGTACGGTGGCTCCGGGCTTCCGCCTCGACCCGACGGTCGCCTTCGGGCGCGGCGGTCAGACCCGGCCGCTGGTCGTCGAGGTGGGATCGGGCTCGGGCGAGGCGATCCTGGCGGCGGCCCGGGCCAACCCGGGCATCGACTACCTGGCGGTCGAGGTCTGGCGCACGGCGATCGCCCGGATCGTGACGGCGGCGGGGCGCCAGGGGCTGGCCAACCTCAGGGTGGCGCCCGCCGATGCCGCACAGCTGCTGTCGACCGCCCTGCCGGTGGGTTGCGCCTCGGAGGTGTGGGTGTTCTTCCCCGACCCGTGGCGAAAGCCCCGTCACCGCAAGCGGCGTCTGGTCACGCCGACCTTCGCCGACTCCGTGGCCCGGGTGCTGCGGCCCGGTGGCGTGTGGCGCCTGGCCACCGACTGGTCGGACTACGCCTGGCAGATGCGCGACGTTGTCGAGCAGGCCGCCGGGCTGCCCACGGGGATCGAGGCGGATATGACCGAGGCGTACTTCCGGTACGACGACGCCGGGGCGTTGCCCGATCTCGGTGCACCCACTGCCCAGGAGGGATCGCTGGGCAACGGCCTGGACCCCGGCTCGCCGTCGGGCCGGCGCGGCGGGTGGGCCGAGCGGTACCCCGGGCGGGTGATGACGCGTTTCGAGCAGCGAGGCATCGAGGAGGGTCGCACGATCCGCGACCTGCGAGCGGTGCGAACCGAGGCGCCCTGGGAGCCGCTGCGGGGCCAGGACGTGCTGGCGCGCCTGGAGGCCGAGGGGGCCGCCTGGGACCGGTTGGAGGACGAGCCCTGGCGGCTGCGCGAGGCCGACGCCTTCGGCGGTCTGGCGGGCCCGGGAGACAGGGGGCACGGGACGCACCGTCCGGCGGGCGACGGGGCCGGGCGCCCGTGAGCGTGCCCCTGGAGCTGGCGACAGCCGGGCAGGACCTCCTGCCCGAGGGGGTCGGTTCGATGCCCCCCGGTGGCGGCGGGCCGCGCCCCTTCTCGGTGTATGTCCACGTGCCCTACTGCCGGGTGCGCTGCGGGTACTGCGACTTCAACACCTACACGAACCTGGCGATGGGCTCCGGCGCGTCGGTGGGCGACTATGTGGGCACCCTGGCCGGTGAGATGCGTCGAGCACGGGCCGCTATGGACGCCGCGGGCCTGCCCGCGCGGCCGGCCCGCACCGTCTTCCTGGGCGGTGGCACGCCGACGATGCTGCCCGTGGCCGACCTCGCGCGCGTGCTCGACCTGGTCCGCCATACCTTCGGGCTCGATGACGAGGCCGAGGTGACCACGGAGGCCAACCCGGACACGGTGGACGAGCGCGGTCTGGCGGCACTGGCCGAGGCGGGCTTCACGCGGGTGTCGGTGGGGATGCAGTCCGCGGTGCCTGAGGTCCTCAGGGTGCTCGACCGGACCCACACCCCCGAGCGGGTGCCGCAGGTGGTCGGCTGGGCGCGCCGGGCGGGGTTGGCCACCTCACTCGACCTCATCTACGGAACCCCCGGGGAGTCAATGGAGGACTGGCGGCGCTCCCTGGACGCGGCCGTGGAGACCGGGCCGGATCACCTGAGCGCCTACGCCCTGGTCATCGAGGAGGGCACGAGGATGTGGACGCAGGTGCGTCGTGGCGAGCTGCCCATGCCCGAGGATGACGACGAGGCCGCCAAGTACGAGATGGCCGATGCGGCGCTGGCCGGGGCGGGCTACCGGTGGTACGAGATCTCGAACTGGTCCAGGCCCGGCTTCGAGTGCCGGCACAACCAGGCCTACTGGCTCGACTGGGACTGGTGGGGGGCCGGCCCCGGGGCGCACTCCCACCTGGGGGACGTGCGCCTGTGGAACGTCAAGCACCCGCTGGCCTGGGCCGGTCGGGTCTCGGCCGGGAGGCTGGCGGTCGACGGGCACGAGGTGATCGACCCCGAGTCGCGTCGGCTCGAGCAGGTCATGCTCGGCATCCGGCTGCGCCACGGGCTCGACCTGGCGTCTCTGGGGCCGGAGTCCGGCACCCCCGCCCACCTCGTGCCGGTCGTGGCCGGACTGGTCGCCGATGGGCTGCTGGAGCCCGCCGCCGCCATGAAGGGGCGTGCGGTGCTGACCCTGCGCGGCCGACTCATGGCGGACACCGTCACCCGAGCGCTGACCGCCTGAGCGCCTCGAGGCCTCACAGCCCCTGGGCGCGCAGTGCCTTCATCGCCTGGACCCGGTGGGCGCGGCTGAGACGGTCGAGGTAGAGGCGGCCGTCGAGGTGGTCGCACTCGTGCTGGATGCAGCGGGCCATCAACTCCTCGCCCTCGACCACCACGGGGCGCCCGTCGAGGTCGATGCCCTCGGCCCGGGCGTACCAGGCGCGCTCGGTGGGGTACCACAGGCCGGGCACCGACAGGCAGCCCTCGTCGCCGTCCTGGAACTCCTCGTCCGAGACCTCCACGAGCACCGGGTTGAGGATGTAGCCGATCTCCCCGTCGATGTTCCAGGAGAAGGCGCGCAGGCTCACCCCGATCTGGTTGGCGGCCAGGCCCGCCCGCCCCTCGTCGTCGACCGTCTCCAGCAGGTCCTCGACCAGCGCCTTGACGGTGGCGTCACGGTCGGTGATCGGGTCGCAGGGGGTGCGCAGCACGGGGTCGCCGATGATGCGGATGTCACGGAATGCCATGGGCACATCCTCGCACGTCCTGGGACCTGGACCGAGCCGGCGGAGGGCCCCGGTACGGTGGGGCCATGCCCTTGTTCTCCCGTCGTCGCCCCGCCCGCCTACCCGCCGGTCTCACTGCACACCTCCGCCCCGGCGCGGCCCTCCTGGGCGCCGTCCCGCTGGCACCCGATGGCCGGCGCTGGGCGGCCGCCACTGCCCGCGGCCTGGAGGTGCTGGGGGAGGACGGATCCGAGCTGTCCCGGCCCTGGCACGAGGTGGCACGGGGCGCCTGGGACGCGGGCGCTCTGACCTTCACCATCACCTGGATCGACGCCGCGCCCGAGCTGCTCCTTCGGGTGACCACCGTGGTTGAGGGCGGCGAGGTCGATGTCGCCCCCTTCGCCCGTGCCCTGCGCGAGCGGGTCGAGTCGGCCCTCGTCCACTCCGCCAGCGACACCCTGCCCTCGGGGCTGCGGGTGACCGTCAGTGCCCGCCGCGACGAGGACGGGGGGCTCTACACCGTGTGCACTCCGGCGCCCCCCGACGGGCTGGACGAGGCCGACCGCGCCGCACTTGTCGTGCTGGAGCGCCGTGTCCGTGACGGTGTGGGTCTGCCCACATCGTGACTTTGCGCCGCCAGGACGTGCCTGGGCTGCCTTGAGCCGATTCGACGTCGGACCCGGGGGTTGCTAGAGTTCAACCCGCGCCGAGCGCTGATCCCGCGTAGCTCAATGGCAGAGCATCCGACTGTTAATCGGACGGTTAGTGGTTCGAGTCCACTCGCGGGAGCCCTGTAGAGGCCCTGCCCACCGTGGCAGGGCCTCTGTCGTTGCCTCGGCCGCCGCCCGGCCTGGATTCCTCGCCCCGGATCTGGCACGATGGCGCTGCACGCCGCGTGCATCCACCAGGACCGCCCGCTCCATGCGTCGAGACCGTTGGGGAAGACGAATCTCGACACAACCAGGAGGCGATCCGTCGTGAACGGTGCTTACACCCGCGGTGTACTTTTCGTGCACTCAGCGCCCCGCGCCCTATGCCCGCACATCGAGTGGGCGGCGGCCGAGGTGCTGGGCAGTCGCGTGCGCCTGGACTGGACCGACCAGCCTGCGGCGCCCGGCATGCTGCGCGCCGAGACGAGCTGGGTGGGGCGCGTGGGTACCGGCGCCCAGCTGACCTCCGCACTGCGGGGGTGGGCCAACCTGCGTTACGAGGTGACCGAGGAGGCCTCGCCAGGCACCGATGGCGGGCGCTGGTCCCACACGCCGGACCTGGGGATCTTCCACGCCCAGACCGACGTGCACGGCAACGTCGTCGTTCCCGAGGACCGCGTCCGGGCGGCCCTGCGGCACGCGCTCGATCCCGAGGTCATGCAGCGTCAGCTCGACCTGGCCCTCGGCCAGGCCTGGGACGACGAGCTCGAGCCCTTCCGCTACGCCGGCGCCGGCGCGCCCGTGCGCTGGCTGCACCGTGTCGGCTGATGTCGGCTGATGCCGGCTGATCGGAGGGCTGCGACCGGCTGCGCGCCATAGGGCCCGATCTCGCCGGTGGTGGGGGAGGCGTCAGGGGCGGGTGAAGGCGAGGGCCACGTTGTGGCCGCCGAAGCCGAAGGAGGTGGAGACGGCGGCCTCCAGGTCAGGGGCCGGCCGCCCCCCGGGGCCGACCACGTCGAGGCCGAGGGCGGCGACGTCCGGGTCGAGGCCGCCGGGCAGGAGGGTCCCGGGCAGGAACCGCGATCCGAGCGCCATGACGGTCAGCACCGCCTCGAGACCCCCGGCGCCGCCCAGGAGGTGGCCGGTGGCCGACTTGGTCGCCGAGACCGCTGCGCAGGGAAGCGTCCGCGCCAGGACGCTCGCCTCGACGATGTCCCCGGCGGGGGTGGAGGTCGCGTGGGCGTTGACGTGCCCGACTCGCTCGGCAGACAGCCCGGCGCGCTCGAGGGCCAGGTGCAGTGCCCGGGCCTGCTCGGTGCCCTCGGGCTCGGGACGGGCGACGTCGTAGGCGTCGGCCGTGACCGCCGCGCCCGCCAGCACGGCCAGGGTCCGGGCACCCCGCGCTTGGGCGTGCTCGGCGGCCTCCAGGACGAGCACGCCGGCCCCCTCGCCCAGGACGAAGCCGTCCCGGTCGGGGGCGAAGGGCCGCGAGGCGGTGGCGGGCTCCTCGTTGCGTCTCGACAGCGCCCTCATCGCGGCGAAGGACGCGATGGTCATGGGGTGCAGGGCGGCATCGGTCCCACCGGCCACGACGACGTCGGCGCGCCCCAGGGTGATGAGGTCGGCGCCGTAGGCGATCGCCTCGGCCCCCGAGGCGCAGGCGGACACTGGTGCGTGGACACCTGCCCGTGCCCCCAGCTCGATGCCGACGGCGGCGGCCGGGGCGTTGGGCATGAGGGCGGGCACCGCCGTCGGCGGCACCCGGCGCGGGCCGTGGGAGCGCAGCGCATCCCAAGCGCCCATGACCGACAGCACGGGACCCATGCCCGGGGAGACCGACACCGCCAAGCGGCCGGCGTCCACCGGCGGCGCACCCGCATGTTCCCAGGCCTGGCGGGCGGCCACCAGGGCGCACTGGCTCGCACGGTCCAGTCTGCGCCGCAGGCGGGGCTCGAGCTGCTCGCCGGGGTCGAGAGCCAGGGAAGCCCCGATGCGCACGGGCAGGTCGAAACCGCCCAGTACCGTGCCATCCAGGCCGGTCACCGCGCAGCGGCCCTCACGCAGGGCCTGCCAGGTCCCCGCGGTGTTCGGTCCGAGCGGGTTGATGGTCCCCAGGCCCGTGACGACGACCGCCCGCGGCTCGGGCGCTGCCACGTGGCCTCAGCTCGTCTGCTCGGCGACGAGGTCGGCCAGCGCGCCCACCGTCGGCAGGTTGGGGATGAGGGAGTCGTCGAGGACGACCCCGAAGCGCTCCTCGACCTGGGTGGCGATGGTGAGCAAGCCCAGGGAGTCGATGTCGAGGTCGAGGGCGAAGCGGGTGGCGCGGGTGACGGTCTCGGGGGCCACGCCCGCCTCCTCGGCGGTGATCTCGATGATGGTGGCCAGGACATCGGGTGCCGGTGCCATGTGTCAAACCTCCTGGGGTGCGGAATGGATGCGCTGGGCGGATCGCGTGCCGGTTACTCGAGGCGCTCGGCCGCCAGGCGTCCGACGATGACGGCCATGTGGAGCATGAGGCCGTCGCGGGCGTCCGTGGGGTCCCAGCCCACCTGCTCGCTGACCCTGCCCAGCCGGTAGCGTACCGTGTTGGCATGCACGAACAGGGTGCGGGCCGTGCTCTCCAGGCTGCCCCCCAGCGCCAGGTAGGTGGCCACCGTCTCCTCGAAGGGGTCCCCCATGGCGTGCAGGGGCTCGGAGACGAGCACCCGGAGCTGCTCGGAGGCCAGGGGGTCGCCCGACAGGAGACGCTCGGGCAGGAGGTCGTCGGCGTGGACGGGGTTGGGCGCCTGGGTCCAGCCGGGCAGGGCACGCAGCCCGGCCAGGGCCGAGCGCAGTGACCTGCCGGCCTGGGACACTGTGGAGACGACAGGTCCGACGACGGCGACGCCGTCGAGCCCGGCGGCCAGCTCCATGGCGGCGGTGTCCAGGGCGCGTTCGGGGGTGATGCCGCGCTCGGTGTCGCCCTCGGAGAGGCGGGCACCGCCCAGGATGACGATGACCGAGTCCCCGCGCACCGAGACCAGGGCGTCCTTGACCTGCTGGCGACACTCGTGGCGCAGGCGGGAGGTGGCCAGGGCGTCCAGGGCGGTGCGCGCGGCCACGGCCAGCACGGGCCCCTGGCCGCGCCAGCCGGCGGTCCCCGCGCGTGTGGCCGCCTCGTCGGGGGAGTCGTGGAGCATGGAGTCCACTGCCACCGACTCCAGGCGGGCGTCCCAGGCGCCGCGGGCCTCGGCCGCCCGGGCGTACACCTCCGCCGCGGTGAAGCCGACGTCCCGGCCGAAGGTGAGTACCCGTACCCGCACGGCGTCGTGGTCCTCGGCCGGGACGGCGTCGGGCGCCTCCTCCTCGACGACGTCGACGACGGTGCGCACGAGGCTGAGGGTCTGGCCCAGGGTGACCGTGCCGGTCAGTGCCGCCGGGGCGACGTTGAAGATCTGTGAGGGCGATGCCGCGGAGACGGGGTCCTCCACCGAGTCGACGAACATGGACACGCCCAGCCCCGCGACCTTCTCGATCTGGCGGCGCGAGGCCTCGGGCAGGGTGCGGTACCAGGGGTGGGCGGCGCTGATGCGGTCCAGGGAGTGCTCGATGATGGTCTTCTGCGCCTGCCGCAGGGCGGCGACGGCCGGTGCGCTCAACTCATCCATGCATGGATTCTACCGACGCCGTTGTAGGACGAGGACAAGAATCGGGACGCGGACCACATTCCTTGCAGAGCGTGACCAACACGTGACCTTGTGGATGCTGGGTGGCCTGGACCAGCATGTGGTTGCGGTCACCCGGTATCGTGGTAGGACGGTCGGCACAACGCAGATCGACGAGCGGCCTCGAGCGGCGCCCGAGGCGGATGAAGGGAGCGGAGATGGCGCAGGCGACGCGTCGTGAGGAGGACCTTCTGGGGCCGCGGGAGGTGCCTTTGGAGTCCTACTGGGGCATCCACACCCTGCGTGCCCAGGAAAACTACCGGATCTCGGGGGCGACCATCGGCGACGAGCCGAGCGTTGTGCGCGGGATGGTCCAGGTCAAGAAGGCCTCGGCGCTGGCCAATGCCGAGCTCGGGGCCCTGGATGCCGAGGTCGCTCGGGCCATCGTGTGGGCCTGCGACCAGATCCTGGCCAAGGGCCGGTGCCTCGACCAGTTCCCCATCGACGTGTTCCAGGGCGGTGCGGGCACGAGCGTCAATATGAACACCAACGAGGTGGTGGCCAACCTCGCCCTGGAGCACCTGGGTTACGCCAAGGGTCGCTACGACGTCGTCCACCCCAACGACCATGTCAACCGCTCCCAGTCGACCAACGACGCCTACCCCACGGGTCTGCGGCTGGGGCTGTACGCGGCGGTCTACGAGCTGGTTGCCGAGCTGTGCGACCTCATCGACGCCTTCCTCGCCAAGTCGCGCGAGTTCGCCGACGTGCTCAAGATGGGCCGCACCCAGCTCCAGGACGCGGTCCCCATGAGCCTGGGGCAGGAGTTCAAGGCCTTCGCGGTCCTGCTCGACGAGGAGGTTCAGCGGCTCATCCACAACGCTGAGCTCCTCCTCGAGGTCAATCTTGGTGCGACCGCCATCGGTACCGGGCTCAACACCCCCGACGGCTACCAGGAGACCGTCGTGCGCCACCTGCGTGCAATCACCGCGCTGGAGATCCAGGGTGCCGCCAACCTCATGGAGGCCACGAGCGACACCGGGGCGTATGTCTCGATGCACGCCGCGGTCAAGCGTCTGGCCGTCAAGCTGTCCAAGACCTGCAACGACCTGCGGCTGCTGGCCTCGGGGCCGCGGGCGGGGCTGGGCGAGATCCGCCTGCCCGAGCGGGCGGCGGGATCCTCGATCATGCCGGCCAAGGTCAACCCCGTCATCCCCGAGGTCGTCAACCAGGTGTGCTTCAAGGTGATCGGCAACGACGTCACTCTCACCTTCGCCGCCGAGGCGGGGCAGCTCCAGCTCAACGTCATGGAGCCGGTCATCGCCCAGGCGAGCTTCGAGTCGATCCGGCTGCTCATCAATGCCATGCGCACCCTGCGCGAGCTGTGCGTCATCGGTATTGAGGCGAATGAGGAGGTGTGCCGCAACCATGTGCTCACCTCCATCGGCATCGTCACCTACCTCAACGACGTCATCGGTCACGACAACGGCGACCTCGTGGGCAGGGAGTGTGCCCGCTCGGGGCGCAATGTGCGTGAGGTCGTCCTGGAGATGGGGCTGGTCGACGAGCAGACTCTCGACGAGCTCCTCAGTGTCGACAACCTCTTGCGGCCGCGCTATCGCGACTTGCGCTCACCGGAGCGACCGGCCAGCGACGCCATGTGAGGCTGGACCCCGACCTGTGAGCAGGTGCCTGCGACTGTCAGGGGCAGTAGTACTGGACGTACACGGCGAACTCATCACTGGCGATGTGGTTGTCCCAGCCGGAGCCCGCCGCCCCCAGGGTCGGCGCCTGCCCATTCCAGAACACCTCGTTCTCGGCCGCCTCCTCACCGAAGTCCACCGTGCCGACTGTCGAGACCCACACCGTATTGTCGATGCCGTTGACCGTGAGGCTCTCGATGTCACCGTCGATGATGACAGTCAGCGCCGAACCATCGACCCGTACGGCACGTGATCCGGCCTCGACGCGGACGACGGCCGCGGAGGAGCCCTCATCATCTCCCTCGGGATCGTCCAGGACCACCTCGTCGGTGGCGGGCACGACCTGCTCAACGAGGCCCAGCGCCACGTCACGACTCGTGTACTGGTCGATGTCGTCCGGAGTCGTCTCCTGGGCAAGGTCCTCCTGAGAGCACTGACCCGTCTCCACACTGGAGGGCCCCTCAGTCTGCGCGCTCTGCTCCTGGGCACCATCCGCCGTCGTGTCCTGGGCGGATGCCGAGGCTCCCTGTGCATCCGTCGAGGATCCGGCTGGGTTGATCTCGACCGAGCTCGAGCAGGCCGTCAGAGCGGTCAGGGGAAGCAGGAGGGCGCAGGCTGTGGCGGCGGTGCGTGAGATGAGTTGCATGGTGTTCCTGAGTCGAATTGTCGGTGTTCACAAGGTGGTCGGTGTCCCAGGGATGGCAGGACCTGGGGAGACCCGCGTCAGGCGTCTCCGCCCTGCACGCCCGATCTGCCCGCACGAACATCGAGCAGGCGGTAGCGGTCCAGCGCCTCTCGCAGGACGCCGCGGTCAACGCGCCCCTCCTCAGCCAGGGCCTGAAGGGACTTGACGACCACGGACTCCGCGTCGATGAGGTAGTGGCGGCGTGCGGCGGTGCGGGTGTCGGAGAAGCCGAAACCATCCGCGCCCAGGGTGTGGTAGGCGCCGGGCACCCAGCGGCGGATCTGGTCGGGCACGAGGTGATCGTAGTCGCTCGTGGCAATGAATGGGCCCTGGGAACCGGAGAGCCGCTCGGTGAGGAAGGGGACGCGCGGGTCGGCCTCGGGGTGGAGGAAGTTGTGCCGCTCGACCTCCAGGGCCTGACGGCGCAACTCGTTCCAGCTGGTCACCGACCACACCGAGGCACGCACCCCCCAGTGCTCGGACAGGATCCGGCGGGCCTCAAGAACCCACGGCAGACCCACGCCGGAGGCGAGCAGTTGGACCTCGGGGCCCTCGCCGTCGGGAGCGCCCTCGATCCGGTGGATGCCCCGGAGGATCCCCTCGACGTCGACATCCTCGGGCTCGGCAGGCTGGACCATCGGCTCGTTGTAGACGGTCAGGTAGTACATGACGTCGCGGTTGCGCCCGGAGTCAGGGCCGTACCAGCGCTCAAGGGCGTCGCGCACGATGTGGCGCATCTCGTAGGCGTAGGCCGGATCGTAGGTGACCACCGCCTCGTTGGTGCCCGAGATGAGCGGGGAGTGACCGTCCATGTGCTGGGTGCCCTCGCCGGTCAGGGTGGTGCGTCCGGCGGTGGCGCCGATGATGAATCCGCGGGCCAGCTGGTCGCCGGCGGCCCAGAACTGGTCGGCGGTGCGCTGGAAGCCGAACATCGAGTAGAAGATGTAGACCGGGATCATCGGCTCGTCGTGGGTGGCGTAGCTGGTGCCCACGACCTGGAACAGGGCGGCCGAGCCGGCCTCGTTGATGCCGGTGTGCATGATCTGCCCGGAGTCGGACTCCCGGTAGGACAGCATCATGTCGGCGTCGACAGGGGTGTACTGCTGACCCTGGGTGTTGAAGATCTTCTTGGTGGGGAACAGCGACTCCATCCCGAAGGTCCGCGACTCGTCGGGGATGATCGGCACGATGCGCCGGCCGACGTTCTTGTCCTTGAGGATCTCCTTGAGCAGACGGACGAAGGCCATCGTCGAGGCGACCGCCTGCTTGCCCGAGCCGCCCTTGAGGATGTCGTAGGTCTTGTCCCCGGGCAGCTCGAGCTGCTTGCCGGTGTCGCGGCGCTCGGGGATGAAGCCGCCGAGCTTGTGGCGCCGCTCGAGCATGTAGAGCAGGGCCGGGTCGTCGGGCTCCGGCTTGTAGTAGGGCGGCATCTTCGGGTCGGCCTCGAGGGCCTCGTCCGAGATCGGGATGCGCAGGCGGTCTCGCAGGCCCTTGAGATCGTCCAGGGTCAGCTTCTTCATCTGGTGGGTGGCGTTGCGGCCCGCGAAGTGCTCGCCCAGGAGGTAGCCCTTGACGGTGTGGGCGAGGATGACGGTGGGCTGGCCGGTGTGCTCGGTGGCCGCCTTGTAGGCGGCGTACACCTTGCGGTAGTCGTTGCCCCCGCGCTGCAGCGCCCAGATCTCCTCGTCGGTCCAGTCCTTGACGAGCTCGGCCGTGCGCGGGTCGCGGCCGAAGAAGTGCTCACGCACGTAGGCGCCGTCGTTGGCCTTGAAGGTCTGGTAGTCCCCGTCGAGCGTCTCCATCATGAGGTGCTCGAGGGCGTGGTCCTTGTCCGCCGCCAGCAGCTGGTCCCAGCCCCGGCCCCAGATCACCTTGATGACGTTCCAGCCGGCTCCCTTGAAGAAGGCCTCGAGCTCCTGGATGATCTTGCCGTTGCCCCGCACCGGGCCGTCGAGCCGCTGCAGGTTGCAGTTGATGACGAAGGTGAGGTTGTCCAGCTGCTGGGAGGCCGCGAGCTGGAGCATGCCGCGGGACTCGGGCTCGTCCATCTCGCCGTCGCCCAGGAAGGCCCAGGTGCGCTGGGCCGAGGTGTCCTTGATGCCGGCGCCGGCGAGGTACTTGTCGAACCATGCCTGGTAGATGGCCTCGGCGGGTCCCAGACCCATGGAGACGGTGGGGAACTCCCAGAAGTCCTCCATGCGGCGCGGGTGCGGGTAAGAGGGCAGTCCGCGGCCCTCGTCGGGGTGGGAGTACTCCTGGCGGAAGCCGTCGAGGTCGGCCTCGGTCAGGCGCCCCTCGATGAAGGCGCGGGCGTAGTTGCCGGGGGAGGCGTGGCCCTGGAAGAAGATGTGGTCACCGCCGCCGGGGTGGTCCTTGCCCCGGAAGAAGTGGTTCATGCCGATCTCCACGAGGGTGGCGGTCGAGGCGTAGGAGGAGATGTGGCCGCCGACCCCGACGCCGGGCCGCTGGGCGCGGGTGACCATGACAGCCGCGTTCCAGCGCAGCCAGCGGCGGTAGGTGCGCTCGGCGTCCTCGTCGCCAGGGAAGTAGGGCTCGTCGGCCACGTCGATCGTGTTGACGTAAGGGGTGGTCGTCTGGGAGGGCAGGGAGACGTTCTTCTTGCGAGCCTGCGCCAGCATCGACAGCAGGATGTAGCGGGCGCGCGGGCCGCCCTTCTCGGCGATGAGGGCGTCGAGGGAGTCGCGCCACTCTCCGGTCTCCTCGGGGTCGTTGTCGGCGACCTTGGTCAGCAGGCCGTCGATGAGCGGCGTGGAGTCGCTGGTGGGGCTCACGGATTCCTCTTTCCTCGCGGCGGTGCGGCCGGTGGTCGATGCTCGGGCGGTGGCCCGGGCCGAGCACATCGGCGTCCGGCTGTCTTCGACGATCCTAATCTAGGTCCTGGCCGTGGCCGGGCGGCGTCCGCAGGGGGAGGAAGGTCCTACCTCACGTGTGAACTGGGGCACCATGGCTGTGGCGGGGGCGGCAGCACGCCGATCGACCGGAGGCGGTGCGGGTGCCTGGGCTCGGCGAGGCGGACCCTTCGCTTGCGTGTTGCACGTCCCGTGTTGTGGGCTATCCCCGAACGCCCCGCCCCAGGGGTCGGACCTACGGGCCAGGCGCCCCAGGACGGAGTGGACCACAGTGACGAGCACAGCGGCAGGAGCCTTCGGCTTCGCCTCGGGACTCATCATCCAGGAGTTCGGGTACGACGACGACGTCGACGACGCCCTGCGCCGTGCCATCGAGGCCCAGACCGGCACCGAGCTCGTCGACGAGTCCTATGAGGATGTGGCCGACAGCGCGATCGTGTGGTGGCGTGACGACGACGGGAACGTCGATGACCTGACCGACCTGCTCGTGGACGCGCAGGCCAACCTCGACGGCGCCGGGGTCATCTGGGTGCTCAGCCCCAAGGCGCGCACGGCGGGAGCCGTGCCCACCTCGGAGATCGAGGAGGCGGCAGGCACCGCCGGCATGCATGCCACCTCCGTGGCGGCGATGGGTGAGCGCTGGAGTGGCATCCGGGTCTCGACGCGCAAGCGCTGAGGCCCGGTCCGCGGTGCGGTGAGGGACCTGTAGCTCAGCTGGTAGAGCAACGCGTTTACACCGCGTCGGTCGTCGGTTCGAGTCCGGCCGGGTCCACGATGACGGCTGCTGCTGCCCGGATCCCCGCGGATGGTGGCTCACAGCCGACCATCCAGCGCATTGTCGTCCCGATCCTTAGACGCCACTGTGACCATGCGGGTGCCGAAGCTGCGAGGCGCCTCACAAGGGGGAACCTCGTCGAGCAGAGGGGCCAAGCCGAGGTCGTGGAGAGGCTGGGGGTGGGGACTGGGTTCGTAGTCCCCGGCCAGGTGCCGGCGAGCGGTCAGCTCCTGGTCCCCGTGCTCCTGGTCCCCGTGACCGGAGGGTTCGAGGCCGCGCTCCAGCCTGGCGACGATCGCCGTGTCGACTGCGCCTGCAAGCCGCCGGGGAACTGGACGAGCGGGCGCGGCCAGTTGCCGGGGGCCGACCCTGCGGGGGAGCATGACGACGGTGCCGTCAGGATCACGGAGGTAGCGGGCGCCGCTGGGGGTGCGCCATGTCAGCGCGCCCTCACTGGTGCGGGACAGTGCCCAACCTGGAGTGTGCTTGAGCCGATGGTGCGCCTCGCACAAGGTGGTGAGATTGTCCAGGCTGGTTGTTCCCCCAACAGCCCACGGCGTGATGTGGTCCAGGTCGCACCGGCGTGTGGGGACGTGGCAGCCGGGGTGAGTGCAGGCGGCATCGCGTGCGCGGGTCAGATCGCGCAGGGCGGTCGGCGGCCGGCAGCGGGTGCGGCCGACATCGACAACGGTTCCACTGAGTGGGTCGGTGACCAGGCGCCGCCAGGTCCCGCCTGCGGCGAGAGCCCGGGCGGTAGCCGCCGGGATCGGTGCGGTGCAGGCACCGATGCACCCCACCCGGCGTCCCGTGCAGGCTCCTCGAGTCCGGCCGGGCGGGGACCTGGCCCGAGGGGACAAGGGGATCAGTAGCCTGGGAGCATGACGATCCGGAAACGCATCCACCGCAGCCGAGCGCGCGGGCCCCGTCGTGCCGGCCGGGCGCGTGAGGCGTCACCGGGCCGGTGCTGCGAGAGGCCTTGGGGACGGCAGGCGGTCGGCATGAGCCTGGCGACGGTGATCGCCGCCGTCGTCGCTGCCGAGGTGACCCACCGCCTGGCCTCCCGGGCCTATCTCGGCCGGGGAGCGGCCATGGAGGACGACGCGGTCGAGGCCGTCGTCGTCCTGGGCTTCGCCGATCCCGGCGCAACGGCCGGTTTCGTCAACCGCCGACGCGTCGCCTATGCCCTGCGGTCCCAGCGAGGCAGGCGCTCCACGCTGATCGCCAGCGGTGGAGCGGTTGCCGGGCCGGTCCCGGAGGCCGAGCTGCTGGCCGCCCACGCGCGCGCCCTGGGCTACGGCGGAGCGCTGGTCACCGAACCGGCCAGCGGCTCGACATGGGAGAACATCCGCAACGTCATCCCGCTCATCGAAGGCGCCCAGAGGATCGTCGTCGTCTCCGACGCCGTTCACGCGGCCAAGGCACGTTACTACCTGCGCCTGCAGCGCCCCGACCTCGCCGCGCGCCTGGCACCGGCCGACGACCACCGCCTGGGGGAGGACCTCCTGCTCAAGCTGCCCACCGCCGCGCTCGGGCTCGCCGACCTCATCCGTGCCCACCACCTCCCGGGGCCGCGGCACGGCGGCCCGCGTGGGAGGCGGCGGGGCTGATGCGCCCACCGGTCAGGCCACGGACCGCAGGAACGCAGCCAGGCGTTCGAGTCCCTGGCCGATCTCCTCCCGAGAGGCGGCGTAGGACAGGCGCACGTGGGACTCGGCGGTGGAGACCCCGAAGTCGCGGCCGGGGGTGAGCGCGACATGCGCCTCCTCCAGGGCGCGGGTGCAGAACTCCCAGGCGCCCATGCCCGTTGCCGTCACGTCGAAGTAGACGTAGAAGGCGCCATCGGGCTCCACGGGCACGTCCAGCCTCAGGCGCGCCAGCCCCTCCAGGGCCAGGCGGCGACGGGCCAACAGCTCGAGGCGCCGTTCCTCGCACACGGCGAGGGACGCGGGGGTGAAGGCCTCAAGGGCGGCGATCTGCGCCGGGGTCGAGGCGCACAGGAAGTAGTTGACCGCCAGGTCCTGAGCACAGGAGACGAGCTCCTCGGGCAGGACCACCCAGCCGAGCCGCCATCCCGTCATGCCGAAGTACTTCGAGAAGCTCGACACGACAATGGCCTGCGGGTCGGTCTCCAGGACGGTGCGCGCGGGCCGACCCGTGGGGTCGGGGTCGGACAGGCCCAGGTAGATCTCGTCGACCACCCGCCAGGCGTCCCAGCTGCGGGCCGCGGCACAGATCCGTGCCATCTCCGCCGGGGGGGGATCGAGGTGCCCGTCGGGTTCGAGGGGGTGGCCAGCATGACCGCCGTGGTTGCCGGGCTCCACGCCGCCTCCATCGAGGGCAGGTCGAGCTGGTAGCGCGACGACGCCGAGGTCGGCGCCAGCACCACTCGCCCCCCGAAGGTCTCCACCAGCGCCCGGTTGCACGGGTAGCAGGGATCGCCCATGACCACCTCGTCGCCGGGCTCGGTGGTCAGTGCCGTGACGAGCAGCAGGCCCGCCGAGGCGCCGGAGGTGATGAGGATACGGTCGGGCGACACCGTCACGCCGTGGCGCAGGTGGTAGAAGTCGGCGATCGTCTGGCGCAGGGCGGGCAGGCCCGCCGCGGCGGTGTAGGCCAGCTCGCGCCCGTCCATCACCCGGCGGGCGGCCTCGCGCACCGCCGGGGGAGCGCCGAAGCTCGGCTCGCCCAGGCTCAGCTTGGACACGGTGACGCCATCGGCCTCGATCTGCCGCGCTCGCGCGCCGATGCTCATGGCGTGGAAGGGCTGGACGCCGACGGCGCGCTGGGTGATCTTCATGGACGCTTCCCTGGTGGACGGCCGGGCCCGGACGCGACCCGCGGCACACAGGGTAGGTCCTGGCGGGCACCGGCGTGGCGCGCAAGCGCCCAGTGCCGCCCAGTGGCCCGCGCCGCTGCGGTATGGTCGCGTCATCGGCCCGGTACCGGAGCCCGCGGCACGTCCGCCGGCACCGTGCTGGAGTCCACCGCCCCGCACCGGTGGGGCAGTGGGCGGAGCCGCGCCCCCATAGCTCAGTGGTTAGAGCAGCGAGCTTATACCTCGTCAGTGTCTGATAAACACGTGGTCCTGGGTTCGAATCCCAGTGGGGGTACCGCACCGACGTCCTTGCGGGACCGCCCCGGAGCCCGGCTACAGGGGGTTGGCGGCCGTGAAGGAGCGGACGCGCGGGCCCAGACCGGCCAGGAACGCGTCGCGCCTGTCAGGCAGGCCGGGGTCGGCCATCTGCGGCGCGGTCCAGTCCGGGAAGAGATCGCCGAGCCTGGTGTCGCCGATCGTGAAGGAGATCCGGTCGCCGGGCATGACCTGCGCCTGGATCCTCGCCTCCTGCCAGGGCACGGGCGTCCACGGACGTTTCCGCCCCGTGCCGCGGACCAGCACGCAGGCCTCCTCGCTCAGCACCGCGGTCAACCGGCCCATGTTGCTGATCCGCAGGAAGGGCACCCCCGTCCAGTGGGAGCGATCGGGGTTGACGCCGGTCCAGAAGGTCCTCCCCGGGCCACAGCGTGGCGCGGAACAGGGTGACCGGCGCTTAGCGCCAGGAGGTGGACGGCATCGATGAACTGCCGGGGGTCGATGATCGCCGCGCTGCCCGGCTCGGCGAAGGCGGCCTGGAAGACGGCCTTGCCGACGAGGACCGAGTCTAGGTACTGGCCCCATCCCACGTAGCGCAGCACGGTGCGCCGGGCGTGGTGGCCCAGCAGCTGGGCGAGGTCGTCGTCGCCGATGTATCTCGCCGTGCGCGCCATGCTCAGAATGTTGATGACGCGGCAGTCGTCGAATCCCCGGGCGCCGGCGGCACCGGCGAGCATGGCCAGCGCGGGCACCTCCTGGGCGGCCAGAGCCGGATCCGCCCTGAGGTGCCGTGTCGTCAGCCTCGATCCTCACCAATGCGATCGGCGATGGCGAGCAGCCAGGCCGACGACGGGCCCGGTCAGCCACCGCATGCGTGCCTGACCGGGCGCGGGGGAGCGCTCACGCAGGCAGTGGCACGAGGGGGCTGCCGTACATCGGGTCGTCCTTGCGGGAGGCCAGCGCCTCCTCCAGGTCCAGTCCCAGGGCTGCGGCCACGCCCGCGCCGTAGGCGGGGTCGGCGGCGTGGCAGTTGCGGATGTGGCGGAACTTGACGAAGGTCGGGGCGTCGCCCATCGCCCGGGCCGTGTTGCCGAACAGCGCCTCCTGCTGCTCAGGGGTCATCAGCTGGAACAGCGCCCGCGGCTGCTCGAAGTAGTTGTCATCGTCGGCGTGGGCGTCCCAGAAGGCGGCGTCCCCGTTGATGCGCAGCGGAGGCTCCATGAACTCCGGCTGGGCCTGCCACTGGCCGAAGCTGTTCGGCTCGTAGTGGGGCAGGCCACCGTAGTTGGAGTCCACCCGGCCCATGCCGTCACGGTGGTTGGAGTGGACGGGGCAGCGCGGCTGGTTGACCGGGATCTGCTGGTAGTTTCCGCCGAGCCGGTAGCGCTGGGCGTCGGCGTAGTTGAACAGACGCGCCTGGAGCATCTTGTCGGGGCTCACTCCGATGCCGGGCACGAGGTTGCTCGGGGCGAAGGCGCTCTGCTCGACGTCGAGGAAGAAGTTCTCCGGGTTCCGGTTGAGCTCGAACTCGCCGACCTCGATGAGCGGGTAGTCGGCCTTGGGCCACACCTTGGTCAGGTCGAAGGGGTGGTAGGGCACCTTCTCGGCGTCCGTCTCCGGCATGATCTGGACGTACATCGTCCACTTGGGGAAGTCGCCGCGCTCGATCGCCTCGTAGAGGTCGCGCTGGTGGCTCTCACGGTCCCGACCGACGAGCTCGGCCGCCTCGGCGTCGGTGAGGTTCTTGATGCCCTGCTGGGTTTTGAAGTGGAACTTCACCCAGAAGCGCTCGCCGTCGGCGTTCCAGAAGCTGTAGGTGTGGGAGCCGAAGCCGTGCATGTGGCGGTAGCTCGCCGGGATGCCGCGGTCGCTCATGACGATGGTGACCTGGTGGAGCGCCTCGGGCAGGAGCGTCCAGTAGTCCCAGTTGTTGAGGGCGCTGCGCATATTGGTGCGCGGGTCCCGCTTGACCGCCTTGTTGAGGTCGGGGAACTGGCGGGGGTCCCGGATGAAGAACACGGGGGTGTTGTTCCCCACCATGTCCCAGTTGCCCTCCTCGGTGTAGAACTTCAGGGCGAAGCCGCGGATGTCGCGCTCGGCATCCGCCGCCCCCCGCTCGCCCGCCACCGTCGTGAAGCGCGCGAACATCTCGGTGCGCTTGCCGACCTCGCTGAAGATCGCGGCCCGGGTGTAGCGGGTGATGTCATGGGTGACCGTGAAGGTGCCGAAGGCGCCCGAACCCTTGGCGTGCATCCGGCGCTCGGGGATGACCTCGCGGACGAAGGACGCGAGCTTCTCGTTGAGCCAGACGTCCTGGGCGAGCAGGGGGCCGCGGGGCCCGGCGGTCAGTGAGTCGCGGTTGGTCGGCACCGGGGCGCCGAAGTCAGTGGTGAGATGGCTCACAGGGCAGCGTTTGACGTCGTTGGAGGTTTCATCAGACATGACTCTCATCCTCTCGTGGCTTATAGGCCATGTTAGCAGACGCGGCGTCGTCTCGCTAGGGGAAATGTGATGCCCGCCATCGCACGGGGCGCGCTCCGGCGAGGGCTGGCGCTCCGGTCGGCCACGGCCTGGGGGCGCGGCGGTAGGCTCGAAGGGCACGAGCCTCCGTGGTGGAATGGGTAGACACCGCGACCTTAAAAGTCGCTGCCTGCGGGCGTGCGGGTTCGAGTCCCGCCGGAGGCACCACTCATCCCGCGTTCGCCCACACCTCCAGGCGCTGCATGGCCGTGTGGGCGGCGGATCCCGGGGAGGGGGCGAAGGCGACGGCCTGTGCGCCGTCGTCGTCCTCCAGCATCCGGAACGGCACGGTGACCACCCCGATGAAGGGGTTGAAGATGGTCTCCTCACTGTGGGAGGAGCGAGGCGGAAGATCCTCATCGAGCCACATCCGGCAGAAGGAACGGCTGCGTGCGGTCAGGTTGCCCACGACGCTGAGCGGCTCGGGGTCGTCCGGGCGGTCGCTGACGGCGGCCCTCAGGTCGGCCAGCGCGCGGGTGGTCACCGCCTTCCAGTCCGGCCAGAACCCGCGCGCCGTCTCCTCATCGAGGAAGGCGAACTCCAGGAGCTTGGGCTGATGGTTGAAACGCCCTCCCCACTCCAGAACGGGGGCATAGAGGAGCCGGCACGGGAGGTTGGCGGGGTAGGAGTCCTCGAGCAGCTCGGCCAGACGCTCGCGCTCCTCACGCGTCAGGGCGAGCACGTCGGCCACCAGGTCTCGCAGCCGCGCCTCGGGAGCCTGGGCCAGCAGGCCCTGCTCCAGGTCCGTGTAGTACTGGGTGTCAACGCCCAGGAGCCGGGCGAGCTCGTCGCGGCGCAGGCCGGGGATGCGACGGCGTCGCGGGCTGACCCCGGGCAGGCCCGCCATGAACGGCGTGATCGCAGCACGGTGCTCGATGAGGAGCTCGCGCAGGTCGGTGGGAGACGTGAGTCCTCGACCTATGCTCCCAGCCTATGAGAATCGAAGCCATTTCGTAGCCATTTTGTGACCTATTAGATGATCCGGCGGCCGCGCGGTCCGTCACTGCCTACTCGTCGCCGCCGGTCGGCGACGCCTATTAACCTTGGCCCCATGAGCCAGACCGGAGGCGCGGTCGCGCCCGAGAGCACCGGGTCGGTCCCGCAGGCCGCCCTGACCGTCGGCGGGGTCGAGACCCTCCTGCGCGGCGTGGCGCCGCCGGAGCTCGCTGAGCCCTGGGACTCCAACCGCCTTATCTGCGGCGACCCCGCCGAGCCCGTGAGCGTCCTGCTCCTGGCCGTCGACCCGGTGGCCGCCGTCGTCGACGAGGCCATCGAGCGCGGTGCCGACATGGTCATCACCCACCACCCCCTCTACCTGCGCGGCACCGACCATGTCAGCGCCGCCGACCCCAAGGGGCGGGTCGTCCACCGCCTCGTGCGCGCCGGCATCGCCCTGGCCAACGCGCACACGACACTCGACTCGGCCCACGGAGGCGTCGCCGACGCCCTGGCCCAGGTGGTCGGGCTCGACGACGTCGTACCCCTCGTGCCCCATGCGGCCGACCCCTCCCAGGGCATCGGCCGTCTCGGCCGCCTGCCGGCTCCCACCACCCTGGCCCAGTTCGCGCAGACCGTGGCCCGTGCCCTGCCCGACTCCGTCCCCGGCCTGCTCGTCGGCGGAGACCCGCAGGCCACCGTGGATCGGGTCGCGGTCAGCGGAGGCGCCGGTGACTCACTCCTCGGTGCCGCCCGTCAAGCCGGCGCCGACGTCTTCCTCACCGCCGACCTGCGCCACCACCCGGCCGGTGAACACCTTGAGGCCGGCCGGCCCTACCTGCTGTGCGGCACGCACTGGGCAACCGAGTGGGTAGGGCTGGAGCCCCTGGCCCGCGCACTGGAGGCCGCAGCCGCAGCCTGCGGGCATAGACTCCAGGTGCACGTCTCCCGGGTCGTTACCGACCCCTGGGCGCTGCGCCTGAGCACCGGCACCACATGACCCGGCCGAACCAGACCGCCACCCGACAGCCAGCACACAGCCAGTGAAGGACTCCCGCCGTGACGAGCGCACCCATCACCGAGCAGCGACTGCTCATCGACCTCCAGCAGCTCGACTCCCAGCTGGCCCGGCTGGGTCATGAGCGCGCCCACCTGCCCGCGCTGTCCCACATCGAGCACACGATCAAGCGCCTCAAGGACAACAAGCGCGAGGCCGTGCTCGCCGCAGCGGCCCTGACCGACGCCAAGGCGGAGGCCACCCACTGCGAGACCGAGGTGGACCAGGTCGTGCGCCGGGCACAGACCCTGCGCGAGCGGCTGAGCGCCGGCACAGCCGCCGCCCGCGACCTGTCGGCCATCCAGGGCGAGATCGACCAGCTCGGCCGTCGGCAGGCGGTGCTGGAGGACAAGCAGATCACCGCGATCGAGGCCGTCGAGGCCGCCCAGGACCGGGTCGAGGCACTGGCCGCCCAGGAGCAGGAGATCCGGGCTGCGGGCCGGGAGCTGACCACGGTCCGGGACGCCGAGTTCGCCCGCATCGACCAGGAGACCGCCGGGCTGCGCGCCAGGCGGGACGAGCTCGTCGCCCGGATCAGCCCCGCGCTCCTGGGGGAGTATGACGCGGTCCGAGCGCGCACCGGAGGCCTGGGTGCGGTGGCGCTGCACGGCCGTCGCCTCGAGGGTGCCACCATCGAGATCAGTCCGGCCGAGCACGCCAGGATCGCCGCGGCGCCCGCCGACACGGTCCTCCACGCCGAGGAGAACGACGTCATCATCGTGCGCATGGACCTCTGAGACCCCGCCGGAGAGCCCGACGGTCAGACGACGAGCGTGAGGACCCGTCCTCCCCGGCGGTCGGGCTCGCCGAGCTCGGCACCGCGCAGCCCCGGCACCTCCCGCGCCAAGGCCGCGACATCCTCGACCGAGGCGCCCGTCTCGAGATCCCCGCATCCCAGGGCCCGGACCAGCATCCCGACGAGCAGGCCGCGCGTGTGCTTGGCCGCGTGCGACACCACCACCCGGGATCCGTCGGCTCGCAGTGCCATCACCCGGACGGTCACCCGCTCGACCTCCCCGGTGCCGGGCGGCGTCCACGCAGGCGTGTAGGCCCCCGAGCGGCAGTCGACGACCAGCCCTGCCCGCCGTGCCCGGTCGTTGAGGAGCGGTGCGAGGGGAGCACGCCAGAAAGATGACAGCCTGCCGGTGCTCGGCAAGGACACCGCCATCGACAGCCGGTGGTCCGGGACCGGGTCAGTGGGGCGCAGCGCCCCCCACAATCCCGAGAAGATGACGACGTGGCCCTCGAGCACCTCTCGCGTCGCCGGCTCGGCCGCCAGGACCGCCAGCCCGGCCGCGTCGTAGAGGACACCGCTGAACAGCTCGTGCGCCGGTGCGCAGGGGGCCGAGCCCAGCACGAGGTTGAGCCGCGCCTCGGCCGCGCTCCTGGGTCCCAGTCCCAGCACCTCGGCGGCCCGCGGTCCGGCACTGACCTGCGACAGCTCGTCGATGACCAGACGGCGCCCCTCGGTCAGCCGGTCGGCGCCCAGCAGCCGGTACAGGTCGAGCGACGGCCCGCAGCTCGGCGGGCTCTTGCCCTCGGAAGGCGGGATGAGGATGAGCACGGCCCGATGCTACGCGGCTGCACCGGTGCCAGGACGATGGCCGTTCCGTGGGTGCGTTAGGATCGGTACCGCGGACGAGCCGACCGGGCGGCCGCGGCATCCTCGGGCCACCGGGGAGTCGAGGAACGTCCGGGCTCCACAGAGCAGGGCGGTGGCTAACGGCCACCCGGGGTGACCCGCGGGACAGTGCCACAGAGAACAGACTGCCAGCGCATGCGCTGGTGAGGGTGAAACGGTGGGGTAAGAGCCCACCAGCGCGACGGGCGACCGTCGTGGCTCGGTAAACCCCGTCCGGAGCAAGACCGCACAGCAGGCGCTTGAGGGCTGCTCGTCCGAGCCTGCGGGTAGGTCGCGTGAGGCCACCGGCAACGGTGGTCCAAGATGGATGGTCGCCGCCGCCCAACACCGGCAACGGTGGGCGGTAACAGAACCCGGCGTACAGGTCGGCTCGTCCGCCCCGACGTCTGCCCGGCCACCACATGATGGCGCCCTCCCCAGAACAAACCGGGAGGGCGCCATCATCTGTGTTGGGTGAGCGTCAGGTCACTCCGCCGACACGTAGTACTCCTCGGAGTCGTAGAAGGCCGTGACGGCAAACGCCCCGGAGTTGGCCAGGCTCTCGTCGACGACGAAGGTGACGAAGCCGGCAGCCTTGCCGCCGTCACGCGGCATGTCCTGGTTGCGGAACTCGTCCGAGGCGAGGCTGTACTCCGCCTCGACGGTGTTGCCCCCGTTGACGTAGTCAATGCTCAGGTCGTAGGAGCTGAACTGTCCCGATCCGTGGTAGGTGACCTCGACATAGAGGCGGAGATAGACCTTGCCGGCGGGCGGATCCTCATACCACGTCTCCAAGCCGTCAGCGGCGAAGCTGTCCTTGAGGGACTGCGCACCGTTCCAGTTGACTTCCCCGAAGTTGACATCGATCGAGGCGTTCGGGTCGGTCGCATACTTGTCCGCGGCGAAAGTCAGGACCCTCTGAGAGGGGTCGATGGGGTTGGACTCCGACAGGCCCTCCCCATCCTCCGGGGCTTCGGCGTCGGTGGTGGGATCCTCGGCGGAGGAGGTCTGCCGCGTCGCGCTGCGCGTCGTCGCACCACTGGAGCTGCTGTCCGAACCACCCCGGGCCAGGAGCGCCACGATGCCGATGACCAGGACGAGCACGATGCCGACGATGATTGCCCACACCCACCACTGCTTGGCCAAAGGCTTGGAGGCTCCCGGGCCACCGGGCACCGGAGCTCCGGCCTGCCAACTGCCCGGAGGCGGCACCTGCCCACCACCGGCGGGCATGCTGTGGTACGGGGTCGGCGACTGCGCGTAGTCGGCTCCCACATAGGGCGCGGAGGAGGCGGCCGAGCCGACCATGGGGGCGGAGCCGCCCACAGGAGCCGAACCCGCGACCGGGGCCGAGCCGCCCATGCCGCCCATGGGAGTCGCCGAGTAGTCTCCCGCCGGCGCTGCAGCGGACTGCCCGGTAGGGTCGGCCACCGGGGAGGACCCCGTCGACACCGCCCGCGTCGGCGCCCACCCGGCGTCGGGAGCCGAGGCGGCCTGAGGAGCGGATCCCGTGCCCGGAGCGGTGCCCGAGTCCTCGACCCACAGCTGCCAGCCCTCCGGCGCTGGCCCCCATGCCGGATCCGGCTGCCAGCCTGCCGGGGGGTTGAAGCCGTCAGGCGGAGTGGGCCAGTTCGGCGGTGGGTTGAAACGCAGAGCCATGTGGAACCTCCGGGAGACGACGAGGCGAACGGTTGTGACGCGTCATGCAGTCCGGTCACGAATGTACACGCCATGGGGGCAGTGGCACACGCCTGACGGGCGGCATGGATGGGGAGTGCTTCCCGGTGCGCGCGTCCTCGGGCGTGGGCTCGCGCACCGGGGGCGCCTACTGGCCCGTGCCCTTGGCCGAGCCGGTCAGCTCGGAGTCATCGAGGCTGGTTATCAGGCACTTGAGTATGCGGTCGCCCGAGTTCCACGACTCATTCGTGGGAGTGAGCGTCGTAATGCCGTAGATCGAGGTGGAGTAGTCGCGCCCGACGTACTCATTGAAGGCGGGGACGCATATGTCCTTGGCGTACTGGTCAAACGTCGTGCTGTCGGGCAGCGCGGCATCGGTCAGGGTGTGGAGCAGGAAGACCTCGAAGTGATGGGGCTCGGCGCAGTCGACCACGATGACGGTCGAGACCTGCGTGGCGTTCGGGTCCTCGAGGGTGAAGCAGTCTTCGAGCTGCAGGTCCGTCGTGAACGTCGTCGTACCCGCAGTCGTCGGCGCCGGGGCTGGGGGCGTCGGGTTGGCGGTCTTGGTCCCCAGGCCGCCCCCCGTCGGCGTCTTAGTCGGCTCCTCGGTGACAACACTGTCCGGCGTGGTCGACTCCGTGGGTCCCGCAGTCGGGTCGGAGCCGGAGTTGGCCAGCACGACGACGAGGCTGACGACCAGGATGACGACCAGTCCGACGATGATCGCCCAGAACCACCACTGCTTGGTCACCGGAGTGGGGGCGGCCGCCGCGGCGCCCCCGCCGACCTGCTGCCACTGCCCCTGGGACGGGTAGGACGCGGCCTGGGCCTGGTAGGGAGTCGGTGACTGGGGGTAGGACGCGGCCTGGGCCTGATACGCCGGCTGCTGGGGCTGGGCATAGCCGGAGGCTGCGTAGGCGCCCGCAGCCGCCGCCGATCCCACCGACGGTGCCGAGGGCTGAGTCGGCACGGCCTGCGTGGGGGCCCAGCCCGTGTCGGGGGCGGAGGGCACCTGGGGCGCGGAACCGGCAGTGGCGCCGGGGGAGGAGTCCTCCACCCACAACTGCCATCCGTCGGGTGCGGGGCCCCACTCGGGGTCGGGCTGCCATCCGGCCGGAGGCGTGAAGCCCTCGGGCGGGGCGGGCCAGTTCGGCGGTGGGTTGAAACGCAGAGCCATGAGGGCCTCCGGGATGGGTGGACGGGAGCGGATGCGGCGACAAGCGCCCTCCAGCGACTGAATGTATACGGTGGGAGCCGTCATGTCCCACTCGGTGACATGACGGTTGCGCGCGCTCAGGGCACGGTGAGCACCTCGGCGCCGTCCTCGGTGACCACGAGGGTGTGCTCGAACTGTGCGGTGCGGGAGCGGTCCCGCGTCACCACCGTCCACCCGTCGTCCCACTGCTCCCAGTCGATGCCGCCCAGGGTGAGCATCGGCTCGATGGTGAAGACCATGCCCACCTCCATGATCTCGTCGTGCAGGGGGGCGGCGTCGTAGTGGGGGATGATGAGACCGGAGTGGAAGGCCTCACCCACTCCGTGGCCGGTGTAGTCGCGCACGACTCCGTAGTCGAAGCGCCGGGCGTAGGCCTCGATGACCCGTCCGATGACGTTGACCTCCCGCCCCGGCCGCACAGCGCGGATGCCGCGCTCCATGGCGGTGCGGGTACGGGAGATGAGCAGGGCCGTCTCCTCGTCGACCTCACCGACGGGGAAGGTGGCGTTGGTGTCCCCGTGTACGCCGTCGAGGTAGGCGGTGACGTCGATGTTGATGAGGTCGCCCTCATTGAGCACGGTGGAGTCCGGGATGCCGTGGCAGATGACCTCGTTGACCGAGGTGCAGATCGACTTGGGGTAACCCATGTAGCCCAGGCACGAGGGGTAGGCGCCGTGGTCGCACAGGTACTCGTGGGCGATGCGGTCGAGCTCATCGGTGGTCACCCCCGGTGCGATCGCCGCGGCAGCCTCGGCCAGGGCACGGGCCGCCAGCCGCCCCGCGGCCCGGATGCGCTCAATGGTCTCGGCGTTCTTGACGTCGGAGGCGGTCACCCGTTCGGGCCCGTCGTGGAACATGTACTCGGGGCGCGGGATCGAGCCGGGCACGCGCCGCGGCGGCCCCAGCTCCCCCTTGGTCAGGGTCCCACGTGGTGCACGGTCGGCCAGGGCTCGGATCGAGGAACTCATGGCCACAGCATAGGAGCGTGCGGGCGGTGCCCGCCCCGCGCCGCCCCGCCCCGGTCCGGCGCCGCCGATCGCGCCCCTCGGCGCAGGACCTGTCATACGATGACCACATGGCGAAGATGCACTTTGTGCGACACGGTCGCACCGTCCTCAACGAGCAGCGTCGCACCCAGGGCGCCGCCGACTCCCCCCTGACCCCGGACGGACGCAAAGGGGTCGAGATCTGCCGCGACTACCTGGCCGGCACCCCCTTGACGCGGGCCTACCTCAGCCCCCAGGGCAGGGTCCAGGAGACGGGCTCGATCCTCCTGGAGCCCCACCCGGAGGTCGTGCCGGTCAACCTCATCGGCCTGCGGGAGTACAACTACGGCATCTACGACGGTGGGCCGGACCCCGAGATGCACGCCGCCCTGCCCGCTGAGGAGCACCTGCCGCCGGTCCTGGCCGGGACCCATCCCGGGGCGCCCGAGGGGATCCACGCCCGCGACTACCTGGCCGACATCGACGGCGCCATCGCCCGGGTCATGGCGGACCTGCGTGCGGCGGTGGCCGAGGGGCGCGGAGACGACGAGGAGGTGCTCATCGTCTCCCACGGCATGACGATCATGACGATCATGAGCCGCTGGATCGGCCTGGAGGTCTATGGCTGGGCCCCGATGGCCAACTGCGCGATCACGAGCGTCGAGGTCGACCCCACCGCCCCCGACGGGGCGCCCACACTCATCCGCTGGGCCCACGACCCCGCGGACCAGGGGGTGACCTTCCCCTCCAAGGACATCACCTCCGCCTTCGAGGGCGTCGTCCCCGTCCCGATCGACTGGGACCACCCCGAGGGCCTGTGACCCGGTCCGGGAGGGCCCTTGCCCGTCGTCGTGGCGGGCCTCAGGAGTCGAACCAGTGCTCCTGGGCGGGGAAGGAGCCCTCCCGGACCGCCTCCCCGTAGGACTGGGCGGCCTCGCGCAGCGCCTGCCCCACCTGACCGAAACGCGCGGCGAAGCGCGGCGACCACTGGGACATGCCGGCCATGTCCGTCCACACGAGGACCTGGCCGTCGCACCGGGCGCCGGCCCCGATGCCGATGACGGGCACGGGGCACTCGTGGGTGATCCGGGCGCCGACGGACTCGGGGACCATCTCGACGATGAAGGCCACCGCACCGGCCTCCGTCAGGGCCAGGGCGTCGGCCACCAGCGCGTCGGCGGCGCCCTCGCCGCGGCCCTGCACCCGGTAGCCGCCGAGGGCGTTGACCGACTGCGGCGTGAACCCGATGTGCCCGAAGACCGGGATGCCCGCCTCGGTGATGAGACGCACCGAGGCCGCGCGCACCGCTCCGCCCTCGATCTTGACGGCGTGGGCGCCGGCCTTGACCAGGCTGACGGCGCTGGCCAGGGCCTGCTCCGGGCCCGCCTCGTAGCTGCCGAAGGGCAGGTCGGCCAGCACCAACGCCCGGTCGGTGGCGCGGGCCACCGACCGGGTGGCCACGAGCATCTCCTCCAGGGTCACCGGCAGCGTGGAGCCGTGGCCGAGCATGACATTGCCCATCGAGTCCCCGACCAGGAGCACGTCGGTGCCCGCCTCGTCCAGGATCCGTGCGGTGACGGCGTCGTAAGCGGTGAGCATGACGATCTGCTCGCCGCGGGCCTTGGCCTGCGAGAGGTGGTGGACCCGCACCCGGCGTTGTCCTGCCAGCGTGGCGGGGGCGCCGGCGTGTGAAGAGTCGGTGGTCGACATGCCCTCCAGCCTAGATGATCGGCTCCCAGCCCCGGCCGGGCGGTGGCGCAACGCACGTGACACGCGCGAGGGTGCATGATGGGGGCAGGGCGCGGGCAGGCGGCGCCACGGACCGGGAGGGCATCACTGATGGACAAGCAGCAGGAGTACGTGTTCCGCGCGATCGAGGAGCGCGACATCCGGTTCATCCGCCTGTGGTTCACCGATGTCCTGGGCCAGCTCAAGTCCGTGGCGATCGCACCTGCCGAGGTCGAGGGCGCCTTCGAGGAGGGTATCGGTTTCGACGGCTCGGCGATCGAGGGCCTCACCCGCGTCTTCGAGGCCGACATGCTCCTGTCCCCGGACCCCTCGACCTTCCAGATGCTGCCGTGGCGCAACGGCACCAACGGCGTGGCCCGCATGTTCTGCGACGTCCTGACACCCGACGGCGAACCCGCCCGCACCGACCCCCGGGCGGTGCTCGAGCGACAGCTGGCGCGCGTGGCCGATGCGGGCTTCACCTGCTACGTCCACCCCGAGATCGAGTTCTACCTCGTCAAGCGTGACGAGGCCGGCAGGATCCTGCCCACCGACTACGCGGGCTACTTCGACCACGTGCCGGGGGGCACCGCCCACGAGTTCCGCCGTCGGGCCTGCCTCATGCTCGAGCAGATGGGCATCTCCGTGGAGTTCTCCCACCACGAGGGCGGCCCGGGCCAGAACGAGATCGACCTGCGCTTCGCCGACGCCCTGTCGATGGCCGACAACATCATGACCTTCCGCGCCGTCGTCGAGGAGGTCGCCCTCCAGGAGGACTGCCTGGCCACCTTCATGCCCAAGCCCTTCGTCGACCACCCCGGGTCGGGCATGCACACCCACTTCTCGTTGTTCGAGGGCGACCGCAACGCCTTCTACGACCCCTCCGGCCAGTACCAGCTCTCCACCACCGGCCGGTCCTTCATTGCCGGCCTGCTGCACCACGCCAACGAGATCTCGGCGGTCACCAACCAGCACGTCAACTCCTACAAGCGGCTGTGGGGAGGCGGCGAGGCTCCCAGCTATGTGTGCTGGGGCCACAACAACCGCTCGGCCCTCGTCCGGGTGCCCATGCACAAGCCCGGCAAGGGCCAGTCGGTGCGTGTCGAGTACCGCTCGCTGGACCCGGCGGCCAACCCCTACCTGGCCTATGCCGTCATCCTGGCCGCTGGCCTCAAGGGCATTGAGGAGGGCTACGAGCTGCCCCCCGAGGCCGAGGACGACGTGTGGGCGCTGACCGAGGGCGAGCGCCAGGCCCTGGGCATCGGAGCCCTGCCGACCTCCCTCAAGAGCGCCGTGGCTGCGATGAGCGGCTCGGACCTCGTGGCCGACACCCTGGGGGAGGCGGCCTTCGAGTACTTCATGCGCAACAAGCGGCGGGAGTACACGGCTTACGACGCCCAGGTGACCGACTACGAGATCAACCAGTTCTTTCCCCGGTCCTGAGGGACAGTGAGGCGAGGGGGACGGCGGCATGGCTGAGCACATCGACCCCTGGTCCGGGCCCGGCCGACGGCGGGGCAGCCTGCGCAGCCGCCTGGCGCGTGCCGGTTTCACCGAGGTCGACCGGGCACGTGCCTGCCTGGCAGACCCGGCCCTCGTCCCCTGGCTGCCCGCCGCCGGGGACCCCGAGGAGCGGGAGCTCTCCGGGGTACCCGGTCCTCAGCCCGGCCCCGCCGTCGACCCGCTGCGCTCGCGCCTCGTCGAGGAGCTCGCCGCCACCGCCGATCCCGATCTCGCGCTGCTCACCCTGGTCAGGCTCGCCGGGGCCGCCCACGGCGCCGGGGGTGCTCCTTGCCGCCTGCTCGGTGAGGTCCTCGGCTCCCTGGCCCACCGGCCGCAGGACAACGGTGCCGGGCCGGGAGCGGGCGAGCAGGCCGGCACCGAGCAGGATGAGTCGGGCGATGAGCCGGTCGAGCTGACCCATCTGCGTCGTCTTCTGGCCGTCCTGGGAACCTCACGGGCCCTGGGCGACTTCCTCGTGTCCCACCCCGAGTGCCTCGGCTCCCTGTCCCCACGGCACGCCGTCGACGCCCCGGGCGAGCCGACCATCGCCCAGGCCCTGGGCGAGGCGGCCCGGCGGGCCCTGGCCCGCGCCGGGGACCTGCCGGTGCGGCGGGCGGCCGAGGAGGCGACGGCGGCCGTCCGGGTGGCCTACCGCGAGCGGCTGCTGGCCGTGGCAGCCGACGACCTGACCAGCGCCGACCCAGCGGCCCACATGCCCGTCGTCGGTGAGCGCATGACCCAGCTGGCCGACGCCGCCATCGAGGCGGGCCTGCAGGTGGCCCGTGCCGTCGTCGGCCCGGCCGGTGACCGCACGGCCCTGGCCGTCATCGCCATGGGCAAGGCCGGGGCGCGCGAGCTCAACTATGTCTCGGACGTCGACGTCGTCTACGTCGTGGGACCGGCCGGCCAAACGCAGGTGCCCGAGGACGAGCTCGTCTCGGTGGGTACCGAGCTGGCCACCGAGCTGGCCCGGGTGACCTCGGCGACCTCGATCGAGCCACCGCTGTGGCCGCTGGACACAGCGCTGCGGCCCGAGGGCAAGGACGGCGCCCTCGTGCGCACCCTGGCCTCCCACCTGGCCTACTACGAGCGCTGGGCCTCGTCCTGGGAGTTCCAGGCCCTGCTCAAGGCGCGCGCCTGCGCGGGCGACGCGGCTCTCGGCGCCGCCTACGAGGAGGGGGTCTCGCCCTACATCTGGTCGGCCTCGACCCGGGAGCACTTCGTCGATGACGCCCGCGCCATGAGACGACGGGTGGAGAACGAGTCGCGGCGCCTGGGCGCCGACGACAGGCGCATCAAGCTCGGCCCCGGCGGGCTGCGCGACGTGGAGTTCACCGTCCAGCTGCTCCAGCTGGTCCACGGGCGCGGCGACACCCGCCTCCACGTGCGCTCGACCCTCGATGCCCTGGCCGAGCTGACAGCCGGGGGATATGTGGGACGCAGCGCCGCGGGCGTGCTCGGCGACTGCTACCGCACGCTGCGGCTCCTGGAGCACCGCTGCCAGCTTCACGGCCTGCGCCGCACCCACGAGCTGCCCTCCTCGCCCGCGGCCCTGCGCCGGCTCGGCCGCGGCATCGACCGCCACACCCTGGGCGACCCCGAGGCGCTGTGGGCGACCTTCACCGCGGTACGCCGCCAGGTGCGGGCCCTGCACGAGGAGATCTACTACCGCCCCGTGCTCACCGCGGCGGCCGACCTGACCAACGAGGAGATGACCCTGAGCCCCGAGGCGGCCCGGGCCCGCCTGGCCGCAGTGGGCTACCTCGACCCCGACGGCGCCATGCACCACATCCACGCCCTGACCGAGGGGGTCAGCCGGCGCGCGGCCATTCAGCGTCAGCTCCTGCCGGTCATCATCGGCTGGCTCGGTCAGGGCCCGGACACGGACAACGGGCTGTTGTCCTTCCGCCGCCTGTCGGAGTCCATCGGCGGGTCCCACTGGTACCTGGGCATGCTGCGCGACTCCTCCTCGGCTGCGCGCCGACTGTGCCAGGTGCTGTCGGGGGCGCCATGGACCTCCGACCTCGTGGCCGAGCTGCCGGAGTCGGTCACCTGGCTCGACGACGATGCCGAGCTGGTCCCGCGCCCGGCGGCCGGCCTGCGCTCCGAGGTCGAGCACATCCTGAGCCGCCGCGTCCTGGACGCCCCGGATGCCGCCGGCCTGGAGGAGCAGGCGGTCGAGGCGGTGCGGGCCCTGGCCGGGGTGCGGACCCGCGAGCTGATCCGGGCCGCCCTGGCCGACTCCCTGGACGGCATCGACCCGATGCGCACCGCACGGATCCTCACCGACGCCACCGACGCCGTCCTCGGAGGGACCCTTGACGTGGCCCTCGCCCTGGTCGTGGCCCAGCGCGACGGCACCCCGGCGGTGCCCGGTGGCGTCGAGGGCGCCGCGGCCCGCCACGCCCTCGTGGCCATGGGCCGTCTGGGTGGACAGGAGGTCACCTACGCCTCGGACGCCGACGTGCTCTTCGTCCACGAGCCCGTCGGCGGGGCCGATCCCGACACGGCCGCCGCGGAGGCCGAGGCCGTGGCCCGGTGGACGGTGCGCCTGCTGGCCCAGGCCCGCCCCCACGCCCTCGATGTCGACGCCGACCTGCGTCCCGAGGGCCGCCAGGGGCCGATGAGCCGGTCCCTGGGCTCCTACGCCCAGTACTACCGGCGATGGGGCGCCGTGTGGGAGCGCCAGGCGCTGCTGCGGGCGCGTCCCTGTGCCGGGGACGAGCGGCTCGGGCGCGCCTTCGTCGCGGTGGTCGCTCCCCTGCGTTGGAGCCCGCAGGGCCTCGATGGGGCCGGTGTGCGGGAGATACGCCGTCTCAAGGCGCGCATGGAGGCCGAGCGCCTCCCGCGGGGGACCGCCCCCGTCCGTCACCTCAAGCTCGGGCCGGGAGGCTTGTCCGACGTCGAGTGGTGCGTCCAGCTCCTCCAGCTCGCCCACGCCGCGACCGTGCCCGCGCTGCGCTCCACCTCGACCGTCGGGGTCCTGGAGGCGGCCGCGGGGGAGGGGCTCATGAGCGCCGACGACGCCGGTCGCCTCGTGGCGGCCTGGGTCCTGGCCTCCCGGATACGGGCCGCCAACGTGCTGAGCACCGGACGGGACCGCGGGGCCAAAGTGGACGTGCTGCCCTCGCGGCTGCGCGAGATCCGGCTCGTCGGCAGGCTTCTGGGCATGGAGCCGGGTCGGGAGCGGGACCTTGAGGACGTCTACCGCCGCACGGCGCGGCACGCCCGGCACGTGGCCGAGCGGGTCCTGTTCGGCGAGGAGCAGCCCGGGCCCGCCGTTCCACCGACGGCGGACCGGGGATCCTCCGGCCGCTTGCCGGCGGCGTCCCCGGCGGTCGGTCCGGGCGCCTCCCCGGGTTCATCCCGGGGGCGTCCGGCCGGTACGAGGACGGCCTCGGGGGCAGCGGCCGGCGCCTCCTCCGGTCCCCAGCGCCGCCCCCCGAGGCGCCAGGCCTCCGGGCCCTACCCGTGGTCCTGAGCTCCCCGGGGTGGCGGCACCCCTGCGTGTCATATGTACCGATCTCGAGGTGTCATTAGTCCCGATCTCGCGAAAGGGGTGGGGCCCGGACCTGTGTCCTCCAGCCGATACCGCGGAATCAGTCATCCAGGGCTCCATGTGCCCCCGGGGCGCGCTGCTGGCAGGATGAGGGCGTGAAGCTCCTCCTCGTGCGCCACGGGCGCACCCTGGCCAATGTCGCCGGCGCCCTCGACACCTCCCTGCCCGGTCTGCCCCTCGACGCCGTCGGTCTCGAGCAGGCTGCCTCCCTGCCGGGCCGTCTGACCGCCGACGGTCACCTTACGGCGATCACCTCGCTGTGGGTCTCCCCGATCCTGCGCGCCCGCGAGACGATCGCTCCCATCGAGGCGGCCACCGGGCTGACGGCACAGGTGCGCTCGGGGCTGCGGGAGGTCCTGGCCGGGGACATCGAGATGAACACCGACGCCCGCTCGGTGCGCTGCTACACCGACACGACTCGCTCCTGGATGGTGGGCCGCACCGGTGCCCGGATCCCGGGCAGCCCCGAGGACGGCGCCGACACCTTCGAGCGATTCAACGGCGTCGTCGAGGAGATCGCGGCCGCCACCGACGCGGAGGACCCCGACTCCTCCGCGCTGCTCGTCGCCCATGGCACGGTGCTTCGCCTGTGGGTGGCCCTGGCAGCCGCCCGGGCCGCGGGGGCCGATCCCGCCTGGGTGGCCGAGCACCCCATGCGCAACACCGGCATCACGGTCGTCCACGGAGACCCGCAGGGCGGCTGGCGCCTAACGAGCTGGAACGAGGGCGACTGGAGCGCCTGAGCGCGGGACCGGGACCGCCGGGCTCAGAGCACCGAGTTGAGGAAGGCCTGGGTGCGCGGGTCCTGGGGGTTGTCGATGACCTCGGCGGGGTTGCCGGCCTCGCGGATGACACCACCGTCCATGAAGACGAGCTGGTCGCCGACCTCACGGGCGAAGCCCATCTCGTGGGTGACAACGACCATCGTCATGCCCGAGGCCGCCAGGTCCTTCATGACGCGCAGCACCTCGCCGACGAGCTCGGGGTCGAGGGCGGAGGTCGGCTCGTCGAAGAGCATGAGCTCGGGGTCCATCGCCAGTGCCCGGGCGATGGCCACGCGCTGCTGCTGGCCCCCGGAGAGCTGGGAGGGGTAGAAGTCGACACGATCGGCCAGGCCGACGCGCTCGAGCAGCTCCAGGCCCCTGGTCTTGGCCTCGTTCTTGGGCATCCGGCGCACCTGCACCGGCGCCTCCATGACGTTCTGGATCGCCGTCATGTGGGGGAAGAGGTTGAATCGCTGGAAGACCATGCCGATCTTGGAGCGCTGAGCGGCCCGCTGCCGGTCGCTCAACGCGTGGAGCTCGGTGCGGCCGTTGCGGACGACTTCCCGCATGCCGATCAGCTCGCCGTCGACATGGACGCGCCCGGCGTCGATGGACTCCAGCTCGTTGATGCAGCGCAGGAGCGTCGACTTGCCCGAGCCCGAGGGGCCCACGAGGACCGTGACGCTGCCAGGGGGCACGGTCAGGTCCACGCCCCGCAGGACGTGGTTCTCGCCGAAGAACTTGTGCAGGCCGGTGATCTCGACCTTGGCTGTGGTGCTGGGGCTCACGGTGTGACCTCCTGGAACGGGTCGACCTTGGTCGTGTGGGAGTCGAGGATGGCCTGCTGGCGCGACGACATGCCCCGGCGCTTCTTGCCCGTGGTCGAGGCCCCGTCGAAGCCGCGCCCGTAGTAGCGCTCGATGTAGTGCTGGCCGACCATGAGCACCGAGGTGATGATGAGGTACCACAGCGCGGCGACGATGAGCAGCGGCACCGGCTGGAAGAGGCGGTTGCCGGCGGAGTTGGCCACGAAGGTCAGCTCCTTGGTGAAGGGAACCGCCAGGACCAGGGAGGTGGTTTTGAGCATGGAGATCGTCTCGTTGCCGGTGGGCGGGACGATCACCCGCATCGCCTGGGGCAGGATGATGCGCCACAGGATGCGCCCCTTGCTCATCCCCAGTGCATGGGCGGCCTCCCTCTGGCCGGGGTCCACCGAGTTGAGGCCCGAGCGCATGATCTCCGACAGGTAGGCCCCCTCGTTGAGGCCCAGTCCCAGGATGGCGGCGAATGCCCCGGTGAACAGCTCCCGGGTCGAGAAGGTGAAGAACTCCGGGCCGAAGGGGATGCCCAGGCTCAGCCGGTTGTACAGCGCGGGCATGAGCCCCCAGAACACGAGCTGGGTGTAGATCGGGGTGCCGCGGAAGAACCACACGTAGAAGTAGGACACCACCCGCAGCACCGGGTTCTCGCTCTGGCGCATGACGGCGGTGACCGAGGCCAGAACGATGCCCATCGTCATTGCCGCCACCGTCAGGATGAGCGTCCACCCCACGGCGCGGGCCACCTCGTCGTAGCGGAAGTAGAACCACACGGTGTCCCAGCGCAGGTTCGGGTTGGTCACGAGCGCGTGCAGGAACATGGTGGCCAGCACGGCGACGATGAACGCGGAGATCCAGCGTCCCGGACGGGGCACGGGACGCACCTTGTTGAGCTCGATGGGCATGTCCTTGTCGGGCAGGTCGGAGAGCATGGGGCCTCCTCAGGGTGGTGGTCGGTGGTCGCGGGCCGGGTCAGACGGCGGGGTTGATCTCGGCGGTCGTCAGGGCCTGTGAGGTGTCGATGCTCCAGGTCTCCAGGATCTCGTTCCAGTAGCCGTTGTCCATGAGGTACTGGACGGCCTGCTGGACCGCCTGGGCGGTGGCCTCGTCGTCCTTGGCCACGACGATGCCCTGCGGTGCGGAGTCGATGACCTCTCCGACGGTCTCGACGCCGCCGTTGGTCTGGATCTGGGCGTAGCCGGCCACGGTGGCGTCGGCGAACACCGCGTCGATGGTGTTGCCCGCCAGGGCGGCCGAGGCGTCGGTGTTCTTCGTGTAGGGCCTGGGGGAGATGGCGGGCTTGCCCGCGGCGACGCAGTCGGCCGAGTAGCCGTTCAGGGCCTCGTGCTGGGAGGTGCCGGTCTGGACGCCGATGGCCAGGCCGCACAGGTTGAGGGGGTTGGAGGGGTCGATGCCCTCGGGGTTGCCGCGCGGGACGTTGAACTGGGAGCCGACATTGATGTACGAGATCATCGTCGCCGCATCGATCCGCTCCGCGGTGATCGTGAAGGAGGAGATCCCCAGGTCGTAGGTGCTGCCGACCGCCGGGATGATCGAGTCGAACTCGGCGTGCACGGTGACCGGCTCGAGGCCCAGCACCGCGGCGATCGCCTTGGTCAGGTCGACGTCATAGCCCACCGGGGTGCCCTGGGCGTTGCGGAACTCGGCCGGCGGATAGTCCGTCGAGGCCGCAACCGTCAGCTTGCCGTCGCCCGCCACGGACTCCGGCAGGAGGGCTGCGATCTCCTCCTGCTTGGTGATGCCGGAGGTGTCGTAGGCGGGGATGCTCGCCGCCCCCGAGGCCGCGGCATTGCCCTCGATGTCAGCTGCGGTCGTGCAGCCGGTCACGGTCAGGGTGGAGGCGATGACCATGCCCAGGATGAGCGATGTCGTGCGCTTCATGGGGACTCCTGTGTCGATGAGGGCAGGCACTTCAGTGGGCGAGATAGGCGGGATACGCGATCCGGGTTGCCCAGGTGTGAAGGATAGCGGGTCAAGTCAAGCGGATTGCGTCATCGTCCTGGGCAAGGTGGTGCGCCTGCCCGGGGCGACGCCGCCCCGGGGCCCAACAGCCGTGGCCCGGCGAGGGCTGCTCGCCGGGCCACGGGGCCGTGTGCCGGGCCGGGGGCCGGCTCACAGGCCGTAGTAGAGCTCGAACTCGTAGGGGTGCGGGCGCAGGCGCAGGGGAGCGATCTCGTTGGTCCGCTTGTAGTCGATCCAGGTCTCGATGAGGTCCGGGGTGAACACGTCGCCCTCGGTGAGGTAGTCGTGGTCGGCTTCAAGGGCGTCAAGGGCCTGGTCCAGGGAGAAGGGCAGCTTGTCGATGTCGTGGTACTCCTCGGGGGCGAGCTCGTAGAGGTCCTTGTCGATGGGCTCGCGCGGCTCGATGCGGTTGCGGATGCCGTCGATGCCCGCCATGAGCACCGCGGAGAAGCACAGGTAGGGGTTGCTCGAGGGGTCGGGCACCCGGTACTCGACGCGCTTGGCGTTGGGCGATGAGCCCGTCACCGGGATGCGGATGCAGGCCGAGCGGTTGCGCGCGGAGTACACGAGGTTGACGGGGGCCTCGAAACCGGGGACGAGGCGGCGGAAGGAGTTGACCGACGGGTTGGTGAAGGCCAGCAGGCTCGGGGCGTGGGCGAGGATGCCACCGATGTACCAGCGCGCGATGTCGGAGAGCTGGCCGTAGCCGCGCTCATCGAAGAACAGCGGCTTGCCGTCCTTCCACAGGGAGTGGTGGCAGTGCATGCCCGAGCCGTTGTCGCCGAAGATCGGCTTGGGCATGAAGGTCGCGGTCCGCCCCTGGCGCCAGGCCTCGTTCTTGACGATGTACTTGAACTTCATCATGTCGTCGCCCGCGGCCAGCAGGGAGTTGAACCGGTAGTTGATCTCCTGCTGGCCGGCGGTGCCCACTTCGTGGTGGGCGCGCTCGATGACAAGGCCCGCGTCCAGACAGGTGGCGACCATGGCGTCACGGATGTCGGCCATCTGGTCGCTGGGGGACACCGGGAAGTACCCCGCCTTGAAGGCGGTCTTGTAGCCCTTGTTGCCGCCCTCCTCCTCCCGGCCGGTGTTCCACGCCGCCTCGGCGGAGTCGATCGCGTAGCGGGTCGAGGCGGGGGTCGTCTCGTACTGGATGGAGTCGAAGAGGTAGAACTCCGCCTCGGCCCCGATGTAGCAGGTGTCGGCGATGCCGGTCGAGCGCAGGTACTCCTCGGCCTTGGCGGCGATCGAGCGCGGGTCGCGCGAGTAGACCTCGTCGGTGAAGGGGTCGACGATCGAGAAGTTGATGACCAGGGTCTTGCGTGCGCGGAAGGGGTCGAGGAAGGCGGTCGTGACGTCCGGAATGAGCTTCATGTCGGACTCGTGAATCGCCTGGAACCCGCGGATCGAGGAACCGTCGAACATGAGCCCGTCGGTCAGCGCGCCGTCCTTGAAGGCCGCCACCGGGATGGTGAAGTGCTGCATGACGCCGGGAAGGTCGCAGAATCGCACGTCAACGAGCTCGACCCCCTCCTGCTCGATATAGGCCAGTGCCTCCGAAGCGTCCTTGAACATGAGGTTCCTCCAACGGGGTGTCCGTGATCTGCGGCGCCCGGCGTGGGCCGTGCACCGGGATCAACCCTAGGGCGCCGCCGTGACGCAGGCGTGCCACCGGGATGTCCTCGGTGTTTCACGCCGGAGGCGCCTCAGCGACCGCGCATCGCCCGCCGGTCGGGGCGGACCTTAGTCGGGTCGATGCCCTTGGGGATGCCCGGACCACGGCCCGGCAGTGAGGTCAGGCGCTTGGTGACCTGGGAGATCTCGGCGTCGGTGAGCCTGGTCGGCTTGGTGGGAAGCTTGCGCATCGTGGACTGCAGGTCGGCGAGCCGGGTCTGGCCCTCACCGGCCCCGACGTGGATGACGTGGACGGGCACCGTCGACAAGAAGCGCTTGAGCGTCTTGCGCTCATCGGCCACGAGGGACTGGGTCCGGCCGGTGGGGCCCTCGACGACCAGGACGATGCCCGGGCGGCCGATGACCCGCCACACGATGTCCCGGGTCTTGGGGTTGAACGCCGCCGGCTCGGACTCGACGTACCAGCCGCGCCCGATCTGGTCGAGCGCAGCCTTGGCCGCCCCCGGGTGCCCCTCGATCTGGGTCAGGGAGGCGCGGCGTACCGTCAGCGACAGGATGACCATGTCGACCACGAGGGCCAGCAGGACGGCGATGAACAGCCAGTACCACAGCGCTTGTCCAGTGGCGGTGGCCAGCAGGACGGCCACGCCGATGATGAGGAGCGGGGCTCCGAGCAGCGCCCACCCGACCCACGGGTAGGAGCGCCGCGAGATCGTGTAGGAGTCCTTGATGTTCTGGAAGTACCGCGCGAGGCGCCGCTTCCGGCTGGGGGCGGGGTCTGTGCTCACGGTCCACCACGATAGCCGACGACGGCGCCGCGCCCGGCCCCGTGGCCGCGCCCGGGATCAGGACTTGCTGGGCCCGTGGCGCTCCAGGACCGCACTGGCCTCCTGGCGGGCCGTCACGGGCTCGGCCAGGTCGCTCATGTCGGCGGGGATCGGCCGGCCCGCCGCGCGCATCGCCCGGGCCCACAGCATCCCCGAGCGGTAGGAGGAGCGCACCATCGGTCCGCTCATGACGGCGCGCACCCCCCGGTCCTGGGCCAGGGCGGCGAGCTCGATGAACTCCTCGGGCTTGACCCAGCGGTCCACCGGGTGGTGCAGGGGGGAGGGGCGCATGTACTGGGTGATTGTCAGGATGTCGACCTCGGCTGCCACGAGGTCGTCGATGGCCTCCTCGACCTCCTGGCGGGTCTCGCCCATGCCCAGGATGAGGTTGGACTTGGTGAGCAGCCCCGCCCGCGAGGCCGCGGCCAGCACCTCCAGGCTGCCCTCGTAGGAGAAGGCCGGGCGGATGCCCCTGAAGATCCTCGGCACCGTCTCGAGGTTATGGGCCAGGACCTCGGGGCGCGAGGAGAAGACCTCGGCCAGCGCCTCGGGGCGGACCCGGAAGTCGGGGATGAGCAGTTCGACTCCGCAGCCGGGCACCCGGGCATGGATCTGGCGGGCGGTCTCGGCGTAGAGCCAGGCGCCGCCGTCGGGGCGGTCGTCACGGGCCACGCCGGTGACCGTGGCGTAGCGCAGCTGCATCTGGGCCACCGAGTCGGCCACGCGGGAGGGCTCGTCGGTGTCGTAGGCGGTGGGGCGGCCGGTGGCGATGTCGCAGAAGTCGCAGCGTCGGGTACAGATCTCCCCGCCGACGAGGAAAGAGGCCTCCCGGTCGTTCCAGCACTCGTAGATGTTGGGGCAGTTGGCCTCGGCGCAGACCGTGTGGAGCCCCTTGTCGCGCACGAGGCCCCGGACCTCCTGGTAGGTGGGGGAGACGACGGCGCGGGTGCGCAGCCACTCGGGCTTGCGCTCCACGGGGGTGGCGGCGTTGCGCGCCTCGACGCGCAGCAGACGGCGCCCCTCGGGGGCGACGGTCTCGGTCACGGCTGCTCCTTTCCGGCGCGGCGGGTACGGCCGCCCAGTCTATGCCCGGTCGGCGTCGGTCTGGGACCCAGGGCCCAGCTGCCGGCCCGCCTCGGCTGTGGACCGGGCCACCAGCGGCTCCAGGTGCTGCTCGAGGGCGGCTGCCACCTCGGGGGCCAGGTCGGCCACGCGCAGGTGCGCGCCGGTCTCGGCCGCCAGCGAGGTCACCGCAGCGTCCTCGATGCCGCAGGGAATGATCCGTTCCAGGTCGAAGGCCGCCAGGTCGGGGTCGACGTTGAGTCCGATGCCGTGCATCGTCACCCCCCGGGCCACGCGCACGCCCAGCGCGCAGATCTTGCGCTCCGTGCGGCGCCGGGCCTCTCCGGCCCCCGGCTCGGCGGGCACCCACACCCCCGAGCGGCCGGCGACGCGACGGGTCTCCACCCCATAGGCGGCGCAGACCTCGATGACGGCCTCCTCGAGCGCCCGCACGTACCGGATGACGTCGATGGGTGCCGCCAGGGGCACGATCGGGTAGGCGGTCAGCTGTCCCGGTCCGTGCCAGGTGGCCTTTCCCCCGCGGTCGACGTCGATGACCGGCACCGGCCGCAGGGCCTTGGCGTCGGGCCGCTCCCAGGAGTGGGTGCGCCGGCCCACCGTGTAGACCGGCTCGTGCTCGACCAGGATGAGGGTGCCGGGCCGCGCGCCCTCGACCACCTGTGCGTGCACCCGGCGCTGGAGGGCCCACCCCTCGGCGTAGGGCACGAGGCGCTCGCCGATCCCAAGCTCGATGCGCTCCACGCACACAGCCTAGATGAGCCCACGGGCGCGCCCTCCGGTTGACCGGGAGGCCTGAGGGCGCGCCGTGGGGCCCCAGGACGGCCTATGTGACTTGTTTTCCACAGCCGGGGCGGTGGGGTGGTGGCCCGCGAGGCTCGGTGCCGACCATGGTGGGATGAGGCTCACCACGCTGCATCCCTGGCCGATCCGCACCGACGACAAGGCCGACACCGATCCCGAGCTCGACCCCCTGGGCGAGAACCCCGCCCAGGCGCTGGCGGCCGCTGGGCTCTGCCTGGGCGCTCCCATGGGGCGCGACCGCCCGGGGCACATCGCCCCGCGCCGAGGCGTGGACCGCCGCGGGCGCGACGTCGTCGTCCACGTCCTCGACCTGCCCGAGGAGGCCGCGGGGGCGCGGATCCTGCGCAGGCTGGCCGACCTGCGTGCCCGCAGGCACCCGGGCCTGGCGCCGGTCCGCGAGGTCATTGCCCTGCCGGGGCGGCGCGCCGCGGTGACGGTCGACCTCGTGGCCGGGGCGGACCTGGCGGTAGTCCTGGGTGCCCGCGGCGGGCTGACCCGCGGTGAGACCGCCCGGCTTCTCGAGGACATCGGCGGCGGGCTGGCCCACCTGCACGAGCACGGCCTGGCCCACGGCGATGTCTCCCCGGCCAACGTCGTCGTGTCCTGTGAGGGCGGTGCCGTCCTCATCGACATGCTGCCCGGCGCCCTGGAGACCGGCACCGACGGGTGCGCCGCCCCCGAGCGCGACCGCGGAGCACCTGCCACGGCCGCCTCGGACGTGTACTCCCTGGCGGCGCTGCTGCGCACCTGCGTGGCCGGGTCCACGAGCCTGGCCGAGCGCGTCGAGCGGATCGTGGCCGACGCCCTGGACGCCGATCCCGACGCCCGCCCCACTGCCCGCGACCTGACGGCCCGCGTCCCCGAGCTGGGCAGGCCGGGGGGTATCGAGCTGCCCGACGGCGCCCGCCTGGCCGCCGGGGCGCTGCGGGCGGCCGCGGCCCGTCCCACCCGGCTCGTGTCCTCCCGGCGCGGCGAGCCGCCAGAGCTCGTCGACGGGCAGGGACGGCGCCGGGCACGCCGTGCGGCGGTCGCCTGCGCCATCCTCACCCTCTTGGCGGTCCTGGGGGTCGCGGTGGCGCGCCCGCCCGTCCGGGCCCAGGTCAGCGCCCTGCCTGAAGCCGTGGCCCACGCCACGGCGCCAGCCTCGGCCGGAGCCACGGGCCAGAGGGCGGAGGACCTCGTGGCCGTTGTCGTCGCCCTGGCTGCGGCTCGCGACGCAGCCATCGGTACGGCGGACCACCAGGCGCTGGCCGCCACCACCGTCCCGGGCTCACCGGCGGCCCTGGCCGATGAGCGGGTGCTCGCCGCGCTGGAGGCGGCCGGGGAGCGTGTTGAGGGCCTGGACACTCATGTCGCGACCGTCGAGCCGGTCGAGGTCCCCGCCGCCGACGCGGCGCGCTGGCCCGGGGCGAGGGCCGTGCGGGTCACCCAGTCCCAGCCGGCGTCGACCCGCGTGTCAAGTGATGGCGAGCGCCGCACCGTCCCAGCCAGGCCCGCACGGCAGGTCGTCCTCGTGCTCGTCCCCGGACCCTGGCGCGTGGCCGCGGTACACGACACACCGGGTTAGCAACCGCAGTTGACAACTCTCCTGTTGTCAACCTATGTTGCTTCCATGGACGTGGAGAATACCGTGGCCGCTGCTGTCGACACGACCAGCCCCCTCCTGGGTCTGCGAGCCGTCGCGGCGCTCAAGCGCTTGACCGACACTCTCGAGCTCGCCCAGGTCGAGGCGGCGTTGGGCGCAGGCATGGGGTGGCCCGATATCGCCGAGGCGCTGGGAGTCACCCGCCAGGCGGTCCACAAGAAGTACGCCAAGCGCGTGGCCCCCGGCCTCGCCCCGACCCGACGGAGATGACCGTGTCGACCATGAGCCACTACATCACCTGGATGAACGCCTCGACCGCTGAGACGGCTCGGCTGCGCCACCGCGAGATCGAGCCCGAGCATCTACTCCTGGGCCTGCTCGCCCAGGGTGGTGCGGCCGCCGCGCTGCTGGGACGCCACGGGGTGACGCTGGCCCGGGCGCGCAAGGCGGTCGATGAGTTGGCAGATGCCGATCTGGCGCGTGTGGGCATCGAGGTGCCCGAGGGTCTGCGCCCGGCGCCCCTGCCCATCGGCGAGCTCGCAGCGGGCCGGGCACGCGATTCCATCCCTCTGTCGGCGAGGGCGGAGGCCCTGGTCAAGGCGGAGCACGCGACGAGCATGGCCGCCCTGGTCTCGCTGACGGCATCGGAGCACGCCGCTGCCAGCAGGATCCTGGAGCACCTCGGGGTCGATCTGGCCGGGCTGCGGGCTCAGCTCGACACCGCCGCCCGGGAGGAGGGAGGTGTCCGTTCCTCCACGCCGCGCATGACCGGGGAGTATGCCCGCTATGGGCTGGACCGGGTCCTGAGCATGGAGCGCTTCATCTCGGCGCCCGTGGAGCAGGTGGCGGCGCTGTTGGCAGACCCCGCGCGACTGGCGCAGTGGGCGGTTGACGGTGACCAGGTCGTCGAACGGCTCGACGACGGTCTGCTGGAGCGCAACCGGACCCGCCGTGGGACCGTGCTTGTGCGCTGGCGGCTGGAGGACCGGGGGCAGGACCGTGTCATATGGTCGTGCACGCTGGCCAACGGGCGATATGACGGCGAGACCCGCATCGTGCGAGACATCGAGCTGGCTGAGGCGCCGGGCGGGACGCTTGTGCGTCTGCACCTCGCGCACCGGACCGTCGGACTGCTCGGCAAGTTCATCTACCGGATTGTCTGGCGCTGGACCCGCATGGGATTGGCCAACACCCTGACCGCCATCGCCCGCGCTGCCGCTGAGGACTGAACGCACCGGCCCCGCACCGTCGCCGGTGCGGGGCCGCCCACGTCAGCACTGTCAGCGGTGCCGGTGGTGTCGGTGGCCTCAGGGGTGCCGGGTCACAGCCCCAGCTCGCCCGCGAAGTCGCCGTCCTCCAGGCGCTTCTTGACGGCCGCCAGATAGCGGGCCGCGTCGGCGCCGTCGACGAGCCGGTGGTCGTAGGACAGCGCCAGGTAGCACACCGAGCGGATGGCGATGACCTCGCCGCCGTCGACGTCCTTGACGACCCGGGGCAGCTTGCGGATCGCCCCTAGACCGAGGATGGCCACCTCGGGCTGGTTGATGATCGGGGTGTCGAATAGCGCGCCACCACTGCCGGTGTTCGTGATCGTGAAGGTCGAGCCGGAGAGCTCATCGGGGTTGACCTTGTTGTCACGGGTGCGGGCCGCCAGGTCATTGATGCGCTTGGCCAGGCCCGGGATGCTGAGATCCCCGGCGTTCTTGACCACCGGAACAAGCAGACCGCGCGGGGTGTCCACCGCGATCCCTACGTGCTCGACGTCGTGGTAGGTGACCTCCTTGCCCGAGATTGAGGCGTTGACCTTCGGGTGGGCCTTGAGCGCCTCGGTGGCAGCGGCCACGAAGAAGGGCAGGAAGGTCAGCTTCGTGCCGTTCCTGGCGGCGAAGGCGTCCTTGGCCTGAGCGCGAAGCGCCGCAACCCGCGTGACGTCGACCTCGATCACAGTCGTCAGCTGGGCGGAGGTCTGCAAGGAGTCGACCATCCGCTCGGAGATGACCTGGCGCAGCCGGCTCATCTTCTCGGTGCGTCCGCGCAGCGCCGTGTCCACCGCCGGTGCGCTGCGCGCCGGGGCTGCCTGGCCCGCGGCGGGGGCGGGCTCCGCAGCGGCCTGAGGCGTCTCGGCAGCGACCTGGGCGGCCTGCGCAGCCGCGGCCGCTTTGCGCGCCTCCTCGGCGGCAGCCGCGGCCTCCTCGACGTCCTGCCTGCGGATACGCCCGCCGATGCCGGTGCCGGTGACGGTGGCCAGGTCGACGCCCTTGTCCCGGGCGAGCTTGCGCACGATCGGGGTGACGTAGGCCGCTGAGGGCCGGGGGGCGGCCTGCGGCTCGGGGGCAGGGGTGGGTGCCGAGGTGGCCTCGGGGGCGGGTGCCTGCGCGGCGGCCGGCTCGGGGGTGGTCTGGGGTGCGGCGGCCGGTGCGGGTGCCGGTGAGCCGGCCTGGGAGGGGTCGCCGATGATGGCCAGGACGGTGCCCACGGCGACGGTCTCGTCCTCCGCGACCCGGATCTCCAGAAGGACCCCGGAGGCGGGGGAGGGGACCTCGGTGTCGACCTTGTCGGTGGCGACCTCCAGGAGCGGCTCGTCGGCCTCGACGGTGTCGCCGACCTGCTTGAGCCACGACGAGACGGTGCCCTCGGTGACGGACTCGCCCAGCGCGGGCATCGGCACCTCGGTGCCCTCGGCGCCGCCGGTAGGAGCGGGCGTCTGGGGGGCGGCCTGCGGCTCGGGGGTGGTGGCCGGTGCCTGTTCAGGGGTGGTCTGGGGTGCGGCGGCCGGTGCGGGTGCCGGTGAGCCGGCCTGGGAGGGGTCGCCGATGATGGCCAGGACGGTGCCCACGGCGACGGTCTCGTCCTCCGCGACCCGGATCTCCAGAAGGACCCCGGAGGCGGGGGAGGGGACCTCGGTGTCGACCTTGTCGGTGGCGACCTCCAGGAGCGGCTCGTCGGCCTCGACGGTGTCGCCGACCTGCTTGAGCCACGACGAGACGGTGCCCTCGGTGACGGACTCGCCCAGCGCGGGCATGATGACGGACTCAGACATGATTCCTCGGACTCTCTTCGCTCGGTGGTCGGGTCAGCCGTGGTTGTGCAGGGGCTTGCCTGCCAGGGCCATGGCGGCCTCGCCGATGGTCTCGTTCTGCGTGGGGTGGGCGTGGACGAGGGAGGCGACGTCGTCGGCGGTGGCCTCCCAGGACACGAGGAGCTGGCCCTCGCCGACCTGCTCGCCCATGCGCGCGCCGATGGCGTGGAAGCCGACGATGGTGCCGTCCTTGAGGGCGACGAGCTTGACGAAGCCCTGGGTCCCCAGGATCTGGCTCTTGGCGTTGCCGGCCACGTTGAACTCGCTGGTCACGATGTTCTCAGCGCCGTGGACCTCGGCCGCCCGGGACTCGCTCAGGCCCACCGAGGCGATCTCGGGCTCGCAGAAGGTGACCTTGGGGACCAGGACGTCGTCGACGGGGCGCGGGTCGAGCCCGGCGATCTTCTCGGCCACGACGATGCCCTGGGCGAAGCCCCGGTGAGCGAGCTGGACGCCGGGGACGATGTCGCCCACCGCCCACACGCCGTCGACATTCGTGCGCCCGAACTCGTCGGCCAGGACGAAGCCGCGGTCCATGGCGACCCCGACCTCCTCGTAGCCCAGGCCGGCCGTGGCCGGACCGCGACCCACCGCGATGAGCAGGACCTCGGCGTCGTAGGAGCCACCGTCGGCGGTGCGCACGGTCACGCCCGCCTCCGTGCGCTCGACGGACTCGAACATGGTGTTGGTGCGGAAGGCGATTTTGCGCTTGCGGAAAGCCCGCTCCAGCTGCTTGGAGATGGCCTCGTCCTCGTTGGGGACCAGGCGGGGAAGGCCCTCGATGATCGTGACGCTGGCGCCCATCGAGGCCCAGGCGGAGGCGAACTCGACGCCGATGACCCCGCCTCCCAGGATGACCGCCGAGGACGGGACGTGGTCGAGCTCGAGCGCCTCCTCACTGGTCATGACCGGGCCGGAGACCTCCTGGCCGATGGTCTTGGACACCGACCCTGAGGCGAGCACGATGTTCCGGCCGGTGTAGCGCCGCCCGTTGACCTCGACGGCGTCGGGGGCCACCAGACGCCCCCAGCCCCTGACCAGGTCGATCCCCCGGGAGGAGACCAGGCCCTCCAGGCCCTTGTACATGCGTGTGATGACGCCGTTCTTGTAGGCCTGGACGGCCTCCATGTCGATGCCCTCGTAGGAGGCCCGGACCCCGAGCGCCCCGGCCTCGCGCACCGCCTGCGCGGTCTCCGCGGAGTGGAGGATCGCCTTGGTGGGCACGCAGCCGCGGTGCAGGCAGGTGCCGCCGACCTTGTCGGCCTCGACCAGCGCCACCGTGAGGCCGAGCTGGGCGCCGCGCAGGGCGGCGGCGTAGCCGCCCGAGCCCGCGCCCAGGATGACCATGTCGTAGACGGTGTCTGTCGCGTCTGTCACGAAATCACTCCTCATCGATGTACTCTGCCTGTCCGGGGCCCGTCCAGGCACGTCGGTACGCCGCCATTGTTCCACCTGCGGGTGGCCCGCAGGGCCCGACAGGCGTCCCGGACGGGGACCTGAGTCCTGTTCGTGCCGTGAGACCGCTCACCCCGCAGCCCCACGAGTGCCGGGACGGGGCCGCGGGGCGCTCGTCTCAGACCCGGCGGCCAAGGAGCTCGAGCAGGGTGGCCACCCCCGCCCCGGTGCCCCCCACCGGCGTGTAGCCCCAGGCCGAGGCGTCGTTGTAGGCCGGGCCGGCGATGTCGAGGTGCACCCAGGGGGTGCCCGCGGTGAACTCGCGCAGGAACAGGCCGGCGGTGAGCATCCCCCCGGACCGTGAGCTCGGCAGGTTGCGCAGGTCGGCGAAGCGGGAGTCCAGGCCGGCCCGCAGGTGCTCGGGCAGGGGCATCGGCCACAGCGCCTCGCCGGCGGCGCGGGCGGCGTCGACCACCTCCTCGCGCAGCCCCGGCGTGCCCATGGCCCCGGCGACCCGGTCGCCCAGGGCCACGATCTGGGCGCCGGTCAGGGTGGCGACGTCGATGAGGGCGCGTGGGGACTCCTCGACGGCGCGGGCCAGTGCGTCGGCCATGACCAGGCGCCCCTCGGCGTCGGTGTTCGTGATCTCGACCGTCCCGCCCCCATACATGGTCACGACGTCACTGGGGCGCTGGGCGCCAGAGCCCGTCATGTTCTCGGCCAGCGCCAGCCACCCGGTCAGCCGGACCGGCAGACCCAGCCGCGCGGCGGCCAGGAGGACGCCGAGCACCGTGGCGGCGCCTGCCATGTCCGACTTCATCTCGGGCATCGACGCGGCCGGCTTGAGGGACAGGCCGCCGGAGTCGAAGGTGATCCCCTTGCCCACGAGCGCCAGGTCGGCCGGCGCCCCGGCCGGTGCGCCCTGAGGGGCCCACGACAGGCGCACGAGCCGTGGCGGATGGGCCGAGCCTCCTCCCACGCCCAGGATCCCGCCGAAGGCGTGGTCGGCCAGGTCCGCCTCGTCAAGGACCTCGACCCCGACCCCCGCCTCCGCGGCGAGGTGGGCCGCGCGCTCGGCGAAGACCGCGGGGGTGAGCCGGTTGGGAGGCTCGTTGACGAGGTCGCGCACGAGGTGGACGGCCTCGGCCAGGGCACTGGCCCGGCGCACCGCCTCGGCGGCCGGCGGTGAGCCGGCCAGCGGTGTGGCCACGACGAGGCGCCCGACCGGGGCGGGGTCGGGGCCGCCGTGCCAGGAGTAGGCGCCCAGCAGTGCGCCCTGGGCGACCGCCTCGAGGTCGGCGTCGATCGCAGCGGGAAGCAGGAGGGCGGCGCTGGCTACGCCCGCCAGGGCCCGGGTGGCTCTGCCCGCCGCGCGTCGCAGCACGGAGGGGCCGGTGGCCCCCAGCGCCGTCAGGTCGTTGTCCTCCTCGTCGGCCGAGCGCGCCGGCTCCTTCCCGGTGCCGACGAGCAGGGCCGTGCGGGCGCGCAGCCCACGACCGAGGGCATCGGCGGGCAGCCGCAGGACCGAGTCGAGGGCTCCGGTGAAGCCGAGCTCGCGTGCCAGGGCGGGCAGTGCGTCGAGGTCCAGGCCCGTGGTGTCCACACCCTCGGTCAGCATGAGGGGCGGTGCCCCGTCCTGGGTGGGGCAGGCTGCTGCCAGGACGAGGACCTCGGCCTCGATGTCGGGGGCAGGGCGGCTGGACGTACTGAGGTTGCTCACGAGCCGCGATGGTACTGTCCACAGGTCAGTCCTGCCTCACCGGTCCGTCGCGCCCTGCGCATCCGACAGGACCGGCGAGCCCGCCATGATGAGGAGGCCCTGTCCCAGATGTCCGGTGTCGAGCCCGCGCGCAGCCCCCAGGTCCGTCCGGTCGAGGACCGGCGTCGGCCCGCCTACGGCTGGGGCCGCCTGCTCGTGCTCGTCTTCGCAGTCTTCGGGCTCGTCGTCCTCATCCCCGCCGCGGTTGACCTCGTCCGCTACCCGGGCCGGGCCCCGGTCATCGGGTCGCTCAATGTGACGGCCGGGCTGTTGTTCCTCCTGCTGGCGGTGTGCGTGGCCCACAACGGGCGCCGGATGCGCCTGGTGGGATGGATGAGCCTGACTGCCCTGCTCACCGGGGCGCTGCTCGTCGGGCTGCTCACGTGGACGGGCACCGCACCGCTGCTGGCGGACTCCATCTGGGCGCACGGCGGCCCGGGGCTGGCCTTCCTGCCCCTCATCCTTCCGGTCGTGGCCGGGGTGTGGATGTGGATGAGCGACCCGCGACGCATCGTCGTGACCGCCGAACGCATCACCGACCTGTCGGAGTCGATCAGCGCGGCACGCCGCGAGCACTGAACGAGCACTGAACCGGCACGGCAGTTCCGACCAGTACCGCTGCGGTCACACAACGAGCCTTGCTCACCAGGTGCTCGGCCGTCGAGTTCGTACCTTCTGCCTCCAGACCGGAGGTTGATCGTGCGGCCTGGAGGCACAAGGTACGAACCCTGCGACCCTCACACCCTGGTGAGAAAGGCTCACTGTGCGCGGTCAGCGGGGATCGGTTGGAGTCTCGCCCGTCGTCCGGTTGCCGAGGTTGTCGATCGTGACCGAGCCACGGTCCTTCTCGGGGGAGTCGATGCCCCACACCTGGGTGTAGAAGCTCAGCTCGCTGTGGTAGGCGCGGTGGATGCTCGCCGCCATGCGGAAGCCGTGGCCCTCGCCGTGGAAGACCTCGAGGGCCACCGGCTGGCCCGTCGCCCGCACCGCCTCGTACATGGCGGTCGCCTGCTCGGCGGGGACGATCGGGTCCTCGCTGCCCTGGAGCAGCAGGAGCGGGGCGTGGATATCCTCGATGTGGTTGAGGGGGGAGCGCTCGACCAGGACCGGGTCCTCGGGGCCGCTGGCGCCCGTGAGCGTTTCGATGTACCGCGACTCGAACTTGTGGGTCGTGCCGACCAGGCGGGCCAGGTCGGCGATGCCGAACAGGGAGGTGCCGGCGCTGAAGACCTCCGAGCGCACAAGCGCCTGCAGGGCGGTGAAGCCCCCGGCCGAGGCCCCCCGCACGGCCACCCGGGCGGGGTCGACCCGTCCGGCGTCGATGAGGAACTGCGCGCCGGAGGCCACGTCGTCGGCGTCATAGACGCCCCAGTTGCCGTTGAGAGCCTGTCGGTAGGCCGAGCCGTAGCCCGACGAGCCGCGGTAGTTGACGTCGAGGTAGGCGAAGCCCCGGCTCGTCCAGAACTGGATGGTCAGGTCGTAACCGGGCCGGGCCATCTCCGTGGGGCCGCCGTGAGCGCCCACGACGAGCGGGGGCAGCTCGCCGGCGGGGGCCGCGTGCGTGGCCGAGGTCGGCGGATAGAAGAAGCCGTGGGCGGTGGCGCCGTCGCTTGTGGGCCACGACAGCGGGTCGGCGAAGGAGATCCCGTCGCGCTCGGCGGTGAACTCGCCCGAGCCCCGCAGGACGACGACCTCGCGGCCCTTGACCTCGACGATGCTGGGCAGGCCGATCTCCGAGCCCGCCAGCAGGACGACGCGCCCCGAGGAGGAGGCGACATTGCCCGCCGGCTGCCACCCCACGTTCCACTCCTCGAGCTCGCCGTTGCTCAGCTTGACCGTGCCCAGGTGCCACACCCCGTCACGGGACCACGAGGCGATGAGGTGCTCCCCGTCGAGGACATCGAAGTGGTGGGGCCCCAGCGTCCAGGCGGGGGAGGAGAAGGTCGCCTCCGCGGGGTGCAGGGGGCGGGTGCGCAGACCCGCGGTCCATCCGGTCCGGTTGGTGCCGCGCCGCGGGAAGCCCTCGGTGCGGTAGAGGTTCCAGTACCCCGAGCCGTTGGCCACGTGGACCAGCTCGCACTCCTCGGTCCAGCGCGGCTCCCCGGCGCCATGGCCTGCACCGCCGTCGACCACCGTCTGCTCGCCGAGAGTGCCGTCGGGCCTCAGGTCTCCCACGTAGAGCCTCGCCTCGTCCCAGGGCATGCCGGGCTGGTCCCAGCACACCCAGGCCAGGTGCTCGCCGTCGGGGGACAGGGTCGGAGACACGACGAAATCCGTGCCCGAGACCACCGTCCGCACCCCCTCGTCGTCGCGAGCCGCCGAGCCGTCCAGGGGGATGGCCACGAGCGTGTTGACCGGCTCGCCGGGGCCCCGGTGGTCCTCGCGCACGGCGTAGACCAGGCCGCGCTGGGTGTCGATCTCCAGGTCGCCGTGGCGCACGTCCCCATAGATCGTCAGCGGGACGAGGCCCCGCATGCGGTGGGCGACGTCGAAACGGTACAGACGTCCGTCGCCGGCGTGGGAGACCACGATGATGCCGCCGTCCACGGCATAGGCCCTCCCCCCGTACTCGTGGACGCGGGTGCGCACGTCGACGAGCTCGTCGGAGGGCGTCAGGGGCAGGACCTCACCGATCTGCCCGTCACCGTCGCGGCGCAGCAGCACCTGGCGCCCGGCCTGGGAGGCGCGCTGCTCGACCCAGTAGGTGTCCGGCCCGTCGACGCGGACCTGGGACAGACGCACGGTGCGCGTCGTGATCGTGCCGGGGGTGATCGGCGAGGGCCAGGTCCCGTACGGCGCTGTCGTGCTCATGTTTCCTCCTGGGGTGGGGGTGGACGGCGGGCAGCGCCCGCGCATCGCCCCAACCCTACGTGCTCACCCGTACCACGGGGAGGGCGGAACACCAGGTGGGACGGGCGGTCAGGGCGCCACGGCGCCGGGACGGTGCGGCCAGGACCCGCTCGGCTCCGGTGTGGCCCTATGCTGTTGTTCCATGCCGCGGCGCGTCCATGAGCACCGCCGACCACGCACTACGACCGGGAGGAGCAGCGTCCATGACTGACCACACGGCCGTCCGCCGGACGCCGGAGCCAGAGCCGACACCGCAGCCGGTGCAGGCCCCCGTCGCCGCGGCCGACCTGCTGCCGGCCACCCCCTTGCTCTCACGCGTCCACCGGCCCGGCGACCTCCAGCGCCTGACCACCGATGAGCTCGTCGCGCTGGCGGCCGAGATCCGGGCCTACCTCGTGGCCACCGTCGCCCGCACCGGTGGGCACCTGGGACCCAACCTCGGCGTCGTCGAGCTGACCATCGCGCTGCACCGCACCTTCGCCTCACCGCGCGACACGATCATCTTCGACACCGGCCACCAGTCCTACGTCCACAAGCTCCTCACGGGCCGTCAGGACTTCAGCCGCCTGCGCGAGCGCGGCGGGGTGTCGGGCTACCCGGCCCGCTCGGAGTCGGTCCACGACGTCGTAGAGAACTCCCACGCCTCGACCGCCCTGTCCTGGGCCGACGGCATCGCCCGGGCCAACCACCTCCAGGGCCACGACGAGCGCCACGTCGTGGCCGTCATCGGCGACGGAGCCATGACCGGCGGCATGGCCTGGGAGGCGCTGGACAACATCGCCGACTCCGACGACAAGCACCTGGTCATCGTCGTCAACGACAACGGACGCTCCTACGCCCCGACCATCGGAGGGCTGGCCCACCACCTCGACGCCCTGCGCACCAACCCCGGCTACGAGCGCATGCTCGCCGGCGTCAAGCGCACCCTGCTCACCCAGGGAGCCCCCGGGCGCGCCGCCTTCGACGCCCTTCACGGGCTCAAGCGCGGGCTCAAGGACGTGCTCGTGCCCTCGGCCTTCTTCGAGGACCTGGGGATCAAGTACACCGGGCCCGTCGACGGCCACGACATCACCGCCCTCGAGTTCGCCCTCACCCGAGCCAGGGAGTACGCCGAGCCCGTCATCGTCCACGTCATCACCCAGAAGGGGCGTGGGTTCACCCCCGCCGAGAACGACGTCGCCGATCGTTTCCACGCCGTGGGCCGTATCCACCCCGAGACCGGGCTGCCGGTGGTGGCCTCCCGCTTCGGCTGGACCGCCGTCTTCGCCGAAGAGGTTCTCAGCCTCGCTCGCGCCGACGCCCGGATCGTCGGTGTCACGGCGGCCATGCAGCAGCCGGTGGGCCTCCAGCTGCTGGCCGACGCCCTGCCCGGGCGCGTCATCGACGTCGGCATCGCCGAGCAGCACGCCCTGACCGCCAGCGCGGGCATGGCCTTCGCCGGCCTGCACCCGGTGGTCGCCCTGTACGCCACCTTCGTCAACCGGGCCTTCGACCAGCTGCTCATGGACGTCGCGCTGCACCGGGCCGGGGTGACGGTCGTGCTCGACCGGGCCGGCCTGACCGGCACCGACGGGGCCAGCCACAACGGCATGTGGGACATGGCACTGCTCGCCCACGTCCCCGGCCTGCGCCTGGCCGCCCCCCGCGACGAGCAGACGCTGCGCGAGGCGCTGCGCCACGCGGTCGGCGTCGAGGACGGGCCCACGGTCGTGCGCTACCCCAAGGGATCCCTGCCCGAGCCGCTCCCGGCGGTGCGGGTCCTGGGCGGTGGCGCCGGCCGGGCCTCCGGTGGCTCGGCCGACGGAGAGGACCCCTTCGAGCAGGTCGACATCCTCGTCGAGCACCGGCCCTCGGGCACCGACCCCCTGCTGCTCGTGGCCGTGGGCGCCATGACCCCGCAGGTCGTCGCCGCGGGGCGGGCCCTGGCCGAGGAGGGCCGGGACGTCGTCGTGGCCGCCCCCCGCTGGGTGGTGCCGGTTCCCGCGGCGCTCGTTGAGCTGGCCCTGGGGTCGGTGGGGGTGCTCGTCGTCGAGGACGGGATGGTCGACGGCGGGATCGGCTCCCAGCTGCGCGACGCCATCGATGAGGCCCACGCGCGGGCCGGCGGACCCGGCCGCGCTCCCCTCGTCGAGCGCGTCGGTATCCCGCGCCGGTTCCTGCCCACGGCCTCACGCGAGGAGCTTCTGGCGGACTTCGGCATGGATGAGGCGGGGGTGACCGCCCGGGCGCGGGGCCTGGCCTCGCGCTGCTGATCCCGAGCCGCCCGCGCCTGGGACGCCGGCCCCGCCCGTGCCCGCCTGACTGGCGCCGGAGCGGCGCCGGCGCCTCGACCGCCGCAGGTCGGGTGCGTCACATCGGCGCGCCGAGCGCGAGGGGCCACGAATCGCAGGAATAGGACCTTCGTCCTGGGGGAGTCGTTGCGCCCTCCGGGCCTGTGAGTGATCACACCAGGGGGAGGACGGCCCGCGGCCGGGGCCGTCCCGGCGGCGGCCTAGGCTGGTGGCCACGGCAACGACCCACGACCCAGCGACGGCCCCGCCGGACTCGTCCGCCCCACAAGGGCGCTCGGCGGCGGGGCGGAATCCAGCCGCTCATCCCGAGGAGGGAACGGATGACCACCGATCTCGCAGCACCCGCGACGACGCAGGAGCCCACCGGCCGCGACGCGTGGGAGGACTTCGCCGAAGGCCCCTGGACCGAGCAGGTCGACGTGCGCGACTTCATCCAGCGCAACTACACCCCGTACGAGGGGGATGCCTCCTTCCTCGCCGGCGCCACGGCCAAGACCCTGCGCCTGTGGGACACCCTTGAGCGCGACTACCTCTCCGCCGAGCGCAAGGTCCGCATCCTTGACGTCGACACCGACACCCCGGCGGACATCGACGCCTTCGCCCCGGGCTACATCAGTGAGGACGACGACGTCATCGTCGGCCTGCAGACCGACTCCCCGCTCAAGCGGGCCATGATGCCCAACGGCGGCTGGCGGATGGTGGAGACCGCGATCAAGGAGGCAGGCAAGGAGGTCAATCCCGAGGTCAAGCGGATCTTCACCCAGTACCGCAAGACGCACAACGACGCGGTCTTCGACATCTACACCCCGCGCATTCGTGCCGCCCGGTCCTCCCACATCATCACCGGCCTGCCCGATGCCTACGGCCGGGGCCGCATCATCGGCGATTACCGGCGGGTGGCCCTCTACGGCGTCGACCGCCTCATCGCCGACAAGCAGCGGGCCAAGGACGCGGTGGCCGACCAGCCCTTCTCCGAGCACTGGGCGCGCTACCGCGAGGAGCACTCCGAGCAGATCAAGGCGCTCAAGAAGCTCAAGAACATGGCCGCCTCCTATGGTCATGACATCTCCGGTCCGGCGACCACGGCCCACGAGGCCGTCCAGTGGACGTACTTCGCCTACCTCGCCTCGGTCAAGTCCCAGGACGGTGCCGCCATGAGCATCGGGCGCCTGTCGGGCTTCCTGGACATCTACGTCGAGCGCGACCTGCGTGCGGGGCGCATCGACGAGACCGGGGCCCAGGAGCTCATCGACAACCTCGTCATGAAGCTGCGGATCACCCGCTTCCTGCGCACCATCGACTACGACCAGATCTTCTCCGGGGACCCCTACTGGGCGACCTGGTCGGACGCCGGCTTCGGTGAGGACGGCCGCCCCCTGGTCACCAAGACCTCCTTCCGGCTGCTCCAGACCTTGCGCAACCTGGGCCCCGCCCCCGAGCCGAACATCACGATCTTCTGGGACGAGTCCTTGCCCGCGGGCTACAAGGACTTCTGCGCCCTCATCTCCATCGAGACCTCCTCGATCCAGTACGAGGCCGACGAGCAGATCCGCGCCCACTGGGGCGACGACGCCGCCATCGCCTGCTGCGTGTCCCCGATGCGCGTGGGCAAGCAGATGCAGTTCTTCGGGGCGCGCGTCAACGCCGCCAAGGCGCTGCTCTACGCCATCAACGGCGGGCGCGACGAGATGACCGGCAAGCAGGTCGTCACCGGCCTGCCCGGCATCGAGGGCGACGGCCCCCTCGACTTCGACGAGGTGTGGGACAAGTACGAGAAGATGCTCGACTGGGTGGTGGCCACCTACGTCGAGGCCCTCAACATCATCCACTACTGCCACGACCGCTACGCCTACGAGTCCATTGAGATGGCACTGCACGACTCGGAGATCATCCGCACGATGGGCTGCGGCATCGCCGGGCTGTCGATCGTCACTGACTCCCTGGCCGCCATCAAGTACGCCACGGTCACCCCGGTGCGCGACGAGACCGGCCTCGTCGTCGACTACCTGACCAAGGGGGACTTCCCGGTCTACGGCAACGACGACGACCGCGCCGACGACATCGCCGCCACGGTCGTCCACACGGTCATGTCCAAGATCAAGGCCCAGCCCTTCTACCGCGACGCGATCCCGACCCAGTCGGTGCTCACCATCACCTCCAACGTCGTCTACGGCAAGGCGACCGGCTCCTTCCCTTCGGGCCACCGCGCCGGCACCCCCTTCTCGCCCGGCGCCAACCCGGAGAACGGCATGGACACCCACGGGATGGTGGCCTCCATGCTCTCGGTGGGCAAACTCGACTACACCGACGCCCTCGACGGCATCTCGCTGACCAACACGATCACCCCGCAGGGCCTGGGGCGCACGATCGAGGAGCGCGTGGCCAACCTCGTGGGCATTCTCGACGCCGGCTTCGTCCCCGAGGACGACCCCGAGGCCTGAGCGGCGGCAGCGCGCCCGCCGCCACGACCTGACCGCACGACACCAGCACGACACACGTACAACACAGGAAAGGGGCCGACATGCCCACTTACGAAGAGCGCCTCGCCTCGATGAAGGCCCAGCGACAGGACAATGGCGGAGTCAAGGGCCTGTACCACGCCAACATCAACGTCCTGGACCGCCACACGCTCGAGGACGCGATGGAGAACCCGGAGAACTACCCGAACCTGACCGTGCGGGTCTCGGGCTATGCGGTCAACTTCGTCAAGCTGACGCGTGAGCAGCAGCTCGACGTGCTCAACCGCACCTTCCACGCCCAGGCCTGAGCCGGCTCGGCGGGTCGCTGTCATGGAGGGCGCATCCCCGCTGGCCGCGGGCGGCCGGGACCAGGACTTCCTGGCCCCGGCCGCCCGTCTGCGCGGCGCGGGCATCGGCGGCCTCGAGCAGCTGAGCGACCTCGAGCGCTCCGAGCGCCTGGTCCGGATGCGCGAGGGGACCCTGGGCTCCATCCACTCCTGGGAGCTCGTCACGGCGGTCGACGGACCCGGCACCCGGATGACCGTCTTCTTCAACGGCTGCCCCCTGCGCTGCCTGTACTGCCACAACCCCGACACCTTCCTCATGCGGGACGGCGAACCGGTCGAGGCCGACGAGCTGCTGCGCCGCATGCGGCGCTACCGCCGGGTCTTCCGGGCCTCCCGGGGCGGCATCACCCTGTCGGGCGGCGAGGTCCTCATGCAGCCCGCCTTCGCGGCCCGGCTCCTGGCCGGCGCCAAGGAGATGGGCATCCACACCTGCCTGGACACCTCGGGCTACCTCGGCGCCAACGCCAGTGACGAGATGCTCGACGACGTCGACCTCGTGCTCCTGGACGTCAAAAGCGGTGACGAGCAGACCTACGCCCACGTCACCGGGCGCGAGCTCGCCCCCACGATCGCCTTCGGCGACCGCCTGGCCGCCAAGGGGATCGAGATCTGGGCCCGCTTTGTGCTCGTCCCGGGGCTGACCGACGACCCCGCCAACGTCGAGCGGGTCGCACGCATCGTCGAGCGCTGGTCCTCGGCCGTCAGCCGGGTCGAGGTCCTGCCCTTCCACCAGATGGGCACCGACAAGTGGGACGCGCTCGGGCTGAACTACCGGCTGCGTGCCACCCGGCCGCCCGAGCCCGAGCTCGTCGAGGCCACCCGCGCAATCTTCCGCGCCCACGGCCTGACGGTCCACTGACGGGCACTGACCGGCACCGACGGGCCTCGCTCAGGCCCCGGCGGCCAGCGCCTGGGACAGCCGCGGTGCCGCCTGCTCGATCTGCCATGGCCGGGCGTCGAGGTCCTCCAGGCGTGCCGCGAGGGCGTCGGTGCTGATGTCGGCGCGCCCCCGGGCGCTGCGCTCCTCGCCGATCTGCCAGGCGAGGTGGCGCTGGGTGTCGGGCGCCAGCAGCAGCTCCTGGGGCACGCGGATCTCCTCGGCGCGCTCGCGCACCGTCAGGCGCACGACCTCGAGTGCCTCGGCGGCCTGGGCGTGGTGGCGCGCCCACGACCGCGGTCGGGGCAGCTCGCCGTCGGGCAGCGGGGCGTGCAGCGGGGGCAGCTCGTCCTCGGGCAGGGCCATCGCCCGCTCCAGGGCGCGCCACCACACCTCCATGTGCTGGCGCGTCTGCCGGGAGGAGAACTCCTTGAGGGCGGCCAGCTTGCGCCGTGAGGCTGGCCGCGCGACGGCGGCCGCGACCAGGGCGTGGTGGGGCAGGATCTTGGACGGGCTGCGGTCCATCTCGATGGCCAACTGCTCCCGGGCGGTCCACAGCTCGCGCAGGACCGCCAGGGAGCGCCGTGAGCGCACGGCGTGCCCGGCCCGCGGGGTCTTGCGCCACGGATCGATCTTGACAGGGCGCGGCGGCCGGGTCCGCACGAACTCGAACTCCTGGGCCGCCCACTCCGACTTGCCCGCGGCGGTCAGCTCCTCGCCCAGCGCCTCGCGCAGGGGCACGAGGAGCTCGACGTCGAGGGCGGCGTAAACCAGCCAGGACTCGGGCAGGGGGCGGACCGACCAGTCGGCCGCGGCGTGGTCCTTGGCCAGGCGCAGCCCGAGGGTCTCCTCGGCCACGGCGCCCAGGCCGACATGGGTCCGGCCCAGCAGACGGGCCGCCAGCTCGGTGTCGAACAGGGCCGTGGGGCGCAGGCCCAGCTCGGCCAGGCACGGCAGGTCCTGGTCCGCGGCATGGAGCACCCATTCCGGACCGTTGAGGACCCCGGCCAGCTCGCCGAGATCGCCGGCGGTCACGGGGTCGATGAGCACGGTGCCCGCCCCGTGGCGGCGGAGCTGGATGAGGTAGGCGTCTTGCCCGTAGCGGAAGCCCGAGGCCCGCTCGGCGTCGACCGCCACAGGCCCGCTGCCTGCCTTGAGGGCGGCCACGGCCGTGCTCACGGCCTGCGGGGAGTTGGTGACCGGGGGCAGCCCGTCGACGGGAGTGCGGTAGTCGCGGACCATCTCGGCTGGGACCGGCCGGTCGGTTGTTCCCAGAACCCGCCCGGGTTCCGGGGTGGTGGGCCTCACCCGTCCCTCACTGGTTCGCGGTGGCCAGGCTCAGCGGTGTGGCGCTGAGCGGCTCGTGGCCCGCGGCGATGTGGATGAGTGCGTACCAGGCCTCGAGGTGGGGCATGAGATCGGGGGTCGTGGGCGTCCAAGAGGCGCGTATCTCGGCGTGCGTGCAGGAGTCGGTCAGCTCGAGCCCGCCGAAGGTCTCAGACATGACAGAGGTCACTGTGCCCACCAGCGCATGATAACCGGCGCCGGCCTCCTCGAGTGCCTCGGTGAGCCATGACCAGGCGGCGCTGCCGAGCAGGGGATCGGTCCCGATCTCCTGGTCGAGGCGGGCGCGGGCCATGACCACGATCCTGAAGTCGCCGTCCCAGGCGTCCTGCCCGTCGGGGTCGTGGAGGAGGACGAGGCGTCCCGAGGCGATGGGCGTGCCGGACTCGCTGTCGGTGGTCTCGGCTGTCAGGGCCGCCGCATAGGGCGCCAGGCGTTTGGGGGCGGGGACCTCGTCGAGGATGAGGCGGCGCGGCCTAGGGGTGTCCCTGATGGACAGCAGCGCCTCCTCGAACCGTGGCGGGAGACCGGGCGTCGACTCGTGCGATGAGCCCGTGGTGGAGATGAACGTCACCGGATCAGGCTACCGGCGCCCCGACCGGCGATGAGGACAGGCACGCCGAACATGGCGACGTCGTGTTCGCATTGTTGCTCAGGTCGTACCACTGCCCTGTGTCAAGCCCTGTGTCAGGCCCGCTGTCCGGACTGCGGTCCGGGTGACCCGACCCACCGTGGCTCCACAGGTAAGGTGACAGCGGACTGGGTTAGGGTGAGCCGACCGCTGGGACCGCGATATGACGACGGCGGGGACGAGGCTAGAAGGAGCGACTTACGCATGACCACTGCGCCCGACCCGGCAGCCGCGCCGGACCTGACCCCTGTCCTGCTGGGAGGCGACATCGGTGTCTACGCGCTGGCCCGTTGCTTCCACGAGGCATACGCCGTGCGCTCGACCGTCATCGCCCCGGCTCCCACGGAAGTCATCACGCGCTCGCGCGTTGTCGACGCCGTCGCACTGGGCGTGGCCTCCAGCCCTCGGGACTACGTCGACGCCGCCCTGGCGGTGGCTCGCCGTGACCCCGGGGCCAAACGCATCCTGCTGGCCAACACCGACTGGCACATCAAGGTCATCAACGACCACCGCGAGGAGCTTGCCGAGCACTACGCCCTGCCGGTGGTCGATGCCGCGGTGGCGGCGCGCGTGAGCGACAAGGTGGAGTTCGCCAGGATCTGTGCCGAGCTCGGCGTCGACACACCGCGCACCGTCGTCCAGGACTTCTCGACCGCCGACGAGCCGGGCTGGCGCCCGGCCGAGGTCGGCGCCCTCGGCTTCCCCCTCATCGCCAAGCCGGCCGTCTCCAGCCAGTACAACGACCTGGTCATGGAGGACAAGAGGAAGGTCTTCATCCTGCCCGACGCCGCCGAGGCGGACCGGCTGTGGGCCAGACTGCGTGCAGCCGGCTTCCGCGGCGCCTTCCTGGCCCAGGAGCTCATCGGTGGTGACGACACCGCCATGCGGTCCCTGACCGCCTATGTCGACTCCACCGGGACGGTGAGCCTGACCGGCTCGGCGCGGGTCCTGCTGGAGGACCACGCGCCCACGATGCTGGGCAACCCGGTGGCCATGATCACCGAGCCCTTCGACGAGCTCGTCTCCCAGGCCGCCAGGCTGTTGGAGCACGTGGGTTACCAGGGTTTCGCCAACTTCGACATCAAGGTCGACCCCCGGGACGGACGGGCGCTGTTCCTCGAGGTCAACCCGCGCATCGGGCGCAACTGCTACTACATGGCTGCGGCAGGACTCAACCCGGCCCGCACCGCGGTGCGCGACCTCGTCCTGGGGCGGCCCGACGCCCCCGCCCGGCTGGAGGAGGAGATCCTCTACTCCCTCGTGCCCCACCGCCTCCTTCTGCGCTACCTGCGTGACGAGGCGCTCAGCGCACGGGTCCGCGGGCTGGTGCGCGCGGGCGCCACCGCCAACCCGTTGCGCTACCGGGCCGACCGCAGCCTGAGGCGGCAGCTGGTCGTGACCGCCCAGGAGGTCAACCAGTACCGCAAGTTCGCCCGCTACTATCCGGAGCCGACCGACTCCTCCTTCTGAGCCGCCCGGCCCGGCCCGCACGACACGACTCCCGGGAGCGACCTATGACCACTGAGAGCACTGAGAGCACTGAAAGCGCTGAAAGCACGGAGAGCCTCGAGACCTCCGACGCCCCCGACCACACTTCACAGACCGCCGAGCGTCTCGCGGCCCCAGACGCCGCGGCGACGCCCCGGAGCGGGACGATGCGCCGGGTCGACTGGGAGACCTTCCGTCAGATCGCCGTCGAGGCAGGGGTGACCCTGCCGATCGAGCAGACAAGTGCCTGGGACGCCTTCGACGCGGCGATGGAGGGGCGGGAGCCCTGGGGGAGGGTGGTCTACCACGGCGCCGACGGCGCCCCGCGCGCCCTGGTCGCGCTCAGCCGTATGGAGGTGCGCGGCCTGCGCTACCTGTGGGCCCGCCACGCCCCGGTGTGGCTGGGCGGCGCCCCCACCGCCGCCGAGGAGGCCGAGCTGCGCGAGCTGCTCGTGGCCGGCGTGCGCCACCACGACCGCAGCATTGTCTTTGTGCGCCTGCACGCCGAGCACCGGGCCGAGGGCTTCCACGAGCTACTCCAGACGATGACCTACGACCGCACCGTGGTCATCGACCTCGACCTGCCCGATGACGAGGCGGTGCTCGCCTCCTTCAAGTCACGCGGTCGGCGTGACGTGCGCAAGGCCCTGCGCAACGACGAGCTGACCTACCACGATGAGACCGAGCGCGCCGAGGAGGTCTTCGACGAGCTCTACGACATCCTCACCGAGACCGGGGAGCGCGACGGCTTCCGCGCCGCCACCCAGGAGACCTACCTGACGATGCTGCGCTCCCTGGGCCCACAGCACGCCCGCCTCTACGTCGCGCGTCGGCGCGGCGAGGAGGCGCTCGTGTGGTCCTTGGTCACGGTCTGGGGGGACCAGGCGCTGCGCTACTACGCGGGGTCCTCGGCCGAGGGGCGCAGGATGCGCGCCGCCGACGCCCTCGTGTACAAGGAGGCCTGCTGGCTGCGCGCCGAGGGGGTGCGCCACTACGACCTCATGGGTGTGGACTCCGACCGGGTCCCCGAGCTGGCCGGGGTGCGGGAGTTCAAGAACAAGTTCGTCACCGACGGTCCGGTCGAGGTCCCGGGCGCCTGGGACGTGCCCGTGCGTCCGCGGGTCTACGCGGCCATGGTGGCGGCACTGGAGGCCAAGCACCGGGTGCAGGCCACCGTGGGCTCCCTCCAGGAGCGGGCCGGTCGCCTCCGGGGCGCGGTCGAGGACTGAGGACGCTCAGGAGCTCCGCCGTAGGGCGAGCGTCTGCCCGGCCGTCAGGACGTCCTGGCGGTCCGGGTGCCAGGACGCCAGCAGCTGCGAGGAACCCGGTGGCGAACCCGGTGGCACTGTCCCGTCCACGTCCTCGAGCACGTGGGTCAGCCCGGAAGTCACGGAGGTCAGCACGGAGGTCACAGACTCCTCCTGGCGCCCCAGGTTGACCGCGACGACGAGCCGGCCACCCGGTCCGGGCAGGCCGATCTCGACGACGAGGACCTCTCCGAGGTCCCGGGCGCGGGGCCATGAGACGCCCGGTCCGCCCAGCCCGAGGCGGTGGCGCAGGGCGATCAGCTCGCGGTACCAGGCGAGCATGCGCCGGTGCCCGGCCATGTCGGTCTCCGACCAGTCCAGGACCGACAGCGCCCGGGTCTGCGGGTCCTGGGGGTCCGGGATCTGCTCGGCGTCCCAGCCGAAGTCGGCGAACTCCCTGCGCCGCCCGTCACGGACCGTCGCAGCCAGGTCGGCCTCGGGGTGGTCGGTGAAGAACCGGAAGGGGCTGCGCGTGCCCCACTCCTCGCCCATGAAGAGCATGGGGGTGTAGGGGCTCAGAAGCACGAGGGCGGCCTCGGCGGCGAGCACGTCGTCGTCGAGGGCGGCCGACGGCCGGTCGCCCAGGGCGCGGTTGCCCACCTGGTCGTGGTTGGAGCCGAAGACGACGAAGCGCCGCGGGTCGGTGCCCGCGGGCACCGGCGCCCCCCAACTGCGCCCACGGAAGGAGGACCATGTGCCGGCGTGGAGGAAGGCGCCCTCGGTGGTCGTGGCCCACGCCCCCCGTTCGGCGAAGTCGGCGTAGTAGCCCTGGGACTCTCCGGTGAGGCGGGCGTGCAGGGCGTGGTGGACGTCGTCGGCCCACTGGGCGGTCATGCCCAGGGGGGCGGCCGCCGCCGGCGGGCGCTGGTCGGTGGGGGTGATCACCCCCACGTCGTTGAGGTCGGACTCGGCGACGAGGGACAGTGGCCGGCCCAGCTCGACGCGGAGCGCGGCCACCGCGTCGGACAGCTCGGCCAGCACGTGGCGGGGGGAGTCGTCGACGATCTCGTGAATGGCGTCCAGGCGCAGGGCATCGAGGTGGAAGTCGCGCAGCCAGCGCAGCGCCGCGTCGATGACGTAGGCGCGCACTTGGGCCGAGCCCTCCTGGTCGTAGTTGACCGCCTCGCCCCACGGCGTGGTGTGGGCGTCGGTGAAGTACGGGCCGAAGACCCCCAGGTAGTTGCCCGAGGGACCCAGGTGGTTGTAGACGACGTCGAGGCACACCCCGATCCCGTGGTGGTGGGCGGCGTCGACGAAGCGGGCCAGGGCCTCGGGGCCGCCGTAGGCCTCGTGGACCGCCCACAGGCTCACGCCGTCATACCCCCATCCGGCGGCGCCGGGGACCGGGGCGAGCGGCATGAGCTCGACGATGTCGACACCCAGGTCCCTGAGGTGGCCCAGACGCTGGGCGGCGGCGTCCAGCGTCCCGGCGGGGGTGAAAGTGCCCACGTGCAGCTCGTAGATGACCGCGCCGAGCAGGTCGCGGCCCGGCCACTGCGCGTCCGTCCACAGCCCGTGGTCCCAGGCCGAGGTGTCGAGGGTCCGTGAGGCGCCGTGGACCCCGTAGGGCTGTCGGGGGCTGCGCGGGTCGGGGCGGTCGGCCAGGTCGTCATTGAGGCGGAAGGCGTAGTCGGTCCCCGGCTCCAGCGCCTTCGGGCTGACCCACCAGCCCCCCGGCCGGGGCTCCATGTCGATCAGCTCGTCGTTGCCGGGCAGGTGGAGGGTGAGCCGTTGTGCCCGGGGCGCCCACACGGGGACCTGGGGCCCGGGCGGCAGGGCGGGGGAGTGCCAGGGGGCGGGGTGGGGCGCCGCGTTCATCGGCCTGTCTCCTCGGTGGTGGGGGAGTCTTCGGGGCGGGCGAGCACAACCACCGGCGCGTCACCGACGACCTCGGACAGCAGCCTGGCGCCGCCGTCGAGGCGGCGGTCGGACAGCACGTCGACCCACTGGCCCTCGGGAAGCACGACGCTCTCCTCACGCCAGCCGCCCAGCTGCTCAAGGCGTCGCGGCAGCCTCCGGGCGATGACGACCACCTCGGGCCGCTCGTCGAGCAGGCGGGCGAAGGCGAAGGCGAAGGAGGTGGTCACCGGCACCGCCCGGTAGCCCGAGCGCGGGCCGACGAAGACCTCCGGGAGCCGGGCGCGCAGCCGCGCCAGCCGAGAGGTCAGCACGAGCTTGTCCTCGTCGAGGTCGGCCGGGGCGCGGCCGGCGGCCAGCTCGGCCAGGCGGCCGCTCAGGCCGTGAGGGCCCTCGTAGTCGACAGGCCGCCGGTTGTCGGGATCGACCAGAGAGGTGCGTGTGGTCTCCGTGCCCTGGTAGATGTCGGCCACGCCCAGCCAGGTCATGGCCAGGGCCTTGCCGACCAGCACCGTCGTGCGCACGGCCCTGGCCGTCAGGGCGGCGAAGGCCTCCATGTCGGAGACGACCTGCGGGTCGGACAGAAGAAGGGCGGCATAGTCCTGGAGGGCCTGCTCCCGGGCGGTGTCCGGTTCGGTCCAGGTCGTCCAGGTCTTCTGCTCCCGGGAGGCCTTGACCAGGTAGGAGCCCAGGCGCTCGGCGCTCATCGGGTCGGCGGAGTCGGGCGCCCACGTGCCCCACAGGGTCTGCCACAGCAGGTTCTCGGTGCGCCCGTCGAGGTCGACCGGCCGGGCGGCCGCGGTGGCCGCCCGCAGGCGGTGGACGAGATCGACCCACTCCTGGGCGTAGGACGACAGGACGTCGAGGCGGGCGCGCACGTCCTCACCGCGCTTGGTGTCGTGGGTGGTGGTCGTCACCATCGTTGTGGGCCAGGCGTCTTGGACCCTGTCGGCCCAGGCGTGGGCCTCGTCGGCGCTCAGGGCGAAACCGGCGGGGTTGCCGCCGACCTCGGTCAGGCTCGTCAGGTGCGTCCAGCGGTAGAAGGCCGTGTCCTCCACGCCCTTGGCCGTCACGGCCCCGCAGACCTGCTGGAAGCGGATGACCGCCTCGGCCCGCTCGGCCGAGTCGGCCAGCCCCTCGGAGCCCACCGCCTCGCCCAGCAGGATCGCCACGACCAGGTCGAGGGTCTCGTGCTGGTCGTCCTCCAGCCGCAGGCGGGCCCGCTCGGCGTCGGCGCGCAGGACCGCCTCCTGCTCGGGCTCCGGGGTGTGCCCGGGCACGACGTAGGCGCGGTAGCGCTCGGCGGCCACGAGCAGCTCGACGAGGCAGGCCCGCAGGTCCTTGAAGGTGTGGTCGCGCAGGCGCACGTCCCGGGAGATGAGCGCCTCGACCAGGCGTGCCAGGCGGTCGACCTCCGCGGCCAGGGAGCCCGCGATGACCTCCCGCTTGGCGTGCTCGACGACGCGCTCGTACTCCACCGGCCCCTCGCCGGTCAGCTCGTGGAGGAGGGCGCCCAGCGGTGCGGCGCCCGCGGGGTCCACCTGGAGCTGGTCGATGCGCCAGGCGGCGTCGTAGCCGGTGGTTCCCGCCACGTGCCAGCTGACCGGCAGGGGCTCATCGGGGGCGAGGATCTTCTCGGCCGCGATCCAGGCGCCCCCAGTGGCCTGCGACAGGCGGTTGAGGTACCCGCCGGGGTCGGCCAGGCCGTCGGGGTGGTCCACCCGCAGGGCGTCGACCACCCCCGTGCCCAGCAGGTCGAGGACCAGGGCGTGCGAGCCGCGGAAGACCTCTGGGTCCTCGACCCGGATGGCCGCCAGCGTGCCGACGTCGAAGAAGCGCCGGTAGTTGATCTCCTCATCGCCGACCTTCCAGTAGGCCAGGCGGTAGTGCTGGCGCTCGACGAGCACGTGCATGGGCAGAGACTCGGTGCCCTCGGCCACCGGGAAGACGTGGTCGAAGTAGCGCAGCACCCACTGCTCGCCCCGCTCGGGCTCGGTGGGCACGACCATCCGGTCCAGGACGAGCTCCTCATCGGCCAGGACCTTGCCGATGCGTCGGCCCAGGACCGGCATGAGGATGGGCTCGTCCAGGGCGACGTCGAACCACTCGGCGTAGGGCGAGCGCGGGCCGTCGCGCAGGACCGACCACAGCTGGAGGTTGTGCCAGCCGGGGGTGGGCACGGCCATGTGGTTGGGCACGATGTCGACCACGATGCCCATGCCCGCCTCGTGCGCGGCGGCGGCCAGCTCCTCCAGGGCGGCGCGCCCGCCCATGACCTGGGAGACCGCGGTGTGGTCGACGACGTCATAGCCGTGGGTGGAACCGGGGGCGGCGGCCAGCACAGGGGACAGGTACAGGTCGGTCACGCCCAGGTCGGAGAGGTAGGGCAGGAGGGCCCGGGCCCCCTCGAATGTCATGTCCCGGCCCATCTGGAGCCGGTAGGTGGTCACGGGGGTGCGGCGGCCCGGGGCCGGGACGTGGCTGGTCCACGGGGCGTAGACGGACTCGTCAGGGGTCGGGCTCGAAGCGCTGGTGGAACGGGGCACGGCTCTGCTCTCGTCGTGGGCTTGCCCGGTGCCGGATGCCTGTGCCCGGCACCGGGGTGTTGGTCAGGTGTTCGATGTGGTCGGCTGCTCAGGGGCGGCGGGGGCAGGAGACCCCGCGACAGGGGCCGCCGGGGCCGCAGGCTCCGAGGCAGGAGGCGCCGCGACCTCGACCGGAGCCGCGGACGCCATGGGGCCGGCGGGTCCGCAGGCTCCGGTGGGCCCGGTGCGCTCTGCCGCCGGGGCCGCCGGGGCC
>NZ_JAUNHI010000002.1:181763-197270 GCF_030524025.1 Actinomyces sp. | reverse complement strand
CAGCACAAGCTGCCGATGAAGACCCGTTTCGTGACTCGTGAGGGTGGTGACGTCTGATGGCGATCGGTTCGAAGGACCTGACCCCGTCCGACCTCGACGGCATGGACAACGAGCGCCTCGCCGAAGAGCTGTCCAAGGCCAAGGCCGAGCTGTTCAATCTCCGGTTCGCCTCGGCGACCGGTCAGCTGGAGGATCACGGACGCCTCAAGGCCGTGCGCCGGGACATCGCCCGGATCCACACGATCGTGCGCGAGCGTGAGCTCGGCATCCGTACCGCTCCGAGCAGCCAGGAGTCGAAGTGAGCGAGCAGAACATCACCACTGTCAGCCAGCGCCCCCAGCGCAAGGTCCGCCGCGGCTATGTCGTCTCGGACAAGATGAACAAGACCGTCGTCGTCGAGGTCGAGGAGCGCTACAAGCACTCCCGTTACGGCAAGGTCCTGCGTCGGTCCAAGAAGGTCAAGGTCCACGACGAGCTCAACGAGGCTCATGTCGGTGACCTCGTCCAGATCATGGAGACCCGGCCGCTGAGCGCCACCAAGCACTGGCGCCTTGTCGAGATCATCGAGAAGGCCAAGTGACCCGGCGCTGAGCGCCGGACACCGACGACGCCGCAGCCGCCCGCACTCGGGCCGGCTGCGGCGTCGTCGTGATGACGAGAACCCGTGCGGCGAGGCGGTGAGCAAAGGCACAAGAGGAGTGCGGTCGCTCGGCTTTCTCGCCATGACGACGCTGCACTAGAGTGATGGGGTTGCGTGCGCCCACGGTGCGCCTCCAGAGACCTCGCGCCCTGTGCGCCTGTGTCTGGCGGGCACGAGCGCCGAGGACTCCACTCGCCCCGGCGGGCAGAGAAGTGCGCAAGACAAGAAGGAACGTTCGGCTAGGCTCGCGCCCCGCTGTGTGCGGTGGGCGAGAACCGGCTCGACGACAGGAGAACACCCAATGATCCAGCAGGAGTCGCGACTGAAGGTCGCCGACAACACCGGTGCCAAGGAGATCCTGTGCATCCGTGTGCTCGGCGGCTCGGGTCGGCGCTATGCGGGTATCGGCGACACGATCGTCGCCACCGTGAAGGACGCCATCCCAGGCGGCAACGTCAAGAAGGGCGACGTCGTCAAGGCGGTCGTCGTGCGCACCACCAAGGAGCGCCGGCGGCCCGACGGCTCGTACATCCGCTTCGATGACAATGCGGCCGTCATCCTCAAGAACAACGATGGCGAGCCCCGCGGCACGCGCATCTTCGGCCCCGTGGGCCGCGAGCTTCGTGAGAAGAAGTTCATGCGCATCGTGTCGCTCGCCCTGGAGGTGATCTGACCATGGCACGCGTCAAGAAGGGCGATCAGGTCATCGTCATCGCAGGCAAGGACAAGGGCAAGACGGGCCGCGTGCTCAAGGTCCTGCCCGAGGTCGACCGCGTCGTGGTCGAGGGCGTCCAGCGTGTGACCAAGCACGTCAAGGCCGGTCAGACCGCCCAGGGAGCGCGCACCGGCGGGATCGAGACCGTCGAGGCCCCGATCCACGTCTCCAACGTCATGCTCGTCGACCCCAAGACCAAGCAGCGCACCCGCGTCGGCTTCCGTGTCGAGGAGGGCGAGCGCCCCAACGGCCGCAAGCGCACCGTCCGCGTGCGCTACGCCAAGAAGTCCGGGGAGGACCTGTGACCATGGCTGAGAACACCACCCCCCGCCTCAAGGCGAAGTACATCGACGAGGTGCGCCCCGCCCTGCGCACCGAGTTCGAGCACGACAACATCATGGAGGTCGGCGGCATCGTCAAGGTCGTCGTCAACATGGGTGTGGGCGAGGCCGCCCACGACTCCAAGATGATCGAGGGTGCCGTGCGCGACCTCGCGGCGATCACCGGGCAGAAGCCCCAGATCACCAAGGCCCGTCGGTCGATCGCGCAGTTCAAGCTGCGTGAGGGACAGCCCATCGGCGCGCACGTCACGATGCGCGGCGACCGCATGTGGGAGTTCCTCGACCGCCTCATCTCGATCTCGCTGCCCCGCATCCGCGACTTCCGCGGGCTGTCGCCCAAGCAGTTCGACGGCAACGGCAACTACACCTTCGGCCTGACTGAGCAGGCCGTGTTCCACGAGATCGACCAGGACAAGATCGACCGCGTGCGCGGCATGGACATCACCGTGGTGACCACGGCCAAGACAGACGAGGAGGCCCGCTCGCTGCTCAAGCAGCTCGGCTTCCCCTTCAAGGAGAAGTGACATGGCGAAGACCGCTCTCATCGAGAAGGCGAACCGCAAGCCGAAGTTCGGTGTCCGTGCCTACACGCGCTGCCAGCGCTGCGGCCGTCCGCACTCGGTCTACCGCAAGTTCGGCCTGTGCCGCATCTGCCTGCGTGAGATGGCCCTGGCGGGCCAGCTCCCCGGCGTGAGCAAGTCCAGCTGGTAAGAACTTACGTCGCAGGTCCGCTGAGGAAACCACGACGAGGAAGGGCCAAGGCCCACTCATGACTATGACAGACCCGATCGCAGACATGCTGACCCGTCTGCGCAACGCCAACAACGCCTACCACGACAGCGTCTCGATGCCGTCCTCGAAGCTCAAGGTGAACATCGCCGCGATGCTCAAGGCCGAGGGCTACATCGTCGACTACACGGTCACCGACGCCGAGGTGGGCAAGACGCTCACGCTGAGCCTCAAGTACGGGGCCAACCGCCAGCGGGCCATCCAGGGCCTCAAGCGCGTGTCCAAGCCCGGCCTGCGCGTCTACGCCAAGTCCACGAACCTGCCCAAGGTCCTCGGAGGCCTCGGGGTGGCCATCTTGTCCACCTCCTCCGGCCTCCTGACCGACAAGCAGGCGGAGTCCCGAGGCGTGGGCGGCGAAGTGCTCGCCTACGTCTGGTGAGAGAAGGAACGGAGGACAACCATGTCTCGCATTGGACGGCTTCCCGTTCCGGTTCCCGCCGGAGTGGACGTCACCATCGACGGCAATGACGTGACGGTCAAGGGCCCCAAGGGCACCCTGTCCCGCACGATCTCGGCGCCGCTGAGCGTGACCCGACAGGAGGACGGCACCATCCTGGTGACCCGCCCCGACGACGAGCGCGAGTCGCGCTCGCTGCACGGCCTGTCCCGCACGCTCATCAACAACATGATCGTCGGCGTCACCGAGGGCTTCACCAAGCGCCTCGAGATCGTCGGCACCGGTTACCGGGCCGCGCAGAAGGGCACGGGTGTCGAGCTCTTCCTGGGCTTCTCGCACACCGTCGTCGTCGAGGCCCCTGAGGGCATCACGCTGACGGTCGACGGCAACCTCAAGATCGCCGTGTCCGGCATCTCCAAGGAGCAGGTCGGCGAGGTGGCCGCGAACATCCGCAAGATCCGTCCGCCGGAGCCCTACAAGGGCAAGGGCGTGCGCTACGCCGGCGAGAACGTGCGCCGCAAGGTCGGAAAGGCTGGTAAGTGACGATGGCTTACTCGATCAAGAGGGGCAAGACGAAGTCGATCGCCCGCAAGATCCGTCACAGGCGCGTGCGCAAGCGCATCAACGGCACCGCCGAGCGGCCCCGTCTCGTTGTCACCCGGTCCAACCGCCACATGGTGGCCCAGGTCATCGACGACACCATCGGGCACACCCTGTGCTCCGCCTCCACCCTCGAGCTGCCCGCGGGCAGCGTCGAGGGCCACAAGGTCGGGGCCGCCCGCCGGGTCGGCGAGCTCGTTGCCGAGCGCGCCAAGGCCCTGGGCATCGAGGCGGTCGTCTTCGACCGCGGTGGGAACAAGTACCACGGCCGTGTCGCGGCCGTCGCCGACGGCGCCCGCGAGGGCGGCCTGACGCTCTGAGCCAGACGACGAGAAAGCAGAGGAATATCTATGGCTGCTCCGCAGCGAGACAGGTCCGCGTCGTCCGACGGCTCGGCCCAGCGCGACACCGACCGCGGTGAGTCCCGCGGCCGTCGCGACCGCAACGACCGCCGCGACCGCAACGGCCGCGGCTCCGACGACAAGTACATCGAGCGCGTCGTCACCATCAACCGTGTATCCAAGGTCGTCAAGGGCGGCCGCCGCTTCACCTTCACGGCGCTGGTCGTCGTCGGTGATGGCGAGGGCACCGTGGGCGTGGGCTACGGCAAGGCCAAGGAGGTCCCCTCGGCCATCGCCAAGGCCGTGGAGATCGCGAAGAAGAACTTCTTCCACGTCCCGATGATCCGCCGCACCATCCCGCATCTCGTGCAGGGCGAGGACTCCGCCGGGGTCGTCCTCCTGCGCCCGGCCTCCCCGGGTACCGGTGTCATCGCCGGCGGTCCGGTGCGCGCCGTGCTGGACTGCGCCGGTGTCCACGACATTCTGTCCAAGTCGCTCGGCTCCTCCAACGCCATCAACATCGTGCACGCCACGGTGGACGCGCTCAAGCAGCTCGAGCAGCCCGAGGCGGTCGCGGCTCGCCGCGGCCTGCCCCTGGAGGACGTCGCACCGCAGTCGATGCTGCGGGCCCGGGCCGAGGGCGAGGCCGACAAGCGCGCCGCGGCCGAGAAGAAGGAGGCCGACAAGGCCGCTGAAGGAGTGGGTGCGTGATGGCTCAGTCAGCTGAGAACACGAGGCAGCTCAAGGTGACCCAGGTCCGCTCGGGCATCGGCGGAACGCACCGCCAGCGCGAGACCCTCAAGTCCCTCGGCCTGCGCAAGATCCGCCAGTCCGTCGTCCGCGAGGACACCCCGTCCGTGCGCGGCATGATCGCCACGGTGGCGCATCTCGTCACCGTTGAGGAGGCCTGAGATGGCTGACACCACGAACAACGAGGGCGCGAGCCAGGACAAGGTGCAGGTCGTCAAGCTGCACCACCTCCGTCCGGCGCCGGGCTCCAAGAAGGCCAAGACCCGTGTGGGTCGCGGCGAGGCCTCGAAGGGCAAGACCGCCGGCCGCGGCACCAAGGGCACCAAGGCCCGCTACCAGGTGCGTCCCGGCTTCGAGGGCGGGCAGATGCCGCTGCACATGCGGCTGCCCAAGCTCCGCGGCTTCACCAACCCCAACCGGGTCGAGTACCAGCCCGTCAACGTCGGTCGTATTGCCGAGCTGTTCCCGGCCGGCGGAACCGTGACGGTCGAGGACCTCGTCGCCAAGGGCGCCGTGCGCGGCGGCCACCTAGTCAAGGTCCTGGGATCGGGCGACATCAGCGTCGCCCTGCAGATCACCGCCGACGCCTGGTCGGCCTCCGCCAAGGAGAAGATCGAGGCGGCCGGCGGCACGATCTCCGCGCGCTGAACGAGACGCCACGGCAGTCAGGCCGGCGGGCCCCGGTCGGGACGAGCACCTGCTCACCCGGCCGGGGCCCGATCGTGCTCCCGTGCCGGTGGCGCCTGGTGCCTCAGACCGCTCCCGGTCGCCATCATGCTGCGACGCCCGGTGTTTCTCGCCGCAACCATACTGCCGCGCCCGTGGCGCCCGGTGTTTCTCGCCGCCGCCCGTGCCGGTCGGCGCGGTCGTATGGTGACCGATCCCCCGTTGCGAGGGAGTCACGGGCCTGAGCGCTCCGAGCCCGGCAGGGTAGGGTGGCCCACGGCGCTGCCTTGCGCCAGGCGTCCGCACGCCCCCTGGCGGGTCGACGCCCCGGACCACACCCACAGCTCACAGGAGACCGAGTGCTCAGCGCGTTCATGCAGGCGTTCAAGACGCCTGACCTCAGGAGCAAGCTTCTGTTCACCTTGGGCATCATGGCCCTGTTCCGGTTCGGCTCGATGCTGCCCACGCCCGGTGTCGACCTCGCCAACGTGGAGGTCTGTGTCGGGGAGTCCCAGGACGCCGGGCTCCTGGGACTCATCAACATCTTCTCCGGCGGGGCTCTGCTCCAGCTGAGCGTCTTCGCCCTGGGGATCATGCCCTACATCACCGCCTCGATCATCATCCAACTGTTGCGCGTCGTCGTGCCCCGCTTCGAGGAGCTCCACAAGGAGGGCCAGTCGGGCACCGCCCAGCTGACCGAGTACACCCGCTACCTCACCATCGGCCTGGGCCTGCTCCAGTCGGCCACGATCGTGGCCACGGCGGCCAGCGGCAACCTCTTCCCGGGCTGCTCGGTGCCGGTGGTCCCCGACGACTCCCCGCTCGCCCTGGCGCTCATGATCGTCACGATGACCGCAGGCACCGGCCTGATCATGTGGCTCGGCGAGCTGATCACCGAGCGCGGGATTGGCAACGGCATGTCGCTGCTCATCTTCACCTCGATCGTGGCCTCGATGCCCCAGAACCTCTTCTCGATCGCGGCCGGCAACGCCGGCTTCGGCAAGCTCGCCGCCGTCGTCGGCGTCATCCTCGTGGCCACGGTCGCCGTCATCTTCATCGAGCAGGCCACCCGCCGCATCCCCGTCCAGTACGCCAAGCGGATGATCGGTCGGCGCCAGTACGGGGGCTCGACGACCTACATCCCGATCAAGATCAACACCTCCGGCGTCATCCCGGTCATCTTCGCCTCCTCGATCCTGGCGATGCCCCAGCTGATCGCCCAGTTCGGCGACCCCGCCTCGGGCTGGGTGCAGTGGGTCGTCAACAACCTCCAGCAGACCGACACGATCTACCTCCTCGGCTACGGCCTGCTCATCGTGTTCTTCACCTTCTTCTACACCGCGATCACCTTCAACCCCGAGGAGATCGCCGACAACATGAAGAAGTACGGGGGCTTCATCCCCGGCGTGCGGGCGGGGGAGCCCACCGTGCGCTACCTGACCTACGTCATCAACCGGGTGACGACCGCCGGCGCGGTCTACCTGCTCGCCCTGGCCCTCGTGCCGACCGTGGCGGTCATGTGGATGGGACTGGCGCAAAACCTGCCCTTCGGAGGCACGACCATTCTTATCATGGTCGGTGTCGGTCTCCAGACGGTCAAGGAGATCAACTCCCAGCTCCAGCAGCGCCACTACGAAGGGTTCCTCTCATGAGCGTACGTATCGTCCTGCTCGGTCCACCCGGGGCGGGCAAGGGCACTCAGGCGGCCCGCCTGTGCGGACAGCTGGCCGTCCCGGCCATCTCCACCGGCGACATCTTCCGCTCCGGCGCCCTGGGCAACACCGAGGCGGGGCGCCGGGCCAAGGCCCATATGGACAAGGGGGAGTACGTTCCCGACGTCATCACCAACGCACTGGTCGAGGAGAGGCTCTCGCGCCCCGACGCCTCCCAGGGCTTCCTCCTCGACGGCTATCCCCGCACCGAGGCCCAGGTCCGCGAGCTCGACGCCATGCTGGAGCGCTCGGGCGCGAGCCTCGACGCGGTCGTCGAGATCACCCTCGAGGACAGCACGGTCGTCGAGCGGCTGCTCAAGCGCGCCCAGGACCAGGGCCGGGCCGACGACACCGAGCCGGTCATCCGGCACCGTCTCGAGGTCTACGCCGAGCGGACCGCGCCCCTGGCGGCCATCTACGCCACCCGCGGGCTACTCGTCCGCGTCGACGGCAACGCCGAGGTCGACGAGGTGGCCGACCGCATCGTCTCGGCACTGGGGGCACGTGGCCTGAGCGTGTGACGCGGCGGTAGGCGCGGTCCCGGCCGCACCCGCCCGCGCCGCCCCGTCCTGTGCCCGCCCCGCTCACCGACCCGCGCCCCGACGGACCAGGAGGCCCCGTGCTGTCGCGCACCCGCATCCAGATCAAGACACCCGACGAGGTCCGCCTCATGCGCCGTGCGGGCCTCGTGGTGGCTGACGTCCACGCGGCGCTGCGCGAGGCCGTCCGCCCAGGTGTGACCACCGCCGAGCTCGACGCCGTGTGCGCGGCCGTCATCGAGTCCCGGGGGGCGCAATCCAACTTCCTGGGCTACCACGGCTTCCCGGCCACGGTCTGCGTATCGGTCAATGACGAGGTCGTCCACGGCATCCCCGGTCCGCGGGTGCTGCACGAGGGGGACCTCGTCACCTTCGACTGCGGGGCCTACATCATCGAGGACGGCGTCCAGTGGCACGGCGACGCCGCCTTCACGACGGTGGTCGGCGGCCGCTACGCCTGCGAGACCGACCGCCTCCTGGACGCGACGACCAACGAGGCGCTGTGGGCGGCGATCGCCGCGGTGGCACGGGGCGCAGCCGGTCAGGTCGAGGGCCGGGGCGCCCGGATCAACGCCGTGGGCGACGCGGTCGAGGGCGTTGTCGAGGCCGCCGCCGAGCGCACGGGCCTGCGCCTGGGGATCCTCCAGGAGTATGTCGGTCACGGGATCGGCACGCAGATGCACATGGACCCCGACGTGCTCAACTACTCGGTGCGGCGCCGGGGCCCTCGACTGCGGCCCGGGATGGTCCTGGCCATCGAGCCGATGCTCACCTCGGGCTCGGCGGAGGTGCGCGAGCTCGACGACGGCTGGACGGTGGTCACCTGCGACGGCTCGCGCGCGGCCCAGTGGGAGCACACCGTGGCGATCGTCCCCGGAGGGGTGTGGGTCCTGACCGCCCCCGACGGTGGCGTCGAGGGCCTGGCGCCCTTCGGGCTCGAGCCCCGTCCCCTGACCTGAGACGGCCCTCTTCGGGCGCCGGGCGCGGGCTACGGCGGCCCGGCGTGTGCGGTGCCCTGCCCATCGTCTACAGTCCTGCCATGATCGACAGCGCCGTCGACCCTCCGTGCGACCCCACGACCATCCTGCCCCGGCCCCGCCTGCTGCGCCCCGCCGACGGAGTCCTCGAGCTGCGCCGCCTCACCCCGCTGCTGTGCGCCCACGGCGCCGAGCCCGCCGCCGAGTGGCTCGCCCAGCGGCTGCGTGATGGCCTGGGCTGGGGCGCGGGAGCCGACCTCCTGCCGTTGCGCGGCCCCGGCCCCGAGGGCTTGGCGCTGCGCCTCCTGCTCGACCCGGCAGTTAGTGGCGGTCCCGAGGACTACCGCCTGACCATCAACGCCTCCGGGGTCGAGGTCCGTGGCGCCGGCCCCCGCGGCGTCCTGCACGGCGTCCGCAGCCTGCTCGCGCTCCTGCCCCCGCGGGCCTTGGCGGTCGACGGCGCCTCGTGGAGCGGGGCGCCGCAGGGGCGGGACCCGGTCCTGGCCCGCCTGCCCCACCTTGTCATCGAGGACGGGCCCCGCCTGGCCTACCGCGGGCTCATGCTCGACGTCGCCCGCTCCTTCCTGCCGGTGGCCGACGTCTGCGCGATCGTCGAGGCCGCGGCCCTGGCCAAGATCAATGTTTTGCACCTCCACCTGGTCGACGACCAGGGGTGGCGCCTGGAGATCACCAACGAGGGGCGCCACCCCGAGGACACGATCGACTACACGGCCCTGACCCGCATCTCGGGCGGCACGGCCGTCGACGGCGGGGGATACGGCGGCCGTCCCGGCCGCACCGGCTGGTACACGCAGGCCGACTACCGGCGCATCGTGGCCTTCTGCCGGTCCCGCGGGGTCGAGGTCGTCCCCGAGATCGACGTGCCCGGGCACGTCGGCGCCGCCCTGCACGCGGTGCCCGAGCTGTGCACCCCCGGGTCCTCCCACGCCGCCAGCCCTCTCGAGCCGGTGGCCCCCGCTGACGGCTCGACCGCGGTGGGGCGCTCCTACCTCGACCCCGCCTCCGCTGCCACCCGCCGGTTCCTGCACCACGTGCTCGGCCAGGTCGCCGCCCTCGACCCGGCCGGAGAGCGCATCCACCTGGGCGGCGACGAGCCCTGGGCGATGGCCGAGCGCTACGGGATCGGGCCGGGCTCTCCCTACGCCGAGCTCCTGACCCACGCCCAGCAGATCGTGAGCGGGCTGGGACGCGAGCCGATGGGGTGGAATGAGGCCGTCTCGGCCGGGGGCGGGGCGGGGATCCTCCAGCTGTGGCATGCCGGGCCCCAGGAGCGCGCGGCGCTGGTCCGGGCCGCCCAGGAGGGCGCGCGCCTGGTCATGTCTCCCGCGACGCGCACCTACCTCGACCAGAAGTACGACCCCTCCAGCCCCATCGGACTGACCTGGGCGGGAGCCATCGACGTGCCCGCGGCGCGGGACTGGGACCCCGACGTCGAGCTCGACAACCTGCCTCCGACGGCACTCCTCGGGGTCGAGGCGCCCCTGTGGTCCGAGACGGTGCGCAGCCGCGCTGACGCCGAGTGGCTCATCTTCCCCCGCCTGCTCGCCACCGCCGAGGTCGGCTGGAGCCCCGCGCCCCGGGGGGCCCGGCCCCAGGAGCCCGGGAAGACCAGGGTGTCCGGGAAGACCGGGGAGACGACAGCCTTCCTCCGGCGCTGCGCCGCCTGGGGGCCGCGGATGGCGGTCATGGGAACCGCCTTCCACCGCGCAGCCTCCGTCCCCTGGGCGGCTTTCGGGCCGGTCGACGGCGAAGGGCTGCCCGGGGACGAAGAGACCTGACCCGCGGGTGTGGCCGGAAACACCGGAACTGTGCGCCATCGGGCGTGGTGAGCCGCGGCGGGGCTGCCGTATCCTTGTCAGTCGGTGCGCCCAACGGCCCGGCGCGCCTGCGTGAGCATCGGCCCCTCGGTGTCGGCTCCGGAGGCGGGCTCGACGGCGCACGGTCCGGCGGCGTCGTCGTTGGACGAACTCGAGCGAGTAGCACCGATGGAGGAACATGGCAAAGAAGGACGGAGTCATCGAGGTCGAGGGATCGGTCGTCGAGGCCCTTCCGAACGCGATGTTCCGGGTGGAGCTGAGCAACGGGCACGTCGTGCTCGCGCACATCTCCGGCAAGATGCGGCAGCACTACATCCGCATCCTCCCCGAGGACCGCGTGGTCGTGGAGCTCAGCCCCTACGACCTGTCCCGCGGCCGCATCGTCTACCGGTACAAGTGACAGTCCTCCCCGCAGCGGGGATGACGGAGGAACATCATGAAGGTCAAGCCGAGCGTCAAGAAGATCTGTGACAACTGCAAGGTGATTCGTCGCCACGGCCGTGTCATGGTCATCTGCGAGAACCCGCGGCACAAGCAGCGCCAGGGCTGAACCGCCCGCGCGCCGGTGGCCGCCCGCGGGCGGCCACCCGTCAAGCACCCGACTCAGCGCTCACAGCCGTGTGCGCAACCCCCGGTTCCTGGAGGCCGGGGCCGCCCAGGACAAGGGCGGAGGGGATGGGTGACGACCTCCGGGAGCACACAGGAGAACCACACCGTGGCACGTATTTCCGGCGTCGACCTGCCTCGCGACAAGCGAGTCGAGGTCGCGCTCACCTACATCTTCGGGATCGGGCGCACCCGTGCGCAGGAGACCCTCGCGGCCACCGGGGTCAGCCCCGACACCCGCGTCAAGGACCTCACCGAGGAGGAGCTGGTCAAGCTCCGCACGCATATCGACTCCAGTTATCAGGTCGAGGGTGATCTGCGCCGCGAGGTCCAGGCCGACATCCGCCGCAAGATCGAGATCGGCTGCTACCAGGGCCTGCGCCACCGTCGGCACCTCCCGGTGCACGGCCAGCGGACCAAGACTAACGCGCGCACCCGCAAGGGCCCCAAGCGCACCGTGGCCGGCAAGAAGAAGGCCAAGTAAGCAGTAGTCCACCCCGGGCACGGCCGCCCGACGTGGAACGACGACCTCACCTGAGAAGAAGGAAGAATGCCTCCCAAGACCCGCACTGCCGTGCGCAAGCCGCGCCGCAAGGACCGCAAGAACGTCACGCACGGCCACGCCTACATCAAGTCCACTTTCAACAACACGATCGTGTCCCTGACCGACCCGACCGGCGCCGTCATCGCCTGGGCCTCCTCGGGCCAGGTCGGCTTCAAGGGGTCCCGCAAGTCGACCCCCTACGCCGCCCAGCTGGCGGCCGAGGCCGCTGCGCGCCGCGCCCAGGAGCACGGCATGAAGAAGGTGGAGGTCTTCGTCAAGGGCCCCGGCTCGGGCCGTGAGACCGCGATCCGCTCGCTGCAGGCCGCCGGCCTCGAGGTCGGCTCCATCACGGATGTCACCCCTCAGGCCCATAACGGCTGCCGCCCGCCTAAGCGCCGCCGCGTCTGAGACGGCTTGAGGCTCGACGGCGCCCGGCATGACGCGGGGCGCCGTCGGGTCTCCGGGTCCGCCCCACCGGGGGCGGACCGGTCGCGTGAGCGGGCCGTGTCGACACGGCCGCGCGTGACCGCCCCATGAGGAACGGCGTCATATATCGGGCGCCGCGACGAAAGGAAACCGAGTGCTCATCGCACAGCGACCCACGCTCTCCGAGGAGGTCATCGAGGAGGACCGCCGCTCGCGGTTCGTCATCGAGCCCCTCGAGCCCGGATTCGGCTACACGCTCGGCAACTCGCTGCGCCGAACGCTGCTGTCGTCCATCCCGGGCGCCGCCGTGACCTCCGTGCGCATCGACGGCGTGCCCCACGAGTTCCGCACGATCGCGGGGGTCAAGGAGGATGTCACCCAGATCATCCTCAACATCAAGGAGATCGTCCTGTCCTCGGAGAACGACGAGCCGGTCGTCATGTACCTGCGCAAGTCGGGTCCGGGGGTTGTGGCCGCCGGCGACATCACCCCGCCAGCGGGCGTGGAGATCCACAACCCCGAGCTGGTCATCGCCACCCTCAACGAGAAGGGCAAGCTCGAGATCGAGCTGACGGTCGAGCGCGGTCGCGGTTACGTGTCCGCCAACCAGAACAAGGACCCCAACGCCGAGATCTCCCGGATCCCGGTGGACTCGATCTACTCGCCGGTCAAGAAGGTCTCCTACGCCGTGGAGGCCACCCGTGTCGAGCAGCGCACCGACTTCGACCGCCTGGTCGTCGACGTCGAGACGAAGGCGTCGATCACCCCGCGCGACGCGCTGGCCTCGGCCGGCAAGACCCTCGTCGAGCTGTTCGGCCTGGCCCGCGAGCTCAACGTCGAGGCCGAGGGCATCGAGGTCGGCCCCTCGCCGATGGACCAGGCCCTCCAGCAGGACCTCGCCCTCATGATCGACGAGCTCGACCTGCAGGCGCGTTCCTCCAACGCGCTCAAGCGCGAGGGCATCCACACCGTTGGTGAGCTCGTCGCGCGTAGCGAGGCGGACCTGCTCGACATCCGCAACTTCGGTGCGAAGTCCATCTCCGAGATCAAGGAGAAGCTGGCCGAGCTGGGGCTGTCCCTCAAGGGATCCCCGGTCGACTACGTCGCGGACGACGACTACACCAACCCCACCTTCAGCGACGAGGCGCAGGCCTGAGGCCGCTCGTCAATCCACTAGGAGACAACCATGCCCCGCCCCACCAAGGGTCCCCGCCTCGGCGGCTCGGCCCAGCACCAGCGGCACATGCTGGCCAACCTGGCCACGCAGCTCATCGTCCACGAGTCGATCACGACCACTGAGGCCCGCGCCCGCCGCCTGCGCCCCTACGTCGAGAAGCTCATCACGAAGGGCAAGCGCGGCGACCTCCACGCCCGGCGCACCGTCATGAAGAAGGTGACGGACAAGTACGCCGTCTACCGGCTCTTCGAGGAGCTCGCCCCCCAGTTCGAGGGGCGTGACGGCGGCTACACCCGCATCGTCAAGACCCTGCCGCGCAAGGGCGACAACGCCCCGATGGCGGTCATCTCCCTCGTCCTGGAGCCGGTGGCCACCAAGGAGGTCGTCGCCGACGCCGTCGACACGGCCACCCGCGCCGCGCGGAAGGCGGCCGAGAAGGCTGTGGCTGACAAGGCGGCCGACGAGGACAAGACGGCCGACGAGGGCGAGGCTGCGGCTGAGGAGGCCGTGCAGGACGAGGCGCCGGCCGAGTACGCCGGTGCGGTCCGCCTGGACGAAGGCACGACCGAGGCCCCCGATGAGGACCACCGTGTCAAGGGCAACAAAGACTCGATGAAGTACCACGTCCCCGGCTCACGCTGGTACGACGCCACCGTCGCCGAGGTCTGGTTTGCCAGCGCCGAGGACGCCGAGGCGGCGGGCTTCGCCCCCGCAGGCGGGGCGAGCGCGCAGAAGACCGGCAAGTGAGCCGGTCGGCTTCGTGAGCGCCAACAGATCACGGATCAACACGGGCGGATCCTGAGCGGATCGCGCACCCGGGGCCGGGGCCCCTCCCGCAGACGGCGGGAGGGGCCCCGGCCTTGTGTGTGCCCGTGCCCGTGCCCTGCCCGGCCGACTTGTCCAACCCACCGCGACAGGTGTTTTCGTCAAGACCGTGTCGCGCAAAAGCACAGGCTATTCCTGTGAGCGGTGGGAGGGTTCACACAGGTTGGTGTGCATGAAGCGCCCGGCGGGCTTCCCAGGCCTGCGTCCTGCGGCTACGGTGGGGGTGTTACTCCTCCGTAACCGAGACCCCTGGAGTCCCCATGACAGACGCGACACCCGACCGTACAGCGTCCCGCCGCCCCGTTCGGCGTGCCCTCGCCTCCCTGGCGGCGGGACTCCTGGCCCTGCCTCTGGGCTGGGCCGCACTGACCCCGGCGCCCGCCGCCGCCGACGACGCCGTCACGGTGGACTCCGTGACCGTCACCTCGAGCAAGGCCGAGGCGTGGGCCACCATCGACCTCGTCGCCAACTGGCACGCCGTCGACCCGGAGGCCGGACAGACCTTCACCATCGAGCTCGGCGAGGGGCTGCGCTGGCCCCCTGGACTCAGCTTCTCGCTGGTCGACTCCGACCGCCCCGAGGTCGCCGTCGGTGACTGCACTGCCTCACAGGGCGATGCGACCCTGACCTGCACGCTCAACACCGAGGTGGACCAGTGGGACCGTCTTGACGGCACCCTGACCGCGCGTGCGCAGATCACCGGCGACCTCATCGGCTCGACCACGACCACGATCGTGGTCGGCGGCACGACCGTTGAGGTCGTTCCGGGCGATTTAGACGGCGACGGGGTGTGCGACACCACCTGCGACGGGGTGATCCCCGAGCAGGCCGAGCCGGTGACCCGCAAGACCGGCTGGCTCAAGAGGCCACCGACTCCGGCTTCTTCGTGTGGCGCTGGGACGTCAACGTGACGGGGTCGACCGAGTACACGGTGACCGACCCGGGCACGACCCTGTCCAGCGTGCGGTGCACTGACACCGACTGGTCGGAGGGCCGACCGGTTCAGCCGAGTCTCGACGCCAACACCGGTGCACTGACCTGGACGGTGGACTCCACCGACACGGTGTGCCGGGTGCGCTTGACCTCGACCTCGACGACCGGGACGGCGCAGAACGTGGCCACCGTCAACGGGGTCGACCACACGGCGACGGCTCAGGCCACGGCGCTGGGCTCCGGTCAGGTGACCGGGGCGGCGAACCCGACGCCCTCGGCCACAGCCTCGAGCCCCTCCACGACCGATGTCCCGACCGACACGGCGACTGACACTGCGACCGACACGACGTCGAACGCCGCGCCGAGCGCCTCACAGCCCCAGCTGACGGTGACCGCCGGGGGCTCGACGACCACGACCACCCCGCGCAACCCGCAGCTGGCTCGTACGGGCTTGGCCGCCGGGAGCGTGGCGCTGGTCGCGATCGTCCTGACCGCCGCCGGTGGCGCCGGGCTGTACATCGTGCGCCGCCGCGCCTGAGCCCTACCCTCGACATGGGGCGGGGGGGGCCCCCACGGGGGCGCCCCCCCCCCTGGGGGTTGGGGGGGGGGGCGCGGGGCCGGGACGCTCCCGACGGGCTCGTCGCCCTCGCCGCCGCGATACCTGCCGGGGACATGGGCGAAGGCGGCATGG